>JBDHTM010000034.1:0-44025 GCA_039808685.1 Allobosea sp. | reverse complement strand
CGATCTGCAAGAAGGCGCCGTCGATCTTCTTCAACACCGGCGTCAGCGACTATTTCAACAAGGAGCGCGTCGACACGGTGATCGTCACCGGCTGCAACACCTCGGGCTGCATCCGCGCCACTTCGATCGACAGCTTCAGCTATCGCTACCGGACCATCGTTCCCGAGGATTGCGTCGGCGACATCGAAGAGCAGCCCCATCGCGACAATCTCCGCGATCTCGGCCGCCGCTATGTCGATGTGTCCGACCTCAAGACCGTGCTCGCCTATCTGGAAGACTGGCACCGGCAGAACGCCGCCTGAGGCAGCCCCGCCGCACGCCGCAATACGATCGCTGGCGGCAGCGAAGCGGGATCGAAAAGGGCGCGGCGGCTCAGCCATCGGCCGTCGCGCTCGCAAGCCGTGGCGCTGCCTGCTGGCGTCGCTGCGACAGCGCGAATCTGGCCGATATCGCCCTGCGGCAGAAGCGTCGCACCCTCGGGGGAAGGCAGACGGCTCTCAAGCCATTTGAATTTCGTCGAAATCGGCGCGTATTTGGCTTCCCTCGGCGGGTCGGCACTGGTCGTCGCCAGCGCCGGCTGATCGCGCCTCAGACGGCCCCGGCCGCCGCAAAGGCCTGCCCGACGATGCGCCGTGCATCCTCCTGGATCGCGGCAAGATGTGCCTCGTCCCGGAAGCTCTCGGCATAGATCTTGTAAACCTCTTCGGTGCCGGATGGGCGCGCCGCGAACCAGCCATCCGCCGCCGTCACCTTGACACCGCCGATCGGCGCATCGTTGCCCGGCGCCCTGCTCAGGATCGCCGTGATCGGCTGGCCGGCGAGTTCCTTCGTCGCGATCTGTTCCGCTGACAGGTTCTTGAGCACGGCCTTCTGGCTGGCGCTCGCCGGCGCATCGACGCGCGCATAGCGGGGGTCACCCAGCTCCGCCGTCAATTGGCCGTAGAGCACGCCCGGGTCGCTGCCGGTCTTCGCCGTGATTTCGGCAGCGAGCAGGCCCAGGATGATTCCGTCCTTGTCAGTGGTCCAGGCCGTGCCGTCCATGCGCAGGAACGAGGCGCCGGCGCTCTCCTCGCCGGCGAAGCCGAAGCTGCCCGAGATCAGCCCGTCGACGAACCATTTGAAGCCGACAGGCACCTCGACGAGCTTCCGCCCGAGCTTCGCCGCGACGCGGTCGATGATCGCGCTCGATACCGCCGTCTTGCCGATCGCGGCATCCGCGCGCCAGCCCGGCCGGTTGGCGAAGAGATAGGCGCTGGCCGCCGCGAGATAATGGTTTGGGTTCATCAGCCCGCTGCTGCGCGTCACGATGCCGTGCCGGTCGGCATCGGTGTCGTTGGCGAAGGCGACGTCGAAGCGGTCGCGCATGCCGATCAGGCTCGCCATCGCATAGGGCGAGGAGCAGTCCATCCGGATCTTGCCGTCCCAGTCGGCCGTCATGAAGCCGAAGGCCGGATCGACCTCCTTGCTGACGATCGTCGCATTGAGCCCGTAGCGGTCGATGATCGGCTGGTAATAGTCGAGCCCGGCCCCGCCGAGCGGGTCGATCCCGATCACGACGCCGGCTTGCCGGATCGCCTCCATGTCCACCACGCTGGCGAGGTCGGAGACATAGCCGGTGACGTAATCGTGCCGGTGCACATGCTCGCTCTTCAGCGCGCGCTCGTAGGGCATTCGCTGGATGCCCGCGAGCTTCTCGGCGAGGAAGGCGTTGGCGCGTTTCTCGATCCAGCCGGTCGCGTCGGTATCGGCCGGCCCGCCATGAGGCGGGTTGTATTTCAGCCCGCCATCGGCCGGCGGGTTATGCGAGGGCGAGATCACGACGCCGTCGGCGAGGCCGGCGGTCCGGCCGCGATTATGGGCGATGATGGCATGCGAGATCACCGGGGTCGGCGTGAAGCCGAGCTTCTCGTCGACGATCGTGGCGACGCCATTGGCCGCGAAGACCTCCAGCACCGTCTCGAAGGCGTTGCGCGAGAGTGCGTGGGTGTCGATGCCGAGGAAGAGCGGCCCGTCGATCCCCTGTTCGCGTCGATAGAGGCAGATCGCCTGCGCGATCGCCAGGATATGCGCCTCGTTGAACGAGCGCAGCAACGCCGAGCCACGATGGCCGGAGGTACCGAAGGCGACCTGCTGCGAACGCTGCACGGGATCGGGCTGCTCGTAATAGGCCGTGGTCAGGGCTGTCACATCGACGAGCTGGCCGGGCTCGAGACGCTTGCCGGCCAGGGGACTCACGGAATCGCTCATATAGGCTCTCGTTCTATTGCATCGGACCGAAAAGTGGATTCCACTTTTCGGATAAATCCGATGCATCGACAATGGGATAGATCATCGTTACCGCGCCCGGTAGGGCGCGCGATGATCTAGGCACGTCAGGATGCGACATCCCTTATAGACGCCGGCATGAACAGAGTTGCAACGGAATGCGACCGGGGCGCGGCGCCCTGCGGGGAGATATTTTCCCGGCGGAATTCTCGTCACCTTCACAGAACTGCTTTTTTCTCGCGCTTGTTGCAAAGGCGGGCTAGTAGGCGCCCCTGCGCTATCGTCTTGCGGACGGGAGTAATCGATGAAGATCGTGATGGTCGGCTCGGGCTATGTTGGCCTGGTCTCCGGCGCTTGCTTTGCGGATTTCGGCCACGAGGTCGTCTGCGTCGACAAGGTGGAAGCCAAGGTCGCGGCGCTGAAGCGCGGCGAGATTCCGATCTTCGAGCCCGGCCTGTCGGAGCTGGTGCGGACGAATGCGGCCGCGGGCCGGCTGTCCTTCACCACCGACCTCGCCGGGCCTGTCGCGCAGGCCGACGCGGTCTTCATCGCGGTCGGCACGCCCTCGCGCCGGGGCGATGGCTTCGCCGACCTGTCCTATGTCTATGCCGCGACCCGCGAGATCGCCGGGGCGCTCAGCGGCTACACGGTGATCGTCACCAAGTCGACGGTTCCCGTCGGCACCGGCGACGAGGTCGAGCGCATCGTCCGCGAGCTCAGGCCCGATGCTGATTTCGCCGTGGTCTCCAACCCGGAATTCCTGCGCGAGGGCGCGGCGATCGAGGATTTCAAGCGGCCGGACCGCATTGTCGTCGGCACCGACGACGAGCGGGCACGCACCGTGATGGCCGATATCTACCGGCCGCTCTATCTCAACAACGCGCCGATCCTGAACACCGGTCGGCGTACGGCGGAATTGACGAAATACGCCGCCAACGCTTTCCTGGCGACGAAGATCACCTTCATCAACGAGATCGCCGATCTCTGCGAGCAGGTCGGCGCCAATGTCCAGGACGTCGCCCGCGGCATGGGGCTCGACAACCGCATCGGCTCGAAATTCCTGCATGCCGGGCCGGGCTATGGCGGCTCCTGCTTCCCGAAGGATACGCTGGCCCTGATCAAGACGGCACAGGATTACGGCACACCGGCGCGCATCGTCGAGACGGTGGCGGCGGTGAACGACCAGCGCAAGCGGGCGATGGGCCGCAAGGTAATCGCGGCCTGCGGCGGTGCGGTCAGAGGCAAGACGATCGCGGTTCTGGGCCTGACCTTCAAGCCGAACACCGACGACATGCGCGACGCGCCCTCGATCGCGGTGGTCACGGCGCTGATCGATGGCGGCGCCACGATCCGGGCCTACGATCCCGAGGGCATGGAGCAGGCCAAGGCAGTTCTGCCGGCGGGCGTGACCTATTGCCACGACGCCTATGACTGCGTGGCTGGCGCGGATGCGGCGGTGATCGTGACCGAGTGGAACATCTTCCGCGCGCTCGATCTCGACCGGGTCAAGGCGGGGATGGCGTCGCCGGTCCTGGTCGACCTGCGCAATGTCTACCGGGCCGAGCAGGTCCGCGCCAAGGGCTTCACCTACGCCGATGTCGGAAGGGGCCTCGCCGTGCCTGAAGGTAAGCAAGCCGAAAGCGCCGCTTGAAAAGAGCCGCGAGGCTGGCCCTGACGAAAGCGTGACCTTGGCACGCCTCCTTGTCGTTCGGGGGTTCGCGCCTGCGGCGCGCCCCGGAACGACAACGGGGAGTGCGAGCCCGCCGCGATCGCGCTCTAACCCGCCGCACGCTCCTTCGCCGCCCGCTCCTGCATCAGCGCACGCTCCCGGGCATTCTGCGTCAAGGCGACCGCGGTATCGAAAGCCTCCGCCGCCTCCCGGTGGCGGCCGAGCTTGGCAAGCAGATCGCCGCGCACACTCGGCAGCAGGTGGTAGCGCTTGAGCGCCGGCTCGCCGGCGAGTTGCTCGACGAGTGCAAGCCCCGCTTCCGGCCCCTCCGCCATGCCGACCGCCACGGCGCGGTTGAGCGCGACGACGGGCGAGGGCGTCACCTGCTCGAGCACCGTGTAGAGCGCGACGATGCGCTTCCAATCCGTCTCCTCGGCCGTTCGAGCACGGGCATGGCAGGCGGCAAGCGCCGCCTGTAGAAGATAGGGACCCGGCGCCGCGCCGGCGAGCCGTTGCGCCCGTTCCAGCCCGGCAAGCCCGCGTCCGATCAGCAACCGATCCCAGCGGGCGCGGTTCTGGTCGAGCAGCAGGATCGGCTCGCCATCGGGGCCGACCCGCGCCCGGAGCCGCGAGGCCTGCAATTCCATGAGCGCGACGAGGCCATGGACCTCGGGCTCGTCAGGCGCCCGCGCCGCCAGGATGCGCCCGAGCCGCAGCGCCTCCTCGCACAATCCCGGCCGGACCCAGTCCTCGCCGGCCGTGGCCGAATAGCCCTCGTTGAAGATCAGGTAGACGACCTCCAGCACCGAGGCGAGGCGCGCGCCGAGT
The DNA here is from genome assembly GCA_039808685.1 of Allobosea sp. Classification (GTDB taxonomy): domain Bacteria; phylum Pseudomonadota; class Alphaproteobacteria; order Rhizobiales; family Beijerinckiaceae; genus Allobosea. The sequence continues at coordinate 39,263 of JBDHTM010000034.1, read as the reverse complement.
TCGGCGCCGGTCGGCACCTCATAGGGCACCTTCGCGTCGCTCAGGGTCTTCTTGGCCCGCACGATGCGCTGCGCCATCGTCGGCTCCGGCACGAGGAATGCACGCGCGATCTCGTCCGTCGTGAGGCCGCCGAGCAGCCTGAGCGTCAGCGCGATCCGCGCTTCCTTGGGCAGGACCGGGTGGCAGGCGGTGAAGATCAGGCGCAGGAGGTCGTCGCCGACCTCGTCATCGAGCGCCTCGTCGAGATCGGGCATCACGGGCCCTTCATTGTCGAGATCGCGGCCGATCTCGTCCTGCTTGCGCCGGGCCATGATCTCGTGCCGGGCGGCGTCGAGCGCGCGATGCTTGGCGACCTGCGTCAGCCATGCCGCCGGGTTGCGCGGCACGCCCTCCTCGGGCCACTGCTTCAGTGCCGCGACCAGCGCGTCCTGCGCCAGCTCCTCGGCCCGGCCGACATCGCGGGTCAGGCGCGCAAGGCCCGCGATCAGCTTCGGCGACTCCATGCGCCAGACCGTCTCGATGGTGCGGTGTGCATCGCTGCCCGACATGGGAAGCGATACACACCATCAGCGCATCGGCTGGCAAGCGGGGCCTTGGTCGCTCAACCCTGCTTCTCGGATTCGGCCTTGAGCCGGTCCCATTGCGCCGCGGTCTCCGGAGTGACGATCTCGCCGAAATCGGCCAGTTCGAACAGCGGCCGGATCTCGATCTCGGACGGGCCGGGCATCGGGTTGGGGCAGCGCTTGACCCAGGCGATCGCCTCGTCGAGCGAGGCGCATTCCCAGAGCCAGTAGCCGGCGACGAGCTCCTTGGTCTCGGCGAAGGGCCCGTCGACGACGGTGCGCTTGGCGCCGTCGAACTGGACGCGGGCGCCCTTGGAACTCGGCTGCAGGCCGTCGCCGCCCTTCATGATGCCGGCTTTCACCAGCTCCTCGTTATAGGCCATCATCGCCTCGAGCAGCTCCTGGGTCGGCGGAGCGCCGGCTTCGCTGTCCTTGGTCGCCTTGACCATCACCATGAAACGCATTGGTTTTCTCCTTTGGAGATTGAGAGGGACGGGCGCATCATCTGCACCGTCCGCTGGGTTGGGTTTGGGGTATCGGGCCGGCTCAGCCGCGCTTCTCGAATTCGGCGCGCAGGTTGTCCTTCCGTTCGCGCCGCTCCGGCGTCACGAGGTCTCCGAAATCCTCCATCTCGAAGACGGGTCTGAGCTCGATCTCGGTGCCGCCGTCGAAGGGCGCGCGCTTCAGCCACTCGACCGCTTCGTCGAAGGACTTCACCTGCCAGAGCCAGAAACCGGCGAGCAGCTCCTTGGTCTCGGCGAAAGGGCCGTCCGTGATCACCCGCTCGCTGCCCGAGAAGCGCATGCGGATGCCCTTCGATGTCGGGTGCAGGCCCTCTGCGGCGAGCAGGATGCCGGCCTTGATCAGCTCCTCGTTGTAGACGCCCATCTTCGCGAAGACCTCCGGATCCGGCATCACGCCGGCTTCGCTATCCTTGCTGGCCTTGACCAGAACCATCACTCGCATCGGTCTTCTCCTTGGGTTTGGGAGAACCGGGAGGCTCGGCGCGGACCGCCGAAACCCGTTCTCTGACTGCACGTCGAACGGGCGCGACCGGAATCGACAGCGCCGGGAATCTTTTTTCGATTTTTTTGCGGAGCCGCCCGCACACTCATCCAGAGTCGAACGCGGGCGGCGCCGATCCGGTTCAGGCGCTGCGCGGCAGCGCCTCCAGGAAGCGGGCCGGCTCGCCCTGCGAGGGGGTGGTGAGCTCGCCCTCCCACATCACCTTGAGGCCGCGCACGAAGGTGCCGACCGGCCAGCCGGTGACGGTGACGCCGTCATAGGGCGTCCAGCCGCATTTCGAGGCGCTCCACTCCTTGGTGATCGTCTCGCGGCGCTTCAGGTCGACGACGGTGAAATCGGCATCGTAGCCGACGGCGATCCGGCCCTTGCCCTCCAGCCCGAAGATGCGCTGCGGCCCGGCGCTGCTGAGATCGACGAAACGCTCCAGCGAGAGCCGGCCGGCATTCACATGGTCGAGCATGATCGGCACCAGCGTCTGCACGCCCGGCATGCCGGAATGGCTCGCCGGATAGGGATGGTGCTTCTCCTCATGGGTATGCGGCGCATGGTCGGAGCCGAGCACGTCGACGATGCCCTGCTCGACGCCCCACCAGATGCGCTGGCGATGGCTGTCATCGCGGATCGGCGGGTTCATCTGGGCATAGGTGCCCAGCCGCTCGTAGCAATCCGGCGCGACCAGCGTCAGATGGTTCGGCAGCACCTCGACGGTCGCGACATCCTTGTGGTCTTTCAGAAAGATCATCTCCTCGCCCGTCGAGATATGCAGGATATGGACCCGTGCACCGGTCTCGCGCGCGATCCGCACCAGCCGCTTCGTGCAGGTCAACGCCACCTCGGGCGAGCGCCAGACCGGATGGCTCGACGGATCGCCCTCGACCCGCAGACCCATGCGCTCGCGCAGCATCATCTCGTCTTCCGAGTGGAAGGCGGCGCGCCGGCGCGTGCGCTTCAGGATCTCGGCGACGCCCTTGTCGTCCTCGACCAGCAGGTCGCCGGTGGAAGAGCCCATGAACACCTTGATGCCGGCGGCGCCCGGCAACCGCTCCAGTTCCGGCACGTCGTTGGCATTCTCATGCGTGCCGCCGACCCAGAAGGCGAAGTCGCAATGCATGCGATGGCGACCGCGCCCGACCTTGTCGGCCAGCGCCTCCGGCGTCGTGGTCTGCGGGATCGTGTTCGGCATCTCGAAGATGCAGGTTACGCCGCCGAGCACGGCCGAACGCGAACCGCTCTCCAGGTCTTCCTTGTGATCGAGCCCCGGCTCGCGGAAATGCACCTGGCTGTCGATCACGCCGGGCAGGATGTGCAGGCCGGTGCAGTCCACGACCTCGCCTGCCGAAGCCTGCGAGAGATCGCCCAGCGCCATGATCTTCCCGCCAGTGACGCCGACATCGCGCGCGACGCGTCCATCCTGGTTCACCACCGTGCCGCCCTTGAGGATCACGTCGAAGGTCTGGGGCATGGCTGTCTCCGGGCGGTTGAGCAAAAAGCGGATGCAGCCTACCTATCGGGCAACGCGCCGCGCAGGAAGCCCAAACAGTTTTCGGGTGGCGCCACCATCCCCATTCGGCTGACGAGCCTCGGCCCGACATCAGAACTGGAACGGCTGCCCATGTCCGCAACCCGATTGATCGATCGCGGCGTCATCCGCGTCAGCGGCGACGACGCGCGCGACTTCCTGCAGAACCTCGTGACCAACGATCTCGATCCGGTCCTGCCCGGACAGGCCGGCTATGGCGCGCTGCTGACGCCGCAGGGCAAGATCATCTGCGATTTCTTCATCCTCGCGCTGGCGCCGGAGGATGGCGGCGGCTTCCTGCTCGACACGCCCCTGCTCCAGACCGCCGATTTGATGAAACGCTTGAAGCTCTACAAGCTGCGCGCCAAGGTCGCGCTGGAAGACCTCACCGAGACCAGCGCCGTCCTCGCCTCCGCCGATGGCGCCCCGCTGCCCGGGGATGCCGGCTTCGTCTATGACGATCCGCGCCTGCCGTCGCTCGGCCAGCGCGCCATCGCCGATCGCGAGGGCATCGAGGCCTTGGTGACGGCCGAGCCGGACGCCTACCACGCCCGCCGCATCGTGCTTGGTGTGCCCGCAGGCGGGCGCGATTTCGCCTATGGCGACACTTTCCCGCATGAGGCACTGCTCGACCAGCTCGGTGGCGTTTCCTTCAAGAAGGGCTGCTATATCGGCCAGGAGGTCGTCTCCCGCATGCAGCATCGCGGCACGGCCCGCACCCGCGTGGTGCCGATCGTCTTCGACGACGGCATCGCGACCGAAACCGGCGCCGAGGCGACGGCCGGCGGCAAGCCGCTCGGCACCATCGGTTCCGCGGCGAACGGCCGGGCGCTCGCCATGCTCCGGCTCGATCGGCTATCCGACGCGCTCGCCGCGGGGCAAACGCCGCTGGGCGGCGGGCTCGCCTTCCATCTCGCCGAGAAGCCCGAATTCATCCGCTTCCCCTTCCCCGGCGAACCGGGCTTCGGTGCCGCCGCAGGAGCCGCCCTATGAGCGACGCGATCATCGTCGGCGAAGAGCGCACGGCCATCCAAGGGCCGGACGGAAAATTCCGTTGTCGTTGGCCGGGCACGGACCCGCTTTATCTCGCCTATCACGACACCGAGTGGGGCGTGCCGGAATATGATTCCCGCGCGCTCTGGGAGAAGCTGATCCTCGACGGCTTCCAGGCAGGGCTCTCCTGGATCACGATCCTGCGCAAGCGCGACGCTTTCCGCGCCGGCTTCGCAGGTTTCGAGCCGGAGACGGTCGCCCGCTTTGCCGAGGCCGATATCCAGCGCCTGCTCGCCGATCCCGGAATCATCCGCCATCGCGGCAAGATCGAAGGCACGATCAGGAGCGCGCAAGCCTATCTGAAGCTCAGCGAGCGCGAGCCCTTCGCGGACTTCCTCTGGAAGCATCTCGACGGCCGCGTCCTGCAGAACAGCTTCCGCACGCAAGGCGAGGTGCCGACCCAGACCAAGCTGTCCGAGACGCTCGCAAAGGAGCTGAAGAAGGCCGGCTTCACCTTCTGCGGCCCGACCATCGTCTACGCCTTCATGGAAGCCTGCGGGCTGGTCAACGACCACCTCACCGGCTGCTTCCGTTGGAGCGAATGCGCCGCGCTCGCCCGCGACTCGCGCCCTGCCGCCTGATGGCCCGCAAGCTCGAACCGCCGCGCGCCTGGCAGCGCATGCTCTCGGGCCGCAGGCTCGACCTGCTTGATCCCTCGCCGCTCGATATCGAGATCGAGGACATCGCCCATGGCCTCGCCCGCGTCGCCCGCTGGAACGGCCAGACGCGCGGCGTCCATTCCTTCTCGGTCGCGCAGCATTCCCTGCTGGTCGAGGCGATCGCCGCTCATCTCAACCCGGAATGGGGTGACGACTGGCGCATGATGGCGCTGCTCCACGACGCACCGGAATACGTGATCGGCGACATGATCTCGCCGTTCAAGGTCGTGATGGGCGATGCCTACAAGAGCGTGGAACTGCGCCTGCTGGCAGCGATCCACCTGCGCTTCGGCCTGCCCGCCACAACGCCGGCCGTGCTGAAGCGGAAGGTCAAGGAGGCCGATACGATCGCCGCCTTCTTCGAGGCGACGCGGCTGGCCGGCTTCGGCCGCGAGGAAGCTCTGAAGTTCTTCGGCCGCCCCCAGGCGCTGCCGACCGAAGTTCTCGCCTGGCTCGATCCGCTCGACACCGAGGCGGTGCAGGCGCGTTTCCTGGCCCGTTTCGCCGCGCTCGGCGGCGCGCAGCTTACTGCGTCAAGCGCACCGCGCTGATCTCGTTGGCGATAGCCCTGAAGATTGGGTCGAGCTGCGAGGCATCCGTCACCTCGTAATACATGCTCGGATCAGAGGCGCAGTCGCGCAGGAGCGTCGCATTCCCGTCGATGACGCGGATCGTGTAGATATAGATGCCGGCGCTCTTGACCCCCGAGCAGGCAAGCGCGGTTCGCGCATCGATCGACGACTGGGAGGTCGTGAACCGGTTCTGTGTGTTGTCGCCATCCGTCAGCAGGATCATGTACTTCTTCAGCTGTGGCTCGGTCGAAGGTTTCGCCTCGGTGAAAGGCGCAGCCGGCGACAGCGTCGCCCAGCCCCATACTGCCCCGATTGTGACGTTGGTGTTGCCGACCGGCGTCATCGCGTCGATCTTGTTCGACAACGCGGTCCAATCTGACATCAGACCAATCGTTTCGACGAGCGAGGTTTGGCCGCACCATGTCGCAGGGTATTGCTGATTGCTGGCGGCATAGGAGCCTGCGTCGGTCACGTCGTAGTTCTGATCCCGGTCGGCGATGCAGCCCTCGCTCTTAACCCAGTTGTCCTTGGTCAGGGTCTCGGTACAGGTCATGACCCCTTTGCTATTGGTACTACAGCCCGAGATTGTTGGATCCGACTGAGCCGCACCGCTCGGCGCCTTGCAATTCTTGCCGTTCTTGTCGCAGGTCATCGTCACCGACCGGGTCATACCGTAGCGGATCCACGGCTCGTCCTTCAGAGCCCGGTCGATCCGAACCTGGGTGTTGAACGGCACGATCGAGACCCGGATCTGGTCCGTCGTGATCGCGGCATTCTTCATGATGGTGAGCAGGCTCTTCGAAGCCGTCTTCAGATTGGTCATCTTGTTGTTTTGCGCCATCGAACCGGTATTATCCAACACCAGCGCGAGCTCGATCTTGTTGGTTCCCCAGGTCGACTGGCTGCTGCTGCCGACCGGCAGCGTGGTCTTGCCAAGGATGTTGGAGATCGTCGTCGGCACGCTGGCATTGGCGTCGATCTTGATCGTCCGCGCCGTGCGGTCGATCGTCACGGTGGCTCCGGTATATTCGCCTTTCACGTCGGCAGGCAGGTTGTCGGTGATCCAGGCATTGACGCGGGCGATCAACTGCGCATCCGTCAGCTTCTGGGCGTCGCGCGCCGCCATCAGCGCCGCGGAATCGATCGCCGAATTGAGAGCCTGTCGCGCATTGCTGGCGCGGGAGTAATCGATGGCGACGCCCATCACGCCGAGCAGCGGAACCAGCGCGAGCCCGAACATCATCGCTATGTTGCCGCGCTGATCTGCTCCGAAGCGCTTGAACATCCCGGGCAGGGAGCCGATCGTCATCATCTGTCTCATCCAGGGCCGGATTGCCGCATTCGACCCTGGAAGCGTTGGCGGCGGGAGCTTACGAATTACTGAAATCGATTTGTGGAAGTCGGGCCTATCTGCACATTTTGAAACGAAAGACTCTGCCGTTACGTCATTATGCGTTTAACGCCCTAAGAACACAACCATTAGGCGCATTATCGGAGCCTCGCTCCAAAAACAGGATTATTCTCGATAAAGAACAAGTGATCATCATTTTTTCCGGATTTTACAAAGCGCATTTTCGCGGAATGATGGCTTCAACCTGATCGGAGGACCATCCATGTCGGACACCCCCACTCTCGCCCTGCCGGCCGGCGTCGTCGTGAAAGGCGCCCTGCAGCCCGGTTTCGAGCAGATCCTCACCACCGAGGCGCTCGCCTTCGTCGCCGACCTGCACCGCCGCTTCAACGAGACGCGCAAGCGCCTGCTCGCGCTCCGGGCCGAGCGCCAGAAGCGCTTCGATGCCGGCGAGACGCCGGACTTCCTGGCCGAGACCAGGCATATCCGCGAAGGCGACTGGACCGTCGCGCCGATCCCGGCCGACCTCCTCGACCGCCGCGTCGAGATCACCGGCCCTGTCGATCGCAAGATGATCGTCAACGCGCTGAATTCCGGCGCCAAGGTCTTCATGGCCGATTTCGAGGACGCCTCCTCGCCGGTCTGGGCCAACATGATCGAGGGCCAGATCAATCTCCGGGATCGTTGGGCCGGCAAGATCGACTTCACCGATCCCACGAGCGGCAAGGACTACAAGCTCAAGGACAAGCCCGCCGTCCTGATCATCCGCCCGCGCGGCTGGCATCTGCCGGAGCGCCATATCGAGATCGACGGCGAGGAGGCTTCGGGCTCCCTGGTCGATTTCGGCCTCTATCTCTTCCACAACGCCAAGGCGGCTCTGGCTGCCGGCTCGGGCCCGTATTTCTACCTGCCGAAGCTGGAGAGCCATCTCGAGGCCCGGCTCTGGAACGACGTCTTCGTTGCCGCGCAATCCGCGCTCGGCCTGAAGAACGGCACGATCAAGGCGACCGTCCTGATCGAGACCCTGCCCGCCGCCTTCGAGATGGACGAGATTCTCTACGAACTGCGCGAGCACATGGCCGGCCTCAACTGCGGCCGCTGGGACTACATCTTCTCCTTCATCAAGAAGCTCGCCCGCAACAAGGCCTTCATCCTGCCCGACCGCTCGCAGGTCGTGATGTCGAAGGCGTTCCTGCGCGCCTATTCGCTGCTGCTGATCAAGACCTGCCACAAGCGCGGCGCCTTCGCGATGGGCGGCATGGCGGCGCAGATCCCGGTCAAGAACAACCCTGAGGCCAACGCTGCCGCCTTCGCCAAGGTCAAGGCCGACAAGGAGCGCGAGGCGGGCGATGGCCATGACGGCACCTGGGTCGCTCATCCCGACCTCGTCCCCGTCGCAATGGAGGTGTTCGACCGGCTGATGCCGCAGGCGAACCAGCTCGACAAGAAGCGCGAGGACGTGAACATCGGCGCCAAGGACCTGCTGGAAGTCCACCAGGGCACGCGCACCGAGGAAGGCTTCCGCGAGAACATCCGCGTCGGCGTCCAGTATATCGAAGCCTGGCTGCGCGGCCGCGGCGCGGTGCCGATCTACAACATGATGGAAGACGCCGCGACGGCCGAGATCAGCCGCGCCCAGATCTGGCAGTTCGTCCAGTACGGCGTCGCTCTCGAAGGCGGGATCAAGGCCGATGCGGCGCTGTTCAAGCGCTGCCTGCCGGAAGAGATGGAGCGCGTGAAGGGCGAGCTCGGACCCGAGAACTATGCCAAGGGCCGCTTCCCCGAGGCGATCGCGCTGTTCGAGACGCTCTCGCTGGCACCGAACTTCGAGGACTTCCTCACCGTCCCGGCCTACGCCAAGCTCGACTGAGTTCGGCTCCAATCGATGACATCGGAAGGGCGTCGCGGCATCGCGGCGCCCTTCTTTCGCGCGTTCATACCAACGGCCCTTGAGACGGCTTCATCGTCATTGCGAGGAGCGAAGCGACGAAGCAATCCAGGGGGACCGGGTGAGACGTTCAACCCAGTCCCCCTGGATTGCTTCGCTTGCGCTCGCAATGACGGCACACCGAGGTCAGCCTGCCCCAAGAGCCGTTGGTATCAGTGCAGATGCCACCAGACCCGCCCGCCGATCAGGACGGCGAGCAATACGACCGAGCCGAACAGATGCAGCAGGTCGGCCTTCCAGCCGCCGGCCGAAACGCCGCGGACATGGCGGTAGATCGCCTCCCGGCGGCGACGATAGGCACCGATCGTAGTCATGGAAACCTCCTGTCGATCGGAGCGATGCCGCGGTCTCCAAGGACCGCCTGGACAAGCTAGGGACGCCGCCATAGGGGTTCGAGACGAGGCAAGGGCCGGGATCATCAAAATCCCATAGGGAACGCGCCGCCGTGCTTTGACTTCCGCACCCCGGACGCGCTCAATCCGCGTCCCTGTCTCCGGATTCGCCCGATGCGGTACCGCCTGTTCGTTCCTATCCTCGCCGCGGCCCTGCTCGGCGCCTCTTGCGCCCAGGCTGCGACGCTCACGCCGGAACAGCGCTTCAGGACGTTCGGCGACTTCACCGGCAAGAAGCCGGGCAAGCCGGCGCGGGACGTCAGCGGCCTCGCCTGCATGCCGGCAGCGAACGGCACGCAGCGCTGCCTGCTGATCAATGACGAAGGCTCCTTCGCGCAATTCGCCCGCATCGCCAAAAACCGGATCATCCCGGACGCGACCCTGCCGATCGTCGGATCGGAGGCCGCGCCGGACACGCTCGGCCAGCCGCCTCAAGGCATCTGCAAGGCGCCCGGCCGCTTCGCCGAGCTCGACGGCGAGGCCGTCGCCTATGCCGACAGCGCCTTCTATGTGGCCGGCTCCCATGGCTGCTCGCGCAAGAAGGGCGAGTTCCGCCTCTCGGCCTTCCACCTCGCCCGGATCAAGGTGAATGCCGAGGGCACACCGGCCGGCAAGGTCGAATTGACCTATCGGCTCAGCGACATGCTGCGCGCGGCCGGCCCAGCCGGCGCCTTCTTCGGCAAGAGCCTGATGGACGACAACGGCATGAATGTCGAAGGCCTCGCGGTTGTCGGCGACACGCTCTGGGCGGGCTTGCGCGCGCCCTCCCTCGGCAATCGCGGTTTCCTCGTCGGCGCCTCGCTCAAGTCCCTGTTCGCGCCGGGCCATGCGCCCGCGACCGAAGCGCCGCGCGTCTTCGAGCTGCCGGCCGGCAGCAACCGTGGCATTCGCGATCTCGCGCCCCTGCCCGATGGCCGCCTGCTCGCCCTGCTCGGCCCGGCGCAGGAGCAGAGTCTGGCCTATTCTCTGATGCTGGTCGATCCCGCCAGGACCGATGCGGCGGTGCCGCTCGGCGACCTGCCCAGCCGCGGCGATGACAAGGCGGAATCCCTGACCGTGCTCCCGCCGGACGCCAAGGGCCTTACTGTCCTCATCGGCTATGACGGCCCGAAGAACGGGCATTTCGAATCCTACCGCCTGCCGCTCGAAACCCGCTGACCGATGGATTTCCGCAGCGATCTCTCCCGCGTCGTCGAGCGCTATCGCGCCGAGGTCGCGAGCCCGCGCGAGCATCTCGCGCTACTGCGCTGGCAAATGGCCGAGGGGCATGCACTCGACCGGCGCGACACCTTCCCCGGCCATCTCACCACCAGCGCGTTCGTGCTCTCGCCCGACCATGCACAGGTGCTGCTGATCGACCATGTCGTGATCGGCCGCTGGCTCCAGCCCGGCGGGCACTGGGAGGAGGCCGAGCAGTTCCATCTCTCGGCGGCGCGCGAGGCGATCGAGGAAACCGGCGTACAGGGCCTTGCCCTCCATCCCTGGCATCGCGGCGGCGACCTGCCCTTCACCATCGACAGCCATGACGTGCCCGGCAAGCCGTCGCGCAGCGAGCCGGCCCATATCCATCACGACCTGCAATATCTCTTCCTCGCCGACCCTGCCCTGCCGCTCGTCGCGCAGGTCAAGGAGGTCCATGCTGCCGCCTGGAAACCGATCGGCGCCCTTGCGGAGATCGCACCGCGTGCCCTGGAACGGCTCTCGCGCCTGCCGAAACCCTGACTGTTGCAACGCAACAACAGCGGGCTGGATTGCGCAGATTGGTATGACTCTTTTATCGCGCGGCGACCGGGTTCGCGAGATGCTTCGCCGATGGATAAAGTAACTCTTGCAATCGATTTGCAATAGCGTACTGATCGGATATCCGCCTGGAGCACCGCATGTCGTCGAAAGCCATCGCCCTCGCCCTGATCGCCGCGGCTGCGTCTGTCCCAGCCCTGGCGGCCGACCTGCCCTCCCGCAAAGGAGCCCCCGCCGCACCCGCTCCGGCCGTCTCGGCCTGCACGGAGAGCGAGAGCATCCCGACCGACGCTTTCGGCTTCACCACGGGCTCGGACGTGGCTGATGTCGGCTCCTTCGGCCCCAGCCTGACCTATAATGGCGGCTACGGCACCCGAGTCGGCACCTCCAACGGCCACGGCCTGACGCTGCAGGGCTCCTACGGCCTGTTTCCCTGCTTCGAGGTTGGCCCTTACGTGCTCGGCAATTTCACCAACGCTTCGGCTGGGGGCCTCAGCGCCGATTCGCGCGCCTTCGGCGCCGGTGTCGAAATGAAGTACAAGCTGCTCAGCCGCGACATGCACGGGATTGGCCTGACGCTGGTCATCGACCACAGCTTCAACCGCACCGATCCGGACGGCGCCGACCGCTTCACCACCTATAACACCGGCATCCGCCTGTTCGCCGACAAAACGCTGATCGCGAATACGCTCTATGCCGGGTTCAACCTCTCGCAGGACCTGACCTGGACCGGCCCTTCGCCCTATCAGCGCTCCTCCACCCTCACCATCGCCGGCTCGCTCGCCTGGCAGGTTTCGGACGGGCTCTATCTCAGCGGCGAGGTCCGCCATATGCGCGCCCATAACGAACTCGGCTTCGGCAAGGAAGCAGGCTACGCCACCTTCGCCGGTCCCGGCATCTTCTGGCAGGCGACGAAGCAGCTCGCCTTGTCCGCCGCCTATAATATCCAGGTCTCCGGCAAAGCCAAGGGCGAACCCGGCAATCTCGACCTGACCAATTTCAGCCAGCATCTGGTCAAGGTGAAGCTCGGCTACAGCTTCTGAGCTCAACCCAATTGCACATCAGTGAGAGAGCGGCAGCGGCGACGCTGCCGCTCTTTTCGTTTCGACGCGCCTTACGCGTTGACATACTCCCCCTCAGTACCATAGCGTTGTGGCAACCGGAGCCTCGGTGCCCATGCCTCACTCAGCCGAAGAGAAGAAGCGCGCCGTCACGCGGCTGCGCCGCATCAGGGGGCAGACCGATGCCCTGATCGCCGCCGTCGAGCGCGGCGAGGAATGCGGCGCCCTGCTCCAGCAGCTCGCGGCGCTTCGTGGCGCCGCCACCGGGCTGATGGCCGAGGTGCTGGAAAGCCACCTGCGCGAGACCATGGCCCGCCCGGCCGAGGCGGCGCAGGCCGCAGCCACAGACACCGACGAGATCGCCGAGATCATGCGGGTCATCCGCCCCTATCTGAAATGAACGCTCGAAAAGAAGGAAACACCCGATGAAGACCCGCGCCGCCGTCGCCTGGGAAGCCGGCAAACCCCTCACCATCGAGACCATTGAGATCGGCGGCCCCAAGGCCGGCGAGGTCCTGGTCGAGGTCATGGCGACCGGCATCTGCCACACCGATGCCTACACGCTTTCGGGGCTGGATTCGGAGGGCAAGTTCCCGGCGATCCTCGGCCATGAGGGCGCCGGCATCGTGCGCGAGGTCGGCGCCGGCGTGACCTCGCTGAAGCCCGGCGACCATGTCATCCCGCTCTACACGCCGGAATGCCGCAGCTGTAAGTCCTGCCTCTCGCGCCGGACCAATCTCTGCACCTCGATCCGCGCCACCCAGGGCCAGGGCGTGATGCCGGACGGCACCTCGCGCTTCTCCTGCGATGGCGGCGAAGTGTTCCATTACATGGGCTGCTCGACCTTCGCGAACTTCACGGTGCTGCCGGAGATCGCGCTCGCCAAGGTCCGCGAGGACGCGCCCTTCGACAAGATCTGCTATATCGGCTGCGGTGTGACCACCGGCATCGGCGCGGTGATCTACACGGCAAAAGTCTGGCCGGGCGCCAATGTCGTGGTCTTCGGTCTCGGCGGCATCGGCCTCAACGTCATCCAGGGCGCCCGCATGGTCGGCGCCGACAAGATCATCGGCGTCGACATCAACCCGGCCAAGCGGGCCATGGCCGAAAAATTCGGCATGACCGACTTCATCAACCCGACCGAGATCGGCAACGACAAGGTCGTGCAGGCGATTGTCGACCTGACCGGTGGCGGCGCCGATTTCTCCTTCGATGCCACCGGCAACACCAACGTCATGCGCCAGGCGCTGGAATGCTGCCATCGCGGCTGGGGCGAGTCGATCATCATCGGTGTCGCCGAGGCCGGCAAGGAGATCGCGACCCGTCCGTTCCAGCTCGTCACCGGCCGCGTCTGGAAGGGTACGGCCTTCGGCGGCGCGCGCGGGCGCACCGACGTGCCGAAGATCGTCGACTGGTACATGGAGGGCAAGATCAACATCGACGACCTGATCACCCACAAGCTCTCGCTCGACGAGATCAATACCGGCTTCGACCTGATGCATGAGGGCAAGTCGATCCGCAGCGTGGTGGTGTACTGAGGCGCCGCTTTCCCGCCTCATCAATGAGGCACCACCTTTATCATTCCGGGGCGGCCGAAGGTCGAACCCGGAACCCACGACTGGGTGAAACGCTTGCATAGGCCGACCGGCGAGGGCTCGCCCGGTCGTGGGTTCCGGGTTCTTCGCTTCGCGAAGCCCCGGAATGACAAGCATGCGCCGCAAGAAAGGACCCTCCCCATGGAACTGATCTCCTCCTCGAAGGCCTTCGGCGGCTCGCAGCGCGTCTACCGGCACGACAGCGCGGCCTGCGCCTGTCCGATGACCTTCGCGATCTACCTGCCGCATCAGATCGAGGATGGACCGGTTCCGCTGCTCTGGTATCTCTCGGGCCTGACCTGCACGCACCAGAACGTCATGGACAAGGGCGAGTATCGCGCCGCGGCCGCCGCCAACGGCATTGCCATCATCTGCCCGGATACGAGCCCCCGCGGCGAAGGCGTGCCGGACGAGCCGGATAACTGGCAGTTCGGCTTCGGCGCCGGCTTCTATCTCGACGCGACGCAAGAGCCCTATGCGAAGAACTACCGCATGGAGACCTATATCCGCGACGAACTGCCGGAGCTGATCGCCCGGCATTTCCCGGTCGATATGAAGCGTCAGGCCATCTTCGGCCATTCCATGGGCGGCCATGGCGCGATCACGCTCGCCTTGAAAAATCCGGACCGCTATCGTTCCGTTTCCGCCTTCGCGCCGATCGCCCAACCCTCGACGGCCGGCTGGTCGCGCCCGGCCTTCGAGAAATATCTCGGGCCAGACGAGACCCGCTGGCGCGCCTATGACTCGACCCTGCTGATCGCCGACGGCCACCGCATTCGCGACCTCCTGATCGACCAGGGCACGGCCGACGGCTTCCTTGAAGAAGGCTTGCGCCCGCAACTTCTCGACATCGCCTGTGCCGCCGCCGGCATCCCGCTCCAGCTCACGATGCGCGACGGCTACGACCACTCCTACAATTTCATCTCGACCTTCATGGCCCAGCACATTGCCTGGCATGCCGAGCGCCTGACGGCCTGAAGCTGCCACCGCGGGAACGCCGTCACCCTGGCCGCGTTGAGAGCACAGTCTCAACCGGTCTCAGGGGACCGTTCCATGGCCAAGCGCCGCATGCCGCAAAGCGACCGCTCGCTCTTCACCCGCCTGTCGCAGGCCGTCGCGCATTGGGCCGGAAGGCCGCAGACCTTCCTCGGTGCCGCGACGCTCATCGTCCTATGGGCGCTCTCCGGCCCGTTCTTCGGCTACAACGACACCTGGCAGCTGGTGGTCAACACCTCGACGACCATCGTCACCTTCCTGATGGTCTTCATCATCCAGAACAGCCAGAACCGCGACACCGCGGCGATGCAGATCAAGCTCGACGAATTGATCTGCCGGCTGGAAGGCGCCCGCGAGGAGCTCCTCGATCTCGAAGAACTCGACGGGGACAAGCTCGAAACCATCCGCAACGAGTTCGAGGCCATGGCGGCCAAGGCCCGAAAGCTCGCCTCGTCGGCTCCCGAGAAACCGTCAGCATAGGCTGGCGCTCCGCCGCACGCGCCCTCCGCCGCGCGCCTGAATCGTCCGTCCCAGTCTTCGTTCAGTCTCCGGTAAGGTTAGCTTTTAGGGTTAAGTGTCATTTAAGAATTCGCTGCCATGGTCCTGTCGTGGGTAACACGCGCGGGCTGCGTTCTTTGCGCCGCGCAAATGCGAAGGACACTGCCATGGGCAGCCTGAAAACTCTCGCGCTGGCGGGCGGCCTGGCCCTCGGCGTCTCCGCCGCAGCGCAGGCCGCGGATCTCGCTTACGCTCCGCCTCCCCCGCCGGAACCGCTCGGCCTCAAGGGCACGATCTCGAGCGGCATCTACCTGCGCGGCGATATCGGCGTCGGCGTCCAGAGCGTCGGCAAGTACAGCCAGGCGACCGTCGACGCGACGCCGGGCGGCCGCTTCTTCGGCAAGACCGACAACGCGGCCTTCTTCGGCGGCGTCGGCATCGGCTATCGCTTCAACAACTGGTTCCGGGTGGACGGCACCTTCGAATATCGCGGCGCCGGCCAGATCGGCGTCAACGACCGGGTCGATTTTCCCGACGGTCAAGGTGGCACGTTCCAACTCAGCAATACCTATAAGGGCAACCTGAGTTCGATGGTCACCTTGTTCAACGGGTATATCGATCTCGGAACCTGGAACTGCCTGACGCCCTATATCGGCGCCGGTATCGGCTACGCATCGAACCGCATCACCGGCCTGACGGATCAGGGCGCTCTCTGGGGAGCTCCTTGGACCGGCCCAACATTGTCCACCGCCGGCAGTGGCACCAAGTCGGGCATGGCCTGGGCCCTGATGGCGGGTGTCGGCTACGAGGTGAACAAGAACCTGACCCTCGAACTGGGTTATCGCTACCTCAACCTCGGCGATGCTCAGTCCGGCCGTCTCTACAACGCCTTCAACACCGAGGTTTACGCCCCGCTCAAGGCCAAGGACATCGACAGCCACGATATCCGCATCGGCATGCGCTGGAACTTCGGCGACCCGAACTGCTGCGGCCCGGTCGAGCGCGAGCCGGTCGCCTACGCCCCGCCGCCGGTGGTGCGCAAGTACTGATCCGAAGCATCGGACAAGGATACGAAACGGCGCGGGTCCAACCCGCGCCGTTCTGCTTTGTCAGCGCAGCAGCGACTGCCCGGTCATCTCGGCCGGCTGCGCCAGCTCCATCAGGGCGAGCAGCGTCGGCGAGATATCGGCAAGGCGTCCGTCGGCAAGGCCCTTGCCCTGCCCGCCGACCAGCATCAGCGGAACCGGGTTGGTGGTGTGGGCCGTATGCGGCTTGCCGGTCACCGGATCGACCATCAGCTCGGCATTGCCGTGATCGGCGGTGACGAGCAGCGCCCCGCCCTGCCGCCCGATGGCCTCGGCAATGGCGCCGAGCCCGGCATCGACCGTCTCCACCGCCTTGATCGCAGCAGCCAGCACGCCGGTATGGCCGACCATGTCGGGATTGGCGAAATTGAGCACGACGAGATCGTAGCGGCCGGAATCGATCGCCTCGACCGCCTTCCGGGTCAGCTCCGGCGCCGACATCTCCGGCTGCAGGTCATAGGTCGCGACCTTGGGCGAAGGCACCATCACCCTGTCCTCGCCGGGATAAGGCGTCTCCTCGCCGCCATTGAAGAAATAGGTGACGTGCGGGTACTTCTCCGTCTCAGCCATCCGCACCTGCTTCAGCCCGGCCTTGGCAACCGTTTCGCCCAGCCCATTGGCCAGCGTTTGCGGCGCGAACAGCATTGGCATCACCTTGTCGAGCTCGGCGCTGTAGGAGGTCATGCTGACCGCCTTGACCAGTTCCGGCCGCCGCGGCCGGGCAAAGCCGGCAAAATCCGGCTCCAGCACGGCGGCGAGGATCTCGCGGATGCGGTCGGAGCGGAAATTGAAGCTGAGCAGCCCATCGCCATCCTTCATCCCGGCATAGCTGCCGATCGCGGCCGGCAGGATGAACTCGTCGGTGACGTTCTTGGCGTAAGCCGCCGCGATCGCGGCCTGCGCGTCGGCAAAGCGCTCGCCCTCCCCCAGCACCATCGCCAGCCAGGCCTTCTCGACCCGCTCCCAGCGATTGTCGCGGTCCATCGCGTAGTAGCGCCCGGAGACGCTGGCGATGCTCGCCCCGGAGGGCAGCGCCGCCTCGAAGGCTTTCACGTAGTCGGCGGCCGATTGCGGTGGCGTATCGCGTCCGTCCGTGAAGACATGGACATGCACCGTGATGCCCTGTCCGGTCAGGATGCGGGCGAGCGCCACCGCATGGTCCTGATGGGCATGGACGCCGCCCGGCGAAACGAGGCCGAGGAGATGGCAGGCGCCGCCGCTCGCCTTCAGCCCGTCGACGAGGCCGGTCGCTTCAAGTGCTTCGGCGATTGAGCCGTCGGAGATCGCCTGGTTGATGCGCGGCAGATCCTGCATCACCACCCGACCCGCACCGAGATTGAGATGGCCGACCTCGGAATTGCCCATCTGCCCCAGCGGCAACCCGACATCGAGCCCGGATGTGTTCAGAAAGGCATGCGGATTGGCCGCCCAGAGCCGGTCGAAATGGGGCGTGTTCGCCAGCTTGACGGCGTTGTTTTCAGCATCCTCGCGCCAGCCCCAGCCATCGAGGATCATCAGCATCACGGGGCGAGGCGGCATCGGCTTGACCTGTCGGTGGCGGTGAAAACTGCCTGTGCGGATACCACGCGCCACGCTGCCGATGCGAGTGCTAAGAAGGTGTCGCACTGCGACGCAGCCGCAACGGAGGACGCCGATGTCGATCAAGGCGCTGGTTTTCGATGCCTATGGCACGCTCTTCGACGTCCAGTCGGTCGCCGCCGTCACCGACGCAGCCTTTCCCGGACATGGCGCGACGATCACCCAGATCTGGCGATTGAAGCAGCTCGAATACACCTGGTTGCGCGCCCTGATGGACCGCTACGAGGATTTCTGGACCGTCACCCGCGACTCGCTGGACTTCACGCTGCGGACGCTCGGCCTCGCTTCCTCGCCCGAGCTCGTCGCCAAGGTCGCCGCAGCCTATGACGCGCTGCTGCTCTATCCCGAGGCCCGCGCCGCGCTCGAGGGCCTGGCCTCGCATCGCCTCGCGATCTTCTCGAATGGCAGCCCGGACATGCTGAAGCGGCTCGTCGCCCATGCCGGGATCACCGACCTCCTGGAGACCGTAATCAGCGTCGACGAGATCGGTGTCTACAAGCCCGATCCACGGGGCTACGCCCATGTCGAGAAGCGGCTCGGCCTCGCTCGCGACGAGATCCTCTTCGTTTCCTCCAACGGCTTCGACATCGCCGGTGCGAAGGCCCATGGCTTCCGGGTCGCCCGCATCGAGCGCATGGCCGCCGGCAGACTGCGCAACGAGTTCGCCGCCGCCACGACGATCGACCCCGCTTTGATGTTCAAGGCGCTCCGGATGCAGCCGGAACAACTCGGCTTCCAGGCGGACGCGACCATTGCCGCGCTGACCGATCTCGTCTCCTATGTCGCCGGACTGAAGCGGGCCTGAGGCGCTCGCAAGGAGACTTCGATGATCAAGCTCTACTACCATCCCTCGCCGAACCCGGCGAAGATCGCGCTGTTCCTGGAGGAAGCCGGCCTGCCCTACGAGATGGTGCCGGTCGATACCCGCAAGGGCGACCAGTTCAAGCCCGAATTCCTCGCGATCAACCCCAATGCCAAGACGCCGGCTTTGACCGATGGCGACGTCACCGTCTTCGATTCCAATGCGATCCTGCTCTATCTCGCCGAGAAAACCGGGAAGTTCCTGCCCGAGGACACGCCCAAGGCACGCGGCGAGATGCTGTCCTGGCTGATGTTCGTCGCGACCGGCATCGGCCCCTATTGCGGTCAGGCCGTGCATTTCAGCCGCTTCGCGCCGGAGAAGCTGCCCTATGCCATCAACCGCTATGCCCGCGAGGCCGAGCGGCACTGGGGCATCGTCAACGACCTCCTCGCCAAGCGCCGCTACATGCTGGGCGACCGCTACACCCTGGTCGACATGTCGATCTGGGGCTGGGCGACGCGGCTCTCCTTCGCCGTCGGCGAAACCTGGCCGGAGATGTTCCCGCATGTGAAACGCCATCTCGACGAGATCTCGGCCCGCCCTGCGGCGCAACGCGCCGTCGCGCTGAAGGACCAGTTCGCCTTCAAGACGGATTTTGATGCCGAGGCCCGCAAGTTCCTGTTCCCGCAGAATGCCCATCTCGCGAGCTGACCACGGCCCGCGCCGCCTGTGCATCATGCCCGCCCCGCCGGCGAAAGCGCTGGCGGCGACGGGTTTTTCGCGCCAGTGTGCCGCGGCTTCGCCCCGGGAGGCGCGGAGCAGGACCAGCCTCCGAGAGGACGAATGCCGACCGATATCGAGATCGCGCGCGTAACCCCGCTGCAGCCCATCGCCACGATCGCCGCAAAGGCGGGCATCCCCTCCGAGGCCCTGAATCCCTACGGCAAATACATCGCCAAGATCGACACCCATGCAATCCCCGGCTTCCAGGCGAAGCAGGACGGCAAGCTGATCCTGGTCACCGCGATCAGTCCGACGCCCGCCGGCGAAGGCAAGACCACGACCACGGTCGGCCTCGGCGACGGCCTCTCGCGCATCGGCAAGCGCGCGATGATCGCGTTGCGCGAGCCCTCGCTCGGCCCGAGCTTCGGCATGAAGGGCGGCGCGGCCGGCGGCGGCTATGCCCAGGTCGTGCCGATGGAGCAGATCAACCTGCACTTCACCGGCGATTTCCACGCGATCACCAGCGCTCATAACCTGCTGGCGGCGATGATCGACAACCATGTCTACTGGGGCAACGGCCTCGGCTTCGACACCCGCTGGATCACCTGGCGCCGCGTGCTCGACATGAATGACCGCGCCCTGCGCTCGATCGTCTCCTCGCTCGGCGGTAATGGCAACGGCTTCCCGCGCGAGGACGGCTTCGACATCACCGTTGCCTCCGAGGTGATGGCCATCTTCTGTCTTGCCCGTGATTCCGCCGATCTGGAGGAACGGCTCGGCCGCATCGTCGTCGGCCGCACGCGCGACAAGCGCCTGATCACCGCCGCCGACATCAAGGCGACCGGCGCGATGAGCGTTCTGCTCAAGGACGCGCTGATGCCGAACCTCGTGCAGACGCTCGAAGGCACGCCGGCCTTCGTCCATGGCGGCCCCTTCGCCAACATCGCCCATGGCTGCAATTCGGTGATCGCGACGCGCGCCGCGCTGAAGCTCGCCGATTACGTCGTGACGGAAGCCGGCTTCGGTGCCGATCTCGGCGCCGAGAAGTTTTTCGACATCAAGTGCCGCAAAGCCGGGCTAAAGCCCGCCGCTGCCGTCGTCGTCGCGACGGTGCGCGCCCTCAAGATGCATGGCGGCGTCGCCAAGGACGCGCTCGGCCGCGAGGACCTGAAGGCGCTGGAAGCGGGGCTCTCCAACCTGACGCGCCACGTCAACAATCTCCGCAAGTTCGGGGTGCCGCCGATCGTGGCGATCAACCACTTCACGACGGATACTGCCGCCGAGCATGAACTGATCCGCAACTATTGCCGCAACCATCTCGGTGTCGAGGCGGTGATATGCCGGCATTGGGCGGAAGGTGGCGCCGGCGCCGAGGAACTCGCCCGCAAGGTCGCAGCGCTGGCCGACGAGGGCGAGGCCGATTTCGCCCCGCTCTACCCCGCTGCCATGAAGCTGCGGCAGAAGCTGGAGACGATCGCCCGCGAGATCTACGGTGCCGAGAGCGTCAGCGTCGATGCCAAGCTCCAGGCCCGTTTCGCCGAGCTGGAGGAAGCGGGCTTCGGCGACCTCCCGGTCTGCGTCGCCAAGACCCAATATTCCTTCTCGGCCGACCCGACCTTGCGCGGCGCGCCCTCGGGCCACATCGTACCGCTGCGCGAGCTCCGGCTCTCGGCTGGTGCCGGCTTTATCGTCGCGATCTGCGGGGACATCATGACCATGCCCGGCCTGCCGCGCGAGCCCGCCGCGGAGCGCATCCATATCGACCCGCAAGGCCGGATCGAGGGCCTGTTCTGAAGGTGCCATTGTTGAATGGCGTCATCCCGTGCGCGCTGCAGCGTGGAACGCTGCGGCGCAGACACGGGACCGCATGACGAGAAGGCCCTCTTTCTGAAGACGGTCCCGTGTCTGCGCAGCGGCACTTCGCGCCGCAGCGCGCACGAGATGACACGCCTCAGGCGAAGTCGAGCTGAACCTTGATTGCCTTCGACTTGTCGGCGGCGAGATCGAAGGCCTCGACCGCCCGGTCGACCGGGATCGACGCCGTCAGCAACGGCGACAGGTCGATCGAGCCCGAGCCGATCATCGCCACAGCCCAGTCGAACTCCTCGTGGAAACGGAAGGAGCCGCGCAGGTCGAATTCCTTGGCGACAACGACGTTCATCGGCAGCGTGAACTGGCCGCCGACGCCGATCTGGACGATGACGCCGCCCGACCGCACGACATCGAAGGCGCCGGTCAGAGCATGCTGATTGCCGGAAGCCTCGAACATCACGTCGAAGGCGCCCTTCTCGGCGCCGTAATCGGCCTTGAGCCGCTCGGGCTCGGCCGCGACATTGACCGTCGCGGTCGCGCCCATCTTGCGCGCCACCGGCAGCGGCCCGTCCACGACGTCGGTCGCGACGATCTCGGAAGCGCCCGCCGCCTTGGCCGCGAGAATGGTGAGCGCGCCGATCGGGCCCGCCCCCGTCACCAGCACGCGCTTGCCGAGCAGCGGCCCGGCGCGCTTGGCGGCATGGAGGCAGACCGAGAGCGGCTCGGCGAAGGCGGCCTGCGCCGCCGTGACGCGCGGCGCGACCTTCACCGCCTGCCGCTCTTCGACGACGAGGACGTCGCGAAACCCGCCCTGCACATGCGGAAAGCGCATCGCGGAGCCGTAGAACAGCATGTCCATGCAGTGCTGCTGCAAACCCATCTGGCAATAGCGGCAATGGCCGCAGGCCCGGCTCGGATTGACCGCGACGCGGTCGCCCGGCTTCACCCGCGAAACCTCGCCGCCGATCGCCTCGACCCGGCCGGCGATCTCATGGCCGAGGATCATCGGCTCGCGCACCCGGATCGTGCCGAAGCCGCCATGCAGATAGTAATGCAGGTCCGAGCCGCAGATGCCGCCGGCCTCGATCCGCACGCGCACGTCGCGCGGCCCTAGCTCCGGCGCGGTTGTCGGCTCGACCCGCAGATCCTTCTCGGCATGAATGACGACGGCACGCATGGGACGCTCCCGAAATCGCCGCGCGACGGCGCGCAGCACCATTGTCTAATCGATTGAAACCTGCTTACCCAAAGCGGCGCCCCGGGCGCAAACCGAAATCGCCACATCCGGCATTTTGCGAGGATAAGCCATGTCGCTGTCGCTGTTCAGTCTCGCCGGCAAGATCGCGCTCGTCACCGGCTCAGGCCAGGGCATCGGCCTCGCGCTGGCCGAAGGCTTGTCGGATGCCGGCGCCCATGTCGTGCTGAACGGACGCGACAAGGCGAAGCTCGAACGCGCGCAGCAGGCTCTCGCCACCGCCGGTCGCAAGGCTTCGATCGCCTCCTTCGACGTCACCGACCAGAAGGCGGTTGAGGCGGGCGTCGCCATGATCGAGGCCGAGATCGGCCCGATCGACATCCTGATCAACAATGCCGGCATGCAGAAGCGCGCGCCGATCACCGAATTCCCGGTCGAGGCTTGGCATGAGGTGATCAACACCAACCTGCATTCGGTATTCTACGTCACGCAGGCGGTGACGAAGCGGATGGTGCCGCGCAAGCGCGGCAAGATCATCAGCATCGGCTCGGTGATGAGCGAGCTCGGCCGCGCCACCATCATTCCCTACACGGCCTCCAAGGGCGCGGTGAAGATGATGACGCGGGGCCTCGCCGCCGAGCTCGGCAAGCACAATATCCAGGCCAACGCGATCGGCCCCGGCTATTTCGCGACCGAGATCAACGCAGCCCTGATCGCCGACGAGACCTTCTCGAACTGGGTCTGCAGCCGCACGCCCGCGGGCCGCTGGGGTGAGACGAAGGAGCTGGCCGGCGCCGCGATCTTCCTGTCTTCGGCGGCCTCGGACTACGTCAACGGCCACCTGCTGATGGTCGATGGCGGCCTGACTTCGGTGGTGTGAGGTCTCGCGACAATCCCACCGTCGTTCCGGCGCCGATCCGGAATCCATCGAAGAGCGCCGAGCCTTACGATGGATTCCGGGTCTTCGCTTTGCTTCGCCCGGAATGACGGATGACAGGGAATCAGGCCGCGGCCTTCGTCACCGCATCGACGACATTGTCGACCACGCGCTCGACCAGGTCGCGGTCGTCGCCCTCGGCCATCACGCGGATCACCGGCTCGGTGCCGGAGGGGCGGATCACCAGGCGGCCGCTCTCGCCGAGAAGCTGTTTCGCCGCCTCGATCGCGCTGATCACCGCCTTCTCCTCCAGCGGCCGCCCGGTCTTGTAGCGGACGTTCTTGAGAATCTGCGGCAGGGGCTCGAA
Source organism: Allobosea sp. (assembly GCA_039808685.1). GTDB lineage: Bacteria > Pseudomonadota > Alphaproteobacteria > Rhizobiales > Beijerinckiaceae > Allobosea. Next base: position 15,830 of record JBDHTM010000034.1, on the reverse strand, counting down.
GCAGTGGCAGACCTCCGAGACCGGCTTGTCCATCCTCTTGACCACGGCGAGCAATTGCAGCGCCGCGACGAGCCCGTCTCCGGTCGTGCCGAAATCCGAGAGGATGATATGGCCGGACTGCTCCCCGCCCAGATTGAAGCCGTGATTGCGCATGTGCTCCAGCACATAGCGATCGCCGACGGCCGTGCGTGCCAGCGACAGCCCGAGGCCAGCGAGATAGCGCTCCAGCCCGAGATTCGACATCACGGTGGCGACGATGCCCGGCGCCGAGAGCCGGCCATCCTCCAGCCAGGAGCGCGCGATCACCGCCATCAGCTGATCGCCGTCGACGATCTGGCCCTGCTCGTCGACCACCAGCACGCGGTCGGCGTCGCCGTCGAGCGCAATGCCGACATCGGCGCGCAATTCCTTGACCTTCGCCACCAGGGTTGACGGATGGGTTGAGCCGACATCGCGGTTGATGTTGAAGCCGTCGGGCTCGTCACCGATGGTGATGACCTCGGCGCCCAGCTCCCAGAGTGCCTGCGGCGCCACCTTGTAGCTGGCGCCATTGGCACAATCGAGCACGATGCGCAGGCCTTCCAGGCTCATGTTGCGCGGCATGGTGCGCTTGGCGAATTCGACATAGCGCGCATCGGCGCTGTCGATGCGCTTGGCCCGGCCGAGCTTCGGTGAGCCGGAGAGCCGAGGCGTGAGATCGCTGTCGATCAACTCCTCGATCTCGCGTTCGACCTCGTCGTTCAGCTTGTAGCCGTCCGGTCCGAACAGTTTGATGCCGTTATCCTCGTAGGCGTTGTGCGAGGCCGAGATCATCACGCCGAGATCGGCCCGCATCGAGCGCGTCAGCATGGCGACCGCGGGCGTCGGCATCGGGCCGAGCAGCATCACGTCCATTCCGACCGCGGTGAAGCCCGCGACCATGGCATATTCGATCATGTAGCCGGAGAGGCGGGTATCCTTGCCGATCACCACTCGGTGGCGGTGCTCGCCGCGGCGGAAGGCGAGGCCCGTCGCCTGGCCGACCTTCAGGGCGAGGTCCGGCGTGATGACGCCGTTCGCCCGCCCGCGAATGCCGTCCGTTCCGAAATATTTGCGTGTCATATGGTTCGTTTCCGAGAGGCGATCAGCGCCTGATTTTGCGCGTTTCTATAATCAAAAAACCTTTCCGCCTTCTCACAAATTGTGACGGTGCGTGAAAAGGGCAGCAGCGACCGCGACGCCTGATAGAGGCGATGTCATCCCGGGCGACCGCAGGGAGACCCGGGATCCATGCCGGAACCTTTGCCGGAAGCGCTCCGGCATGGCTCCCGGATCGGCGCGGCTCCGCCGCTTGTCCCGACGACGGCGCGGATGAAAACAACGAGGCGCCAACGAAAAGGGCGGCCTCACGGCCGCCCTCTCCCATTCCATTCGCTCTGCCTCAAGCCTGCGGCTGCGGCTCCATGCCGGGATCCGGCTCGCCGCGCTTGCGGCCCTTGCCGGCGCTCGGCACGGCCGAGCCGCGCGGAGCATGCGGCGTATCGTCGAGATCGCGCGAGGGACGCTTGCCCGCGATCAGGTCGCGGATTTCCTCGCCGGTCAGCGTCTCGAACTCGAGCAGCGCCTCGGCCACCTGCACGAACTCGTCGTGATGCTTCGTCAGGATCTCCTTGGCATCGCGATAGCCCTCGTCGACGAGGCGCTTGACCTCGGCATCGATCTTCTGCGCGGTCGCCTCGGAGAGGGACTGGCTGCGGCCCATCGACATGCCGAGGAAGACCTCTTCCTGGTTGTCGCCATAGGCGACCATGCCGAGCTCGTCCGAATAGCCCATCTGCGTGACCATGGCCTTGGCCATCTTGGTTGCCTGCTGGATGTCGCCGGTGGCGCCGGAGGTGATGTTCTCCTTGCCGAAGGTGATCTCCTCCGCGACGCGCCCGCCCATGGCGACCGCGAGCTGCGAGGTGAACTCCTTGTACTTCATCGAGTAGCGGTCGCCCTCCGGCAGGAACTTGACCATGCCGAGCGCGCGGCCGCGCGGGATGATCGTCGCCTTGTGCACGGGCACGCCGGCCGGAACGTAAAGGCCGACGATGGCATGGCCGGCCTCGTGATAGGCGGTCAGCTTCTTCTCCTCCTCGGACATCGCCATCGACTTGCGCTCGGCACCCATCATGACCTTGTCCTTGGCATCCTCGAACTCGGCATGGGTGACCATGCGCTTGCCGCGGCGGGCCGCCAGCAGCGCCGCCTCGTTGACGAGGTTCATCAGGTCGGCGCCCGAGAAGCCCGGCGTGCCGCGAGCAAGCACCTTGAGGTCGACATCCGGCGCCATAGGCACCTTGCGGACATGGACCTTGAGGATCTTCTCGCGGCCGGCAACATCCGGGTTCGGCACGACGATCTGGCGGTCGAAACGGCCGGGGCGCAACAGCGCCGGGTCGAGCACGTCGGGACGGTTGGTCGCGGCGATGATGATCACGCCCTCGTTCGGCTCGAAGCCGTCCATCTCGACGAGGAGCTGGTTCAGCGTCTGCTCGCGCTCGTCGTTGCCGCCGCCGAGGCCGGCGCCGCGATGACGGCCGACCGCGTCGATCTCGTCGATGAAGATGATGCAGGGCGCGTTCTTCTTGGCCTGCTCGAACATGTCGCGGACGCGGCTGGCGCCGACGCCGACGAACATCTCGACGAAGTCCGAGCCCGAGATGGTGAAGAACGGCACGTTCGCCTCGCCGGCGACGGCGCGAGCCGTGAGCGTCTTGCCGGTGCCGGGAGGACCGACCAGCAGCACGCCGCGCGGGATGCGCCCGCCGAGCCGCTGGAACTTCTGGGGATCGCGCAGGAACTCGACGATCTCCTGCAGGTCTTCCTTGGCCTCGTCGATACCCGCGACATCCTCGAAGGTGACGCGGCCATGCGCTTCGGTCAGGAGCTTGGCCTTGGATTTGCCGAAGCCCATCGCCCGGCCGGCACCGTTCTGCATCTGGCGGGACATGAAGATCCACAGGCCGATGAAGATGACGAAGGGCAGTGAATTGACCAGCAGCGCCATGAACCAGGGCGTGCCTTCCGACGGCGCCTTGGCCGAGACCTGCACGCCCTTCTGGGCCATGGTCTTCAGCAGGTTCGGGTCGCCATAGGGCGCATAGGTCACGAAGCTGCGACCATCCGAGAAGGAGCCGGAAATCTCCTGGCCGGCCACGACGACGTTCGACACGCGTCCGGCCTCGGCCTCGTTGATCAGCTGGCTATAGGGGATTTCATTGGTGCTGGTGCGCTGGCTCGGGCTCTGGAACAGAGTGACGAGCGCCAGGACCAGCAGGAAGATCACCACCCAGAGGGCGAAATTTCGAAAATTCGGATTCATTCCCAGTCCGATCGGGCCTGCCGGACCAACCGGATGAGGCCTTGAGTTTCCCGATGATCAATTTAGGTGTCGCAGGCGCCCTTGCCAAGGGAAAGCAATGGCGTGGCGGCACTATGACGCCGAAGAGTGAACGCCCCGTCTGCGCGGCGGCTCCGCTTGCAGCGCCAGAACACCGTCGCGGCCGAGCGAGAGAACGCAGCCCGACAAGGTCCGCCGCAGCACGGAGCCGGCATGCGCGGCCGCGGCCAGAGCCGCGCGGCAGGCCTCCAACCGCTCCAGCCGGCCATGCCGCTCGCCGCCCGGCACGACCACATCGAGCGCCAGCGCCAGAACCCGCAACACGATCTCGTCCGGCTCCGAGATCAGCGTGGAAAAGCGCAGGCGCAGACCGTCCCCCGCTGCCCTCGCCGGCAACGACACGTCCGCCAGCACCGCCCGGGCCCTCTGGGCGGCAGCCTGGTCCAGACGCGCCATCCGCTCGGCCAATCGCCCAAGCCGTTCCGCCGTTACTCCCTGCTCCGCCAGAACCGGCATCGTCTCGCGCCAGCGCACCCGCTCGAAGCGTTGATCGCTGTTGCTGGGATCACGGACGAATGGCAGTCCGCGCGCCTCTACCGTTGCAACCAGTCGCGTCTTGGAAATGCCGAGCAGCGGTCTCGCCAGTGGAACCCCGTTGACCTCGCTTCGCCCACGCATCCCCGCAAGCCCCGACGGCCCCGAGCCATGGGCGAGCCGCATCAGCAGGGTCTCCGCCTGATCGTCGAGCGTATGCGCCGTGACCAAAGTCGCGCCGCCGAGCCGCCGCGCTTCGTTCGCGAGCAAGACATACCGGGCGCGACGCGCCTCTGCCTGCAGACCGCTTGCCGGTTTCGGCCCCTCCCAGCGCAGGGTCGCATGGCTGACGCCGAGTTTTGCACAGAGCGTTGCCACAGCGGCGGCTTCGCCTGCCGAATCCGGGCGCAACCCGTGATCGACCGTCGCGGCGTGGAGAGGTGGCCGGCCCGGCATCTGACCCCAGGCGGCCAGCAGCGCCAGCAGCGCCATCGAATCCGGCCCCCCGGAGACGGCGACCAGCAGGGCAGCCTCATGCGACAGTCCCTCAAAGGCAGCGCCGGCCTCCTCGAGCGAGACCGGCGCAAAATCGTTCGCGATCGGAGCCGCGCTCAAGCGCAGCCGGAGCGGCGGCGTTCGCGGGCGATGCCCTGGCGCACGGAATTGGAGGCGGAGGGATAGTCGACGCCGACCTTGGCGTAGGTCGCGCAAGCCTGCTCCTTCGCGCCGAGCCCGTTGAGGGAGATGCCGAGCTTGAGCAGGCTCTCCGGCGCCTTGGCAGCCTTGGGCGATTCCCGAGAGATCTTCAGGAACTGCTCGGCCGCCTCGCGATAGCGCTGGCGTTGCAAGTAGCTCTCGCCCAGCCAGTAGGTCGCATCGACCGCCTGCCGGTCGCGCGGGTAGCTCTGGAGAAATTGGCGAAAGCCCATCTCGGCCTGCTCGTATTCCTTGCGCTGGAGCGAGGCGAAGGCGAGGTCATAGGCCTCCTTGGCGCTCTGCGGGCCGCTCGCGGCGGCGACGCTCGCGCCGCGCGGGCCCCCCTGCGAGAGTCCGCCCTGCGGCCCTGGCCGGCCGACGCCCTGCAGGTCGAGCGGCTGGCCCGTGGCCGGACCGCCCGCATAATCCTCGTCGATGATGCCGGCGATCCCCGCGCCACCGCCGAGCGGCTGCGGAGCGCCGGCCGCACCATGCTGCATCGATGGATCGAAGGCGTCGCCGCGGCGCTGGCGCTGCGGCGCTCCGCCGGCAGGCGCGCCGGTCGGACCGGGCGAAGCCGCGCCAGCACGCCCGCCGCCGCCCTTCTCGTTCAGGCGGAAATCGACGTCTTCCTGGAACTTGCGGAGCTGGTCGGTCAGCCGCTTGTTTTCGAACTGGAGCTGCTCGATCTGGCCGGACATCTGGCGCAGCTGATTCTCCAGTCGTGTTGTGCGGACGAGCAGATCGGCGGCATCCTGCGCTGAAGCCGGGACGGCACCAGCGGCGAGCGCGGCCGAGACCACCAACGCGGCCAGTCCCGGGCGAGAGAGATGGCGGGCTAGGAGAGAACGAAGCATCGCTGAAACCGGTTTCCGTACATGTCGCGCGCGCTTCTATAACATCAGCGCAGCGCGGCCAAAATATGAACGTTTTCATGGCCGGCCCGCCCGCAGGGCGCGCCCGGAGCAGCGATGTGCAAACGCAAAAGAACCTCTGGCGCTTTGCCGGCGCCTTCCCTACATTGGGGAAGCGGGGCTGCCTGGTGCGTGAGAGACAGCATTCCCCGGGCCCATACGACTCCCTAGGGAGCTGTCCCTGACCGGATCCATCGGAACCGGACACACGGCGCCCACCTACTTTAGTAGGTGTCCCGGGATTCAAAACTCCACGGCCGAGGTGGCTCCGCAGCCCTTATGACGACGACGTCCGACACGCAGGTCACGCCCTCCCCGCGCAAGGCGATCCTCCGCGCCGAGGCCCTCACCCGCCGCGACGCGCTCGATCTGGACAACCGGCTGGAATGGGACGCCGAACTCGCCGCGCATGCACTTGCTCTCCCTGTCTGGACGGGAAATGCCGGCCCGGTCTCGGCCTATTGGCCGATGCGCTCCGAAGCCGATCCCCGCCCGGTCCTCGAAGCGCTACATGAGCGCGGCCTGCCGCTCTGCCTGCCCGCGATCGTCGACAGGCACATGATCTTCCGGCGCTGGGCGCCCTATGAACCGATCGTGCCCGGCGGCTTCGGCACGCTCGTTCCCGCTCCCGGCGAGCCCGAGGTGAAGCCGACGATCCTGCTCGTCCCGCTCGCCGCCTTCGACCGGCGCGGCTACCGCATCGGCTACGGCAAGGGCTATTACGATCGCGCCCTCAGCGAACTCGGCCCCACCATCAGCATCGGCATCGGCTATGCCGCGCAGGAGATCGAGGCGGTGCCGGACGAGCCGCATGACCGGCGCCTCGACTGGATCGTGACCGAACGCGAAATGCTGCGCTGCGGTTGATTCCCGCGCGCCTTCGCGCGAGGGAGAAAGCCTTCACGGTTTTCGAGTCGGTTTCATGCGTCTTCTCTTCCTCGGTGACATCGTCGGCCGCCCCGGCCGGATTGCGGTCCAGGAGCGGCTTCCCGCCTTGCGCGAGGCCTGGAAGCTCGACTGCGTCGTCATCAACGGCGAGAACTCCGCCGGAGGCTTCGGCATCACCGAGGCGATCTGCGACGAGATCCTCGCCGCCGGCGCCGATGTCGTCACGCTGGGCAACCATTCCTGGGACCAGCGCGAGGCCCTGGTCTTCATCGCCCGCCAGGACCGGCTGGTCCGCCCGGCCAACTATCCGCCGGGAACCCCCGGCCGCGGCGCCGCCGTGGTCGAGGCCCGCAACGGAGCCCGCGTCCTCGTCGTCAACGTCATGGGCCGGCTGTTCATGGACCCGCTGGACGACCCCTTCGCGGCGGTCGAGCGCGAGCTCTCCGCCTGCCCGCTCGGCGAGGTCGCCGACGCCGTCATCGTCGATGTCCATGCCGAGGCGACCAGCGAGAAGCAGGCCATGGGCTATTTCCTCGACGGCCGCGCCAGCCTCGTCGTCGGCACGCACACCCACGCCCCGACCTCGGACACGCGCATCCTGCCCGGCGGCACCGCCTATCAGTCCGATGCCGGCATGTGCGGCGACTACGATTCCGTGCTCGGCATGCAGAAGGACGAGCCGGTGCGCCGCTTCCTCCAGAAGGTGCCGGGCGCGCGGCTTGAGCCGGCGACGGGCGAAGGCACGCTCTCCGGAGTCGCGGTCGATATCGACGATGCGACCGGTCTCGCCAGGGCGGTCTGGGCCGTGCGCGTCGGCCCGCATCTCAGCCAGGCCGTGCCGGAAGCCTGGATTTCCTGACATATTCGGCTGCGCGCAACGCTTGCACGCGGGCGGAGCCGGCGCCTATAAGGCCGGCTTCCAACGCTTTCCGCCGCAACCTTTGAAGGTAACGAGCTCCCATGGCCGGCCATTCACAGTTCAAGAACATCATGCACCGCAAGGGCAAGCAGGATGCGGTGCGCTCCAAGCTGTTCTCGAAACTGGCCCGCGAAATCACCGTCGCCGCCAAGATGGGCATGCCCGACCCGAACATGAACCCGCGCCTGCGCATGGCCGTGCTCGCCGCTCGCGCCGAGAACATGCCGAAGGACAATATCCAGCGCGCCATCAACAAGGCCGCCGGGGGGGAAGGCGACAACTACGACGAGGTCCGCTACGAGGGCTACGGCCCGGGCGGCGCGGCCGTCATCGTCGAGGCGCTGACCGACAACCGCAACCGCACCGCCTCCGCCGTGCGCTCCTACTTCACCAAGGCGGGCGGCGCGCTGGGCGAGAGCAATTCCGTCTCCTTCATGTTCAACCGCGTCGGCGAGATCAGCTACCCGCCGGAGGCCGGCGATGCCGACAAGGTGATGGAAGCCGCGATCGAGGCCGGCGCCGATGACGTGATCTCGGACGAGAACGGCCACACGATCCTCTGCGCCTTCGACGCGTTGAACGAGGTCTCCAAGGCGCTGGAAGCCGCGCTCGGTGCGCCGGCCTCGGCCAAGCCGGTCTGGCGCCCGACGACGACGGCCCCGCTCGACGAGGAGAAGGCCGCCTCGATGATGCGGTTGATGGAGGCCCTCGACAACGACGACGACGTCCAGAACGTCTTCGCCAATTTCGAGATCGCCGACGAGATCATGGCCAAGCTCAGCGCCTGAGCCGAAGCCAGCGCATTCCACGTCATGGTCGGGCTTGTCCCGACCATCCACGTCTTCGCTGGTCGAGGCTCGTGTTCAAAGACGTGGATGCTCGCCACAAGGGCGAGCATGACGGCACAGCCGCGCCTTACCGCCCGATCACCACGTCCCAGAGCGGCAGGCTGATCAGCGCGCTCAGGAAGATGACCAGATAGGCCCCGCGCCGGAACGTCTCCTCCGACGCCAGCCGGAAGCCGTGCGTCCCGGCCCAGAGCCCGACGCCGTAAACCGCGAAGAGCGGCACGGCCATCAATAGGGCGCCGCCGGTGAGAATTCCCTTCCACCACAGCACCGCGCCGCTGATCAGTGTCGAAACACCGAAGAAGGTCTGCAGGTTGGCCCGCGTCTTGTGCCGGTCGTTGCGCTGGGCGCCGAGCCAGAACACCGCGAGCGGCATGCCGCCGATCGAGGCCATGCCGTTGAACAGCCCGGACAGCGCGCCGACGCCGAGCGAAAGCGGGATCGTCGGGCGTCCGTGATAGCGCCAGCCCGACGCCATCAGCGCGACCGCGATCAAGACGAGCGAGGCCAGCACCCAACGCATCGTCTCGCGATCGAGCCAGATCAGCAGCCAGATGCCGGCCGGCAGGGCCAGCGTGGCGGTCAGGAGCAGCGGCAGAATCTCGCGCCATTCCGCCGCCCTGGCGCTGCGCACCGCGATCGGCAACGCGAACGGCAGGTCGATGAACCAGATCAGGCCGAGCGCCGCGACCGGCCCGAGAACGACCGAGGCCAGCGGCATGAACACCATGGCGAAGCCGAAGCCGGTGAAGCCACGCACGAGCCCGCCGATCAATGTGGCGGCCAGCAGGACCGCGATGCCGTCGGCGCCGACGCCGGGCATGAAGGAAGACAGGATCGAGGACATGGAGCCGGCTGGAGAAGAAGGATGCGGCGAACCATGCCCGCGGACCCACGGCAAGAACAACTTTCCTTTTTGATGTCATCGATCAGGGGAATTCATCCCGCATGCCGCGCCGCCCGTCTCGGTGCGGGACAAATCCGAAACATCCGCTAGGTTGAGCCCGTCATGGCACCCCCGATTCGCATCCTCGGCATCGACCCCGGGCTCCGCAAGACCGGCTGGGGCGTCGTCGTCTCGGAAGGCAGCAAGCTCTCCTTCGTCGCCTGCGGCTGCGTCGAAAGCGACGGCGCGCTGCCGCTCGGCCAGCGCCTGCGGCAATTGCACGAAGGCCTGAACAAGGTTCTCGCCGCCCATCGCCCGCACGAGGCCGCCGTCGAGGAGACCTTCATCAACCGCGACCCGCAATCGGCGCTGAAGCTCGGCCAGGCCCGCGGCATCGCGTTGGTCGTGCCGGCGCTCGCCGGGCTCGATGTCGCGGAATATGCCGCCAATCTCGTCAAGAAGACCGTGGTCGGCGTCGGCCATGCCGACAAGAAGCAGGTCCAGGCGATGATCCGCGTGCTCCTGCCCAAGGCCGAGACCTCCTCGGCCGACGCGGCGGACGCGCTCGCCGTCGCGATCTGCCATGCCCAGCATCGCGGCATGAGGGCGCTGGTAGCGCAGATGAAGGCATCATGAGCCCCATGCTGCCGATCGGCATTTTTCGCGACACTGCCCCACGCGGGTCATCCCGGACGGAGCGAAGCGGAGATCCGGGATCCATGCTGGAACCTCATCGGGACAGGTTCCGGCATGGACCCCGGGTCTCCCTTCGGTCGCCCGGGATGACACTTGGAGAAGATCGATGATCGGCAAGCTCAAGGGCCTGATCGATTCCTATGGCGAGGACCACGTCATCATCGACGTACAGGGCGTCGGTTATGTCGTGCAGTGCTCGGCGCGCACGCTGCAACGCCTGCCCAAGCCGGGCGAGGCTGCCGCGCTCTCGATCGAGACCCATGTCCGCGAGGATGCGATCCGCCTCTACGGCTTCATGTCCGACGTGGAGCGCGACTGGTTCCGCCTGATGCAGGTCGTGCAGGGCGTCGGCGCCAAGGTCGCGCTTGCGATCCTCTCCACGCTCGATCCGGGCGCGCTCGCCACCGCCATCGCCACCAACGACAAGGCCGCGATCGCGCGCGCGCCCGGCGTCGGCCCCAAGCTCGCCCAGCGCCTCTGCGCCGAGCTCAAGGACAAGGCCCCCGCCTTCGGCCATATCGATCCCGGCGTGGTCCAGCTCTCCGGCGCGCTGGAGGACAGGAAGCTGCCGCAGCCGATCGCCGACGCCGTGTCGGCGCTCGCCAATCTCGGCTATCCTCAGGCGCAGGCGGTGGCCGCCGTCGCGGCCGCGGCCAAGGCCGCCGGCGACGGGGCCGGCACAGCCCAGCTCATCAAACTGGGCCTGAAGGAACTGGCGAAGTGAGCGAAGCGCCCGACGATCTGGAACTGCGCGTCGTCGCCGACAAGACCGAGCTCTGCCGCATCATGCTGGCGAGCTGGGGCTCGCAGAGCATGATGATCGACCTGCACGTCTACGACGTCGCCGAAATCGACGCGCTCGGGCTTTATGAACCATCGGGCCGCACCGCCGCGCTCGCCAGCTGGACGATGAGGGGCGAGAACGCCTATCTCTGCGCGCTCCATTCGCTCAGGCCGGGCGAAGGTATCGCGATCCGCCTGCTCGACGCTGTCATCTTCGCCGCGCGCGAGGCCGGCGCCAAAAAGCTCAAGGCGATGCTGACCAATGACAACATGCCGGGCATGACCTTCTACCAGCGCCGTGGCTTCCGCCTCTCGGGCCTTTATCTCGAGGCGATCGACGCCTATCGCTCGGTCGTGCCGACCATCATCAAGACCGGGTACAAGGACATTCCCATCCACGACGCCATCGAGCTGGAGATCGCGCTGTGAGCGAACCCAAGCGCTCCGGCCTGATGACGGCCGAACGCCGCGACGACGACAGCGAAGCCTCGCTGCGGCCGCTCTCGCTCGCCGATTTCACCGGCCAGGCGGCGGCGCGGGCCAATCTCCAGGTCTTCATCAACGCCGCCCGCACGCGTGGCGACGCGCTCGACCATGTCCTCTTCGTCGGCCCGCCCGGCCTCGGCAAGACGACTCTGGCGCAGATCGTCGCGCGCGAGCTCGGCGTCAATTTCCGCTCGACCTCGGGGCCTGTCATCGCCAAGGCCGGCGACCTCGCCGCCCAGCTCACCAATCTCGAAGAGCGCGACGTGCTCTTCATCGACGAGATCCACCGCCTCAACCCGGCGGTCGAGGAAATCCTCTATCCGGCCATGGAGGACTATCAGCTCGACCTGATCATCGGCGAAGGCCCGGCTGCGCGCTCGGTCAAGATCGACCTGCCCAAATTCACCCTCGTCGGCGCCACCACCCGCGCCGGCCTCCTGACCACGCCTTTGCGCGATCGCTTCGGCATCCCGATCCGCCTGCAGTTCTACACGGTCGAGGAGCTGCAGGGCATCGTCGCCCGCGGCGCCCGCGTGCTCGGCGTGCCGATGTCCGACGACGGCGCCAACGAGATCGCCAAGCGGTCCCGCGGAACGCCGCGCATTGCCGGGCGCCTGCTCCGGCGCGTGCGCGACTTCGCCATCGTCGACGGCGACCCGATCGTCACCCGCAAGGTCGCCGACAAGGCGCTCTCCCTGCTCGATGTCGACGCCATCGGACTCGACCAGATGGATCGGCGCTATCTGACCACGGTCGCGGTGAATTTCGGCGGCGGCCCAGTCGGGATCGAGACCATCGCCGCCTCGCTCTCCGAGCCGCGCGACGCGATCGAGGAGATCATCGAGCCCTTCCTGCTGCAGCAGGGCTTCATCCAGCGCACGCCGCGTGGGCGCCTGCTGACGCCCCACGCCTTCCGCCATCTCGGCATGCCCGAACCCGCGCGCGAGACGGCGCAGTTCGGGCTGTTCGGCAATGACGAGGACGAAGCGTGAAGCAGATCCTGCGGAAGGTCGTGCTGGCGCTCGCCTTGACCGGCCTCGCCGCATTCGCGGCGGTCTCGGCGCGCGCCGGCGACGACGTGCCCCGCGGTCCGGTAGAAGAAGCCTATGCCATCACGATCAAGATGCTCGCCGCCAAGGGCAAGGCTCCGCCGCCGGCCTGGCGCCCGCCGCATCGCGACAAGCTGATGAGCAAGGGCCTCGCCGCCCTCTTCGCCCGCGACGACCTCTATCAGGAGGAGAGTGGCGACATGGGCCAGATCGGCGCCGATCCCTTCCTCAACGGCCAGGATGGCGAGATCAAGAAGCTGAGCTTCGACACGATTCCCGTCGCCGCCGGCAAGGCGACGGTGATGGCGAATTTCCGCAGCTTCGGAAAGCCCGTCACGGTCGAACTCAAAATGCTGCGCGAGAACGGCGGCTGGCGCATCGACGACATCGTCAACAGCTTCGAAGGCAAGAGCTATTCGATCCGAGACGCCTTGTCGCAACCCTATGACTGCGGCTCCTTCATGGGCAAGCCCTGCAAGCGCTGAACGTCTTTCCGAGGCCGCATCTCCGGTCTATGGCAGCCGTAAGCATTCGAAACCGCTCGGGAGCGCCATGAGCAGGGTCCATCGCATCGAGGTCCGCGTCTATTACGAGGACACCGACTTCTCGGGCGTCGTCTATCACGCCTCCTATCTGCGCTTCATGGAGCGCGGCCGCACGGAATTGATCCGCGCACTCGGCGTCGAGCAGCGCGAGCTCTTCGACGGCGAGACGGCGCTGGGTTTCGCCGTGCGCAGGATGACCATCGACTTCCTGCGTCCGGCCGTGATGGACGATCTGCTGACGGTCGAGACCCGCTCCGTCGAGGCGCGCGGCGCCACGATGGATGTCGAACAGCGCGTGCTGCGCGGCGAGGAGGTGCTGATCACCGCCGCGGTCAAGGTCGCCTGTGTCGGCGGCGGCCGGGCCCGCCGCATCCCCGACGGATTGCGCAAGCGATTGATGCTCGACGACTGACAGTCGACGCCGCCCCTGCCCGCATGTTAGCGCTCCTTACATGAGCTGGAAGCGCGACAGACCCGACACGCCCCGCGGCTATCACCACGGCAATCTCAAGGAGGAGCTGGTGAAGGCCGCGCTCGGGCTGATCGGCGAGAAGGGGCCGAACGGCTTCACCTTCGCCGAGGCCGCCCGCATGGCCGGCGTCAGCCCCGCCGCGCCCTATCGCCATTTCCGCGACCGCGAGGAACTGCTGGCCGACGTCGCGACGCGCGGCTTCCAGGCTTTCGAGGCGGCGCTGTCGCGCGCCTGGGACCAGGGCCGGCCCGATCCCGAGACCGCCTTCCACCGGCTCGGTCGCGCCTATCTGACCTTCGCTCATGACGAGCCCGCCTATTACTCGGCGATGTTCGAGGCCGGCGTTCCGCTCGATGCCAGCCCCGAACTGCGCGCTGCCGCCGACCGCGCCTTCGCCGGCCTGCGCCAGGCCTCTGAGGCGCTGATCGCGCAGCTCCCGGCCGGCAAGCGCCCCCCTGCCCTGATGATGGCGCTGCATGTCTGGGCGATGTCGCATGGCGTTGCCGCCCTGTTCGGCCGCGCCGATGGCGGCCGCCGCCCCTTGCCGATGACGGCCGCCGAGCTGCTGGAGGCCGGCATGCTGATCTATCTCCAGGGCCTCGGCATCGGCCGCAACGGCCCCTCCCCGCCTGGCTGATTTTTTTCGGCGAGCCCGCTCCTTGACAAGCGGCGGGCTCAGGCGCATCTATGTAAATGTGATTTACATTCACGCTGGCTCAGTGAGGGAGCAATGCCGATCGTCGAGAAGCTGGACGAATATGGAAAGGGTGCCTGGATCGCATTCGCGGTTCTCGGCTTCATCCTGTTCTGGCCGCTGGGTCTGGCGACCCTGGCCTTTCTTTTCTGGAGTGGACGCATGGGTTGTGGATATGCCGGAGACCGGTACGAGCACCGGATGAACCGCCTTCAGGGCAAGATGGACCGCCTGCGCGAGCGCATGACCGGCCGCGAGGGCCGTTTCGGCGGCGGCTTCGGCGGTTGGGGCGGCCGCGGCGGCCCTTCCAGCGGCAACCGCGCCTTTGACGAGTACCGCGAGGAGACGCTGCGCCGTCTCGAGGACGAGCAGCGCGAGTTCCACGATTTCCTGGCCCGCCTGCGCATGGCCCGCGACAAGGCCGAGTTCGATCAGTTCATGAACGAACGCCGCAACAACCCGCCGGCCAATCCCCCCGCGCAGCCCGACGCAGCCTGATAGGGGCCTGACCCGTCACCGGGACACCATCCAGCCCGCCTCGATCCTTCGAGGCGGATTTTCTTTTGGACGATTATCTCACTGCGTACCGCGTTTCTTGGGCTTTTCAGGAGCGGCAGCAGGCCTCGCAAGGACGAGTCGCTTGCGACGATGGAACCGCGCCGTCGGTATCCCGGCCACGCTCCTATGGTGAGCGCGGTGGAACGGAGTGCCGACCGCCTCCCGAAGCGTCGGCCTGCCCGCAAAGCCGGCCGCGAAAGATCTTCGCAGCTTTTCCGCCCCCATTTCCGCACCGCGACTGGGACGTATACCCGACATTAACCTTGCCGGAGGCTTAACTCGATCAGGAGCATGCGTTCCGTGGGAAACCCCGTTTCGGCCCATCTTTCGCCGGATTCACGCGCGATTGACGGGATACGGCATTTCCCCGGATCGCGGAACGGGCGGCGGCGTGGGTCTCCCGCGACGCGAGCGGCGGGGTTTGGGCCAGGGGCTGGAGCCTGAGGCATCCACCCTCGGCCGTACCGCCTGGGTGAGAAGGATGACAGGATGAACCCCGCCGACGTCGCGCAGGCCGCGCCGCAGATCGACATGTCGTTCTGGACGCTGTTCTGGCACGCCCATATCGTCGTCAAGCTGGTCATGATGGGCCTGCTCGGCGCCTCGATCTGGTGCTGGTCGATCATCATCGACAAGACCCTGCTGTACCGGCGTACCCGCCGCGACATGGACGCCTTCGAGGAGGTGTTCTGGTCCGGCCGCTCGCTGGAGGAGCTCTATCGCGACCTCGCCAGCAAGCCGGTCAACGACATGGCCGCCGTCTTCGTCGCAGCGATGCGGGAATGGAAGCGCTCCTTCGAGAATGGCGGGCGCTCGGTCGCCAGCCTGTCGCAGCGCATCGACAAGGTGCTCGACGTCACCATCCAGCGCGAGACCGAGCGCCTTGATTCGAAGCTGCTCGTGCTCTCGACCATCGCCTCGGCCGCCCCCTTCATCGGCCTGTTCGGCACGGTCTGGGGCATCATGACCTCGTTCACTGCGATCGCGGTCTCCAAGAATTCCTCGCTCGCGGTCGTCGCGCCCGGCATCGCCGAAGCGCTCTTCGCCACCGCGATCGGCCTCTTCGCCGCGATTCCCGCGCTGATGGCCTACAACAAGCTCCAGGCCGAGGTCGCCAAGGCCCAAGGGCGCCTCGAAGCCTTCGCCGACGAGTTCTCCGCGATCCTGTCGCGGCAGATCGACGAGCGCATGGCGGCGTGAGGGCCTGAGCGATGGGTATGTCAGCCGCTTCAGGCGCAAAGGGCGGTTCCGGCCGCCGGGGCCGGCGCGGGCGCCGCCACGGCGCCATCGCCGAGATCAACATGACGCCGTTCATCGACGTCATGCTGGTGTTGCTCATCATCTTCATGGTCGCCGCGCCGCTGATCGCGACCGGCGTCCCGCTCGACCTGCCGCAGACCGGCGCCAAGCCGATCAATGTCGACCAGAAGCCCCTGACCATCGCCATCGACAGCAAGGGCCAGATCTTCCTGCAGGACGAGCCGACGCTCGAGCCCGA
>JBDHTM010000033.1:0-44123 GCA_039808685.1 Allobosea sp. | reverse complement strand
TGGCGCGGTCTACGGGAATCGAACCCGTCTTCCCAGCGTGAAAGGCTGGTGTCCTAACCGATAGACGAAGACCGCTTTGCCGCGAACCGCTGGGGTTCGTGTCGAAGCGGGGCGAGGTATAGTGGCAGGCCTCCCACTCCGCAAGCACCTGCTCACAAGAAATGTGAACGACGCTCCCGCTCGGCTGCGCCACCGCTCCCTCCGACCGGCTATGTCGGGCGCGCGAGATCAAGAATGCGCAATTCCGCCGTTTCCTGGCCGCCCCAGCGGTTGAGCGAAAGCGTCGCGGCCAGGTGCACCATCTCGCCGCGCGCGGCGAACAGGGCCTGACCCAGCGGCTCCTGTGCTGCGCGGAAAGCGATGCCGCCGATACTGGCGCCGTCACCCGACCGCAGCTTGATGCGGACATGGCCGCCGGAGCCGATCTCGATGGCATCGGTGAGGCGATGGGCCGGAAAGACGAAGACCGGCTCGGGGCTGCCCGAACCGAACGGGCCTGCCTTGTCGATCTCGGCGAGAAGGCGCGGGCTGGCGCCACCGGCGCTCAGCGCGGCATCGACCAGCAGCGCCTCGGCCTCGTCGACGGCGGCAACCTCGCGCAGCAGATAGTCGTTAAGGAAGGCGTGGAAGCCGCTGGCCTGGTTCGCCGCCAGCGTCACGCCCGCCGCCATGGCATGGCCGCCGCCCTTGACCGCATGCCCAGCCTCGACGGCGGCCCTCACGGCGCGGCCGAGATCGACGCCCGCGACGGAGCGGCCGGAGCCGGTCGCCCCGCCCTTCCCGCTCAGCGCCAGCGCGAAGGCCGGTCGGCGGAAGCGCTCCTTCAATCGGGCCGCAACGAGGCCGACGATGCCGGGATGCCAATCGGCGCTGCCGGCGAGCAGGACCGGCATCTCGGCCATGCCGGCGAGTTCGTGCTCGGCCTGGGAGACCGCCTCCAGCACCGCGAGGCGCTCGATCTCCTGGCGCTCCTGATTGAGGCGGTTGAGCTCGGCTGCGATGGTGCGGGCCTCGACCTCGTCATCGGTCAGGAGGAGCCGGGCGCCGAGCGCGGCATCGCCGATGCGCCCGCCGGCATTGATGCGCGGGCCGAGCAGGAAGCCGAGATGCCAGGGCTGGACCGGGCCGTCGAGGCCGGAGACGTCCATCAAGGCCGCGAGGCCCGGCCGGGCGCGGCTGCGCATCATCGCCAGCCCCTGCCGCACGAAGGCGCGGTTGAGGCCCTGCAGGGGCACGACATCGGCGACGGTCGCCAGCGCGACGAGATCGAGGGCCGCCAGCAGGTCGGGCTCGCCGCCACGTGCCGCCCAGTGGCCTTGACGACGCAAGGTTCGGCTGGTCGCGACGAGGGCCAGGAAGACGACGCCAGCGGCGCAGAGATGGCCGAGGCCGGAGAGATCGTCCTGCCGGTTCGGATTGACCAGGGCCTCGACGGCCGGCAGCCGCTCGGGCGCCTGGTGATGGTCGAGCACGACGACATCGAGGCCAAGCCGACGGGCCTCGGCGAGCGGCTCCTCGCTGGTCGTGCCGCAATCGACCGTGACGAGCAGGGTCGCGCCCTCGCCCGCCAGCATGCGGATCGCCTCGCTGTTGGGGCCGTAGCCCTCGATCAACCGGTCGGGAATGTGGATGCGCGGGCGGGCACCGGCCTGGATGAGGAAGCCCGCGAGCAGGGCGGAGGAGCAGGCGCCGTCGACATCGTAATCGCCGAAGATCGCGACGCGCTCGCCTTTGATGCCGGCCTGCGCCAGCCGGGCGGCGGCTGCCTCCATGTCGGTGAGCACG
Organism: Allobosea sp.; assembly: GCA_039808685.1. GTDB lineage: Bacteria > Pseudomonadota > Alphaproteobacteria > Rhizobiales > Beijerinckiaceae > Allobosea. The sequence continues at coordinate 42,338 of JBDHTM010000033.1, read as the reverse complement.
ACCGGGTCAGGCAGGACATCACGCAGCTTCGGCTCGAGAAAATGGGCGGCCTCCGCAGGCTCGACGCCGCGCGCGGCAAGCAGGCGGGCGAGGATGTCGGGCAGGCCCTGCTGCTGGCTCAGCGCCTCGGCCCGGCCAAGGCCGGCGATATCGAGCCGGTCGCGCCAGGGGCGGCCGAGCGCCGAACGGGTCACGCCGAGAAAAGCACGGGGCGGCATCAGACTCATGATGCATCCGGCGTCGCGCAAGCGGCCGGCGAGGTCAACCTGTGTCGAACTTGCCGGGGCGTGGCCGATCGCCATACTCGTCGCAAACAGTGGAAAAAGCGGGCCATGGGACAGGATTGCGATGTCGTCATCGTCGGCGCAGGGCTTTCCGGCCTCGTCGCAGCCTGCGAGATCGCCGATGCCGGGCGCAAGGTGATCCTGGTCGAGCAGGAGCCGGAGCAATCGCTGGGCGGGCAGGCCTTCTGGTCGCTCGGCGGCCTTTTCATGATCGACACGCCCGAGCAGCGGCGCCTGCGCATCCGCGACTCGCGGGCGCTGGCCGCGGACGACTGGTTCGGCTCTGCCGGCTTCGACCGGCCGGAGGATGAATGGCCGCGGCGCTGGGCGCAGGCCTATCTCGACTTCGCCGCGGGCGAGAAGCGGGCCTGGCTGCATGCGATGGGCGTGCGCTGGTTCCCGATCGTCGGCTGGGCCGAGCGCGGCGGATACCTCGCGACCGGCCACGGCAATTCGGTGCCGCGCTTCCATGTCACCTGGGGCACGGGGCCGGGCGTACTGGAGCCCTTCCTGCACCGGGTCAGGGAGGCTGAGGCGAAGGGGCTGCTCTCCTTCCGTTTCCGCCATCGCGTCACCGGCATCACGAAGAGCGGCGGCACGGCCGACGGCGTCGAGGGCGAGGTGCTGGAGCCGAGCGATGCCGCGCGCGGCGAGAAGAGCGGCCGCGGCGTCACGGGCTCCTTCCGCCTGAAGGCGCAGGCCGTGATCGTCACCTCCGGCGGCATCGGCGGCAATCACGAACTCGTCCGGGCGAACTGGCCGGCGCGGCTGGGCCAAGCCCCTGCCCGGCTGCTCTCTGGCGTGCCCGACCATGTCGACGGCGCCATGCTCGGCGCGGCGCAGGCGGCCGGCGGGAAGCTTATCAACGGCGACCGGATGTGGCACTATGCCGAGGGCATCGCCAACTGGGCGCCGATCTGGCCGTGCCACGGCATCCGCATCCTGCCCGGCCCCTCCTCGCTCTGGTTCGACGCGCGCGGCAACCGCCTGCCGGTGCCGCTCTTCCCCGGCTTCGATACCCTCGGCACGCTCGAGCACATCATGAAGACCGGCTACGACTATTCCTGGTTCGTGCTCAACCGCAGCATCATTGCCAAGGAATTCGCGCTCTCGGGCTCGGAGCAGAACCCGGATCTCACCGGCAAGAGCTGGAAGCAAGTGCTTGGTCGAGCGGGCGGCGGCGTGCCCGGGCCGGTGCAGGCCTTCATGGACAGGGGCGCGGACTTCATCGTCGAGAGCGATCTCGGCCGCCTCGTCGCGCGGATGAACGTGCTCGCCGGCGAACACCTGATCGACGAGGCGCATCTGCGCGGGCAGATCGAGGCGCGCGACCGGGCGCTCGCCAATCCGTTCGGCAAGGATCTGCAAATCACGGCCTTGCGCGGCGCCCGCAACTATCTCGGCGACAGGCTGATCCGGACAGCCAAGCCGCACCGCATCCTCGAGCCGGCGCATGGGCCGCTGATCGCTGTCAGGCTCAACATCCTGACGCGGAAATCGCTGGGCGGATTGATGACGGACCTGTCGTCGCGCGTGCTGGACGAGGGCGGCGAGCCGGTGCCGGGGCTCTATGCGGCCGGCGAAGCCGCGGGTTTCGGCGGCGGCGGCGTGCATGGCTACCGCGCGCTGGAGGGCACCTTCCTCGGCGGCTGCATCTTTTCGGGCCGCGCCGCCGGGCGGGCGGCGGCGGGCGCTGTCGTTTGATAGTTCACACGTCATCCCGGACAGGCCGCATCAGCGGCGCCGATCCGGGATCCATGCCGGAACCGTTCGGCTGGATCCCGGGTCTTCGCTTCGCTACGCCCGGGATGACCGCGTGAGGAAAGCGCTCAGTCGAGCTGGAATTTCGAGAACTCGCGGTGCTCGCCATAGATGCGGCGGACCGTGCCGGTGATCGAGCGGTAGACGATGGTTTCGGTCTCGATGACGTCTTTGCCGAACCTTACGCCCGAGAGCAGGCCGCCATCGGTGACGCCGGTAGCGCAGACGATGACGTCGCCCGAGGCCATTTCCGACATGTCGTATTTCTTGTTGGGATCCTTGACGCCCATGGTCGCGGCGCGCTGGCGCTTCTCCTCGGTGTCGAGGATCAGGCGGCCCTGCATCTGGCCGCCGACGCAACGCAGCGCGGCCGCCGCTAGCACGCCTTCGGGCGCGCCGCCGATGCCGAGATAGAGGTCGATGCCGGTCTTCTCGGGCTGGGTGCAGAAGATCACGCCCGCGACGTCGCCGTCGGTGATCAGGCGAATCGAACAGCCGGTCTTGCGGACCTCCTCGATCAGCTTGGCATGGCGCGGGCGGTCCATGATCAGGGTCGAGATCTCGCTCGGCTTCACGCCCTTGGCCTTGGCCAGCGCGTTGATGTTGTCGGCCGGCGAAGCATCGAGATCAATGATGCCGGGCTGGTAGCCGGGGCCGATCGCGATCTTGTCCATGTAGACGTCGGGAGCGTAGAGCAGGCTGCCGGCGCCGGCCATCGCCATCACCGCGATCGAGCCGGGCATATCCTTCGCGCAGAGCGTGGTGCCTTCCAGCGGATCGACCGCGATATGCACCTTCGGACCCTGCTTGTTGCCCACCTTCTCGCCGATGAAGAGCATCGGCGCCTCGTCGCGCTCGCCCTCGCCGATGACGATCTCGCCGTCGATCGGCAGGCGGTTCAGCTCACGGCGCATCGCGTCGACCGCGGCCTGGTCGGCCGCCTTCTCGTTGCCGTGGCCGCGCCAGCGGGCGGCGGAGACGGCGGCGCGCTCGGTGACACGCACGAGCTCCATCGAGAGATAGCGCTCGATGATCTGGTCGGGGGAGATGCGGAGATCGACGGACATGAAATGAGGTCCCCTTGCAAAGGAATGGCGGGTACGGCGCTCAGGCCTGTTCCCGCTCTATGCGGATGACTTGCGGCGGTTCCGCGACATGCCCGTCGGCGGTGACCTTTTCCAGCGCGGCGCGGATCGCGGTCTCGCTGGTGGCATAGGTGATGAGCACGACCGGTACCGGCGCGCCGGAACGGCCGCCGGGATCGCGCGTCACGGCCTCGGGCGAGCGGCGCTGGACGATGCTTTCCAGGGAGATGTCGGCTTCGGCCATGCGGGTCGCGATGGCTGCGGCTGCGCCGGGGCGATCGGCAACGGCGAGGCGGATATAATAGCCGCCCTCGTGGCGCTGCATCGGGGCGCGCTTCGCCTCTTCCAGGCGGGCAACCGGCAGGCCGAAGGGCAGGCCGGCAGTGCCGCGCGCGACATCGGCGATATCGGCGACGACGGCGGATGCCGTCGGATCGCCGCCGGCGCCGGGGCCGACCAGCGTGATCTCGCGGACCGCGTCGGCATCGATCGCGACGGCGTTGAGCACGCCCATCACCTGCGCGATCGGAGAGGATTTCGGCACCATGGTCGGGTGCACGCGCTGCTCGATGCCCGTCCTGGTGCGCTCGGCGACGCCGAGCAGCTTGATGCGGTAGCCGAGATCGTCGGCCATCTTCAGGTCGAGCGGCGTGATCGCGGAAATGCCTTCGACATGAATCGCTTCGGCGTCGATCTTCGTGCCGAAGGCAAGGCTCGTCAGGATCGCGAGCTTATGGGCGGTGTCGAAGCCCTCGACATCGAAGGTCGGGTCCGCTTCGGCATAGCCCAGGCGCTGCGCGTCCTTCAGGCAGGCTTCGAAGGTCAGCCCCTCCTCCTCCATGCGGGAGAGGATGTAGTTGCAGGTGCCGTTGAGGATGCCGGAGATGCGGCTGACATTGTTGCCGGCCAGCGCCTCGCGCAGCGTCTTCACCACAGGGATGCCGCCGGCCGAGGAGGACTCGAAGGCGAGCGCCACGCCCTTGCTCTCGGCGAGGTCCGCGAGCGCGACGCCATGGGCGGCGAGCAGCGCCTTGTTGGCGGTGACGACATGCTTGCCCGCCGACAGGGCGGCCTCGACCGCCGCCTTGGCCGGCCCGTCCGAACCGCCGATCAATTCGACGAAGCAGTCGACCTCATCCGATTTCGCCAGCGCGACCGGATCGTCGAACCAGGCGAGCCCGCCGAGATCGATGCCGCGATCGCGATTGCGATCCCGCGCCGAGACGGCGGTGACCCGGATCGTGCGGCCGCAGCGGGCCGCCAGCGCGTTCTCCTGCCGGCGCAGGATGCGCAAGGTCGAGGCGCCGACCGTGCCGAGGCCGGCAATGCCGATGCGCAGAGGCTGGGACGAGGTCGAAAGGATCGCGCTGGTCATGGGCGCGGGGTCGCATGAGGCGCGATGCGTGTCAACGGAGAGGCGCGCACCGATGCCCTCGAAATCGCCTCAAGCCTCGGCTTTGCGGGCCGAAACCACGAAAGCGGAGAGCGCCCCGTCGATCGGACCGGGGCCGAAGCGGCGCTCCAGCGCCTTTGCTACGGCTGCGGTGGCCGCCTCCAGCCCCGGTGCGCCGCGCGCCTCGATCTCGCCGCGGGTCGGCGTGCCCTGGCAGAGGCCGATCGCGACATCCTCCGCGGAACCGGCGCGGGAGCGCTTCTCGACCCGTTCGATCTCCGGCCGCGCAAAGCCGCCAGCCATGATGTCGAGCTCGATCGTGCCGATGTCATGGTAGCCATGGGGCGTGCGCGCGAGGAAACGGGGTGGATCGGCGGGGAAAAGCTCGGCCATCGCATCCAGCATGACCGCGGTGAATTCGTTGGCTTCGACCGCGTCCCAGACATTGAACAGGTAGGACCCGCCTGGCTTCAGGACGCGACGCGCCTCGGCATGGCCCTTCGCCTTGTCCGGAAAGAACATCGCCCCGAACTGGCAAGTGACAACATCGAAGCTCTCGTCAGGGAATGGCAGGTCGAGTGCATCCGCTTGCCGGAAGACGAACCTGTCGTCACCCGGGAAGCGCGTAGCGGCGATGTCGAGCATCGCCGGGTTGAGATCGGTCGCGACGATACTCGCCCCATCGAGACGCGCCGCCATTTCCTGGGTCAGCGCGCCTGTCCCCGCCGCGATCTCGAGAACGCGCTTGGGCTTTCGGGCCATCACACGGCTTGCCAAATCCTCAGCATAAGGTCGAAAGATCAGAGGTACCAGGAGCCGGTCGTAAATCTGCGGAACGGGCCCGGCGAAAACCTTGTCCGTCGCTTCCATGGCAGCACCTGTCGTTGCAGCCCCCCTCAGGATAGCTCAGCGACTGACCTAACGAAACGACCTTCTTCGGGCTGGCGGGGCCTCAGCCGAAATGGCAGACGACCTCGGCGGCGACGCGCTTCACCTTGCCGTCCTCGAAGCCGAGATAGATGCGCAGCAGATTGGTGCCGAAAGCTGTCGCCTTGATGGTGTGGAGCGCTTCGATGGTCGCGCCTTCGGAAACGGTGCTGTTCTCGACCGCCGGCGTCCAGAACCAGGGCTTCGGCGGGTCGATCGTGACGTCCGAGAGAATGCGCTCGGCGTCGGCCCGGCTGGTTCCCAGCGGAATGTAGCGGGTAACGATATCGGTGGCATCGCGCGCGCATTCGCGCCCATTGGAGACCTCGAGCACGTCCGAAACCAGGGCGGAGCGCGTCTGCGGGATGCGGCCCTTCGAGTAATCATAGGTCGCGACGAGGCAGACCAGCGCGAAGACGGCGAAAGCGACGCCGAGCAGGCGGCCTTGTCGTGACATGGAACGAGCCTCGGGCGCGATGCGGAGCAAGCCGTCCGCACTGCATCGGTTCCCATGTTTTCGGAGCGGGGTCCAGAGCCAAGGATGTCGCTGCCGACGACAACCTCACACTGTCATCCCGGACAAGCGGCAAAGCCGCGCCGATCCGGGATCCATTCCGGAGCGCTGCCAATACAGGTTCAGGAATGGATCCCGGGTCTGCGCTGCGCTCCGCCCGGGATGACCACGCTCCTTCTTTGGAAGCGAGCGCGCGCGAGAGAGCCCTACCCGGCCCTCGGCATCTGAATGACGTTATGCAGCGTCGCGTCGGCGCCCTTGAGGAAGCGGCCGATATTGCGCGCCGCCTGGCGGATGCGCTGCTCGTTCTCGACGATGGCGATGCGAACGAAGTCGTCGCCATACTCGCCGAAGCCGATGCCCGGCGCGACCGCGACTTCGGCCTTCTCGATCAGGAGCTTCGAGAATTCCAGCGAGCCGAGATGGCGGAATTTCTCGGGGATCGGCACCCAGGCGAACATCGAGGCCTCCGGCGCCGGGAATTCCCAGCCGGCCTTGCCGAAGCTCTCGACCAGCGCGTCGCGGCGCTTGCGATAGATCTCGCGCATCTCGCGGATGCACTCGTCCGGGCCGTTGAGGGCAGCCGCCGCCGCGACCTGGATCGGCGTATAGGCGCCGTAGTCGAGATAGGACTTCACCCGCGCCAGCGCGGCGAGCAGTCGCTCGTTCCCGACCGCGAAGCCCATGCGCCAGCCGGCCATGGAGAAGGTCTTCGACATCGAGGTGAACTCGACCGCGACATCGATCGCGCCCGGCACCTGCAGCATCGAGGGCGGCGGGTTCTTCTCGTCGAAATAAACCTCCGCATAGGCGAGATCCGAGAGCAGGATCAGCTCGTGCTTCTTCGCGAAGGCGACGAGGTCCCGGTAAAAGTCGAGCGAAGCGACATAGGCCGTCGGATTGGCCGGGTAGCAGGTGACGAGCGCGATCGGCTTCGGCACCGAATGCATCACCGCCCGCTCCAGCGCCGGGAACATCGCCGGCGTCGGCTCGGCCGGGACGGAGCGAATCACGCCGCCCGCCATCAGGAAGCCGAAGGCATGGATCGGATAGCTGGGATTAGGCACCAGCACGACGTCGCCCGGCCCGGTGATGGCCTGCGCCATGTTGGCGAAGCCTTCCTTGGAGCCCAGCGTGGCGACGACCTGGGTGTCGGGATTCAGCTTCACGCCGAAACGGCGCTCGTAATAGTTCGCCTGGGCGCGGCGGAGTCCGACGATGCCCTTCGAGGCCGAATAACGGTCCGTGCGCGGCTTGCCGGCGGTCTCGACCAGCTTCTCGATGACATGTTTCGGCGCCGGCAGGTCGGGATTGCCCATGCCGAGATCGATGATGTCGACGCCCTTGGCGCGCTCGGCGGCCTTGATCTTGTTGACCTGTTCGAAAACGTAGGGCGGCAGGCGCTTGATGCGGTGGAAATCGGTCATCTCGAATGGTCCTCGGCCGCCCGGAGGCGGTGTCATGTTTTCGCTGGATCACATCCTTGCGCCGAGGGTGCTTAGCATCGCATCTTTCGTCGGGACAGAGATAAAAACGCAATAAGATGCGATAATCGGATCGCCGGCGAGGAGCATGGCCGATGGCCACGAGCCGTCAGCCGGCGACGGCCCCTTTTTTGGACCTCAGTTCGTCGGCGGAATATTCGCCGGCTTCGGCGCAGCAGTCGATGCGCCCAGCGCCTTGGCCGTCTCGCCTGCCGCCTGATTGCTCTTCTGCAGCCTGTCGAGCCGCCCTTCGATCGACTTGAAGTCCGATCGGGGCTTGCAGGGCTCCTTGGGATCGTAGATCGGCTTGGGGGCGGCGAAGCGCGCGGCCTGTCCGCTCGGCACATAGGCCGGCGGAGGCGTCGGGCCCTGGCAGAGCTGCGACACCGGAATCGTCGTCCCGACCGGGATATACTCGGTCGCGGCCGGACGGGTTGCGCGGACGAAGGCCTTCGATTCCTGCGGCGTGGTCGCCAGGCCGATGGCTTCGGCAGGCCCCTTCAGGCCGCCCTCGCCGGCACAACCCGCCAGGGCGGCGCCTGCCATGAGCGCCAGCGACAGGAGAAGCGGCTTTTTCGAGGAGAGAGCGGTCGGCATGAGGACTTCCGGCTGTTCGACGATTTTGCTTGGTAAAGCACAGCGGCTGCGTCCTTAATAGGACCAAAATGGAGCGCGATGCGCTACCCTATAACGACCGGGGAAAGGGGCGATACGATGAGCGGGAACAAGGACAAGGCGAAAGAGAACGCCGGCCCGGCCGAGACTGCCGTCCCCGATTTCGATCAGTTCGCGCAGAACATGGGACGGCTCGTCGAGGAATACGGCAAGGTTACCGCTGCCTATCTGAAGCCGCTCGAGCGCGGCGAAGCCAAGACCGGCCAGGCCGACGAGGCCAGCGACATGGTCAAGACGCTCGGTCGCGTCGCCGAACGCTGGGTCAACGATCCCTCCAGAATCATCGAGGCACAGGCCTCCCTCACCGGCGACTTCATGAACCTGTGGAGCGCGGCGCTGAAGCGCGCCGGCGGCGAGGAGGTCGCGCCGGTCGCCGAGCCCGACAAGCGCGACAGCCGCTTCAAGGACCCGGACTGGACGAACCATCCGACCTTCGACTTCATCAAGCAGGCCTATCTGATCGGCTCGCGCTGGGCCGAGACGATGGTCGACAAGGCCGACGACCTCGACCCGCATACGCGCGAGAAGGCCCGCTTCTACATCAAGCAGATCGCGGGCGCCCTCTCGCCCACCAATTTCGTCGCGACCAATCCCGAGTTGCTGCGCGAGACGATGCAACAGAACGGCGAGAACCTCGTGCGCGGCATGAAGATGTATGCCGAGGATGTCGAGGCCGGCGGCGGCGAGCTCAAGATCCGCCAGTCCGATGCGCGCGCCTTCGAGATCGGCGTCAATATCGCGACGACGCCGGGCAAGGTCGTCTTCCGCAACGAGATCATCGAGCTGATCCAGTATGCGCCGTCGACGCCGCAGGTGCTGAAGCGGCCGCTGCTGATCGTGCCGCCCTGGATCAACAAATTCTACATCCTGGACCTCAACCCCGAGAAAAGCTTCATCCGCTGGTGCGTCGAGCAAGGGCTGACGGTGTTCTGCATCTCCTGGGTCAATCCGGATGCGCGCCACGCCGCCAAGGATTTCGAGAGCTATATGCGCGAGGGCATCTTCGCCGCGCTCGAGGCGATCGAGGAAGCGACGGGGGAGAAGAAGGTCTCCGCGATCGGCTATTGCGTCGGCGGCACGCTGCTCGGCGTGACGCTGGCCTATATGGCGGCGACCCGCGACAAGCGCATCGAGAGCGCGACCTTCTTTACCACCCAGGTCGATTTCTCGCAGGCCGGGGAGCTCTCGGTCTTCGTCGACGAGGAGCAGATCCGCGCCGTCGAGGAGCAGATGGCCCGCACCGGCTATCTCGACGGCTCGCGCATGGCGGGCGCCTTCAACATGCTCCGGCCGAACGACCTGATCTGGTCCTACGCAGTCAACAACTACCTGAAGGGTAAGGCGCCGACGCCGTTCGACCTGCTCTACTGGAACTCGGATTCGACGCGGATGCCGGCGGCGAACCACTCCTTCTATCTGCGCAACTGCTATCTCGACAACAAGCTCTCCAGGGGCGAGATGCTCATCGGCGGCAAGAGGCTCGACCTCAAGCAGGTGACGATCCCGATCTACAACCTCGCCGCGCGCGAGGACCATATCGCTCCGGCCCAGTCGGTCTTCAACGGCTCGCAATGCTTCGGCGGGCCGGTCGAGCATGTCGTCGCCGGCTCCGGCCATATCGCCGGCGTCGTCAACCCGCCCGCCAAAATGAAGTACCAGTACTGGACCGGCGGGCCGGTGAAGGGGCGCTATGCCGACTGGCTGGCCGCGGCGGACGAGCATCCGGGCTCGTGGTGGCCGCACTGGTTCGCCTGGATCGAGGCCCAGGCACCGAAGAAGGTCGCAGCCCGCGAACCGGGCGGCGGCAAGCTCAAGCCGCTCGCCGACGCTCCGGGGACCTATGTGAAGATGAAGGCTTAGGCTTTTGTCCCCGTCATGGTCGCTCTTGTGGCGACCATCACGCCTTCAAGTCTGCGATCAGATGCGTACTTCCCTGAGGCTTTTTCTCGCCATCCGCCGCGCAAGACGTGGATGCTCGGCACGAGGTCGAGCATGACGGCAGAGTATCGACCGGGCAACGCGCTCCACACCACGCCTCCTCGAACCGCCGGGAACGAGGCATGACGTGGTCGATCCTCGCGCGGGATGCCCGGGCCGGCGCGTTTGGCGTTCGGGCCGGCCTAGGCCTCCTGCCGCGGAACATGCTCCGAAAACAAAAAACCGGCCCGAAGGCCGGCTTTTCCGGATCGGTCCGGGTCAGTACTTGCGAACCACCGGCTGCGCCGGAATGGTCTGGGTCGGATCGTCCCAGCGATAAGTGATGCCGACCGAGGCGATATGAACGTAGGGCTTGGCCTCGGCGGTATAGAAGACCGCCCCCTGCTGCGGATGCGCGCCGTTGTAGTTCACCGAGGCCTTCTTCACGTCGATATAGGTATAGCCGAGGTCGAGCTTGATCCGGTCGGTGACCTGATAGCTGGCACCGGCGCTGAGCCAGAGCCGGTCGTTGTCCGAAATGAAGATCGTACGATTGCGGTCGTTCACTGCCGACAATTCGTAACCGACACCGGCACGCAGGGTCAGATCGCGATTGTACTTGTACTCGACGCCGGCCGAGAAATACCAGGCGTCGTCATATTGGAAGTTCAGGCTGGTTGCCGGGCGGCCATTGAGCTGGTTGACGATCGGGATATTGCGGAAGCGGCTCCAGTTCGTCCACTCCACCCCGGCATGAACCTGCCACTGGTCGTTGATGACCTGGGACACGCCGAAAACGACCGAATCGGGCAGATTGAGATTGGCCTTGACCGGCAGCACCAGGGGAGCGCCGGGCGCGCCGCGCAGCGTGCCCTCCAGCGTCTGGCGTATCGGCGAACGATAGGCCAGGCCGATACTGGTGCCTTCGAACGGCGTGAGCGTGAAGCCGAAGCGGTAGCCGACATCGATCGTGTCGCCTTCGAGGATCACGGGCGTGGCAGCCGGGCCGATGCCGTTGGCCTGCTTCAGCGAGGCGTTGAGCCACTGGACCTGCAGCGCCGCGCCGACCGAGAGCCAGTCATTGACCTTGTAGCCAACGGTCGGCGAGACGTTGATCGTGGCGACCTTGGCCGAGCGGCCGTAGATCTGCGCCGCGTGAACCTGGTTGTCCGCCTTCGAACGCAGGCCGTAGGGGGCTCCGGTGTGCATACCGATCCAGAACCGATCGGTGAGCTGCCAGGCGCTGTAGGAAGCCGGGATGAAGGCACCGTCGCCGCCGATATTGCCGGTGCCGTTCTGGATCGGGCTCGCCGGGCCGAAGGGCGAGCCGAGGCGCGTCACCGAGGTCGGCTCGTAGTCACCGTTGGCATTGATATAGGTGAAGTTCCAGTTGCTGTTGCGGCCCGGGAACATGGTGATGGTCGCGGGGTTCCAGGCCATCGCGCCCATGCCGATGCCGCCCGATGCCGCGCCGGCATAGGCCATGCCGAGGCCTTCGGCGCTCTGACCGCTGCGAATAGCGAAGGAGCTCGCCGAGGCTGCCCCAGCCGCAAGGAGAGCAGCGAGCGAAACCGTGGCGGCAGCAGCGGTACGAACTAGGCCCTTCATCGAATCCATCCCGGTTCTAGGTTCTTCGAGGCCAGACACCCCGTTTGATTCGAAGCATGACCTGAGCCGTTTCTCGCCGCAATCCCGCTTCAGGCGCCCCGAAATCGCCACACAGCCCCCTCATTTCGCCGCCGCACCCTCAAAAACCGCCCAAAAACGGCGATTACCGAGCATGCGCCGGCAAGATTGTTCAGAAAGATATCGTTTATATAAGAACTATTGCCGGTTTTGGGCATTTCCGGGCGCAGCGGCGCCCTTCGCTCTCGCTGGGGCAAGTGTCGCTTTGAGAAGCGCCGTTGCATTCGCGCAACAACTCCGCCGCCTGCTGGCTGCGGACGCCCTATGCGCAACGATGGGCTTGTGTTTAGGAGCGGCATCCGATCAGAATCCCCCACCCAATTAGATCGTTTGAAAACGGGGGAAACACCTTGAAACTGCTCCGCTACGGCGCGCCCGGCCAGGAAAAGCCGGCCCTCCTCGATGCCAAAGGCGGGTTGCGCGACCTGTCCGACGTCATTCCCGACCTCGGGGGCAAGGCGCTGACCTCGGCCTCGCTCGCCAAGATCAAGGCGCTCTCGCCGGAATCGCTGCCGCTCGTCCCGGGCTCGCCGCGCATCGGCGCCTGCGTCGCGGATGTCCGCAACTTCATCGCCGTCGGCCTGAACTTCGCCGATCACGCGGCGGAGACCGGAGCCGAGATCCCGAAGGAACCGATCCTGTTCAACAAGGCCCCGAACTGCATCGTCGGGCCGAATGACGACGTCGTGATCCCGAAGGGCTCCAAGAAGACCGACTGGGAGGTCGAGCTGGCCATCGTGATCGGCGACGGCGGGTCCTACATTCCCGAAGACAAGGCCATGGCGGCGATCGCCGGCTTCTGCGTCTGCAACGACGTGTCCGAGCGCGAGTTCCAGACCGAGCGCGGCGGCCAGTGGGCCAAGGGCAAGGGCTGCCCGACCTTCGGGCCTCTCGGTCCCTGGCTGGTCACCACCGACGAGATCACGGACATCCAGAATCTCGCCATGTGGCTGGAGGTCGATGGCGAGCGGGTGCAGAACGGCTCGACCAAGACCATGATCTTCGGCGCAGCCTATCTCGTCCACTATATCAGCCAGTTCATGCGCCTCGATCCGGGCGACGTCATCACCACCGGCACGCCTCCCGGCGTCGGGCTCGGCTTCAAGCCGCCGCGCTTCCTGAAGGGAGGAGAGGTCGTCACCCTCGGCATCGAGGGGCTCGGCGAGCAGAGGCAGAACTTCGTCCCCTACAAGGGCTGAGCGCGGCAGCAACTGCGACGCGCATCGAGAACCCAAAAGCAAAACGCCGGCGGCCAGCCGGCGTTTTTCCTGTTTCAGGGCCTGGCACTCGTCTGCACGAGCGCGCCATGGCCGATTGCTGCGGGCCGAAGGAGCAAGAATGACCGCGGTCATGCGGGCGAGCACCGCGCGACCCGGATCGCTGACTTGCACGGAAACACGCCCTGAGCAGGCCCTTGCCCCCAAGCCAGCGCCGTGGTCCGGCTCCGGCGGCATCAGCTCCAGCGGCATCGGCCGTGCCGAAATCTGGACGGCATTTTGGCTGATGAGCTGTTTCCAACTCGTGGATAGCACACGCAGCTGCGCGAAAAGGCACTGCCGAAGCTGCTTGACCCGGCTTCGGCAGTGCAGGCTGATATTCGCCCGTGGCCCTGAGGCCTTGTTGAGAACCTCAATCTCGCTCCGGCCCGGCGATTTGCCATCCCCAAAATGGGGGTTGAGCGAAGACCTGAATGGCTTCATCCGCTCACTGGAAGCCTCAGCCCGGCCCCACAGCGCTTTTCAGCAAGCCGACCAGATCGGCCTGCCGGCGCGTGCCGGTCTTGGCGAGGATGCGCTTCAGCGTGGTGCGCGCGGTCGCCTCGGTCACGCCGAGCCGGGCGGCCGCGTCGCGCGGGGGATGGCCTGCGGCAATGACGGCGGCGAGCCGCGCCTCGGCCGGCGTGAGATCGAACAGCCCGGCGATCAGGCCGGCATCGGGCCCCGCGCCCGCGGCGACCGGCGTCGCGACGACGATGGCGCCGGCGAAGGAGAAGATGTCGCGAGCCCGGCCGCGTACGGGAGCGACATGCACCACCATCGGACTCATGCCGCGCCAGGCCGGAATCGGCAGGGAACGCACGAGCTGCGGGAGATCCGGGTACGCGAAGCCGGCGATCACCGTCGCCAGCATGTCGTCGGCCGGGCCGTAGGCCAGAGTGAGACGGGCGGCGCGGTCGAGAAAGACGCCCGGCATCAGATCCTGGAACAGACCGTTGGCATCGAGGACATGACCGCGCAGGCCAAGCACCGCGGCGGGCAGCCCCATCATTTCGAGAGCCTGCGACGCGGCCCGCGCACGCTCCATCGCCAAGCGGCGCCCCAATAGGCCGGCCCGCGCGAAATGCGGCCGCAGCCGATCGAGCGCGGCGATGGCCTGGCGATCGACGATGCCCTCGGCAAAGCTCCGTTCGCAATGGACGATCGTCGTGTCCCCCGTGGGCGCCGAAATCACCGTCGCCACCCCCGAACCGTATCCGGATGGAATCAGGAGGTCCTGGTAGATCGGCTCCTGCGCAATCTCGTCATCGCTGAAGATGTCCTCCTCGGTGATGAAGCCGTGCCGGCCGCCCACGAGCAGCCGCTGCGCCCGCTCGTTGACCGCGAACGGGATACGCCGCAGGATTTCCTCGTAGTCGAAGCGGAATTCCGGCGACGACGCCAGCAGACGAACATCGTCGTGCAGCACGGTCCCGAGCAACGCCTCGCGGCAATTGGCGATCCTCGCGGTATCGCGGAGCACGGCAGGCCAGCTCTCAGGCACGATCGCGGCCTCGTAGATGCCGTCGATCAACGCGTTCTCGAACTCGTTACCTGCCACGTCCTTCACTCGCCCAAGGGACAACCACTCTAGCGCGCGCGACGCGAAAATGTCTCCTCTGAATTGAGGAGATCACGTCAATCTTTGGATGCACGCGCCAGGAATGCCTCAGCCCTCCGGCAGGCCGAGCATCAGCCGGATGTTCTGCACGGCCGCGCCCGACGCGCCCTTGCCGAGATTGTCGAGCCGCGCGACCAGCACCGCCTGGCCGAGATCGTCCTGCCCGAACACCGTAAGCTCCAGCTTGTTGGTGTCGTTCAGCGCTTCCGGCTCGATCTTGCCGTTCTTGCCGTCCTGCGGGAGGACGCTGACATAGGTCGAGCCGGCATAGCGCTCGGCCAGCGCGTGATGGAGATCGGCGACGCCCGGCCGGCCGGGCAGCGTGTCGAGATGCAGCGGCACCGAAACCAGCATGCCTTGCCGGAAATTGCCGACGGAGGGCACGAAGATCGGCCGCCGGGTCAGCCGGGCATAGGCCTGCAGTTCGGGCAGGTGCTTGTGGCGGAGCCCAAGGCCGTAAAGCTCGAAGGCCGGCGCGACGCCGGTCTCGAAATCCTCGATCATCGACTTGCCGCCGCCGGAATAGCCCGAGACGGCGTTGACGGTGACCGGATGGTCCTGAGCCATCAGTCCGGCATCGACGAGCGGGCGCAGAAGCGCGATGGCGCCGGTCGGGTAGCAGCCGGGATTGGCGACGCGGTCGGCCTTGGCGATCTTCCCGGCATGGCCCGGCTCAAGCTCGGCGAAGCCGTACACCCAGCCCGGCGCGACGCGATGGGCGGTCGCAGCATCGACGATCTTGGGCGCGTCGGAGCCGAGTTCGTCGGCAAGCGCGACCGATTCCCTGGCGGCATCGTCGGGCAGGCAGAGCACGACGAGATCGACGCTCGCCATCATGTCCTTGCGGGCGGCCGGGTCCTTGCGCTTGTCGGGATCGATGCTCTTGACCGCGACCTCCGGCACCGCGGCCAGACGCTCGCGGATGCCGAGACCGGTGGTGCCGGCTTCGCCGTCGATGAAGATGGTTTTCAGGTTCTGGCTCATCGGGACCCCGGTGGCTGGGCAGGCGAGTTGGCTAAAGGCATAAAAAAACCGCGCTCCATGGCGCGGTCGCGGGCGTTCGGACGTCAGCCGAGCGTCATCGCGGGCGCGCCGGAGCGGCCTGGACAGGACGACGTCGGATGAAGCTCGTCATCATGGCCTTGTATATGTTCGGGCTTGGACCGGGTGTCAATCGAAGCTTTGAAGCAGGCGTCGTTCTCCGACGGAAACGGACGCGAGGGCCTCCTTCGGTTGGAGATGCTCGGATCAAGCCCGGGCATGACGGTGTATAGTCCAAAAGCGCGATTCATCTGAATCGCTTCGCGGCCTTTCCTCGCAAACCGATTCAACCTCCCCTCTTCAGCGCCAGCGCCTGGATGTAATGCTGGACGATGGTCGAGGCCGCGATCGCCGTGATGTCGGCATGGTCATAGGGCGGCGAGACCTCGACCACGTCGATACCGCGGATATCGAGATCGCGGATGGCCCAGAGGATGCGCAGCGCCTGATCGGCGGTGAAGCCGCCCGAGACCGGCGTACCGGTGCCGGGCGCGAAGGCGGGATCGAGCGCGTCGATGTCGAAGGTGAGGTAGGCAGCGCCCTCCCCGACCTGCTCCCGGATGCGTCGCGCCGTGCCGGCGACGCCGAGCTCCAGCGCCGCATAGGCGTCGATCATGGCAATGCCGCAATCGCGCGGCGCGGCGGTGCGGATGCCGACTTGGGTCGAGCGCCCGACGTCGATCAGCCCCTCGCGCACCGCCTCCAGCACGAAACTGCCATGGCCGATGCCGCCCGGACCATCGTCCCAGGTGTCCTGATGCGCGTCGAACTGGATCAGCGCCAACTTGCCGTGCCGGGCGACATGGGCGCGCAACAGCGGGAGGGTGATGAAATGGTCGCCGCCAAGCGTGACGAGATGGGCACCCGAGGCGAGGATGCTCGCAGCTTCCGTCTCAATTGCACGGGCGCAGCCCTGGAGGTCTCCGCGTGGAAGGGCACAGTCTCCGTAATCGACGGCAGAGAGTCGGGCAAACGGGTCGACGCCCGAGGGATATTGCGGATCGCCGTCGAAGATCGCACTCGCGCGGCGGATCGCCTGCGGGCCGAAGCGGGTGCCTGGCCGGTTGGTGACGGAGAGATCGAAGGGCACGCCCCAGATCGCGAGATCAGCACCGGCGATGTCCTTGCCATAGCGGCGACGCATGAAGGAGAGCGCACCGGCATAGGTCGGGTCAGCGGCGCCGCCACGCCAGTCGCCGGTGAAGGCATGGTCGATCGGCGGCTTGTCGGAGGCTTCAGTCATGGGTGCTCCAGTCAGCGACGCGCAGTGAACCAGACATAGAGGCACCAGGGCAGGATCAGGGCGAGCGCGGTCAGGACGAGCCGCAGCATCGTCCAGGCGTTGGGATTGTTGAGCGCGCGCCCGTCGAGCTCCGGCACGCCATGGATCAGCCCAAGCGCCACCGCTGGCGCCAGGAAAATAACCAGCGCCCGGCCGACGCGCTGCCCGCGCGGCAGTTCCTCGCGCGCCAGCATCAGCAGGACCGGCACCGCGATCATGCCGAAGGCGATCAGGACGAGAAGGACGCGCATGGGCCTACGGGCGGGTTGTCGGTTGCGGGCACTATATGTCGTTTCCTCATCGCGCCGTCATCCCGGACAAGCCGCGAAGCGGCGCCGATCCGGGATCCAAGCCGGAACGCCCCCGACAGAGGTTCAGGCATGGATCCCGGGTCTTCGCTACGGTCTGCCCGGATGACAGCACTATTGGAATAAAAAACAGGGAACTACCGTCCGCCGGCGACCTTCAAGACGATGCCGGTGGTGTAGCGCGACGCGTCGGAGAGCAGGAACAGCACGGCCTCGGCGATCTCGTCGGCGGTCGCGGCGCGCTTCAGCGGGATCAGCGGCGCGAGACGTTCGATGCGGCCAGCCTCTCCGGTCGAGAGTGCGTGGATCTCGGTTTCGGTGATGCCGGGCGCAACCGCATTCACGCGGATGCCGTGCGCGGCCAGTTCCTTGGCAAGGCCGATGGTGAGGGAATCGATCGCGCCTTTCGAGGCCGCGTACCAGACATATTCGCCGGGTGAGCCCAGCTCCGCCGCGACGGAGGAAATGTTGACGATCGCCCTGCCCCGCCCGCCCGCGTTGGCGACGAGTGCGCGGGCCGCTTCGCGCGCGACGAGAATCGCGCCGGTGACGTTGACGTCGATGCATTCGCGGATGACCGCGGTTTTCGCCTCGGCGAGCGGACCCGACCTGCCGGTGATGCCGGCATTGTTGACGACATGGGTCAACGGCCCGAGAGCGGTCTTCGCCTCGGCGAAGACGCGGATGATGTCGGCTTCGTCAGCCATGTCGCCCCGCAGCGCCACAGCCTTCGCGCCCGCCGCCTCGCAGGCCGCGACGACCTCGGCCGCTGCCTTCGCATTGCTCTGGTAGTTCACCGCGACGTCGTAGCCGCGCCCGGCCGCCATGATGCAGGTCGCGGCGCCGATGCCGCGGCTGCCGCCGGTAACGAGAAGAACGGGGCGGGTCATGGCGAGCTCCTGCTGATCGGCGTGACAGGGCCAGCCAATACGAAAAGGGCGGCTCTTGCGAGCCGCCCTTCCGCATACCGGTATCCCGGAAACGATCAGCGCTTCGAGAACTGGAAGCTGCGGCGGGCCTTGGCCTTGCCGAACTTCTTACGCTCGACGACACGCGAGTCGCGGGTCAGGAAGCCTTCCTTCTTGAGCGGGCTGCGCAGCTCCGGCTCATAGTGGGTCAGCGCCTTGGAGATGCCGTGGCGCACCGCGCCGGCCTGGCCGGAGAGACCGCCCCCCTTGACCGAGACGATGACGTCATACTGCGTCATGCGGTCGACGAGCTGGAGCGGCTGCTGCAGAACCAGACGCAGCACCGGACGGGCGAAGTAGATTTCCTGGTCGCGGCCATTGACCGTGACCTTGCCGGAGCCGGGCTTGATCCAGACGCGGGCGATGGCGTTCTTGCGCTTGCCGGTGGCATAGGCGCGGCCCTGCGCATCGACCTTCTTGACGTGGACGGGAGCCTCGGGCTGGGCGGGCTTCGCCACCTGGCCGAGCTGCTCGAGAGACTGAAGAACCTCGGCCATGGTCAGACCCTCTTGTTCTTGCTGTTGAGCGCGGCGACGTCGAGCGCCTCCGGCGACTGAGCGGCGTGCGGATGCTCGGCGCCCTTGTAGACGCGCAGGTTGCCGAGGATCTGGCGGAAGAGCGGGCCGCGCGGCAGCATGCGCTCGACGGCCTTCTCGACGACGCGCTCCGGGAAGCGGCCTTCCAGGATGAACTTGGCCGAACGCTCCTTGATGCCACCCGGGAAGCCGGTGTGGTGGTAGTAGTTCTTCTGCTCGCGCTTGCGGCCGGTGAAGGAGACCTTCTCGGCGTTGATCACGATGACATTGTCGCCGCAGTCGACATGCGGGGTGTAGGCGGCCTTGTGCTTGCCGCGCAGACGCATCGCCACAACGGAGGCGAGACGGCCGACGACGAGCCCGGAGGCGTCGATCACAACCCACTTCTTTTCGACATCGGCGGGCTTGAGCGAGACGGTGGTCTTCATCGCGGTACCCTCTGTTGCGTAAAAAAGGACAAGCCGCCGGAGAGCCCGGCGGCGGTGTGGCGTCGGGATAGGGACAAGGAAGCCGGCTGTCAAGCATTCCCGAAATCGCAAAACCCGGAAAAATGCAATTTTCTCATAGCGATGAGCTTAAAGGTATCAGGATACCGCAACCTTCTCTTGCGCCGTGCCCTCCCCTGCCCCAGCATCCCGGTACAGGAGGATACGCCATGAGACAAAACCGCATCGCCTTCATCGCCGCCGGCCTGCTGCTCGGCGCCCTGCCCGCCTTCGCCGAGGTCAACGTGATCAGCTCGGGCGGCTTCACCGCCGCGTATAAAGAGTTGGTCCCGGCCTGCGAAGTGAAGATCGGCCAGAAGGTGGTCAGCGCCTACGGCGCGTCGATGGGCGCGGCGCCGGATGCGATTCCCAACCGCCTCGCACGCGGCGAGCCGGCCGATGTGGTGATCCTGGCGGGCGACGCCTTCGACAAGCTGGTCAAGGACGGCAAGGGGATGGCCGGCACGCGCACCGATCTTGCGCGCTCGGCGATCGGGCTCTCGGTCAAGGCGGGAACGCCCAAGCCCGACATCTCCACCGTCGAGGCGCTGAAGAAGACGCTGATGGAGGCCAAGTCGATCGCCTACTCCGCCAGCGCCAGCGGCACCTATCTTTCCGAGGAGCTCTTCCCCAAGCTCGACCCGAGCGGCCAGGTGATGGCCAAGTCGAAGAAGATCTTCAGCGAGCGCGTCGGCACCGTCGTGGCACGCGGCGAGGCCGAGCTCGGCTTCCAGCAGGTCAGCGAGCTGATCCCGATCGCGGGACTGGATTTCGTCGGCACGCTGCCGGAAGAGGGTCAGCGCGTGACGGTGTTCTCGGCCGGGCTGGCAGCCGGCGCCAAGGAGACGGAAGCCGCGAAGGCGCTGATCGCCTGCCTGGGCGGCACGGACGCGGCCGAGACGATCCGCAAGACCGGGCTCGATCCGATCCCGGCGAAGAAATAGCGGCTCCGGCCTCGCGAAGCCCGATCAGCGAACGGGGATCGAATAGGTCCCCGTCGCGTGGCAGACCATCTCCGGCTCGCCTTGCGAATAGAGGCAGACCTCGCCGACCGCGAGCCGCTTGCCGAGCTTGAGCAGCTTTGCCTCGCCGATCAGCGCCGCCTGGCCGGGCTTGCGCAGGAAGTTGAAATTGAGGCTCGTCGTCACTGCAAGACCGACCGGGCCGATCTGGGCGAGGATCGCCGCATAGAGCGCGAGATCGGCCAGCGCCATCATGGTGGGCCCCGAGATGGTGCCGCCGGGGCGCAGATGCTTCTCGTGATAGTCGCAGCGCATCCGGGCCGTCATCGGCCCGACATCCTCGATGAAATAGGTGCGCCCGCCGTAACGAAGCTGGGGGAAGACCTCGTCGAGATAGGCATCGATCTCGGAGGCGCTCATGCGGGTCGTCATGCGGAAAACCGAAGGCTGAGGCGGGACTTCTCCCCTTGCAGCATGGCCGACCGACTCCGACAATAGGCCGAAATGCGGAAGGGGAGCACGATGAACGCCCATCACCAGCCCGAGGCCGCGCCTGTCCTGCTGCGCGAGGATGCGCGGGGCATCGCGACGCTGACGCTGAACCGCCCGCAGGCGCGCAACCCGCTGAGCGAGGCGATGCTGGCGGCGCTGAGCGAGACCTTCACAGCCATCGCCGCCGATCGCGCGGTCAAAGCCGTCATCCTGACCGCGGCCGGGCCGGTGTTCAGCGCTGGGCACGACCTCAAGGAGATGACCGCCCATCGCGCCGATGCCGACAGGGGCCGGGCCTATTTCACGGATATCCTCGGGCGCTGTTCGGCCATGATGCAGCAGATCACCGCCCTGCCCCAGCCGGTGATCGCGGCGATCGAGGGCACGGCGACCGCGGCCGGCTGCCAGCTCGTCGCGAGCTGCGATCTCGCGGTCGCGGGCGAGGCCGCGCGCTTCTGCACGCCGGGCGTCCATATCGGGCTGTTCTGCTCGACCCCGATGGTCGCACTCTCGCGCAATCTCTCGGCCAAGCATGCGCTGGAGATGCTGCTGCTCGGCGAGATGGTGCCGGCCGATGAAGCGGCCCGGATGGGGCTGGTCAATCGTGTCGTACCGGCCGGCGATGCGCTGGCGGAGGCTCAGCGGCTTGCCGCGGTCATCGCCTCGAAATCACCTGCGACGATCAAGATCGGCAAGCGCGCCTTCTACGAGCAGCGCGAAATGGGCCTGAAGGCGGCCTATGACCACGCCTCGACGGTGATGGTCGAGAACATGCTCGCGCGCGACGCCGAGGAAGGCATCGGCGCCTTCGTGGAAAAGCGTTCGCCGGTGTGGGAGGGATAGAGCAAGGCCGTCATGCCCGGGCTTGACCCGGGCATCTCGCAAACCAGAAATCTCCCTCGAAGAAATTCTCGGGTCCGCGCTTCGCTTCGCCCGAGAATGATGCAGAGTGCCCGCATGACCCACGACGCCTATCCCGACAGCCTGATCCGCGACATCCTGAAATCCGTGAAGCGGATCGCGCTGGTCGGCGCCTCCGCCAACGAAGCGCGGCCGAGCTGGATCGTGACCAAATACCTGATCGACCGCGGCTATGACGTCATCCCCGTCAATCCCGGCCTCGCCGGCCAGGCGATCCTCGGCAAGACGGTCTATGCCACGCTCAAGGACATTCCCGGCCCCGTCGACATGGTCGAGATCTTCCGCAATTCGGAAGCGGCCGGCCCGATCACCGACGAGGCGCTGGCGCTCGATCCGCTGCCCAAGGTGATCTGGATGCAGTTGTCGGTGCGCAACGACGAGGCCGCAGCGCGGGCCGAGGCGAAGGGCGTCACCGTCATCATGAACCGCTGCCCCAAGATCGAATACGGCCGGCTTTCCGGCGAGATCGGCTGGCAGGGCATCAATTCACGCATCCTCTCCGCCAAGAAACCGGTACTCGCCGGCAAGGGCTTCCAGAAGCTGACGATCAACCGGCCGGGGACCTGACGCGCCAGCGTCCTGAATTGACGCTTCACGAACCGTTCGTTAAATCGAACGATCCGTTTTCGACGTCAGATTGTCAGGGAGCAGCCATGACCGACCGCGCACCGGGTTTCAGCACACTCGCCATCCATGCCGGAGCGGCCCCCGACGCGGCGACGGGCGCGCGCGCCACGCCGATCTACCAGACGACCTCCTTCGTCTTCGACGATGTCGACCATGCCGCCTCGCTGTTCGGCCTGCAGGCCTTCGGCAACATCTATACCCGCATCGGCAACCCGACCAACGCGGTGCTGGAAGAGCGCGTCGCGGCGCTTGAAGGCGGCACGGCCGCGCTCGCCGTGGCGTCGGGCCATGCAGCCGAATTCCTGTGCTTCCACGCGCTGCTGCAGCCGGGCGACGAGTTCGTCGCGGCGCGCAAACTCTATGGCGGCTCGATCAACCAGTTCAACCATTCCTACAAGAGCTTCGGCTGGAACGTGATCTGGGCCGACCCGGACGATATCGAAGGCTTCGCCGCCGCCGTGACGCCGAAGACCAAGGCGATCTTCATCGAATCGATCGCCAATCCGGGCGGCGTCATCGTCGACATCGCCGCGATCAGCGCCATCGCCAGGAAACACAACATCCCGCTCATCGTCGACAACACGATGGCTTCGCCCTATCTGCTGCGCCCGTTCGAGCATGGCGCCGACATCGTCGTGCATTCGGCGACGAAGTTCCTCGGCGGCCATGGCAACTCGATCGGGGGCCTGATCGTCGATGGCGGCTCGTTCAACTGGGTCGGCGACGACCGCTACCCGATGCTCTCCAAGCCGCGGCCGGAATATAACGGCATGGTGCTGGGCGAGACTTTCGGCAATTTCGCCTTCGCCATCGCGACCCGCGTGCTCGGCCTGCGCGACCTGGGTCCGGCGCTCTCGCCCTTCAACGCCTTCATGCTGCTGACCGGCATCGAGACCCTGCCTTTGCGCATGCAGAGGCATTGCGAGAGCACGCAGAAGGTCGCCGAGCATCTGCAGAAGCATCCGGCGGTCGAGTGGGTGAGCTATCCCGGGCTGCCCGGCGACAAGTATCACGAGCTCGCCAAGCGCTATGTGCCCAGGGGCGCCGGCGCGGTCTTCACCTTCGGGCTCAAGGGCGGATACGACGCCGGCGTCAAGCTGGTCTCGAACCTCAAGCTGTTCTCGCATCTCGCCAATATCGGCGACACGCGCTCGCTGGTGATCCACCCGGCTTCGACCACCCATCGCCAGTTGACGGACGAACAGAAGATCGCGTCGGGCGCCGGCCCGCAGGTCGTGCGCCTCTCGATCGGGCTGGAGGATGTCGAGGATCTGATCGCCGATCTGGATCAGGCGCTGGCCTGAGAGCCGCTCGGCGTCGTGGTCGGGCTTGTCCCGACCATCCACGTCTTGGCCGGTCGAGTTCGGTGTTCGAGACGTGGATGCTCGCCACAAGGGCGAGCATGACGGATACGCCTTAGGCCCTTGCCGCCTGCTCGGTGCGGGTGAGATGGACCACGCCCATCGCCAGCACGGCGAAGCCGAGCGCCTGATGCGCGAGCCCGGCCCAGAGCGGCACCACCAGCAGCAACGTGACGATGCCGAGTGCCGATTGCGCCAGCACCAGCCCGGTGATCGCCGTCGAGCGCTTGGCGCTGCCCGATCCGGGCGCCGCACGACGCAGCCTCAGCGCGTTCCAGAGCGCGACGGCAAAGAGGAGATAGGCGCCGAGGCGGTGGTTGAACTGCACCAGCGCGACATTGTCGACGAAGTTCTCCCAGAGGGGCGATTGCGCGAAGAGCAACGAGCCCGGCGGCACCACCGCGCCGTCCATCAAGGGCCAGGTGTTGAAGGTGAAGCCGGCCTTGGAGCCGGCGACCAGCCCGCCGAGCGCGACCTGCGCGAAGAGCAGCAACAGGAGCAGCCACGCAGTCGCCCGGCGCCGCGCCGGCTCGACCCGGCGCAGGGGCGTCAGCACCGTCGCGAAAGCCACGACCGAGGCGAAGAACAGGCCGGCGAAGGTGAGATGCAGCGTCAGCTTCACCGGCGCGACAGCGACCATGCCGGGCTGGAGGCCGGATGCGACCATGATCCAGCCGATCGCACCCTGTAGGCCGAGCAGCAGGCCCATGCCGAACAGCGTCGCGATCTGCCGGGCGGGCAGCAGGCGGCGCAGGGCGACAACAAGGAAGCCGGCAAGATAGATCAGGCCGATGAAGCGGCCGAGCTGGCGATGGCCCCATTCCCACCAGTAGATGAACTGGAACTCGCCAAGGCTCATGCCCTCGTTGAGGAGCTGGTATTGCGGGCTGGCGCGATACTTGCCGAACTCCTCGGCCCAGGCATCCGCCGAGAGCGGCGGCATCGCCCCAGTGATCGGCTTCCATTCGGTGATCGAGAGGCCGGAGCCGGTGAGACGGGTGGCGCCGCCGACAACGACCATCAGGAAGACGAGACCCGCGACCGTCCAGAGCCAGCGACGGATGCCGGCATGGTCGTTCCCGGCGACATCGCCGGCAGTCTGGTTGAGAGCTAGGGTCACGGGTGGGCTTTCCGTCGCAGACGCTGGCGCTTCACAAGCGCGCTCGCCGGTGACATAGACCCGTCGCTCCGGCGCGACAACGCCCGCATTGCCGCAGCAGCCGAACCTGCGCGGTGGAGAGCCCGATGAAACAACGCAACCGCAAGCTGATCGGGACCGTGCTGATCCTCGTCTTCCTCTGCGTCTATGCGCTCGTCGCGATGGCACTGGCGCAGGGGCGGATCACCGAGGCGCCGAAGCTGGTGCAGACGATCGCCTATATCGCGCTCGGCCTCGCCTGGGTGCTGCCGCTGCTGCCGCTGATCAAGTGGATGGAGCGCAAGGACGAGGTTTGAGCAACCGCCGGCAGCTACGCGACATCCAGCCGCCGCCCCCTGCTCCGCAACCAGAACGGCAGCCCCGACAGCAGCGCCCGTAGGGCCGCTTCGTTCTGGTGGAGGCCGTTGAGCGAGACGCGCGGCAGGGCGTGGAGATGGGCGGCGTGTTCGGGAAAGAGATGGCCCGGCCGCGTCGTGACCGCGCTGTCGAAACCCGCCTCGGCCGCCAATGCGAAATCGCGCGGCCCGGCCGAGCCGGGATCGCCGACCGGATAGGCGAAATGGCGGATGGGGAGACCCAACTCCGCCTCCAGACGCTGTTTGCTGTCCGCGATCTCGCCGCGCGCAAACTCCGCATCGTGCTTCGCCAGCATCGGATGCGTCAGCGTATGGGCGCCAATCGTCACGCCCGGCGCGCCTGACAAGGCGCGGAGCGTCTCCCAGGGCAGGCATTCATGCTCGACGAGCGCGACCGGATCAATGCCGGCTCGAGCCACCAAGGCGGAAATCGTCGAGAGCAGAATCGCTTCCGGGCCCCGGCGCAGACGCCAGTAGAGCTTGGCGAAGGCGCGATCCTTCTCGGCCTCGGTCTCGGTCCGGGCGGTGAAATGGCCATCCGGGAGAGCGAGATCGAGGCGCGGCAGGGCCCGGATTGCCTCCTCCAGCTCAAGCCACCAGAGCCGGGCGGTACGATCGGCGAAGCCCGGTGTCACGAACAGCGTCCAAGGTGCCTCGTGCCTAGCGAGGACCGGCCAGGCCTCCTCGATAGTGTCGCGATAGCCGTCGTCGAAGGTCAGCGCGACAAAGAAGCGGCCTGGCTTCGGATTGCGCAAGCGCGCCAGCGCCTCCTGCAAGGAGACGATGTCGTAGTTCTCTGACCGGATGAGCCGAAGCGCGCAGTCAAGGAAGCCCGGAGTGATGTCGAGCAGGGCGTTCGGCGCGAAGCCGCGCCGTTCGGTCGCCCGGACATGGTGGAGCGTCAGGATCACGCCCTGCCCTTGCGCGAAGCCACGGCTCCGGCGGTCGGCGCCCGTCGCCGCCATCATCCGGAATGCGGCCGCGATGGCCTTGTGATGCACGTTCATCGCCGCCAACTGCAACCGTCCCCTTTGCAACCACCCGCTAACGCTACCGCGCGATCGCGCCGCCGGGCCGGGCGATTGTGGCCGATCCGTTCACAATGGCGGGTTAAGGAGACGCCATCTGCCCCATTCGCACGGGCGAAGGAAACATGCTCGCCGCCGCCTCTCCACTGGCCACGCCCGACGCCGTTCCGGCCGGCGACGCCACGTCGCGCCCCTGGGCCTCGATCACGATCGAGACCGATATCGCGAGCCTCGCCGAAACCTGGCGCGTCTTCGAGGCCAGCGCGCTGGTGACGCCTTATCAGAGCTATGGCTGGATCAGGCCTTTCGTCGAGACGATCGGTGCCGCCCACGGCATGACCCTGCGCTACGCGCTGGTGCACGGGATCCATGGCGCGCTCTGCGCGCTGCTGCCGCTCGTCATCACCCGGCGCAGCGGCTTCCGCTTCGCCGAGTTCATCGGCGGAAAGCATGCCAACTATCATATGGGGCTCTACGCTCCGGCCTTCGCCGCTCAGCTCGACGCGGGGCTGACGGCGCAGTTGCTGACAGAGATCGGCAGCGCCATCGGCGGGCTCGACGCACTGGCCTTCGTCAACCAGCCCGTCACCTGGCAAGACATACCCAATCCCGCCGCCCGGCTCGCGGCAGGCCCGAGCCCCAGCCGCGCCTACAAGCTTGCCCTGATCCCCGGTGACGGGGACGCGACGCTGAAGCGCTCGATGAGCAGCCATGCCCGCAAGAAGCTCAAGAACAAGCACAGCCGCTTCAAGGATTTCGGCCCGTCAACGCTGACACGGGCGACGACGCCCGAGGAGGCCACGCGGATCATCGAGGCGTTCCTGACGCAGAAGGCCGAGCGCTTTCGCGCCATGGGCGTCCCCGACCCCTTCACCGAGCCGGCGATGCGCGCCTTCCTGGAGCGGGGCGCCTTGGAAGATGGGCCGACGCGTCCGGCGATCGAGCTCTATTCCCTCGATCTCGGCGGCCGCTCGGTCGCGACCTATGTCGGCGCGACCCAGGGCGCGCGCTTTTCGGGCATGGCGACCTCGTTCGACATGGGCAGCGAAGCCGTCAAGACCAGCCCCGGCGAATTGCTGCTGGCCGACCTGATCCGCCTGAAGGCTGGCGAAGGTATCGCGGTCTTTGATCTCGGCGTCGGCGAAGCCCGCTACAAGACGACCTTCTGCGACGAGCATGACGATCTCGTCGACAGCTTCGTGCCGCTGACCTTCAAGGGGACGGTCTTCGCACGGATCGCCCGGACGAAGCGCGAGCTGAAGCGGCGCATCAAGCGCTCCCCCCTCGCGCTGAAGCTCGCCCATCGGGCCTCGGGCTGGCTGCGGAGCAAGCGCCCCGGGGACGAGTAGGGGCGCCGCTTCTCCGAGGTCAGGCCTCGACAGGCGTTTCCGCGCGCGCAGCCGTCGACATCGGCACACCGCCCTCGGCATCCAGGATCAGCGTGACCGGCGCCTCGGTGAGCTCGCTCAGGCGATAGGCCGTCTCCAGCGCATGGCCGTTGCCAACCTGCCCGCTCATGACGAGCCCGGCCTGCGCGCGGCGGGCGATCGGCGCCAGCACCGCGCCGTCGTCATTGGAGGCGGCGGCGACCAGCACCCAGTCATAGGTCTCGCAGAGCGCATCGAGCGCGACGTCGACGAGGTCCGGCGCGGCCAGAACCGCGGCGCGGCCGGCACGACCGGCACCGATGCGATGCAGCCGCGAGCCCGGGGCGCGCGTGATGATATCGGAGAACAGCGCCTCTCCCGCCAGCAGCTCCGAGAAGCCGGCTTCGCCGTCGGCATGGTCGGAGGACAGGTCGATGAGCACGCAGCGGCAGCGCTGGGCGAGCAACTCGGCTAGGTCCCGGGGCCGGGCGGCCTCCTCCCCGGCACCGTCCAGCACGAGCGCCAGCGGCGCCATGCCGCGGGCCGGCTCGCGGGTCCGTTCGGCAATTTCCGCAAGCGTCAGCTCGGGCTGGTCGAGATCGAGCCGGGTCTGCCCGAGCCTTCCGGCATGCGTCAGCAAGCCGGCGACACGCGCATGGCGCGGTGTCTCGGGCGCCGGGTCGGGCGCCTCGGGCTCGCCTTCGGGACGCCCGGCGGAAACCCAGCGCGGTCCGTGCGGCGCCTCCGGCAAAGACCGGCCCTGACCGTTGAGCAATTCGCGCGTCACGATCGTCCCGAGCGCGACCAGGAAGGTCGCGAGGGTCACGACCAGCACCACCGGCACCTTCTTCGGGAAGGATGGCTCCGTCGGTTCGACGGCGCGCGAGATGATGCGTGCGTCGGCCGGGGTCGCATTCATGGTGTCGCGGGCAACCGCCTCCCGGTAGCGCTGCATGTACTGCTCCAGCTGGTCGCGCAGCGTGCGCGCCTCGCGCTCGAGCGCACGCAGCTGAACTTCGCTGTCATTGGCGGTGGAGACATTCTTCTTCTGGCCGTCGAGTGCGGCCTGGAAGCTCTCGACACGCTGGCCCGCGATCTTGGCCTCGTTCTCTAGCGTGCGCACAGTGCGCTCCGCTGCGGCGCGGAGCTGGCCTTCGAGGTCGAGAAGCTGGGCGTTCAATTCCTTGATCCGCGGATGTTCCGGCAGGAGGCTGCGCGATTCCGCCGCGATCTGGGCACGCAGATTGACGCGCTGCTCGATCAGTCGGCGCACCAGATCGTTATTGGCGACGTCGGGAATCTCGAAGGTGCGTCCCTGCTTGATGGCATCGCGGATCAGCCCGGCCTTGGCCTGCGCCTCGGCCTGCTGGCTGCGGGCGCCGGAGAGCTGCGCCGACAGGTCGGTGAGCTGCTGGGAGGTGATGCTGGTGTTGTTGGGGCCGGCGAAAAGGCCGTTCTTCGAGCGGAACTCCTCGACCTTGGCCTCGGCCTCGGCCACACGCTTGCGCAAGGGCTCGATCGTGGTCGAAAGCCAGTTCGAGGCGCTGCGGGCATTCTCCTGCTTCGCCGCCTCCTGGAATTCCAGATAGGTCTCGGCAATGGTGTTGGCGGCCTTGGCAGCGAGCGCGGCATCGCGCGAGGTAAACTCGACGGAGACGATGCGCGAGCGACCGACAGGATAGACCAGGAGCCGCTCGTAATATTTCTCGAGGACGCGCTCCTCCGGCGTCCGGTCGGCCGGATGGCCGCCGAGCCCGACCACGACGGCGAGCTTGCGCAAAGCGCTCAGCGCGCCGACACCTGAATCGAATTCGGGATTGCCGACGAGACCAATCCGCTTGATCGCCTCGCGCGCCAGATCGCGCGACATGATGACCTGAACCTGGCTCTGCACAGCCTCCGAATCGAACTGACCGGCGCTGTCCGGCAGCGACTGACCCGGCATCGCATAGAAGCTGCCGCGATTTTCCAGCAGCAGCCGTGCCTCGCCGGTATAGCGTGGCGTCACGATGTTCACCGCGACGAAGGACAGGCCGAGGGCTGCCACGGTCGGCCCGATGACCCAGAACTTGCGACGCTTGATCGCCGCCCAGAGTGCGGAGAGATCGAGCATGTCGCCCCGGCCTTCACCGGCACCGTGCGCATCAATCCCAGCTTGAGCGGTCATGGGCCCACCTATCGACGCAAAACGCTCGCCCCTTGGAAGGGACGCGGGCGACATTGAATACTCGGTAAGGTTATTGCGGAGTAAACGTTGGCGGCACGGCGCGCCAATCTCGCCCTTTTTCGCCCACCCTTGCACGGATGCGGCTCCACGAGAGGGTCCAGCTCCGCCCATTCGAACCAAGCCGCAGCCCTCGTCTTTTCCAGGACACGAGCGGCTGCGCACCCGAGCTCGAAACCCAACCCGAAAGCGCGAGGCGACGGCCTTCGAAACGGGACGCCGCAGCCGATCGTAAACGCAGAGCCCTCCCTGCAGACCCGGACGGCGGGCCTCCTCCGCTCACCCGCGGCGCTTCTGACCAGAAAGTCGCAACGCGGTAAGGAAGGTTAACGAGATATTGCCACAGCTGGGCAGGATCGCTTCACCTGCGCTTCAACAGGACCGAGCGAATCTCTGAGCCGCCCGATCAAACGTGTCGCCATGACCGGGCCGCTGCCGATTGCCGCCCGCCCCACAACCTGGCAGTCGGCAGCGTTCGCGCGTTCAGCGCCCTGTTCGGATGACTGAAGTCAGCCCGTTGCGCTGCCTTCCAAACACGATCCGCGATACTGGCAGCAGCCCGCGGGAAGCTTTTGTTAACCATGTCGCGCATAAAGATCGGGCGAGTTCTGCACGGATAAGCCTGTGATGAGTCGACGCCTCGCCTCTCTCGCCTTAGCCGCCGCCTTGACCGCGGGCGCCTGCGCGCCCCGCTACCCGGCGTCGGACTATGTGCTCGCCGAGCCGGTCGGCCCTTACCGGCTCGCCAGCGGTGACCGGCTGCGCGTCATCGTCTTCGGACAGGACAATCTCTCGAACATCTACGCGGTCGATGGCGCCGGACGCATCGCCATGCCGCTGATCGGCTCGGTCGAAGCGCAAGGCCGCACGACGCAGCAGCTCGCCCAGGCGATCGAGGCCAAGCTGCGCGGCGGCTATCTGCGCGAGCCCAAGGTTTCGGTCGAGGTCGACACCTACCGGCCGTTCTTCGTGCTCGGCGAGGTCACCCAATCCGGCCAGTTCCCCTATGTGAACGGCATGACCGTGCAGACGGCCGTCGCCATCGCCGGCGGGTTCACCCCGCGCGGCCAGCGCTCCTCGGCCGAGGTGACGCGCCAGATCGACGGCCAGACCGTGACCGCGACCGTGCCGATCACCTATCCGGTCCAGCCGGGTGACACGATCGTCATCAAGGAACGCTGGTTCTGAGATCGGCCGAACCCATGACGGAGGGCCTCTCGTCCCGCCCCCTGAAGATCCTGCACGTCTTCCGCGCGCCGCTCGGCGGGCTGTTCCGGCATGTGCTCGACGCGGCGCGCGGCCAGGTCGAGCGCGGGCATGATGTCGGGATCTTCTGCGATTCGAGCACCGGGGGCGCGCGGGCCGACGACGTCTTTCACGAGCTCGGCAGCCAGCTGACGCTGGGCATCACGCGGGTGCCGATGTCGCGCTATCCGAGCGCGACCGATCTCAAGGCGCAACTCTCCGAGATATCGCTGCGGCGGCGCCTCGCGCCGGACGTCGTGCATTGCCATGGCTCGAAGGGCGGGGTTTATGGCCGCATCCCCGCGCTGTTTTCGCCCGGCCGGCGCTATGTCACCGCCTATACTCCCCATGGCGGCAGCTTCAACTACAAGCCCGGCAGCACCGAGCATAAAATCTATATGAGCGTCGAGCGGCTGCTCGAGGGCGCGACCGACATGTTCCTGTTCGAGAGCCGCTTCATCGCCAGCCGCTTCGAGGTCCATATCGGACATCCGCCGCGCACCGACCACCGCATCGTGCTCAACGGCGTTTCCGAAGCGGAATTCGAGCCGATCGACCATCGCGCTGCGGAATTCGACCTGCTTTACCTAGGGGAATTGCGCTCGGCCAAGGGTGTCGACACGCTGATCGAAGCGCTGGCGCTGCTGCGCCGGCGGGATGGACTGATGCCGCGGATCCTCATTGTCGGCTCGGGGCCGGACGAGGAGGATCTGCGGCAGATGACGCGCGAGCGCGGCATCGCCGGCCAATGCACCTTCGAGCCGCCGGCGCCGATCCGCAAGGCACTGGCCCGCGCCCGCACAATGGTCATTCCGTCGCGGGCCGAATCCCTGCCCTATGTCATCCTCGAAGCCGCCGCAGCCGCGCAACCGCTGATCTCGACCGATGTCGGCGGGATCGGCGAAATCTACGGTCCCCGCCATCGCCAGCGGCTGATCCCGGCCGACGACCCGACAGTCCTTGCCGGGGCGATCCGCACCATGCTGGAGACGCCGGAGGCTGAGCGCCTTGCCCAGGCGGCCGACCTCGCCGGACATGTCCGGCAGAATTTCTGCCTCAACGCGATGATCGACGGCGTCATCGCCGCCTATCGCGATGCGCTGAAGGCGCGGGGCGTCACGTGAGGCGCCCTCCTCGTCATCCCGGGGCGCAGGCAACCCCGGAAACCACGACGGGATGAGCGCTTGAGATCATGCGGTTGAAAGGTTTCACCCGGTCGTCAGTTCCGGATTCTCCGCGGAGTTTATCCCTGGGCCGACCAAAGGTCGGACCCGAGGGCGAAGCCCCGGAGTGACAAGGGTGATGGTGCAGATCAGCCTCAAACCAGCTTGAGCGCGACGACGCCGCCGACCACGAGCAGGATGCCCAGCCAGCCCACCGGCCTGATACGCTGGCCGAAGACCAGCGCGCCGATGATCGCTGTGATGACCAGACCAGCCCCGCCCCAGACGGCATAGGCGACGGAGAGATCCATGCCCTCGATCGCCTTGGCCAGCGCGGCGAAGGCTCCCATGACGAGGACGATGCCGCCGGCACCCGTCTTGCGACGGCTCATCCCGTCGGAGAGCTTGAGCAGATAGGTGCCGCCGATTTCGAGGGCGACGGCAAGCAGGAGCCAGAGAAACGGCGCAGCCTGCATAAGGGAGATGCTCACACGAGCCTCCCGTGATCCCCGCTGCGTTCGTGTCCTACCCCGTTCTCGATGAGCAGGATGCCTGCCAGGATCGCGGCGAGACCCGCCGCACGCGCAAAGGTCAGGTGCTCGCCGAAGAGTACATGGCCGATCAGCGCGATGCCGACGATGCCGAGCCCTTCCCAGACGGCATAGGCGACCGCCATCGGGATGACGCGCAGCGCGATGCTGAGCAGGATGAAGGAGAAACCGATCAGGATCAGCGGCAACGTGCCGACGAGCCATGAGGTGGAGACAGCCGACTTCAGCGCGGCCGTCGCGACGATCTCGACGGCAATGGCCGCGAGCAGAACCAACCAATGAAAAGACATGTTGCACACGGGCGAAGCCGGCGCTGAACGTCACGGATGCGACGCAGGGACAGCCAAGCAATCGTTAGAGTTTTAAAGCGATAGTTCCGAAAAGAAGACTTGGCCGGAGCATTACTCCATCAGCCGGCGCCACAGGCAAAACACCCGTCGGGGCGCGGCGCTCATCGAGAGCGATATATGCTTCTCAGACACTCATCGATAGCCAATATGCCCTCGCAGCCCTGCTCTGTCAACTCGCGATCACTTGCAATAACAATCACTTGCGGGAATTCGCGCGATTTTCGGCGGATTCAAACCTGCGTCAAAGCACTGGCCGGCCAAGACAAAATCCACTTTTTCGCCATCGGGTTCTGAGACCGTCCGCGGAGTGCCCGCCAAGCGCCTTTACCCGGCTCCGGGGGTTTACGAATCCACAAAAACAGCAAGCGGTCCGATTAAATGTTCCGTGAGCAATTTCGGGTAGAGCCGAACCGGGATCGCTGCACCCGTGCGCGGCGCTCCGAGTTGAGGGTGTAAGGGTCATGGGGACTTTCGACGTCCGCGATATGATGAAGGCGGATGCGGCCGCCTCGGCGACGCCAGGCGTGTTCGGCGGAACCGAGCCGGGCCAGACGCGGCGCTTCCATCCGCTCGCCGAACGCATCGCGGCGATCCCCGTCAAGCCGACCCTCTCGCCGGTGATGATCGAAGGCGTGGCGCGGCTGCTCGACCTGATCGCCGTGCTCGGTGCCGGCGGGCTGGTCTACTGGCTCTATGCCGCCGGGAAGGTCGAATACACCCTGCCCTATCAGGCGACGGTCGGCACACTCGCCATCGGTGCGCTCGTGCTTTTCCAGGCTTTGCAGCTCTATCCGATCGGTGCGCTGCGCCATGTCATCGGCAGCGCCGTGCGGCTGCTCGCCGGCTGGACCATGCTATTCCTGGTCGCGCTCGCCGCCTTCTTCTTCCTGAAGATCGGCGATCAGGTGTCGCGCGGCTGGCTGATCGGCTTCTACTTCTCCGGAGCCGGCGGGCTGCTGGCCGGGCGCATCGCCATGACGTTGGGCGTGCGCCATCTCACCCGCACCGGCCGGCTGGAGCGCCGCACTGCGATCGTCGGCGGCGGCGAAGCAGGCGAGGCGTTGATCCGCGCCCTGGAAAGCCAGAAGGATACCGGCCTGCGGATCTGCGGCGTATTCGACGACCGCAATGACGAGCGTTCGCCCGATCTCGTCGCCGGCTACCCCAAGCTCGGCACGATCGACGATCTCGTCGAATTCGCGCGCCGCACCAAGCTCGACCTCGTCATCTTCACTCTGCCGATCTCGGCCGAGGCGCGGCTCCTGACCATGCTGCGCAAGCTCTGGGTGCTGCCGATCGACATCCGCCTCTCCGCCCACATGTCGAAGCTCAGATTACGGCCGCGCTCCTATTCCTATTTCGGCGCCGTGCCGGTGCTCGACGTCTTCGACAGGCCGATCGCCGACTGGGACATCGTCGTGAAATGGGCGTTCGACAAGGTCGTCGGCACGCTCGCCCTGATCGCGCTCTCGCCAGTGATGCTGGTGACGGCCATCGCGATCAAGCTCGACTCCAAGGGGCCGGTGTTCTTCCGCCAGAAGCGCTACGGCTTCAACAACGAGACCGTCGACGTCCTGAAGTTCCGCTCGCTGCGCCACGACATGGCCGACCCTGCCGCGGCCAAGCAGGTCACCAGGGACGATCCGCGCGTGACGCGTGTCGGCCGCTTCATCCGCAAGACCTCAATCGACGAGCTGCCGCAGCTGCTGAACGTCGTGTTCAAGGGCGACCTCTCGCTGGTCGGGCCGCGCCCGCATGCGATCCATGCCAGGACCGCCAATCGCGCCTATGAGCAGGTGGTGGACGGCTATTTCGCGCGCCACAAGGTCAAGCCCGGCATCACCGGCTGGGCCCAGATCAACGGCTGGCGCGGCGAAACCGATACCGACGAGAAGATCCAGCGGCGCGTCGAGCACGATCTCTACTATATCGAGAACTGGTCGGTGCTGCTCGACCTCTACATCCTCGTCAAGACGCCGTTCTCGCTCCTGACCAAGAACGAGAACGCTTATTGAGCGCGCTCGCGCACGATCCGCCCCAGGAGCGCCAGGCGCCGCGCCTGACGGTGTCCTATGGCGCGATCAAGCGCGGCACCCTGTGGCTGCTCGGCGCCTCCAGCGGGCTCGCCCTGGTCGAGCCCTCGCCTTATGAAGTCGTCTTCCTCCTGACGCTGTTCGTCTTCACGCTGACCGGCATCCGCTTCTCGCAGAAATTGCTGCCGCTGGCCATTCTGCTGCTCGGCTACAATCTCGGCGGCATCTTCTCCCTCATCCCCTGGATGAGCGACGGCGATTCCGTGCGCTTCACCGCAGTGTCGGTCTATCTGATGATCACGGCGGTCTTCATCGCCGGGATCATGTCGCAGGATGCGGCCGGCCGACTCGAGACGCTGCGCCGCGGCTACCTCTTCGCAGCCTGGATAGCGGGTTTCGCAGCCATTCTCGGCTATTTCGATATCGCTGGGCTCGGTTCGATCTTCACGCTCTACGGGCGCGCCTCCGGCACCTTCAAGGATCCCAACGTGCTGGGTCCCTACCTGGTGCTGCCGATCGTCTATGTGCTGCAACGCATCCTGACCGGGCAGGTCGGGATGGTGCGCGGCCTGATCACGCTCAGCGTTCCCCTCGCCGCGCTGTTCTTGGGCTTCTCCCGCGGCGCCTGGGGCGTACTCGTCGTCTCGACCGCAATCATGATCGCCCTCACCTTCCTGACCGCGCCGAACGCCGCCAGCCGGGGCCGTATCGTCGTGATGTCGCTGATCGCCTTCGTCGCGATGATCGCGGCGCTCTTGGTCGCGCTGTCGTTCGAGGACATCCGCAATGTCTTCGACACGCGCGCCAGCCTCGACCAGGACTACGACCAAGGCGTCACCGGCCGCTTCGGCAACCAATTGCGCGCCATCCCGATGCTGCTGGACGCGCCCAACGGCTTCGGGCCGCTGCAATTCCGCTGGATCTTCAACCAGGCCGACCCGCACAACGTCTACATCAACGCCTTCGCCTCCTATGGCTGGCTCGGCGGCCTGTCATGGATCAGCCTGATGGTGGCGACCTGCTATGTGGGCTGGCGGCTGGTGTTCCGGCCGGGGCCGACCCAGCTGCATGCGATCGCGATCTGGTCCGTTCTCTTCGTCACCATCCTGCAGGGCTTCCAGATCGACAGCGACCATTGGCGGCATCTCTACCTGATGCTGGGCTTGATCTGGGGCCTGGCGGCGCTGGGACCGCATGACGGCACGGCCGGGGGCCGCCGATGACGACGGCATCGCCACCGGCCGCCCGGGCGGCAGCCACCGGCCAGATCGAGAGCATCCAAGCGCTGCGCGCCGTCGCGGCGCTCCTGGTCGTTTTCGCCCATGCCGCTCATGAGACGGAGGCGATCGGCCCGCGCGTTGGTCTCAGCGCCATCGATCCCTCCTTCATGCACGGAGGCATCGGCGTCGACATCTTCTTCGTGATCTCCGGCTTCATCATGGTCCACACCTCGGCCGAGCTGTTCGGCCAGCCGGGGGCCTGGAGGGTCTTCCTCGGCCGGCGCATCGCCAGAATCGTGCCGCTCTACTGGCTCCTGACCAGCGTCCTGCTGATCGGCGGCCTCTTGGCTCCGAAGCTTCTGAACGTCCCGCTCGGCGACTGGCAGCACATCCTCAAATCCTATCTCTTCATCCCCAGCCTGCGCGACGGCGACGAGATCCGCCCGGTGATGGCGCTGGGCTGGACGCTCAACCTGGAAATGTTCTTCTACATGCTGTTCGCCGGAGCGATGCTGCTGCCCCTGCGGCGCGGCATGATGGCGCTCGCGCTGGCGATCGGCGGCTTCGCGCTCGCCGGGATCCTCCTTCAGCCGACCCAGGTGCAGTTCGCCTTCTGGACGCAGCAGATCATCCTCGAATTCCTGTTCGGCTGCCTGCTGGCGCTGCTCTACCGGCAAGGCGCCAGGCTGCCGGGGGCGGTCGCCGCGCTGATGGTCGCCCTTGGATTTGCCGGGATGTTCAGGTTTCCTGCTCTCGACGCGGCGGCGACGATCGCACCGGCGCTGCGCTGGGGCGGTGCCGCCGTGCTGATCGTCGGTGGCGCCGCGCTCTATCGTGGTGCGCCTCCCCGTCTGGTCCTGCTTCTCACCGGGCTCGGCAACGCTTCCTACAGCCTCTACCTCTTCCACCCCTTCGCCTTGCGGCCGCTTCGGGAGATCTGGATTAGGCTGGTGGGGGGAGCGCTGCCGCTGGAGATCTACATCATGGTCGCCATGATCATAGCCGCGCTTGCGTCCACACTGCTCTATCGCTGGATCGAGCGCCCGCTCGGACGTTGGCTGCGGCTTTCATCGGCACGCGGAAGCGGCCCCGCGCGCGACGGATCGCATTGGCGAAAGGGCCAGCAAGCCGGCCACACCGCCGGGTAGAAACCCGAGGCCGCTGGCATTGTCCGCCGGAACGGCAATCAGCGTGGGCTTGTCAGCCCCTGCCCTTGCGCACAACGACATAGGCATAGGTCGTGACGAAGTTCCAGCCGATCCGAGCCGCCAATGCGTTGAAGGCGTGATCGACCTGCTTCAAGCCCGGCATCCGGTCGAAATAGCCGTGTCCCCAGAAGCGCTGGACATGGGTTTCGGCGAAGCCCGCCCGCTTCAGCATCGGCTCGAGCAAGGCGGGACTGCCACGGCACCAGTCATAGAGCGCCGGGAATTTCGGATCGCCACCGCCATCGCGGCGCGCCGGGAACAGGGCATGGACGATGGCGTGCGAGACCTTCTCCGGCAGGATATGGTTCAGCGCGAAGACCGGGGCCCACAGCGTCGGGAAGAAGGCCAGGGCCACGCCACCCGGCGCCAGCAATTCATGGATGTTGGCCCAGGCCCGCTCGACGCCATCGACATGCTCGAAGACCATGCGCGAGACCATCATGTCGTAGCCGCCGCGCCGGACATCCGGCTCGCTCAGATCGCCGGCGATGTCGAAGCGCGCAGTCCTGAGCCCGCGCCCCGTGAGTGCGAGCTCGCCGGCATCGATGTCGTTGACGATAAGCTCGATGCCGTTGCGGGTGGCCTCTTCCTGCGTGAACAGCGGGTCGCGCCCACCGCCGATCTCGCAGACGCTGCGCAGGCCGAACTGATGTGCGAGCCCGAGGATGGTCGCTTCATAGTTGTCCCAGGCCCATTGCGAGTGCCAATCGGGTGCGACCTCTTCGAAGAAGCCTGCAAGCGAACCGACCGGCTGCACCGTGCTGCGGCGGTTCGGCTCGGCACCGGAGATCGTAAGGCTCGCCATGGACATGATCGCTTCCGCCGTTGAACGCCTCCCCGCCCGAGATGACATTGGCCGGATGGCACCGTCCCGGCAACCACATGCTTAAGCGAGAGTTAACGAAGGGAAGCCCACGCTCCGGGCCTCCCTGCCCGACGACCAGGTTGTTCATGATTATGTCGAAGCGCATTGCATCTGCCGCGCCTCGCCACTATAAGCCGAGCCGTCGGAGCGTAGCGCAGCCCGGTTAGCGCACTTGTCTGGGGGACAAGGGGTCGGAGGTTCGAATCCTCTCGCTCCGACCATAAAATCCTACAAAATCAGCGCGTTAACGCACCCGCGCTTACCGCGGCACTGGTATGTCCGCGCAATTTCGCGAATCTGCGTGTATCGCTGCAGAGTTTCCATCAAAGTCCCCGCCAGATGTTCGCCTGGCGCTTCCCTCCAGAGGGCTGGCGGTAGCCCTCGTGCGCGATTGCTTCGTTGGCGACCCCTTTGGCCAGCATCCGGGTAATCAGAACGGGCGACGGCCAGCCCTTCCCGCACTCGATCGGACGAAAGCGCGGCGACGGTCGCCGGCTTCGCGGTGCCGCACTGACTGCTATCGACCATCAACGGGGGCGCGGTACGATCTTGCGCGTTGCGGTCTGACTTTTCCGAAATTCGCGCGCGTTTTCAGCCGCTCCCCCAAATGGGGGGTGCGCGGCTCCTCCCATGGAGAGAAGATGCGGCCGCGGCTCCAGGTCATACAGTCATGAAACATAAGCAACATATGTCGCTCATCGCCCGACGCGCCCAGATTCGTCGTGCGGCCGCCCATCGCAAGGATGCCCGCTCGACCCAGCCGGCCGGCCGACCGGCTTTGCGCCTGGTGGTCTCGGGTGGCGACCTTCTCGATCGGGAGCAGCAGGCCGATCATTGCGAACCCGTCCTGCCTACCGAGTAGCCGCCGCTTCCAATCCTGAACCGCGCATTCAGCCCATAGTCATCTGCAAGGGCCCTTGATGCCGGCGCGGCGAGCATATTGCCGTTACGTCGTCGACGAGCACGGATGGTATCGCGTTGAGACAAGACGGGTTTCATTGTGGGGATTGCGGCTCGCCGGGCGTGTCGATTCCGCACACGCTGAGCGATGCGAGCGTTGTCTCCTGCGCCAATTGCGGCTTGAGCCTGGGCACCTGGGCGGAGTATCGCCGCCGGATCGACCAGGCCCTGATGGCCGAGCAGGCCAGCAGGGCCTGTCGTGTCATCGTGGCGGATCCGATCGGGAGCGCGACGGTCGCCGCCTGAGCTTCCCAGTGGATGCGGACAACCGCTCGCGGAAACCTCCCGACATCGGAGCCGCCGCTCCGCAGGCTTGACGATCACGACATGCGGAGTTGTCCACCGCCCGGCATCTTCAGCCGGCTTGCCGGATGCGTCATCTGGTCTCACGATCCCCTGACGTACGTCGATTGGGAGGTCGAGGATGCGTGCCCTGTCGCATTCAGTGGATGTTCCGATTTCGAGCCAGCGCGCCGTTCTGTTGCGCGTGCTCTTGCTTCTGGCCATCACGATGGCCGTCCTCATACCCCTGATCGATTGAAGGTTTCCGACAAGGCCCGGCCCGCTTGCACCGCGGACGGTTCTCCGCGACGCCCTGTCCGGTCACAGGCCTGCCAGCCAGCCTTTGAGCAAGCCGATGTCGGACTGGCCGAGGCCGTGTCCCGCCGGCAGCACGCGATGCTCAACCGTCGCACCGCTCTCGCCGAGCTGCCGCGCCAGAGCCTCGGCATTGGCCTTCGGCACGATCGGATCGAACGCGCCCGAGAGGATCAGCACCGGCTTGCCGGCGAGATCAGCCTGCGGCGGCTCCGGAAAGGGCACCATCGCGCGCAACAGAGCGGCACCGGCCAAGATCTCGGGCTGCTGCATCAGCATGGCTGCCGCGATATTGGCGCCGTTGGAGAAACCCAGCGCGATCGGCGCCGGCAAGCCGTAGCGCTCGCGCGCCGCGAGCACGAATTCCGCCAGTTCGTCGGTGCGACGCCTGAGGTCGGCTTCGTCGAAGACACCCTCCGCGAGGCGACGGAAGAAGCGCGGCGCCGCTCCTTCCAGCACCTTGCCGCGCGGCGAGAGCAGACTTGCGCCGGGTGCGACGGTGCGGCCGAGCGACAGGAGGTCGCGCTCGTCGCCTCCAGTGCCGTGCAGGAGCAGGAGCGGCCGGCGGGCGTTGTCATTGCCGGGCTCGAAGACATGGATGAAATCGGCATTAGCGGCCGGGGCTGTCATGGTCTGTCTCCCTGATCAAGCCGAGGCGCCCTGCCCCTTGCGACAAGCAGGCAGGGCGTCGAGATATTCCTTCTGCCGCCCGCCCGTCCGGGTGAGCGGCGAGTTTCGTCAGCCGAGATCGGGCAGGACGGCCTCGATCTCCTTGCGATGCGCCTCATATTGCGGCGGCAGCTTCAGCGAGCGGCCGAGCTCGGCCGCAGGCTCGTCGACCGCGAAGCCCGGGATATCCGTCGCAATCTCGAACAGGACATGGCCGGGCTCGCGGAAATAGACCGAGCGGAAATAGTTCCGGTCGCGCTGCTCCGTCGGGCTGATGCCATGGTTCTGGACGAGACGGCGGACCATCTCCTGCTGCGCGGCGTCGTCCGCCGCGCGGAAGGCGATGTGGTGGACCGAGCCCGCACCCTGCCGGGCCGGCAGGAAGCCGCCGGCGACGCGCAGGTCGATCACCCCGCCGATCGCCGTGCCCTTCGCGGCATAGCGGATCAGCGTGTCCTCGCGCCCGATCTCCGTGAAGCCGAAGACGTCGCTGAGGACGGCGGCAGTCGGTGCAGCCTCCGCCAGCAGCAGGCTGACGCTATGAAAGCCGCGCAGCGCATGCTCGGCGGGAATGCCAACCTCGACCCAGGCCGGCTCCCTCTCCACGCCCGGCAGGCCGACCAATGCGAGCCTCATGCCGTCGGGATCACGGAAGCTGAGCACGGTTTCGCCGAAGCGCTTGGCCGGCGCCTCATGCGGCACGCCCTGCTCGACGAAGCGATGGGCCCAGAAGCCGATCGACCCTTCCGGAACCCGGAAGACCGTCTCCTGCGTCTCGCCGATGCCGAGACGGCCGGGCGCGGCATGCTCCCAGGGGAAGAAGGTCAGGATCGAGCCGGGCGCCGCATCCGCGTCACCGAAATAGAGGTGATAGGTGCCGGGATCGTCGAAATTGACGGTCTTCTTGACGAGGCGCAGGCCGAGCACGCGGGCATAGAAGTCGAGGTTGCGGCGGGCCGGGCCGGAGATGGCGGTGACGTGGTGAAGGCCGTTGATCTGCATGGTGGGGTCCTCCGTTTTCCTGATCACGATGAGCGGCATCCGCTCCGTTGGCTGGAAGATCGGGATGGAAGGGACCGAACGCCAGAGGCATAACATTGCATACATGCAATGTATCGAACGCCAAATGACAATTTGATTTGCGGATCAGGCTACCCGATCTTCTGCCGCGAGACCAACCGGTCCCGTTTTCAGGAGACTTCCCATGATCGACAATCGCCTTGCCCCCTACGGCGCTCTTGGCCTTCGCGTCGCTCTCGGCGTGATGTTCATCGCCCATGCCTATCTCAAGCTCGTCATCTTCACGCCGGCCGGCTTCACCGGCTTCCTCGGGCAGGTTGGGCTGCCGGGCTTTCTCGCCTGGCCGATCATGCTGGCCGAGCTTCTCGGCGGCCTCGCCATCCTCGTCGGCTTCCACGGCCGCTATGTCTCGCTGGCGCTGATCCCGATCCTGCTCGGCGCGCTTTCGGTCCACGCTGGCAACGGCTGGGTCTTCAACGCCCCGAACGGCGGCTGGGAATATCCCGCCTTCCTGGCGCTCACCGCCTTCGCGCATGTCCTGATCGGTGACGGTGCGCTTGCGGTCACCGGCTCGCGCAACTCTGCCTCCGCCAAGCCGGCCCTGGCGTGACGGCAACCCGCCTTGAAGGGGATCGCGCCTTGGCCGAGAGTGAGCGGATGAATCAAGCCGCGAAGCCCCTGGCCTGGGACGATTTCCGCCTGATCAAGGCGATCGCCGACAAACGGGCGCTGCCGGC
>JBDHTM010000032.1:0-44324 GCA_039808685.1 Allobosea sp. | reverse complement strand
CGGACACCGCCTCGAAATCGCCGTCCGAAGCGATCGGGAAGCCGGCTTCGATGATGTCGACGCCCATCGCGTCGAGCGCATCGGCGATCTCCAGCTTCTCCTCGAAGGTCATGGTGGCGCCAGGGCACTGCTCGCCGTCGCGCAAGGTGGTGTCGAAGATCAGGA
Source organism: Allobosea sp. (assembly GCA_039808685.1). GTDB lineage: Bacteria > Pseudomonadota > Alphaproteobacteria > Rhizobiales > Beijerinckiaceae > Allobosea. The sequence goes on along the minus strand of JBDHTM010000032.1, from coordinate 44,159 downwards.
TGCGGTCTTTGGCGGAGCCGGACTGGGTCGGGTTGGTCATGGTTCTGCTTCCGGGTGTCGGCGCGCCGCGGAATTATGGGAAAGGCGGGCGCTGGGTTTTCTGTCGGCGGTTCTCGTCAGTCCCCTGAGCGCCCAGGCAGCATGCCCGGCCGGCCCTCAGGGGCGGCTAAGGAGAAGAAGGCCAAGAAGCGAGAACGGAGCGCGGGCGCGCATGCCGACGACCTGCGCAGCGGCGCAGTCCTTCGTCAGGTCATGGCGGGCGGTCGAAACCACGGGCGTTCCTCAAATCGACGGGGACAGGATGTAACCGAAGCATGGGGCGAAGCGCAAGCATATGTCGCATGCCGATTTGAATTAAGAACAGACGGCCTCTGTGAATTAGAATGGCGAAGCGCGATTCGGCCGGCGGTCGCGCCCCGCGGGGCCGGCGTCGAATAGCGGAGCGCCCGCCCGTGATGAGCTATGAGCGGCCTGTCATCTGGCTTGCCTTCTGCCTGTCGGGTCTTGCAGGTTTCGTTGACGCACTCGGCTTCCTCAGCCTCGGCGGCTTCTTCGTTTCCTTCATGAGCGGCAACACCACCCGCTTCGCCATCGAGCTCGCAGGCCGGCACGCTGGCGGCATCCTGCTCGCCGTGACGATCCTCGGGCTTTTCGTCCTCGGCGTCGTCGGTGGTTCGCTGGCCGGCCATTTTGCAAGGCGCCAGCGGAAGGGGGCCGTGCTGGCCTTCGTCACGCTGGCCCTGCTGATCTCGGCTGGCCTCGATTCGATCGGTTTCGCCATGGCCGGAGCCGGCGTGCTCGCCATGGCGATGGGCGCCGAGAACAGCGTCTTCCAGCGCGACGGCGAGGTCACGATCGGCCTGACCTATATGACCGGCACGCTGGTGAAGATGGGACAGCGCATCGCCGGCACCCTGCTCGGCGGACCGAAACTCGCCTTCCTGCGCCATTTCGTGCTCTGGCTCGGGCTGCTCAGCGGCGCGATTGCCGGTGCGGTCGCTCACAGCCGGATCGGGCTCGATGCGATCTGGCTCGCGGCCGGTGCCGCGGCCCTCTTCACCTTCGTCGCCCTGTTCATGCCGGAACGCGATTGACGGGCGCTTTGCCGCGTCGGAGGAATCGGTCATGTTTCGCGCACGATCCGCCGGAGCTTTTCAGATGCGCGCCTCAACCGTCCTCGTCCCGGCCTTCGCCGCGCTCCTGCTTTCCGCCTGCCAGACACCGTCGGGCGGCCCGCCCCCGGCCCCGCCGCCGTCGCAGGCCGCGCCCGGCGTGACGCCGAACACCTTCCGCATGCCCTCGGGCACCGGCTGCTCCGGCGAGGTCGAGCGCTTCCAGGCGGTGATCGACAACGATCTGGACACCGGCCACACCACCAAGAGCGTGCATGACCGTGTCAGCGGCGAGATTTCCCGCGCCCGCTCGGCTTGTGCCGCCGGCAACGAAGCCGGCGCAATCGGCCAGATCCGCGCGACCAAGGCGAAGTTCGGTTATCCGGGGTAAGGCAAAAGCCAGCGCCGTCATGCTCGCCCTTGTGGCGAGCATCCACGCCTTGAACACCGCTCTCGCCGAAGGAAGACATGGATGGTCGGGACAAGCCCGACCATGACGGAATGTGGCGGCTTAAGCCGCCAGCCCGCGCTTCTCCAGCAAGGCATCCGGCGTCGGCAACCGCCCGCGGAAGAGCGTATAGGCCTCCGCCGCATCGCGCGTGTCGCCGGCCGAATAGATATAGCGCTTCAGCTTCTCCGCGACCGCCGGCGAGAACACGTCTCCGGTCTCAGTGAAGGCATTGAAGGCGTCGGCATCCATCACCTCCGACCAGAGATAGCTGTAATAGCCGGCCGAGTAGCCGTCGCCCGAGAAGACATGAGTGAAATGCGGCGTGCGGTGGCGCATGGTGATCTCGGCGGGCATGCCGATGCGCGCGAGCTCCGCCGCCTCGAAGGCAAGCGGATCAACCTCGACCGGCGCCTCCAGCGAATGGAAGGCGAGATCGACCAGCGCCGAGGAGGTGTATTCCACCGTGGCGAAGCCCTGGTTGAAGGTCTGGGCTTTCTCGATCTTCTCGATCAACGCTTCGGGAATCGGCTCGCCCGTCTCGGCATGGCGGCAGTATTCGCGCATCACCTCGCGCGTCAGGAACCAGTGCTCGTAGAGCTGCGAGGGCAGTTCGACGAAATCGCGCGCAACCGACGTGCCCGCCAGCGAGCCATAGGTCACGTCCGAGAGCAGACCGTGCAGCGCATGGCCGAATTCGTGGAACAGCGTGCGTGCATCGTCGAGCGAGAGCAGCGCGGGCTGACCCTCGGCCGGCTTCGCGAAATTGCAGACATTGACGATGATCGGCCGGGTCTCGCCATCGAGCTTGCGCTGGCCGCGGAAGGCGCTCATCCAGGCGCCCGAGCGCTTCGAGGCACGGGCGAAATAATCGCCCACGAACAGGCCGATATGGCGCCCGCTCGCCGTCTCCGTGACCTCGAAGATACGCACGTCCGGATGATAGCCCTTCAGCTCCGGCCGCTCCGCGAAGGACAGCCCGAAGAGCTTGCCGGCAACATCGAAAGCCGCCTGCCGGATGCGGTCGAGCTGGAGATATTGCTTCAGCACAGCCTCGTCGAGCGCATAGGTCTTCTGCCTGACCTTCTCGGCATAATGGCGCCAGTCCCAGGGCCGGATCGGGCCGTTCTCGCCCTCGTCCTGCGCCAGCGCCGCCAGATCGGCGGCCTCGCGGGCTGCGCGCGCCTTGGCCGGCTTCCAGACCAGTTCCAAGAGCCCGCGCACATGCTCCGGCGTCTTCGCCATGGCGTCGTCGAGCTTGAAATGCGCGAAGGTCGGATAGCCCAGGAGCTTCGCCTTCTCGGCCCTGAGCTTCACCATCTCGGCGACGATCGCGCGGTTGTCGCTATCCCCGCCGTTCTCGCCGCGCCTGCTCCAGGCGATGAAGGCTTCCTCGCGCAGATCGCGGCGGGTCGAGAAGGTCAGGAAAGGCTCGATGATGGAGCGCGATAGCGTCACCGCATGCTGGTCGGGCTTGCCGCGATCAGCCGCGGCGCGCGCCATCGCCGCCTTCAGGAACTCTGGCAACCCGGCTAGCCCCGCCACATCTTCGATGAAAAGCGCATAGGAGGATTCATCCTTCAGCACGTTCTGGCTGAACTGCGTGCCAAGCCCGGCCAGCCGCTCGCTGATCGCGGCGAGGCGCTTCTTGTCCTCGGCATCGAGCTTCGCGCCCGAGCGGATGAAGCCCTTGTAGCTACGCTCCAGCAGACGCGCCTGCTCCGGGTTCAGACCGAGCCCCTCCCGCTTGGCATTGACCGCATCGACGCGGGCGAACAGCCCTTCGTCCATCATGATCGCCGACCAGTGCCGCGAGGTGATCGGCGACATCTCGCGCTCGATCGCCTGCAGCGCCTCGTTCGTGTCGGCGCCGGTCAGGTTGTAGAACACGCCGCCAACGCGGCTGAGCGCTCGCCCTGCCCGCTCCAGCGCCTCGATCGTGTTGGCGAAATCGGGCTCGGCCTTGTCGGCGACGATCTCCGCGATCTCGGCCTTGTGCTTGGCGAGCGCGGCGTCGAACGCCGGGCGAATATGCTCCGGCTTGATCGCCGCGAAAGGCGGCAGCCGGAACGGCGTCTCCCAGCGCGTCGCGAAGGGGTTTTCGGCCGGCAGCGGCAGGGCTTCCGGATAGCTGGTCTCGGCGGAGCTCATCGGGTCACTTTCGCGGAACAGGCAGGATCACTTGCCGTCGAAGATATGTGCGAGATAGCGGCGCATGAAGGGCGGCATGTCGTGCTTCTCGGTCTCGGCGAGATCCCGCACGATGACGATGTCGGACAGCTCCTCCTCTTGGAGATGCTTCATCCGCTCCAGCATGAGCGCTCGCGCCTCATTGGCCGGCAGATTGATCCGGACCTCCCGCATGAAGGCGATGCGGCCCTGCTCGATCAATGCCGTCCAGCCTTCCCCCACAACAAGCTCCTCGACGCGCAGGCCGGTCTCCTCGCCAAGCTCGCGGGTGACGCTGCCGGCGAGGTCGAGCGTGCCGTCCGGGCGGGCATCCTCGCGATCGGGCGTGCCGGCAGCGAAATAGACCTTGCCGGCATTGGCCGTGTGCTCGCCCATCTTGCCGCAGAGAAAGGCGCCGTCATTGGCCCTGAGCGCCGCCATGGCAAAGCCGTTGCGGATGGCGGGGCCGGGATAGCCGGCATCGCGCCAGGTCATGAAGGCCGCATAGTCCGTCTCGAAATAGCCGGCCTGGAACACGCCGTCGCGGATCGCAGCGCGGTGCTGAAGCATGACGCGGCCATTGAACATCGCGGGCTTGCCGGTGCTGATGTCAGCCCAATGTGCAGTGATCTTCTGCGCATTCTCGCGCGCGAAGGCCCAGTCATAGGATTCGACCAGCGCATCGACCCGCGACAGCCGGAGGATCGTGCCGTTCTCGACGCCATCCATCACAGCAGAACGCCCTCGCTGACGACAACCGCCGAACCGCCGATCCGCGCTGAAACCAGCGCGCCGTCGCGCACGCTCAATTCCAGCGTGATCTGCGACGGCCGCCCCATCTCGTAGCCCTGCTCGATGACGAGGCGGTGGTCGCCATCCTCCGGCTTGTCATAGGCCATGATCGCGCCGGCAAAGGCCGCGACCGCGCTGCCCGTCGCCGGGTCCTCGACGACCCCGGCGCCCGGCCAGAACATGCGGGCGTGGTAGTCATGCCCAACCTCGGCGGTCTCCCGGCAGTAGACGAAGGCATTGCCATTCGGCGTCGCAGCCATGACGCGCTCGAAGGCACCTGCGACCCGCGCCTTGGCGACCGCCTCGCGGCTCGCGACGGGCACGGTCGTATAGGCGACGCCGGCCGAGAAGGCGCTCGGCCGGTGCGCGTCGAAATCGAGATCGGCCGGATCGAGCCCGAGCGCTTCCGCCAGTTGTACCTTCGCGACCGGCTGCTCGAGCTGCTCCGGCAGGCGCGGCAAGGTGAAAGTCGCGTGGCCGGCATGGCTGCCCTTGATCGAAACCGCGCAGGAGACCGGCCCCACCTTCTCGTCCAGAACCAGCATATCGGCGGGCCGGCCCTCGGCCTCGTCGGTCAACGCGAGCCAGACCGCCGTGCCCACCGTCGGATGGCCGGCGAAAGGCAACTCGCCGCCCGGCGTGAAGATGCGGATGCAAGCGCGATGCTCCGGCTGCTCCGGCGGCGCGACGAAGACCGTCTCGGACAGGTTGAATTCCCGGGCGATGGCCTGCATCACCTCGGTGTCCAGCCCTTCCGACTGGAGCACCACGGCCAGCGGATTGCCGGCATGGCGGCGGGTGGTGAAGACGTCGAGCGTGACGAAGCGGCGTTTCATCGGGTCACCCCAAGGGTATTTCGAGATCGACGGTGAGCGGGCAATGGTCGGAAGCCTTGGGCCGGTCCCAGCCCACGCGCGGATAGCGGTCGTTGCAGGTCGCGAGCTTCGCCATCGAGCGGTCGGGCTCGCGCGGATCGAGCGGCACGCGATAAGGCAGGCCGCGCCGGATCATCTGCATGCTGGGCTCTGGATTGGCGGCAGCCAGCGCCGGCGAGAGCAGGATGCGGTCGAGCGGCATATGGCTGTCGACCAGCCGCTCCTGGCTCTCGGACCAGTAGCGCCGGAAATGCGTCCAGCGCTCATGCGCTGGCAGCGTCTCCATCGGATCGATGGCGAAATCATCGAGCAGGGGCTCGATGCCGCTGACGCCCTCGTCGACGATCTCGGCGCGCGGGCCGAGGCCATGGCGATAGCCGTTGAGATCGCCGAGCACGATCCAGTTGGTCTCCCGCCAGCCGCCGCCGAAGCGCTGCTCGATCAGCCAGCGCACCGCCCTCGCCTCGGCGCGTCGCACCGGCAGCGTCGCGGTCCGACCGTCCTCGCGGCCATTGTTCATCGATTTGAAATGACCGCCGAACAGGCTGAGGCGGCGCCCGCCGAAGCTCAGCTCCACCTCCAGGCAATCGCGCGCGAAGACCTTGCCATGCGGCCCGATGCCGAATAGCGCGAGTTCGCGGTCATGCACGCCGGCCTGCGCGAAAGTCAGGTCCTTGTGCGAGCGCACCGTGACCTGCCCCTGTCCGAACAGGTCGCGCCGCGCCGCGAAGCCGATATCGATATTACGGCGGTCATTGCCGTCGAGCAGCGTGAAATGGCCGTAGCGGTGGTCGGCGATGCGGTGGACATAGTTGGCGAAGAAGGCCTGGAGACTCGCAAGCGAATCGACCTCCTGCAGCATCCAGAGATCGGCCTGCGCCTCGGCAATGGCGAGCGCCGTCATCTGGCGCTTGTCGTCCTCGAGCGCGACTGCGAGCGAACGCTCCACCGCGTCGCGCTCGTCGGCGCGCGGGAAATGGAACAACGACATCGCGGCGTCCGTCTCGGCCCGCCCGCCGGGCTCGAAGCGATGGCGCGTCAGCAGGTTCTCGACATTGAAGGTGCCGACGCGCAACTTCATCGCGATGCGCTCAGATCGCCTGCGGCTCGAAGACTTGCGAAGGCGTGACGAACTCGTCCTGCGCCGCCACCGTCAGGATCTCGCGGGAGCCCGCCTCCTTCGTCCGCTTCAGCAAGCCGTAGATCGATGATGCGGCCTTCGACAGCGCCGCCGCTGCCGATTCCTCGCGCAGGTAATGGGTGAAGAATAGCGCCGCGATCGCATCGCCGGCGCCGTTGACGCTGACATCGAGCTTCGGCGTGCGCACCCGCCAGCTCCCTTTGGCATCGGCCGCCATCAGGTCGATCGAGTCGCCCGGCGTCTCCTCGGTGACGAGAGAGGTCACCATCACGACCTTCGGGCCGGCATCGCGCAGGGCCTCGATCGCGCGATGGGCATCGGCGATGGTCTTGATCTCGACATCGGTCAGCAATTCCAGCTCGAACTGGTTGGGCGTCACGATATCAGCCGCCGGCACTGCCTGCTCGCGCATGAACTCCGGGATGCCCGGCCGCACGAAGACACCGCGGCCGATATCGCCGATCACCGGATCGCAGCAATAGAGCGCCTTCGGGTTGGCCGCGCGCACCCGCTCCACCGCCGAGAGGATGGCATGGCCGATATCGGCCGAGCCCATATAGCCGGAGATCACACCATCGCAGTTCGCCAGCACGCCGCGCTCGGCGATGCCGTCCACAACCTCGTCAATCATGCCGCCGTCGAAGACGCGCCCCTTCCAGCTGCCATAGCCGGTATGGTTCGAGAACTGCACCGTATGGATCGGCCAGACATCGACACCCAGCCGCTGCATCGGAAAGGTCGCGGAGGCGTTGCCCACATGGCCATAGGCGACATGGGACTGGATCGAGAGAATGTTCATGGTCCGAAGCGATACCCCGTTCGCGGTGGGACCGCGAACCTAGCCGCTCTGACACGCGGCGCAAATCGAAAGCGATGGAGCGCTCCGTCACCCGTGCAGAGCGACTATTCGCGCGGCGCGATATTGGCCATCGTCGTGGTCAGGACATAGCGCAGGCCCTCAGGCCGATAGTCCAGCTCGACCTTGCCCTGGAATTTCTGCGCCATGACGCGCTCGACCAGGCGCGAGCCGAAGCCCTGCCGCCGCGGCTTGACCACCGGGGGACCGCCGCTCTCGACCCATTCGAAGTGGAAGGCGTCCTCGCTCTGTGGCCGGCCCGCCGACCAGCGGATCGAAACCTCGCCGGTCTCGACCGAGAGCGCGCCATATTTCACGGCATTGGTCGCGAGCTCGTTGGCGGCGAGCGCCAGCGTCATCGCCTGGTCGGCCGTCAGTTGCAGCGGCGGCCCGTCGATGTGGATCGTGCCGATATCCGAGCGATGCGGCGCCAGCGCCCCGTCGATCACGGCGCGGATCGGCGCGCTGCTCCAGCTCGACCGGGTCAGGATGCTGTGGGCCTCCCCGAGCGTCGCGATGCGGTCGCTGAGGATCGACTGCGCCTCCTCCAGCGTCTCGGCCGAGCGGAAGGTCTGGCTGGCAATGGCCGCGATCATCGCCAGCGTATTCTTCATGCGATGGGCGAGCTCGGCATTGAGCAGGCGCCCATTGCGCTCGGCCAGCATCTTGCCGGTCGTCTCCATCACCGTATCGATCACGCCGAGCACGCGGCCGGTCTCGTCGCGGATCGGGCTGTAGCAGAAGGTGAACCAGACCTCCTCCGCATAGCCGTAGCGGTCGATGGTGAGCGGAAAGTCCTCGATGAAGGTCGCCGCGCCCGCGAAGGCCTTGTCGACCAGCGGGCCGATATCGTCCCAGACCTCCGGCCAGACCTCGTGAAAGGAGCGCCCGAGCGCGCAGGGCTTCTCGCCGAGGATCGGCCGGAAAGCGTCGTTATGGATCGTGATCAGGTCGGCGCCCCAGACGATGCATTTGGGGAAGCGCGAATTGACCATCATGCCGACAGCGATCTTCAGCGCGGCGGGCCAGCCGGCAATCGGCCCGAGCGGCGTCGAACCCCAGTCATGCGCCCGGATGGCCGCGGCCATCTCGCCGCCGCCATCCAGGAAGCCAGTTTCGCCGCTCACATCTCTCCCCCCGCGCGAATCGGCGCAGCATGCACGGAACGCAGGGCGGGCGCGACGTCAAAAGACAGATATCGCACCCGCGCATGAGTCAGATCAGCCTCCGATCGGGCGCATGACGATCTGGCTCTTCGCTCCGCATCGGATCTTTCCGAAAGTGGGATCCACTTTCCGCCCGATGCTCAGGAGCCGGAAGCCGCCTTCTTGGCGAAGCTGTCGATGAAGGTCTTCGACAGGTCGACATTCGAATTGGTCAATTCGGGATCGAGCAGCTTCAGCGAGTCGTACATGCTCTTCATGCCGTCGGCCGTCGCAATGCCGGTGCGCGAATAGCTCTCCTGCGAGTTCTTGACGGCGCGGATATAGAGCGGCTTGTCGCCGAGCAGGTACTCTTCCGGCACCAGCGCCGCGACATCCTCGGGTTTCGCCGTCTCCAGCCATTTCAGCGCCTTCATGAAGGCGTTGACCAGTTTCTGGCTCGTGACCGGGTTCTTCTCGGCGAAGTCGTTCTTGAGATAGAGCACCGCCGCCGGGTTCGAGCCGCCGAACAGGGCCTTGGTGCCCGCTTCGGTACGGGTATCGATCAGCGAGACGATGTCGCCATCGGCTTCGAGCTTCGAGGTGACGGGGTCGAGATGCGAGATCACGTCGACCTGCTTCTGCTTGATCGCCGCGACCGCGCTCGCGCCGGCGCCGACGCCGATGATCGCGGCATCCGTCGCCTTCAACCCCGCCTTGACCATGGCATATTGCGCGGTCAGCGCCGTCGAGGAGCCGGGCGCGGTGACGCCGATCTTGAGGCCCTTGAAGTCCGCCGCCGACTTCACCTTGTCGGCGAGGTCCTTGCGTACGGCGATGGTGATCGCCGGGAAGCGGCCGAGCTCGATCACGGCGCGGATATCCTGGCCCTTCGCCTGCATGCGGATCGTGTGCTCATAGGCGCCGGTCACGACATCGACCGAGCCGCCGACCAGCGCCTGCAACGACTTGGCGCCGCCACCGAAATCATTGATCTCGACGTCGAGCCCCTGCTCCTTGAAGTAGCCCTTCTTCTCCGCGACCGTCAGCGGGAGATAGTAGAGGAGCTGCTTGCCACCGACGCCGAGGGTCAGCTTCGGCTTCTCGGCGGTCTGGGCGTGCGCGGCATGCGGCGCGGCGCCGAGCGCGGTCGAAAGGGCGAGCGCAGCCAGCGCGCCGCGGCGGGTGAACTTCATGGCGAAACCTCCGGTTGGATGAAAAAGGCGCTTCTGTGGGGCGCATTCGGTGGGGACGATAGGCGAGATCGGTGGAAGCGGGCAACTCCGCCCATGTCATCCCGTGCGCGCTGCGGCATACAATGCCGCTGCGCAGACACGGGACCGCGCAACGAGAGGGCGCCTTTTGACGGAAAGGCGCCTTTTCCGGAAAATGGTCCCGCATCTGCGCAGCAGCACTGCGTGCTGCGGCACGTGCGGAATGACCGCGCACCCTCATGTCGTCGTGGTCGCGCTCTGCCCCGGCCGCCAGACCAGCAGCCGCTTCTCGACCAACGTCACCAGCGCATCGATCGCGATGACGAAGATCGCCAGGATCAGCATGCCCGCGAACACGCCGGTTACATCGAACACGCTCTCGGCCTCGTGGATCTTGTAGCCGAGCCCCGCGGACGAGCCGAGATATTCGCCGACCACGGCGCCGACCAGCGCGAAGCCGACCGAGGTGTGCAGCGATGAGAACATCCAGGTCAGCGCGGACGGCCAATAGACATGCTTGAAGAGCTGGCGCTCGTTCATGCCGAGCATGCGGGCATTGGCCAGGATCGTCGGCGAGACCTCGCGCACGCCCTGGTAGACGTTGAAGAACACGATGAAGAAGACGAGCGTGAAGCCGAGCGCCACCTTCGACCAGATGCCCAGGCCGAACCAGAGCGCGAAGATCGGCGCGAGCACGACGCGCGGCAGGGCGTTCGCCGCCTTGATATAGGGGTCGAACACCGCCGAGAGCAGTTCGCGCCGCGCGAAGGCGAAGCCGAACAGAATGCCGGCGAGCGAGCCGATCACGAAGGCCAGCACCGTCTCGGTCAGCGTGATGCCGAGATGCCAGTAGATATCGGCGCTGGTCAGCTGCTTGAAGGTGCGCGCCAGAACCGCTCCCGGTGTCGAGAAGAAGAACTGCGTCGTCTTGACGTCGCCGAAAAGGCTCGTGGTCGTCACGACCTGCCAGACGCCCAGGAAGACCAGCATCACCAGGACCTGGAGCGACAGGAGCTTCAGGCGCTTCATGAGGCGTCTCCTCCGACGAGCTCGCGCCCCTCGCCCATCGCATAGGCCTTCTGCACCTCGACGCGCAGCGAGGCCCAGATGTCGCGATGGATCTCGTGGAAGGCCTTCTCCAGGCGGATATCGGCGATATCGCGCGGGCGCGGCAGGTCGACCTTGTAATCGGCGACGATCCCCGCCGCCGGCCCCGCCGACATCACCACGACCCGGTCGGAGAGCGCGATCGCCTCTTCGAGATCATGGGTCACGAACATCAGCGCCTTGCGGTCGCGCGACCAGAGATCGAGCAGGAGATTGCCCATGATCTGCCGGGTCTGCGCGTCGAGCGGCCCGAAGGGCTCGTCCATCAGGATGATCTCGGGGTTGCGGATCAGCATCTGCGCGAGGCTCACGCGCTTGCGCTGCCCGCCCGACAGCATATGCGGGTAGCGGTCGACGAAAGCGCGCAGGCCCACGCGGCCGAGCCATTCGCGGGCGCGCTGGTCCGCCTCGCGTTCGGGCACGCCCATCGGCTCGAGCGCGACCTTGACGTTGTCCAGCGCCGTCTTCCACGGCATCAGCGCATCCTGCTGGAAAAGATAGCCGGCGCGCCGGTTCAACCCCGAAAGCGGCTTGCCGAAGATGCCGACCAATCCTGCCGAAGGCGAGAGCAGCCCCGCCGCCGCATTCAGCAGCGTGGACTTGCCGCAGCCGGTCGGCCCGACGATCGAAACGAACTCGCCGGGATGGACCTTGAGGTCGATGCTCTTGACCGCCTGGTAGCGGCCGCCATCGGCGAGATGAAAGGTGATGTCGACGCCGCCAAGCTTCACCGCCGGATCGCCCGACGGACCCGGCCCCGCTCCCGCGCCTCGGTGCGGGCGATCCTGCAACTCCATGAAATCCGTTTCCCCGTCAGGCGCGAGCTTGGCCCTGCGCCATCAGCTTTCATTGCCGGAATTAATAGGCGATCGTCCGGGGAAGGCAACGCGCCGCTTGCCGCAGCCCGCCGCTTGCATCGCTCCATCGGCGCGGTCATATGGCGGGACCGACGACCCGCAGGAGCCGAGCCGAACGCCATGGCCGAACTCGAACAAGCCATGAAGGCGCTCGTCGCGTTCATGCAGGCCAACCAGCAATGGGCGATCCCGATCGTCTTCGCGGTCGCCTTCGCCGAATGCGTGGCGGTTCTCTCCTGGCTGGTCCCGGCCACGGTATTCTTCACCACTTTCGGTGCCGTCGCCGGCGCGACGGGGCTCAATCTCGTGCCGCTGGCTTTGGCAGCCTCGCTCGGCGCCGGCAGTGGTTTCTGGGTGTCGTATCTCGCCGGCATCTATCTCGGGCCACGCGTCCACGATCACTGGCCCTTCCGCAACAATCCGCAACTGCTCGATCGCGGCCATGCCTTTTTCGAGAAATGGGGCATCGCCAGCATTCTGATCGGCCATTTCTTCGGACCGCTGCGGGCGGTGATCGCCATCGTCGCCGGCGTCGTCGCGATGCCCTCCTGGCAGTTCCAGCTCGCCAACTGGCTGGCCTCCTTCGCCTGGGGCTTCGGCCTGCTCTATGGCGTCGGCCGCCTCAGCGAATTCCTCGCCCGCTGAGCGCGCCGGAAACCTGACTGCCCGGTGAACGCGCCATTCGGAGAGCGTTCAAATCGAAAGGCGCTTATTCGCGTCGTCGCATCGCGGCCCGTCCCCACGGCGAGCCTGGCGCGACACGCTGAACGGCTCCACGCCGCCAGCGTCGTCCGGCGGAGGGGCCCGGCCCCCGTCGGATGCGATGATCCGGGCCGACCCGCGAGGTCTTAAGTCATGACGATGTCTCGTTTTCTCATTCCCCTCGTCGCGCTTGCCGCTATGGGCGGCCAGGCCTTCGCCCAAACCCCGACGCAGGCCCCCACCCCGGCCAAGCCCACAGCTCCCGTCCCCGCGCCTGCGGCACCCGCCACGCAGGCCGCCCCGGCGGCGAAGCCCGCAACCCCGGCGGCCGCCCAGCCCGCCGCGGCCCAGGCCAAGAAGATCAACATCAACACGGCGACCGCCGCCGAGCTCGATACGCTCAAGGGCATCGGCGAGGCCCGCGCCAAGAAGATAATCGAGGAGCGCGGCAAAGCGAAGTTCAAGGATTTCGCCGACCTCGTGAAACGCGGCACCCTGCCCTCCAATGTCGAGGCTGAGATCAAGGACAAGATCACCTTCTGATCGCTCTCACCCGCAAAAAGGCCTCCGGCGCCAGGCGCCGGAGGCTTCGTCGTTTCAGGTGCGAAAGGCGGCTCTGTCAGATCAGGCCGATGATCACCGCCAACATCATCGCCAGCGACAGCGCCATCACGACGCGGATCGCCATAGGCGTCTCAAGAATGCGCAGATGTTCCATCACTGCCTCCCCTGTCGCGGGCAAACACGAACGGCTTCGCAAAACTCAGTAGACCAGCTTCTCCACGACGAACCACGCGATTGTCACGAGCACGAGCCCGCCGATCAGCACCATCAGCACCGGCCAGCCTAGAAAACCCTGCCGTGCTTCGATCGGCGTCTCCACCGCGGGATCGGCGTCGCTGTGGTCGGGCGCACGCATCGGCGGAATGGGATCGCCGCCGCGGGCCTTTTCCAGATCCTCGACCGGCACTCTGGGTCGGGTATCGACCGTCATGACCGTCTCCTTGAGGTCTCGCAGGCCCAGCCGGTCCTGCACCGCAAGAGGAACGCGCCGATACCGGACGGGTTCCTGTGAGCGATCCGAAAGAAAGAGGCGGCAGCCTTCCAGCCACCGCCCGCAATCGGCAATATCTTTTGATGTCAGGCGATTACGGAAAATTCCGGAATCAGATTCGGAACACCTTGAATCAGCCTGGGAAGCCTTTTCGCCGCCGTCATTCCCGGGCGCTGCACAGCAGCGACCCGAGAAGCTCTTGCGGAAAGAGCGACCCTTCGTCCCGAGATGCCCGGGTCAAGCCCGAGCATGACGGCCAATGGAAAGGCTCAGTTCTTCGACTTGTCGATCAGGGCCATGACCTTGATCCCGAAGGCCCGGCGGCAGCCGGGCCGTCGCAAACCAAGAACCGTGGATCAACCTCAGTTCTTGGTCTTGTCGACCAGGGCTTTGGCCTTGATCCACGGCATCATGTCGCGCAGCTTGGCGCCGACTTCCTCGATCGGATGGGCGGCCATGCGGGCGCGGGTCGCCTTGAACGAGGTCTGGTTGACCTTGTTCTCGAGCATCCAGTCGCGGGTGAACTTGCCCGACTGGATGTCATTGAGGACGCGCTTCATCTCGGCCTTTGTCTCGGGCGTGATGATCCGCGGGCCGGTGACGTATTCGCCGTACTCGGCGGTGTTGGAGATCGAGTAATTCATGTTGGCGATGCCGCCCTCGTAGATGAGGTCGACGATCAGCTTCACTTCGTGCAGGCACTCGAAATAGGCCATCTCGGGGGCGTAGCCGGCCTCGGTCAGCGTCTCGTAGCCGGCCTTGATCAGCTCGACCAGACCGCCGCAGAGCACGACCTGCTCGCCGAAGAGGTCCGTCTCGCACTCTTCCTTGAAAGTGGTCTCGATGATGCCGGCGCGGCCGCCGCCATTGGCCGAGGCGTAGGAGAGGCCGAGGTCATGCGCGTTGCCGGTCGCATCCTGGTGGATCGCGATCAGGGTCGGCACGCCGCCGCCGCGCTCGTACTCGGAGCGGACGGTGTGGCCGGGGCCCTTCGGGGCGACCATCAGGACGTCCAGGTCCTTGCGGGGCTCGATCAGGTTGAAATGGACGTTGAGGCCATGGGCGAACAGGAGCGCAGCGCCCTGCTTCATGTTGGCGGCGAGCTCGTCGCGATAGATGTCGGCCTGCAGTTCGTCCGGCGTGAGCATCATGATGACATCGGCCCACTTGGCGCCCTCGGCCGGGGTGAAGACCTTGAAGCCGGCGCCTTCCGCCTTCTTGCGGGTGGCGGAGCCTTCCTTCAGCGCGATCGCCACGTCCTTGACGCCGGAATCGCGCAGGTTGAGCGCATGCGCATGGCCCTGCGAGCCGTAGCCGACGATGAGGACCTTCTTGCCCTTGATCAGATTGATGTCGGCATCACGATCGTAATAGACGCGCATGGGTGTCTCCTTTGTCACGCGTTGTTCGTCTTCCGGCCCGGATCGTTGTCCGCGCCGTAGAGGGTGAGAAACTGCTCGGTCGCCCGCTCGGCATCGGCGGCGATCTCGGCCCGGCTGAGCGTCAGCGTATCGCCGAGCAGGAGCCGGATCTGGACGTCGCGGCCGGCGAGGCCGAAGAAGGTGCGGAAAACCGTCTCGGTATCGTCGAAGGCGAGCAGCCCCGCCTCGCGCCCGGCATCGAGCACCGGCTTCAGCCGCTCGCCGATGGCGAAGCGGCCATTGGCCAGCACGATCGAGCCGAGATTGCCGTCGCGCGAGGCCGCCTGGCTGATGCCGATGCGGTTGAGCGCGATCGAGGTCGGCGACGTGATCACCTCAAGCCAGTTGGCGGCGAAGCCTTTCAGGCTTTCACGCAGCGCCCCGGCATCGAGGTTCTGCCGGTCGAAATTGCCGGCCCTCACCTTCGAGGCCTGCCATTGGACGGTCGCGGTCAGCAACCCGTCGCGGTCGCCGAACCATTTGTAGAGGGTTTCCTTGGAGCAGCTCGCGCGCCGCGCGACCGCGGTCATGGTGAGCCCGCTGCCCTTCTCGACCATCAGGCTCAGCACGGCATCGAGCACGGCCTGCTGGCGCGCTGTCAGCGCCTCGCCTTGCGTCTCTGCGGAGCCTTGCGTCATGAGCGGAAGAAATCCAGTACCGTACGTTACGGTTCAGGCATCTAGCGCAGCGACGGGCGGCCCGCAAGCGTTAATCGCGACTGGCACACGGCTGAAGAAGAATTATCTCTGGGGGAACCAATTCTCAGGAACGGAGCCCTCCATGACCCTGCCCAGCGCCTATGACGTCGTCAGCTTCTGGCGCGAGGCCGGACCCGAGAAATGGTTCCTCAAGGACGAGGCCTTCGACGCCGAGATCGTCAGGCGCTTCCTCCCTGTCCATGAAGCCGCAGCAATCGGAAAGCTCGCGAGTTGGGAGGAAACCCCGGAAGGTGTCTATGCGCTGCTGATCCTGCTCGACCAATTCCCGCGCAACATGTTCCGCGGCAGCCCGCGTGCCTTCGCCACCGACACGCAGGCGTTGGCCATCGCCGAGCGCGCCGTCGCCAGAGGGTTCGACGAGGCCTACCAGCCGCCGGAGAAGCGCTTCTTCTACATCCCCTTCATGCATTCGGAAGGGCTCGCCGATCAGGAGCGTTGCATCGCGCTCTGCGCCGCGGCCGATGATGCCGAAGGCGTGAAATATGCCGAGATCCACCGCGACATCATCCGCGATTTCGGCCGCTTCCCGCATCGCAACCCGGTGCTCGGCCGCAAGACCACCGCTCCGGAACAGGCTTTCCTCGATGAAGGCGGTTTCAGCGGCTGAGGCGCCGCCGCCTGGGGGCAGCGACGACATCCCCCGTCAGGCCGTGGCCTCGCGATGCGCCTGCGCCATCTCGGCGAGGCTCTTGAAGTGGAAATCCACGCTCGGGCGCTTCTCGGGTACCTGCGTCGCTCCACTGCCTTGCTTGTCGAAGCGCCGGTCGATCCAGGCCCGCGCCAGGCCGGCCTTCTGCGCCGGAACATGGTCGTGGAAGAGACTCTGCGCGGTATGCAGGACCTCGTGCGCCGCAAGCCCGAGATCGGCTTGCAGATGCTCGATCAGGAAGGTGAAATTGCGCGGATCGGGCTTGTAGGAGCCAACATCCTCGGCCGTATGGATGCCGTCGAACGTCACTCCGAGCTTGCGGTTGCTGGCGGCGAAGCTCTGGCGGTCGACATTCGACAGGATGACGAGCTTGTAGTGCCGCTTGAGATAGGCGAGCGCCTCGGCTGAATCGGGAAAGGCCGGCCAATCCGGCACCGAGGCGCCGAAGCGCTCGTTGAGATCGGCATGGATTCGCACGCGCAAATCCCGCGCGAAGCGCGCATGCACCGCGGCGAGCAGCGTCGGATAGCGCAGGGACGGCGTCACCTCTTCCTGCTCGCTTTCGTAGCGGGCGAAACGGGCGAGCGCGTCCTCGCGCTCCAGTGCTATCCCGCCGGCGCTCAGCAGCGGCTGCAAGGCGTTCCAGATGCCGGTTTCCCAGTCGATCAAGGTGCCATAGCAGTCGAATGTCAGGACTTTGAAATCGGTCAGCTTCATCGCCGGGCTTCCTTCCTGCGGTCATCGCGAGCGCCCAAGCTAGCAAACGCCTGTACCGCTGTGATGGGCCGAAACTCCGAACGGCTTGACCGAAACTGCGATGCCGGGCGGGATCAGGCCCCCGCCGACCCGCGGTTCGCGGCGCGGAACTCGCTCGGCGTCAGGCCGAAACGGCGCTTGAACTGCCGGTTGAACGAAGCCGCGTTCTGGTAGCCGAGATCATAGGCGATCTCCGAAACCGGTACGGCTGTCGTCGCCAACCTCTCGGCCGCGCGCTCGAACAGGCGCTGGAGCTGCAATTGCTTGGGTGAGCGGCCCATCGTCGCCCGGAACAGGGCGTGGAACTGGCTCTGCCCCAGCCCGGCCATCCGTGCCATCTGCGCGACGCCGGTCCCCTGCCCCGTCTCGGCCACGTCCAGAACGCGCCGCTCCGCACGCGACCACGGCTGCGGCCGCTTGTCCGGCTCGACCAGATGCAGCGCCGTCATCGCCATGCGCGCGGCGGCGCCTGTCGGACAGGCCCCGGTTTCGACCTCGGCCCCGAGCTGGCGGAACATGCGCCACAGCCAGGGCGCGATCGGCAGAAGCGAGGGCTGCGGGATGTTGAGCAGTGCCGGTGGTGCCTCTCCGCCCAGGCCCGCCATGTCGACATCGAGGATGAACATGCTGCAATCGCTGCTCGGCTCGAAGCCGTGCTCGCAATGCCTTGGGATCAGGGCGATGCGGTTATGGGAGACGACGCCTCGGCGGCCTTCCACATCCAGCCGCATCGCACCCTGCATCGGCAGCAGGATCTGGCTGAAATCGTGATGATGCCGATCGCCACCGCGATAGCTGCGGACCTCGAGCTGGATCGACATCAGGCATCCCTCCTCGCCAACTCCATGCGCGTCCATCTCTCGCGAAACAAGACGGCATGATTCAGGCGCAGCGTCAGCCGCCCGAGACCTGCTGGCTCGCAACGCGCTGCAGGAAGATCGCCGCAATGGTCAAGAGGAAGCCGGCCCACCAGAGCGGCGAGCGCAGGCTCTTGCCGCTGCCCGGCGGCTCGGCCTGCGCCTTGCCGGCGAGACGCATCACGATCGGCCAGGCGAAGCAGCCGAAGCCGAGGATGCCCATGACCAGCGCGATCTGGCTCAGGAGGTCCGGCGTCAGCGCCATGCTCACATCGAATCCGGGCCGCGGCTCATCGCGGCGATGCCGGTGCGCGAAACCTCGGTCAGCCCCACCGCGGTCATCGTCTTGATGAAGCGCTCGATCTCCTCGGTCGCGCCGGTCAATTCGAAGACGAAGGAGGTCAGCGAGGCATCGAGCACGCGCGCGCCGAAGGCCGAGGCGAGGCGCATCGCCTCGACGCGGTGATCGCCCTTGCCGACGACCTTGACCAGCGCCAGCTCCCGCTCGATCGCCTCGCCCTGCTCGGTCAGGTCGACGACGCGGTGCACCGGCACCAGCCGGTCGAGATGCGCCTTGATCTGGTCGATGACATTGGCGGTGCCGGAGGTCACCACCGTGATGCGGGAGAGATGCTTCTCATGCTCGGTCTCGGAGACGGTGAGGCTCTCGATATTGTAGCCGCGGCCCGAGAACAGTCCGGCGATGCGGGCAAGAACGCCCGGTTCGTTGTCGACGATCACCGCCAGCGTGTGGCGCGCGGTCGGCTGGGCCTTGGGAGCATTCGGGTAATGGGTGGCGGGCTTCGACATGGCGGACCTGTAAGGCGGGTTGGAGCGAGTGAAATCGAGGGGGATGAAATGGTCAGCTGTTGCGGAGGTCGACGAGGGCGGGTTCGTCCACCTCGTCCTGGGCTACGACCCAGGGCTCTGCCAGCGCGGCGGCAAGCCATTCGCGATAGGCCGGCAGCGCGAGGACGGCCTGCATGTAATCCTGCGAGACCGGATCGACGGCGATGCCATAGGTGTCGAGCCGCGTGACGACCGGCGCATACATCGCGTCCGCAGCCGAGAATTCGCCATAGAGGAAGGGCCCGCCGGCGCCGAAGCGCTCGCGTGCCTGCTGCCACAGGCCGGTCAGCCGCTCGACGTCGCGGCCGACGCCGGGGCCGCGATCGCGCGTGGCGAAGCGCTTGCCGAGATTCATCGGGCAGGCGCCGCGCAAAGCCGTGAAGCCCGCATGCATCTCGCTGGAGATGGCGCGCGCATGGGCGCGCGCCGCCTTGTCGCGCGGCCAGATGCCGGCCTGCGGCTGCGTATCATGCAGATATTCGCAGATCGCCAGCGTCTCCCACACGGCGATATCACCGTCGACCAGCGTCGGCACCGTGCCGCCGCTGCCGGGCGCAGCCGCGAAGATCGCCTCCTTGAAGCCGGGCTCGTCGAGGAGCACGAGCTGCTCGGTGAAGGCGATCCCGGTCGCGCGCATCAGGAGCCAGGCCCGCAGCGACCAGGACGAGTAGCATTTGTTGCCGATCAGAAGCTTCATGCCGCGGCAGCCTTCCATTCATCGACGAAATCGAGCGCCGCAGTGACATGCAGCGCGGTCGTGTCGAACACCGGCACCGAAACATCGCCCTGCGACAGCAGCAGACCGATCTCGGTGCAGCCGAGGATGACGCCGTCGGCGCCTTCTTCCTTGGCCGCGCGCGCGACGATGGCGCGGTAGCGCTCCCGCGAGGCCGGCTCGATCCGCCCGCGGCACAGTTCCTCGTAGATGATCCGATGGACGTCGTCGCGCTCGTCAGGCCGCGGCACCAGCGCCTCGACGCCGAAGGCCCTCAGCCGGTCGCGATAGAAGCCCTGCTCCATGGTGAAGCGGGTCGCCAGCAGGAGCGGCCGGCGCGAAGGTGAGGCCAGCACCACCCGCGCCGTGACATCGGCAAGATGCAGGAAGGGCAGCTTGGTCGCGGCGATGATCTGGTCCGCGACCTTGTGCATGGTGTTGGTGCAGAGCACGAGGCAGGAGGCACCGCCCTGCTCGAGGCGGCGCGCGCTGGTGGCCAGCGCAGCACCCGCCGCCGCCCAGTCGCCCTTGGCCTGCATCTCGGCGATCGGGGCAAAGTCGACCGAATGCAGCAGCACGTCGGCCGAACGCAGCCCGCCCGAACGGGCGCGCACGCCCTCGTTGAGGAGGCGGTAATAGACCGCGGTCGACTCCCAGCTCATCCCGCCGATGAGACCGATGGTGGCCATGGTGTCCTAGCCTATTTCTCAGGGTCATCCCGGGCGCAGCGAAGCGTAGACCCGGGATCCATTCCGGAACGGTTCAGGAATGGATCCCGGATCGGCGTGGCTGCGCCGCTTGTCCGGGATGACGGCTACGGGATTCGATCTCAGACGAGCTGCTTGCCCTTGGCATCGATGATCTGGCCGGTATCGCCCTCGAAATCCGGCATGATCATCTCGTTATGAGCCTTGCCCGACGGGATCATCGGGAAGCAGTTCTCTTCCTTGGCGACGATGCAGTCGAAGATCACCGGCTTCGGCGTGTCGATCATCTCTAGGATCGCGTCGTCGAGCTTGGCCGGATCGGAGCAACGGATGCCGTGGCCGCCATAGGCCTCGGCCAGCTTCACGAAGTCCGGCAGGGACTGCGAATAGCTCTCCGAATAGCGCCCGCCATGCAGCAGCTCCTGCCACTGGCGCACCATCCCCATGTACTCGTTGTTGAGGATGAAGATCTTCACCGGCAAACGGTACTGCACCGCCGTCGACATCTCCTGCATGTTCATCAGGATCGAGGCCTCGCCCGCGATGTCGATGACGAGCGCCTTGGGATGCTTCATCTGCACGCCGATCGCCGCCGGCAGGCCGTAGCCCATGGTGCCGAGGCCGCCCGAGGTCATCCAGCGGTTCGGCTCCTGGAAGTGGAAGTGCTGGGCCGCCCACATCTGGTGCTGGCCGACCTCGGTCGTGATGAAGGGATCGCGATCCTTGGTCAGCTCATAGAGCCGCTCGATGGCATATTGCGGCTTGATGATCGAGTCCGAGCGCTTGTAGGCGAGGCTCTTGCGGCCGCGCCAGCCCTCGATCTGCGTCCACCAGGCGGCGAGCGCGGTCTTGTCGACCTGGGCGCCGGTCTCGCGCCAGATCCGGACCATGTCCTCGAGCACATGGGCGCAGTCGCCGACGATGCCGATATCGACCTTGACGGTCTTGTTGATCGAGGACGGGTCGATATCGATATGGATCTTCTTCGAGCGCGGCGAGAAGCCGTCGATGCGGCCGGTGATGCGGTCGTCGAAGCGCGCGCCGATATTGATCATGACGTCGCAGTCATGCATCGCGAGGTTCGCCTCGTAGGTGCCGTGCATGCCGAGCATGCCGAGCCACTGCTTGTCGGCCGCCGGGAAGGCGCCGAGCCCCATCAGGGTCGAGGTGACCGGGAAGCCGGTCAGCCGGGCGAGCTCGCGCAGCAGCGCCGAGGCGTGCGGGCCGGAATTGATGACGCCGCCGCCGGTATAGAAGACCGGTCGCTTGGCGCCGGCGATCAGCTCGACTGCCGCCTTGATCTTGTTCAGGTCCCCCTTGACCACTGGGCGGTAGGTCTTGTGCTGGTTGTCGCGCGGGCGGCTATAGGCCCCGGTCGCGAACTGGACATCCTTGGGAATGTCGATCACGACCGGGCCCGGACGGCCGTTGGCGGCGACATAGAACGCCTCGTGCAGGATGCGCGGCAGGTCGTGGATGCTCTTCACCAGGTAGTTGTGCTTGGTGCAGGAGCGGGTGATGCCGACCGTGTCACATTCCTGGAAAGCGTCGGAGCCGATCAGATGGGTCGGGACCTGGCCGGTAATCACGACGACCGGGATCGAGTCGAGCAGAGCGTCGGTCAGGCCGGTGACGGCATTGGTCGCGCCGGGACCGGACGTGACGAGCACGCAGCCGACCTTGCCGGGGCCGGAACGGGCATAGCCCTCGGCCGCGTGGACGGCGCCCTGCTCGTGGCGGACGAGCACGTGCTTGACCTTGTCCTGCTGGAAAATCGCGTCGTAGATCGGAAGTACGGCGCCGCCCGGATACCCGAACAGGTGCTCGACACCTTGATCCTGAAGCGCGCGGACGACCATTTCGGCTCCGGTCATCATCTCGCTCATAACGCTCTCCTGCGGCTGGTCTTCTGGTCTGTCTGGAACGCGGGCAATAAAAAAGGCCCTCGGAGGGGCCTGGGCGTGCGCTGGCGTCGGGGACGCCCGGTCGTGAAACCGGCCCCTACCAGCGCACCTCTACGAGAATAAGCTTGCGCATCGCGCTCATGATCCTTGGCGAAAGTTGCCGAACGCTAACGGAGGGCAAGCGGTGGGTCAAGCGCTAACATGGCTAAAGGCTTCTAAAGACCGATCGGCCGACCAGTCCGGAAAATGTCGCGCCTTCAGGGAACACTTTCTCAATCCGTCGGCCCTAGCGTAAGCGCGCTCGAACCGGGACGGCTATGTATTACGAGGTCCACTCCGAGAATATCGCGGCGCGTGCGCACGCGCCGGAGATCGCCCAGATCCTGCGCCGCTTCGCGCTGCATCGCAGCGACGGCGAGGCCGTCGCCTATGAGACGCTCACCGCCGCGCTGCTGCCGGATTTCGGCGACGACCTGATGATCCTGGAGCCCACCGGGGACGGCGACTACCGCTGGCTGCATTTTGGGCGCGAGATCGTGCGTTACTCCGGAGCCACCCGTCTCGGGCAGCGCTTGTCGAGCATGCGCGAGCGCGTCGCCCGCTTCACGATCGACAGCTTCGACCAGGCCCTGGCCGAGGACCGACCGCTCTACACCGTGCATCGCTCGACCCAGGCCGTGCGCGTCGCTCTCTGGGAACGCCTGGTCTTGCCGACCGTCGCGCAAGATGGCCGCCGCTTCATCATCGCCTTCAGCCGGCCGCTGCAGTTCCGCGAGGACCTGCTCAATGCCGTGCTCGAAAGCTCGCCCAGCGGCATTGTTGCGATGCGCTTCATCCGCGATGATGCCGGGCGCATCGAGCAGGCCGTCATCGTCACCGCCAACCGGCGCGCGGCAGAGCTGAGCGGGCGCCCGGACGTCAATCTGCTCGACACCGACGGCCGCGAGACCCTGCCCTTCCTGTCGGATACCTCGATCTGGCGCCGCTGCCTTTACGCGATCGACCTGCAGCGCCCCGACACGGCCGAAGCCTCTTTCACGCGTGACGGCACGACGACCTGGCTCAGGGTCGCCATCGCCCCGCTCGGCGACGGGCTCCTGCTGACATTGACGGATATCACCGACCTCACCGTCGCCAACCAGACGCTTCAGATGCGCGCCGCCACGCTGGCGCTCGAGATCGGACGCGAGCGCGCCACCCGCCGCGCCCTCTCCGAGGAGATCGGCCTGCGCGAGGAGCGGGAGAAGGAGCTGCGCCGCCTCGCCGAGACCGATCCGCTGACTGCGCTGCTGAACCGCCGCTCCTTCACCGACAAGGCCAATGCCGCCATCGCGGCGAGCGAGACCGACGGCGGCGACCTCGCGCTGATCATCGTCGATCTCGATCATTTCAAGCAGGTCAACGACACTTATGGCCATCCGGCCGGCGATGCGGTGATCCGCGCCTTTGCCGACCTGCTGCTCGGCCAGTTCCGCAACGGGCACAATCTGGTCGGCCGCTTCGGCGGCGAGGAATTCGCCATCCTGCTGCAAGGCTGCAATCTGGCCTCCGCTGCAGCCTACGCCCGCCAGATTCAGGATGCCCTGCTGATCCGCTCGATGCCGGTCTCCGAGACCCTGGCGCTGAAAGTGACCGCGAGCCTCGGCATCGCCGCGCGCCATCCCGGCGAGGCGCTCGCATCGCTGACCGCCCGCGCCGACCAGGCGCTCTATCGCGCGAAGAACGAAGGCCGCAACCGGCTTGGTCTCGCCGAGCCCGCCTCCATCGCCGAAGCTGCCTGACGTTCAAAGCCCCAGGCGCCGAACGGCCAGTTCCAGCGCAGCCACTGGCGCGACGGCCTCCCACCCCTGCATCTGGTGGCGGAACCAGGTCACCTGCCGCTTGGCGTAGGCGCGCGTATCGGCCTGGCCGCGCCGGATCGCCTCCTCCAGCGTGATCTTGCCGTCGAGATGGGCGATCAGTCCGGGCACGCCATGGGCGCGCATGATCGGCAGCAGAGGATCGAGCCCGCGTTCCTTCAACCGCGCGACCTCGTCGAGCGCGCCCTCCCCCATCATCGCCTCGAAGCGCCGGTCGATCCGCTCTCTCACCTCCTCGCGCTCGGGATGCACGAAGAGCCGCAGCGTCGGCACGTGGCCCAGAGGCCCCGGCTCGCGCTCACCCTGGAAGCTCGCCAGCGAGCGCCCCGTCGCCCGGAAGACCTCCAGCGCCCGCATGATCCGCATCCGGTCGCTCGGGCGCAGCCGCTCCGCCATGGCAGGGTCGCAAGCCGCGAGCTCTGCATGGAGCGCGCTGGTCTCGCGCCCTTCGGCATGAGTACGGAAAGCGGACCGCACCTCCTCCGGTACGGGCGGCATCGCCGAGAAACCTGCCGTGACGGCCTTGAAATAGAGTCCCGTGCCACCGACCAAGATCGGCAGCGAGCCCGCGGCGCGCAACTCCGCCAGCAGTGACGTCACATCGGCGGCATAGCGCATCGCCGAATAGTTCACCGCGCCATCGACATGCCCGTAAAGCCGATGCGGCACCATCGCTTCCTCCGCCGGGCTCGGCCGGGCTGACAGGACGCGCAGATCGGCATAGACCTGCATGGAATCGGCGTTGACGACGGTGCCGCCGGAGCGGCGTGCGATCTCGATCGCCAGCGCGGACTTGCCGCTCGCGGTCGGACCTGCGATGAGCACCGCGCCGAATTCCCCTGCCGCCTTCACCCGGTCCCTCACATGCTCGTCGCCACACTCGTATCCGCCCACGGCCAGGCGCTCGTCGACGACGCTCTGCTCGCCCGCCTCGCCCGCGCCTTGCCCGCCATCACCGGAACGGCCATCCTCGATGACGCCATCGCTGCCGACCTCTTCGCGGAAGCGGCCGACGCGCGCAAGCTCGAAGCCGACATCCGAACCGCCCTGGACGGCGCGGCGATCGATGTCATCGTCCAGCCGGCTGCGACCCGCCGCAAGGCGCTGTTCCTCGCCGACATGGATTCGACCATGATCGGCCAGGAATGCATCGACGAGCTCGCCGCCTTCGTCGGCTTGAAGGAGCATGTCGCCGCCATCACCGAACGCGCGATGCGCGGCGAGATCGATTTCGAACCGGCGCTGCGCGAGCGCGTCGCCCTGCTGAAGGGCGTGCCGCTTTCCGTCGTCGGCGAGATCATCCGCGACCGCATCACGCTGACGCCCGGCGGACGCGAGCTCGTCCGGACCATGCGGGCCAACGGCGCCAGCACCGCCCTCGTCTCGGGCGGCTTCACGGTCTTCACGGGCCCGATCGGAGCGACCATCGGCTTCGACGAGCACCGCTCGAACACATTGCTCGCCGATGACGGCATCCTGACCGGCGAGGTCGCCGAACCCATCCTCGGCAAGCAGGCCAAGCTCGATGCCCTCATCGAATTGCGCACCCGCTTCAAGCTCAGCTCCGCGCAGACCATGGCCGTCGGCGACGGCGCCAACGATCTCGCCATGCTCGGCGAGGCGGGACTGGGTGCAGCCTTCCGCGCCAAGCCCGCGGTCGCGGCGGCAGCCGACGCCCGGCTCGACCATGCCGATCTCACCGCCCTGCTCTATGCCCAGGGCTATACCGGCAACGAGATCGTTCGGAGCTGATCCAACCGACATAAACGCGGTCATCCCGGGCGACCGCAGGGAGACCCGGGATGACCCGCGTTTAGGTTGACGGGCTGCGCTTCAATCCACGATGAAAAGCTTCGCGCCGGTCTTCGTCGCGGAGCGATGCGCCTCGGCATTGTCGGCGACCTGATAGCTCATCCCGGCCCGCAGCGGCAGCACCCGCCCGTCGGCGAGCGTGGTCTCCATCTCGCCTTCGAGGCACAGGATGATGTGGCCCTTCGAGCACCAATGGTCGGCGACATAGCCCGGCGAATACTCGACCATCCGCACCCGGATGCGATTGTCCTCGGGGCCGAAATACTGGACGCGCCAGGTCGCCTCCCCGCTGTCGCCGGCATGACGCTCCACGGGAATCGTCGCCCAGTCGGTGGTGACGAAAGGGATTTCGCTGATCTTCATCTCGGTCTCTCCCGACGCCGGCCTGCTCAGACGCAGCGCCCCGCCTCGTATCTAGTTCGGTTTCTCATCCGGCAGAACCGTCATTGCGAGCGTAGCGAAGCAATCCAGGGGACTGGGTGGGACGTCCAACCCAGTCCCCTGGATCGCTTCGTCGCTTCGCTCCTCGCAATGACGAACAGCAAAACCCGTCCAGTTCGGCTAGGCATTACCAAAGAAAAAGGGCGGCCCGACTAGCCGCCCTTCACATTCCTTGATGCCGTCAGGCTCAGTTCATCGATACCGCGACGAAGCGAACCTCGCCCTGGCCGTTCGAGACGAGAAGGAGGGCGGATTTCTTGCCTTCCTTCTTCAGCGCGTCGAGCCGCTTGGTCACGTCCTGAGGCGTGTTGACCGGCTCCTGGCCGACCTCGACGACCAGCTCGCCGACGAGAATGCGCTTGTCGGCGGCGTTCGAATTGGCATCGACCTTGGTGATGACCACGCCCTTGAGGCCGTCCTTGATCGTGTAGCGCTTTTTGAGCTCGTCCGTTTGCGGCGAGAATTCGAGGCCGAGCGCAGTCGTCACCGCCGGCTTGGCCGGCTCGGTCGTCGGCTTGCTCGCCGAGGCCGACTGCACCTTCTCGCCATCCTCGAGGCGGCCGAGCTTGACCGTCTTGGTCTCTTCCTTGCCCTTGCGGATCACCACGATCGGCACGTCCTTGCCGACCGGCGTCGCCGCGACGATGCGCGGCAGGTCGCGCGAATCCTTCACGTCCTTGCCATCGAACTTGACGATGACGTCGCCGGTCTCGAGGCCCGCCGGCTTGGCCGGCCCCTTCTCGTCGATGCCGGCGACGAGCGCGCCGCGCGCCGTGCCGAGGCCGAGCGCCTCGGCGGTGGCGTCGTCGACGGTCTGGATGCGCACGCCGAGCCAGCCGCGCCGGGTCTCACCGAACTCCTTGAGCTGGTCGACGACATTGGTCGCCAGCGTCGAGGGCACGGCGAAGCCGATGCCGACCGAGCCGCCGGTCGGCGACAGGATCGCCGTGTTGATGCCGATGACCTCGCCCGCCATGTTGAACAGCGGACCGCCCGAGTTGCCCTTGTTGATGGCGGCATCGGTCTGGATATAGGTGTCGTAGGGGCCCTGGCTGATGTCGCGGTTGCGCGCCGATACGATGCCGGAGGAGACCGAGCCCCCCAGGCCGAACGGATTGCCGATCGCCATCACGGGGTCGCCGATTCGCATCTTGTCGGAATCGCCGAACTTCACGAAGGGCAGCGGCTTGTCGTGCTTCACGCGCAGCACGGCAAGGTCGACCTTGGTGTCCTTGCCGACGACCTCGGCCTTGAGCCGAAGCCCGTCGTTGAAGATCACCGTGATTTCGTTGGCGTCGCCGATGACGTGGTTGTTGGTAACGACGATGCCCGAGGGATCGATGACGAAGCCGGAGCCGGCCGATTGCGAGCGGCGCTGCTGCGGCGCCTGGCGCTCGCCCTGCTGGTTGCGGCGGTTGAAGAATTCCTCGAACAGGTCGCCGAAGGGCGTGTCGGGACCGAGCTGCGGCAGCTGCGGCAGGTTGCGGCCCTTCGTGTCGTTGGTGGTGACCGCCGAGATGTTGACCACCGCCGGCATGACCTTGTCGACGAGATCGGCAAGCGAGCTCTGCCCCTGGAGGAGCGGCGTATTGGCCTTTGCATGCCCCGGCGCCAGCACCGGCGAGGCCAGCAGCGCGAGCCCGGCGACGCCGGCAGCCAGAGCGATGCGGACAGGCCGGACTGCGGAAACGGTGTTCGATGCCATAGGGTTCCTCATGTCGGAAAAATACAGGCCGATCGATGAAAGGCATGCACGCCCGGTGCAACAAGGCAAGCGGACGTGCCCGATGATTGAACTCCGAAATACGGCGGAAGGGCGACGCACGATCCCGTCATCGAACACGATCACGTGCCTGCCCCCGCCGATCGGTCAGCCGCCGCGCGCGACCCAGACCAGGATCACGCCCAGAACGGCCGAGCCGAGGCCGATGAGCCGCATTCGGTCCGGCGGGGTTTCCGCCGCGCTACGGAGGGCATCCTTCGCCAGGTGCGGGATCGCGGCGAAGAGAATGCCCTCGATAGCGAAGACCAGGCCGAGCGCCGCGACGAAATCAAGCATCCGCGTCGCTCGCCACGATCAGGGCCGGGCCGGCGCGGGCTGGGCAGGCGTCGCGGGAGCCGCGGCCTGGCCATCCTGACGCTGCGCGTTCGGGCCATTGAAGAAACGGAAGAACGGCGAATCCGGCGTCAGCACCATCCGCGTATCTCCCGGCTTGATGCTGGCCTCATAGGCCTGCATCGAACGGTAGAAGGAGAAGAACTCCGGATCCTTGCCGAAGACTTCGGCGAAGACCCTGTTGCGCTCCGCCTCGCCCGCGCCGCGGATCTCGTCGGAGTGCTGCTGCGCCTCCGCGACGATCACGGTCGATTCCCGGTCGGCCCTGGCGCGGATTTCCTGCGCCTGCTGGCCGCCGAGGGCACGGGCTTCCGCGGCCTCGCGCTGGCGCTCCGTCTGCATGCGCTGGAACACCGCCGCCGAGTTCGCCGCCGGCAGGTCGACGCGCCGCAGCCGGACGTCGACGACCGACATGCCGAAGCGGGCGGCCTCCCGGTTCACGTCGTCGCGGATGCGGTTCATCAGACGCGTGCGGTCCGTGCGCACCATCGCCGTGAAGGTGGCCTCGGCCAGCACGGAGCGGACATTGCCGTTCACGATCGAGGCGAGCTGCGAATTCGCCCGCGGGATGTTGTTGACCGCCTGGTAGAAGCGCAGCGGATCGGAGATCCGGTAGCGGGTGAAGGCATCGACCACGAGACGCTTCTGGTCCGAAGCGATGATTTCCTGGGCCGGCAGGTCGAGATCGAGGATGCGGTTGTCGAGCAGGGTCACCTGCTCGAACGGAGCCGGAAGCTTGAAGTAGAGACCCGGCGCCGTGACCACGCTCCGGATCGCGCCGAGGCGCAGGACCAGGGCCGACTGCGTCTGCGAGACCACGAAGGTCGAAGCATAGAGCACGACAGCGGCGACGATCAGGGCGACGAGGAGCACGCCGCGCAACACGGGGGAGTTCATCGCAGAGCTCCTCCCTGCTGCTGGCCGGGCGCCTGACGGCGCTGCTGGGGCTGCTGGAGCTGGTCGAGCGGCAGATAGGGCACGACGCCCTGTCCGTTGCTTCTCGAATCGAGGATGATCTTGTCGGTCCCGCCCATCACGCGTTCCATCGTCTCCAGGAAGAGACGCTCGCGCGTCACGCCCGGAGCGTTCTTGTACTGCTCGTAGACCGCGTTGAAGCGGCTGGCCTGACCGCGCGCCTCGGCGACGGTCTGCTCCTTGAAGGCTTCGGCCGCCTGGGTCAGCTGCGCGGCGCGGCCGCGCGCCTCCGGCACGACGCGGTTGGCATAGGTCTGCGCCTCGTTACGCAGGCGCTCCTGGTCGGCGCGGGCCGCCTGGACGTCGCGGAAGGCGTCGATGACCTGCTGCGGCGGGTCGACCTTCTGCAGCTGGACAAGGCTGATCCGCACGCCGGCATTGTAGCCGTTGAGCGTCTCCTGCATCAGCTGGCGCACTTCCGTCTCGATCGCGCCGCGATCGGTCGTCAGCACCGGCTGGATGTTGCGGCGGCCGATGATCTCGCGCATCGCGCTCTCGGCCACGGCCTTCACCGTGCCGGAGGGGTCCTGGATGTTGAAGACGTAGTTCTCGGGCGCGGCCGGGTCGATCTGCCACTGCACGATGAAATCGATGTCGACGATGTTCTCGTCGCCGGTGAGCATCAGGCTCTCTTCGATGACGTCGGTCTGGCGCGAGGTGCGGACTGATTCGATCGTCCGGAAGCCGACCTCGGTGGTGATCACGTTGGTCACCTGCGGCTTGATCACGCTACCGATCGGATAGGGCCAGTTCCAGTTGGGGCCTTCGCCCGTCTTGCCGGCGAAGCGGCCGAAGACGATGTTGAGGCCGACCTCGTTGGGCCGCACGAAATAGATACCGGAGCCGAGCCAGAGCACGATCAGCAGCAGCGCGCCGAGGAGTAGCCCACGCCCGCCGATATTGCCGCCTGGAAAAAGGTTCTTCAACCGGTCCTGGCTGCGCCGCAGGATTTCCTCGAGATCGGGCGGATTGCCGTTGCCTCCGCCGGAACCGCCGCCCCAGGGACCGCCGCCGCCGCTACCTCCGCGCTGACCCCAGGGACCTCCCCCGCCACTGCCACCGCCGCTCTGATTGCTCCAAGGCATTCTCGAGCCGTTCCCTTTCGTTCTATCGAGGCCGAGCCATAGGCGAAAGACGGCCGCTTGTCAGCGCCTTCGGCTGAAGACGCTGGGCTGACTTGGTCATGGGCCATGGATTCGTCAACGGCGCAAGCCATTCATCGTGAACGGAAAGCGGCTATCAGCCGCGACGGCGCCAGGTGACGAAGGTATAGGGATGCTCGTTCTCGGCATCGGCGGGATGGTGATCGTTGGCGCCGGGCTCGAAGGCATCGCGTTCCCAGTCGGGGAAGAGCGCGTCGCCGCCGGGCTTGGCATGCACGATGGTCAGTTCCAGCCTGTCCGCCAGCGGCAGCGCCTGGCGGTAGATCTCGGCGCCCCCGGCGACCACGACGGAATCCGCTCCGCTGGCCGCGGCGAGCCGCTGCCCGATCTCCAAACCCTCATCGAGCGAGTGGGCGACGCTTACGCCCTCCGCGGAAAAGCCGGCATCGCGGGTCAGCACGATGGTCTCCCGTCCCGGCAGAGGCTTGCCGATCGACAGGAAGGTCTTGCGCCCCATCAGCACCGGGCGCCCCAGCGTCAGGCCGCGAAAATGCTTCATGTCGGCCTTGAGTCGCCAGACCAGCCGGTTGCCGTCGCCGATTACGCCATTCTCGGCGACGGCCGCGATCAGCACGACCGGACGTTTCTCCATGGTTCAGACCTCCGCGCCCAATCGCGCGAGCGCCTCGCCCTCCAGCCGCTTCACGGTCCACTCGTCCTGCGCCTTGGCGCCGAGCGCTCGATAGAAAACGCGCGAGGGCTCGTTCCAGTTCAGCACCCACCAGGCCAGTCGCGGCAGCTTCTCCGCGACACAGCGCCGCGCCAGCCCCGCGATCAGCGCCTTGCCGATGCCACGCCCGCGCTGGTCCGGCCGCACGAACAGATCCTCCAGCCAGATGCCGTGCCGCCCCGAAAAGGTCGAGTAGGTGTAGAACCACACGGCGAAGCCGACCGGCTCGCCATCCCATTCGGCGATATCGCAGAACGCCTTCGGATTCTCCCCGAACAGAGCTTCGGCGATATCCGCCTCGGTCGCGACGACCTCGTGCAGCAGCTTCTCGTATTCGGCGAGTTCGCGGATGAAGCCGAGCACGAGCCCGGCCTCGCCGGGACGGGCGGAGCGGATGGAGAGAGTCATAAGGCAAGTCCCACGATAACGACCGCAAGGTTCATGCCGGCATGGAGCAGAATCGGCAACCCGTCCCGCCCGAGAATTCGCGGCCGAGCCCCAGAAGGCGCCAGCCTACAGGACGGAGGCGACGTCGCGCCTGCGGTGAGCGACAATTCGGCACTTAGCGGCTGGTCGTGTCGGCGAGCGGTTGCTCGGCCATTTCCTTGGCGACAGCCTCGTCGATCGGCGTCTCGTAGGTCATCAGCATATAGCCGAGCACCGAGTAGAAGCCGACCGTCGCCATCAGGTCGAACACCGCCTCGCGCCCGATCACGACCGCAAGCTCCGCCTCGAGCGCGAGCGACAGGCGTTTGTCGTCGAAGAGCGCATCGACGGCCCGTGCGATCAAGCCGTCCTCGCCTTCCGGCTCGCCTCGCAAAGCCGCAATGCGCTCATCGCTCATGCCGAGTACCCGCGCCCGGCTGACATGATGCGCCCATTCATAGGGCGAGCCCATGCGATGCGCCGCCCGCAGGATCACCACCTCGGAGCGCACCGGCCCGAGCGCGCTGTCCTTGACGACATGCTGGCGCAAGGGCGCCCAGGCCTTCAGCAGCGCCGGATGATGCGCCATCGTCCGGTAGACGTCGAGCGCGCCGGCAAAGCCGGTCTTCATCTCGGCAATCGCTTCGGGCCAGTCGGCATCGCTGATCGGCGGGCAGGGAGAGGTCGTCATCGGCTGTCTCGTCAGGATCGGGGCGTGAGGTATTTGGCGTAAAGAGCAGGTGTCCGGTCGGCCCAGATGCCGGTGAAGCTGCGATAGCGCGCGACTTCGGCGAGATCGATCTCGACTCTGAGCACGTCCTCGCGATCATGGTCGAGCGCGCCGAGCACGCGGCCATCCGGCGCCACTGCGCAGGAGCGGCCGAAGAAGCGCTGCCCGCCGCGGCTGCCGCTGCGGTTGCAGCTCAGGAAGAACACGCCGTTCTCGGTCGCCCGCGTATAGGCGCGGTGGATGAAGAGGCCTTCATCCGTCACCGTGGCATTCTCGGCCCCGAACGAGGCCCAGACCGAGGTGACGATGCTCGCGCCCTGAAGCGCGAGGATGCGGGTGATCTCGGGAAAGCGGATATCGTAGCAGACCTGCATGCCGAGCCGTGTCCCGAAGACGGGATAGGTGTCGATGCTGTCGCCGCCGGTGAAGAACAGCTTCTCGTTCTGCCACTGGTGAACCTTGGTGTAATCGCCGATCAGGCCCTCCGGCCCGATCAGGAGCGAAGCATTGCGCATCACGCCGGCGCGCAGGCGGTCGCGCAGGCCGAGCCCGATGACGAGATGCACGCGATGCCTGGCGGCGAGCGCGACGAGCGCCTTCACCTCCTCGCCATCCGGCGCGGCGCAGGCCTCGTAGAGCGCCGCGCCGAAATGCGGAACGTCGCTGACGATAGGCCCGCCCGGCACCAGCGGCTCGACATAGCCGGTGTTCGCGAGCTCCGGGAACAGGATGAGCCGCGCGCCCTTCGCCGCTTCGGCCGCAATGAATTCGTGGATGCGCCGGAAATTCTCGGCCGGCGCCAGGGACTGGACGTCCATCTGGACGAGGCTGGCGGAAATCATGCGGTGGCTCCAGCGATGCGGCGCCCGGCCGCGAAATTCCAATCCCGGCCCGGCGCCGCGTTGATCAGCGCACGAGTGTATTCGTGACGCGGCTTGCCCAAAACCTCGGCGGCCGGCCCCATCTCGACGACGCTGCCGCGCTGCATCACCATCACCTCGTCGCAGATCTGCGCGGCGACGCGCAGGTCATGGGTGATGAACAGCACCGCGAGATTGCGCCGTTCCTGGATCTCGGCCAAGAGCGCCAGCACCTGCGCCTGCACAGACACGTCGAGCGCCGAGACCGCCTCGTCCGCGACGATCACCTCCGGCTCCATCATCAGGGCGCGCGCGATGGCGATGCGCTGGCGCTGGCCGCCGGAGAACTGGTGCGGGAAGCGTTCGAGACTCGCGCTGGGCAGGCCGACCACCTCCATCAATTCACCCGCACGCTTCAGCGCGGTCTCGCGATCCTCGCCGAGATTGAGCGGCCCCTCGATCAGGCTCTCGCCGATGCGCAGGCGCGGGTTGAGCGAGCGGTTCGGGTCCTGGAAGACCATCTGCACGCGCCGTCGCGCCGGAGCCAGGGCCTGCTGACCCTGCAGGTTGGCGATATCCTGTCCGTTGACGCGGATCTCGCCGCCGGTCGGATGTTCCAGCCGCATCAGGCAGCGCGCCACCGTCGACTTGCCCGAGCCGCTTTCGCCGACGATGCCGAGCGTGCGCCCGCGCGCCAGCCCGAAACTGACATCCTTCACCGCGCGCACGCTGCGGCTCTCGCGGCCCATCAGCTTGCCAAGCAGCGAGCCGAAGCTGAAGGTCTTCTCGAGATTGTTGATCTCCAGCACTGTTTCGCCCCCGGACGAAGCGCGCGGCGCACGCGGCGTCAGCGACGGCACGGATTGCAGCAGGTCGCGGGTGTAATCCTCGCGCGGGCGGCTCAGCACCTGCTCGACGGGACCAGTCTCGACGATCTCGCCACGGCGCATCACGCAGACCCGGTCGGCGATGTCGACGACCACCCCCATGTCGTGAGTGATGAACAGGACGGCGGTGTTCTGCTTGTCCTGCAATTCGCGGATCAAGCTGAGGATCTGCTTCTGCGTGGTGACGTCGAGCGCGGTCGTCGGCTCGTCGGCGATCAGGAGCTTCGGCTTGAGCGCCAGCGCCATCGCGATCATCACGCGCTGGCGCTGCCCGCCCGAAAGCTGATGCGGATAGCTGTCATAGATCCGCGCGGGATCGGGCAGATGCACGGCCTCGAAGGCGGCGAGCGCGGCCTCGCGACGCTCCTTCGCCCGCATCTTCGTATGCGCCCAATAGACCTCGTCCATCTGCAGCCCGATGGTCAGCACCGGGTTCAGCGCCGTCATCGGCTCCTGGAAGATCATCGCCATTTCGGCGCCGCGCAACGCCCTGGTCCGGGCCGGCGCCGCGGTCAGGATGTCCTCGCCGTTGAGCCTGACCGTGCCGGCCGTCGCCCGCAATTCGTCGCGCGGCAGCAGGTCCATCGCGACCAGCGAGGTCACCGACTTGCCGGAGCCGGATTCACCGACGAGGCAGAGCGTCTCGCCGGGATGGATGTCGAAGCTGATGCCCTTCAGGATCTCGCTGGGCTGGCGCCCGCGCGTCGCGACGCGTAGGTCACGGACGGACAGGACGGACTGGGTCGCAGCGGTCGGCATCACGGAGCCCTCCCCTGCATCTTCGGATCGAGCCGGTCGCGCAACGCATCGCCGAGCAGGTTGATCGACAGAATGCAGAGCGACAGCACGATCGCCGGCCAGAAAACCAGCCAGGGATTGATTGCGAAATAGAGCCGCCCCTCGGCCATGATGTTGCCCCAGCTCGGCACCTCCGTGCCGATGCCGACGCCGAGGAAGGAGAGCGCCGCCTCGGTCAGAATCGCGGAGGCGTACATATAGGTGCCCTGCACGATCAGCGGCGCGATCGTCGTCGGCAGCAGGTGCTTGCGGATCAGCTTGCCCGGCCGGGTGCCGAGCAGCACGGCGGCATCGACATAGGTCTCCTCGCGCGCCGCGATGACCCGCGCCCGGACGAGGCGCACAACCTGCGGGATCGCCGGGATCATGATCGCGATGATGACGGTGGTGAGCCCGCCGCGAACCAGCGCGACGATGGCGATGGCGAGCAGGATGCCGGGGATCGCCATCAGCCCGTCCATCATCCGCATCAGCACGCCGTCGATGCCGCGATACCAGCCGGCGATCAGCCCCAGCGGCAGGCCGATCACGATGGCGCCGATGGCGACGCCGGCACCGACCAGAAGCGAGACTCGCGCGCCATAGACCACGCGTGAATAGAGGTCGCGGCCGAAGGAATCCGTGCCGAGCCAATAGGTCTCGGAGGCCGGCTTCAGGCGCATCGCGGCATTGAGCTTGGTCGGCTCGAAATTGGCGAGAAGCGGCGCGAACACCGCCATCACAATCACGACGACCAGCACCACGACGGCGAGCACCGTCGTCCAGTGCGGCGGATTGTCGAGCAGGCGGCGGCGCGGATGCGCGCCCTGCGCGGAATTCGACGGAGCGCTCATTGGTAGCGGATCCTCGGGTCGGTCAGGGCATAGGAGAGGTCGATCAGGAGGTTGATCAGCACATAGGTGCCGGCCGTCAGCAGGATGATCGCCTGGATCAGCGGATAGTCGCGGGCGAGCACGCCATCGACCACGAGCCGCCCGAGACCGGGAATGTTGAACACGGTCTCGGTGACGACGACGCCAGAGACCATCATGGCAAAGCCTGTGCCGACCACGGTCAGGATCGGGATCGCCGCGTTGCGCAGCGCATGGCGGAACAGCACGATCCGCTCGCCCAGCCCCTTGGCGCGGGCCGTTCGGACATAGTCCTCGCGCAGCACCTCCAGCATCGACGCCCGCGTCATCCGCGAGACCAACGCAATATAGAAGAAGGAGAGCGCCAGCCCCGGCATCACGATGCGATGGAAGAACGGGCCGAAGCCCTCGGCCAGCGGCTTGTAGCCCTGCACCGGGAACCATTTCAGATTGACCGCGAAGACGGCGATCAGCACATAGCCGATGACGAAGATCGGCACGGAAAAGCCGACCACCGAGAGCGCCATGACGAAGCGGTCGACCATGCCGCCATGGCGCCAAGCGGCGAGCACGCCGAGCGGCAGCGAGATCACCACCGTGAAGATCATCGCCATGACCGCGAGCGCCAATGTCGGGCCGATGCGCTGGCCGATCATCTCCAGAACCGGGCGCTGCGAGATCAGCGATGACCCGAAATCGCCCGCGGCCATATTGGTGATCCAGGCCACGAACTGGCTGGCGATCGGCTTGTCGAGCCCGAGATTCTCGCGGATGGCCGCGAGCTGCGCCGGCGTCGCCTGGTCGCCGGCGATGGCCTGCGCCGGATCGCCCGGCGTCAATCGCAGCAGCAGGAAGACGAACAGCGCCACGAAGAACATGACGGGGATCGCCATCGCTAGCCTGCGCAGGAAATAGGAAGCCATGGAATTCTCCACGCGCCTGGGCATCCGCCTGATAGGCGATGCCGAAAACCGGGCCGGTCAGGCCGGGCGACGGATCGCCGCCCGGCCTTGCGGGGATTACTTGCTGACACCCCAGAACAGGGTGATCGGGCCGGGCCGGAGGTTCTTCAGCTTGGCGTTCCAGGCGGCAACGGACTGGAACTCGCCGGCATTGAAGTAGAAGCCCTCGTCATAGGCGATCTGCTGGATTTCGCGGGCGATCTTCTTCTGCTCGTCGAGCGTCGAGGCGGTAAGATAGGCCGTGCGCAACTCCTCGACGCGGGCGCTCTTTGGCCAGCCCGACCAGGCGGTGTCCGCGCCGGAGGCGTCGAGCATCGCGTGGACGGTCGGGTTCCAGATGCCGGACACGCCCCAATAGGTGAAGAACATGTTCCAGCCGCCCTGCGCCACCGGCTGCCAGCCGTTCTTGCGCGATTGCAGCGTCGCCCAGTCCATCGAGGCGACATCGACCTTGAAGCCGGCCTCGCGCAGGCGCTCGGCCGCGACGATCGGCTGGGTCGAGAGGATCGTGAGATCCGTGGGCTGCATCATCAGCACCGGCGTGCCGTCATAGCCGGAGGCCTTGAGCAATTCCTTGGCCTTGGCCATGCGCTCCTTGGCGCTGCCCTTGAGGTACTCGGAGCCGGCATCGGAGGCGAGCGGCACGTCGCAGCCATAGACCGAGGCGCAGAGCTTGTAATACTGGCTGTCGCCGATCGCGGTCTGCATCAGCTGGTCCTGGTCGAGCGCATACATCGCCCCCTGGCGGACCTTCGGATTGTCGAAGGGCGGCAGGCGATGGTTGAAGCGGCCGGTAACCTGGCTGCCCAGCGCATTGATGGCGCCGGTCTTGATCTCGTCATTGGCCTTAAGCAGCGGCAGCAGGTCGATCGTCACCTGTTCGATCAGGTCGACATCGCCGGATTGCAGCGCATTGATCGAGGTCTGCATGTCCGGCATCGCCTTCCAGACGACCTTGTCGACGTTGACGGTCTTGCCGCCCGCGGTCCAGCTCATCGGCTCGGAACGCGGCTTGTAGTCCTTGTTCTTGACGTAGACGGCCTGGTCGCCCGGACGGTACTGCTCCGCCACGAAGCGGAACGGGCCGGAGCCGACCATCTCGGTCACCTGTTTGCCGGCGGGCGTCTCGGCGAGGCGCTTCGGCATCATGAAGGGCGGCACCGGCGAGGGCTTGGCCAGCAGCTCCAGCACCTGGCCGAAGGGCTTCGCCAGCTTGATCACCAGCACCGTGTCGGAGGTCGCCTCGATCGAGGCGACATGGGCCATCATCGTGCGGGCGGCGCCGTCATTCGCGCCCCAGCGCTTGATCGAGGCGACGCAGTCCTCGGCCTTGACCGGGGTGCCGTCATGCCATTTCAGCCCGTCGCGCAGGGTTAAGGTGTAGGTCAGCTTGTCGGCCGAGACAGTGTAGTCGGCCATCTGCGGCTGCGGGTTGTACTTGGCGTCCATGCCGAGCAGCGTGTCGAACACCATGAAGCCGTGCGTGCGCACGATCTGCGCGGTGCTCAGGATCGGATCGAGCGTGCGCAGCGGCGCCTGCATGACGACGTTGAGCGTCGTCTCGGCAAAGGCCGGCAGCGCATGGAGCGAGCTCGCGAGCAGCGCGGCAGCCCCGAAAGTCTTGAACCGAAACGTCATTATTATTCCCCTCGCTTCTCTTGGTTCTTGGTTGTCGCGGTCAGCCCGGAGCGTCGCTCCAGGGATAGGCCCGGGCCGTATCGAGCTGCCGGTACGGGATCAGCCGCACATCGGCGGGGCCGAGATCTGGTGTGTCGACCACGAGAATCCGGTCGGCCAGCGGTTCGTAGAAATCGCGGAAATGGGTCTTCGAGCGCAGCAGGATGACGTCGTAATCCTCCGGCCGCTCGCCGAAGATGAAGAACGGGTCGCCATCGACCGCGAAGGCGAAATGCGACACCACCGAGACCCGGATCGCGCCGATCTGGAGGAGTGCCGTCAGCCCGAGATCGACGAAGGTGCCGCGCTGGTAGCGCCCGGAAACGTTGAAGGATTTCGATCCGGACCAGATGACCCGCGCCACGGCCTCGACCGGCCCGCCGGTCTCCGGCGCCGTCTTGCCGGCGAGCGCGACCGCGATCTCGGCGCCTTCGCCCGCTGCATAGGCCTGAGCCGCCGTCTCGGGATCGAGCAGGAAGGGCACATTGACCCGCCCGACATCGCGCGTGAGCAACGCCCGCAGCAGATGGGTCGAGTCATTCATACGGTCGGCATGCTCGAGCAGCACGATCGGCCGGCCCTTCGCGGGGTTTCGCTCGATATCGGCCAGCGCCTCTTCGGCGCTCAGGATCGGAATCGCGGTCGCGATGGCGTGGCGCGCCTCGCGCAGACGGGCCGAGAAGGCTTTCGCCTTCGCTTCGGCCGCCGCCTGCCCGTCCCAGTCGAGGCAGATCACCGACATGCCGGTATTGGCGCTGTCGGCATAGGAGAAGCCGGCCATGATCGAGATGTCGCAGTCGCCGTCCTGCTCGGCGGCGCGGGCCTCGGCGATGATCGATGCGAGCGGCTCCAGCGCCGTCGCCGACATGATCGAGGGGATGACCACATCTGGCCGCGCGACGGCGAGACCGGGGCGGCGCCCCTCGCGCAGCAACCGCAACAGCGCCCGCGCCGCCCGTTCGCCCGTCTCGCCCATGTCGATATGCGGCGAGTGGCGATAGGCGACGGCGATGTCGGCGCCGCGCAGCGTCTCGCGATCGATATTGCCGTGATAGTCGAGCGCGACGGCGATCGGCAGCGCCGGGAAAGCCGCCCGCACCGCATCGATGACATGCCGCTCGACATCGGCATAGCCCGGCGCCCAGCAGGCACCGTGCAGGAACAGGATGACGCCGTCGAGCGGGCCGCTGCGGGCGATCCCCGCAACGATCTCGCCGGTGTAATGCGCGACCGCCTCGTCCGCCGTCGGCCCGAGCGCACCGAGCAGCGTGTGGAACAGCGGCACGAACTCCGCGCCCTCCGCCTCGCAGATCTTCAGGCAGCCGCCCGGGACCGTGTTGGTGCCACGAAAGCGCTCCGTCAGCTCCCGCCCGCGCACGCAGACGCGCTCGAACTCCGCGAGCTCCACGATCTGCGGAACGGCCGTGACCGATTCGAGATTGAAGCCGGCGAAGGCGATGCGGATGGTCATGCCGCCGTCAGCCCTTGACCGCCGCGTCGATCGCGCCAGCGATCCGCTCGACGATCAGATCGACCTCTTCAGGGCTGATGATATAGGGTGGCGCCAGCAGGACATGGTCGCCCTGGCGTCCGTCGATCGTGCCGCCCATCGGGTAGCACATCAGGCCACGCGCCATCGCTTCCTTCTTGATCCGAGCATGGATCTTCAGCGCCGGATCGAAGGGCGTCTTGGTCTCCTTGTCGGCGACGATCTCGATGCCGCGGAACAGGCCGCGCCCGCGGATATCGCCGACATGGGGATGCTGGCCGAGGCGGGCATCGAGCCCGGCCTGCAGGCGTTCGCCCATCAGGCGGACATTTTCCATCATCTCCGGCTGCGAGATC
This sequence comes from Allobosea sp., assembly GCA_039808685.1. GTDB lineage: Bacteria > Pseudomonadota > Alphaproteobacteria > Rhizobiales > Beijerinckiaceae > Allobosea. The sequence goes on along the minus strand of JBDHTM010000032.1, from coordinate 4,041 downwards.
AGCTCGACGACCTTTTTCGCCGCCGCCGCCGCCATCGGATGGCAGATATAGGTGTGGCCGTGCTGGAAGAGGCCGGAGCCATCGGCGAAGGCGCGGTAGATCCTGTCGGAGAGCAGTACCGCGCCGATCGGCTGGTAGCCGCCGCCGAGCCCCTTGGCGATAGTGAGAAGGTCGGGCGAGATGCCCTCCTGCTCGCAGGCGAACATCGTTCCGGTTCGGCCCATGCCGCACATCACCTCGTCGAGGATCAGCAGCACGCCGTATTTGTCGCAGATGCGGCGGATGCGGGTGAAATAATCCGCGACCGGGCCGACCGCGCCGAGGGTCGCGCCGACGACCGGCTCGGCGATGAAGGCGATGACCTGATCCGCGCCGAGCTCCAGGATCTTGGCTTCCAGCTCATCGGCGAGCCGGGCGGCATAGGCCTCCGGCGTCTCGCCGTCCTTCTGGTCGCGATAAGCGTAGCAGGGCGAGACATGATGGGTCTCGGGCAGGATCGGCTGGAACTGCGCCCGCCGCCAGGCATTGCCGCCGGCCGCCAGCGCGCCCAGCGTGTTGCCGTGATAGCTCTGCCGGCGCGCGATGAAATGGCGGCGCTGCGGCTGGCCGATCTCGACGAAATACTGCCGCGCCATCTTCATCGCGGCCTCGACGGCCTCCGAGCCGCCGGAGACGAGATAGACGTAGTCGAGCCCCTCCGGCGCCAGATCGACCAGCTTATCGGCCAGATCCTCGGCGACATCGGTGGTGAAGAACGACGTGTGGGCATAGGCGATGCGGTCCATCTGCGCGCGCATCGCGGCCATGACCTCGGGATGGCCGTGCCCGAGGCAGGAGACGGCAGCGCCGCCGGAGCCGTCGATATAGCTGCGACCATCCGCATCGGTGATGTAGACGCCCTGCCCCGCGACGGCTTGCGGCAGGCGGCCGCCGATCGAGCGATGGAGGATCCTGGTCATCTCGGCATTCCCGGACTGGCGCGGACCGATCGCCGCGGCGCGCAGCCTCATGACACGCCCCGCATAAGAATGCAACATTTGTTTTATATGATACAAATATGAAACGATTGACTTCTAAACTGTTTCAACGAAACATCGCGCTGCAACACCCTCGCAGCTGAGGGAAAGCGGAAAAACCGTTTGAAATCCGTCCGCCGCGCGAGGATGGTCGCGATCGGACAGAGAGGGCCCGATTCAAATGTTGCAGGCCGATCCCTTGCGCGAGCGCATCGTCAGCCTCTTCGACGCCATGTCCCCGCAATTGCGGCAGGCCGCGCGCTACATCATCGAGCATCCGCAGGAGGTGGCGCTGGTCTCGATGCGGGAGCTCGCGCGCAATGCCGGCGTGCAACCCTCGACCATGACCCGGCTCGCCAAGTTCCTCGGGCTCGCCGGCTATGACGACATCCGCGCCAATCATGCCGAGGCGATCCGCTTCCGCGTCGACGGCTTCGCCGCCCGCGCCATGCAGACCGACGAGAGCGAAGAGGACATGGCGGCGGCACAATTGTCGCGCCGCATGCTGCAGGGCCTCGCCGCCCAGATCGCGCGATTGACGGAGCCGGCCTCGCTGGAGCGCCTCGCGGCCGCGGCCGACCGGCTGGCACAAGCCCGCCGCATCTTCGTGCTCGGCCTGCGCTCATGTCATTCGGTGGCCTGGCATTTCCATTACGTGATGACGCTGCTCGGCGAGAAAACGACTCATCTCGACGGCCCGGCCGACACGGTCGGCGACGGGCTGATCCGGGCGAGTGCCGAGGATGTGCTGCTCGCCATCTCGATCAACCCCTATGCGCTGCACAGCCTTGAGCTGGCACAGCTCGCCCGCGAGAAAGGGCTCGGCATCATCGCGATCACCGATAGCGAGGTCTCCCCGCTGGTCGGGCTCGCCGATATCGCGATCCTCTGCTCGACCGAGAGCCACAGCTTCTTCCACACGCTGGCGCCGGCTCTGGCGATCTCCGAAGTGCTCTGCGGGCTGCTCGCCAACAAGGACCGCACGGCAGCGCTCGCCGCGCTCCAGCGCGCCGACCGCCACCTGCTTTCGCTGAACACCTATGCGACCGCCATTCCGCGCAGAAGAATCTAGTGCGGCTCGGGCCACGGCGTCATCCCGCGCGCGGTGCAGCGCGCAGCGATGCGCCGCAGACACGGGACCGCGTGACGGGAAGGCCCCCTTTCCTGCGAACGATCCCGCATCTGCGCAGCGGCATTCCATGCCGCGACGCGTGCAGGATGACACCCTTTCCTTAAGCGCCGGCCTTCAGCTTCTTCGCCACGCGCGAGGCGAAATAGGTCGGCACGCCGGCGGGCTTGCAGGAGCCGTTCCGTTCCGTCGGTCGGCGATCTTCGTCGCGATCTGCACCGTCCCGGCGGGGCCGTCGGTCACACTGCGACATCCGCGTGAATAGCGGCATGGGGCGCATAGCCTTCGACCTTGAAATCGTCGATCCGGTAGTCGTCGATGTCGGCCGCCCGCCGAACCAGCTCCATGGAGGGAAACCCGAGCGGCTCGCGCCTGAGCTGCTCACGCGCCTGCTGCATATGATTGAGGTAGAGGTGGACGTCGCCCCCGACCCACACCAATTCACCAGGCTGGAGGCCTGCCTGTTGCGCGAGCATGAGCTGCAGCGCCGTGGCGCCCACGAAATTGAACGGAGCGCCTAGCAGCAGATCGACCGATCGCTGGAACAACAGGCAGTTGAGACGCCCGTCCGAAGTCACGTGGTACTGATAGACCATATGACAGGGCGGAAGCGCCATCGCGCCCAGTTCCGCGACGTTCCAGCCGTGAAAAAGCATCCGGCGGCTGGTTGGATTGGTCTTGAGCGTTTCGATCAACGTCGAAATCTGATCATGCTCGCGACCATCCGCTCCAAGCCAGCGTCGCCACTGCTTTCCGTAGACGGGTCCCAATTCTCCCCAACGAGCGGCAAAGGCGTCATCACCGACCACGCGCTGCTCGAACTCCGTCTGGGAGATGTTCTCCCCCGTCGCTTGGCGGTAGCGGGCCAGCGGCCAATCCGTCCAGATTCGGACGTTGTTCCGAAGGAGTTCCTGAATGTTCGTGCCGCCCGTCAGGAACCAGAGCATCTCCTTCACCGCGGTCTTCCAATAGACGCGCTTGGTGGTGAGGATCGGTGCCGTACCCGTGGAAAGGTCGAAGCGAATCATCGCGCCGAAGATCGAGCGTGTGCCGACGCCGGTGCGGTCCAGCCTTTCGTCGCCTCTTTCCAGGACCTCCGTCACGAGGTCGAGGTACTGATATTCCGAGTATCTACGATTCACGCATGCCTCCGAGGGGATCAGCCGGTTGCCGTGTAGCGCATATTGGTGTCGCCGCGCACACGGCCAGCGCGCCGGCGCGGTCGTCCTTGCGGGCGCCCTCGATCAGGGCGCGCTGGTCGTAATACTGGCGCATGGCGTGTCTCCGGAAGGCGCGCGACTATAGCGGCTCGACACCCGCTTGGCCCTGCCCCGCAGGCAGGCATCCCCAGCCTTTGCCGCAGGCCCTGCCAATCCATGGCGGGAACCTGTCCTCCTCACGCAAACGCGACGAGCCGTGAGGAGGTTTCTCCGCAAACCCGCCCCAATCGGCGCCGCTCATCGCGCCTGATTCGTGGGATAGTCGATATGCCGATCCGGACCCCGTCGCGCCTGCTTGCCGCGCTCGCCTTCAACGCCCTGATCGCGGCTGCCGCACGTGGCGAGGAGGCCTTCGCGAACGCGACGATCTCGGAACAGCGCGCCCGCGACATCGCCTGGAGGGCAGGCCTCGTCCATGTCGAGGTCATCATCCGCGCCGGCGATCGCTGGGAGGTTGCCGGCCGCACCGCCGAGGACGATGAAATGAGTATCGATATCGACATCAAGAATGGTCGAATTCTCGATTGAGGCGAGAATGCCGCAGTCCTTGTCGAAAAAGCGCGAGAACCCTTTCCGAACGCCACGGCCTTCCCTATATTCCAGGGTGCCGTTCGCAAGATCGGCTATGGCGATAAACGGATCTCGAAATAAGCCTTTCGGACCCGGGGGCGGTACC
>JBDHTM010000031.1:0-47387 GCA_039808685.1 Allobosea sp. | reverse complement strand
GGAGGCGGGCCGAGAAATCGCCGGCCGCAGCCGCCGCGACGACCTCGCCGACATCCGAGACCACGGCCTCCATCGACTGCGCCCTGGCGAGGCGCGCGGCCGCGGAAGCACGCTCCTGCTCTTCCAATGCGCGGACACGGGCTGCGTTCTCCTGGAAGATCTGCAGCGCGCCGGCCATGTCGCCGATCTCGTCCCGGCGGCCGATGCTGGGCACCGTGACGTCCTGCTCGCCATGGGCGAGGCGTTTCATCGCATTGGTCATGCCGGCGAGCGGGCGCACGACGCCACCAATGACGAAGGCCAGGGCCAGCGCGCCGACCAGCAAGGCGCCGCCGGCGACGGCCAGCAGCAGCAGGCCGGCGGAGCGGGCCGTCGATTGAGCCCGCGCGCCCTGCTCCTGCGCCTGGGTATTCTGCAGGGCGGTCAACTCGCCGAGCTTGTTCGTGATCGGGTCGATCATGTCGTAGAGTTCGTAGGAGGAGAAATGCCGCAGGGCGCTTTCATCGCGCTCCTTCAGGATGACCGTGAGCTTGCCGATCGCGGCATCGCCGGTCCCCATCAGCGCCGAGGCCTCGTCGACCAGGCGCTTTTCTTCGGGGTCGGTGACGCTCGGCAGGTAGGCCTTCCAGTTCTTCTCGATGTTCGCGGTGGCCTCCTGGACGTTCTTCAGGGCCTTGGTCCAGGTCACCTGATTGGTCTGTGTCTTCCAGATCGTATCGACGATATTGACCGCATACATGTCGCTGACGGCTCGCAGCTGTCCCATCGGGACGACGTTGTTCTGAACGACGTGGTCGACCCGCTCCGTCACCGATCGGAGCGCCAGATATCCGCATACGCCGATGGCGAGGACGCACAATGCCAGGGCAACCAGCGCGGTTGCCAGCTTCGTCTTGATGCTCATTGTCATGACGGACCTTCTAGGAAGACGTCGTTCGAGGTGTTCGGCAGAGGCGGCAGGCGTGGTCGAGGGGCCTAGATCGAGGTCGGTCTTTGCGTTTTCCTAGTCCGGGTCGGCATTCGATCGGAATCGGCGCGGGATAGCGCCTCCAGTTCTTCCAGAGAATGCTTAAGGCTGTTCTAATGTCCGAGGGGCGCTGGATGCTCGCCGGCGGTGCCCGGGTACGCCTACGGATATCCGCTCCTGTCATGCGGGACCGGGTCGGTCACTGCAGTTTCGGCACTGAATCACACGAGATGCGCGCCGCCGCGGTGGGCCGCGATCCTGAGGCCGGCTATTCTGCCGCCCGCTTCAGCTCGAGCCCCTTGGCGAAGGGCAGCTTCGGCTCGCTCTTCTCGTCCTCGAAATCGAGCGCGCCGATCTTCTCCGCGCGGCTCGTCACCTTGCCGGCCGAGGTCTTGATCTGGCTGACATCGTCCTGCGCCTGCCGGAAATGATTGTCGAGTTTGTCGACGCGCTCGCCGAGCCGGCGCACGTCGTCGAGCAGCTTGCCGACCTCGCTCTGGATCACCTGCGCTTCCTCGCGCATCCGGGCATCGCGCACCAGCGACTGCATCAATTGGATCGCCAGCGCCAGCAGCGAGGGCGAGACGATCATGATGCGGGCGCGGTGCGCCCGCTGCACGACATCGTCGAAATGCTCGTGCAGATCGGCATAGATCGATTCCGAGGGCACGAAGAGCAGCGCCACGTCCTGCGTTTCACCGGGCAGGAAATAGCGCTCGGCGATATCCTTCACATGCACGCCGACATCGTTGCGCACGCGCTGGCCCGCTGCCTTCCTCGCCTCGTCGCCGCGCGCCTCGCGCAGCAGCGTGAAGCTCTCCAGCGGGAACTTGGCGTCGATCACGAGGCCGCGCCCGTCGCCGGGCAAGGTGACGAGACAGTCCGGCCGCTTGCCGTTCGACAGTTGCGGCTGGAAGGCGAAGAAGGCGGGGGGCAGGCCGTCGCGGATGATCGCCTCCATCCGGCCCTGGCCATAGGCACCGCGCGCCTGCTTGTTGGCGAGCACGTCTCGGAGCGTCACGACCTCGGAGGTAAGGTCGGTCAGGTTCTTCTGGGCATGGTCGATGACGGCCAGCCTCTCCTGCAGCTTGCCGAGGCTTTCGGTGGTCTGCTGGACATTGCGTTCGAGCCCGGCGCCGACCTGCTGGCGCAGCCCGTCCATCCGCTCGGCGACGAGCCGGGCGAGGTCGCCCTGCCGGGTCGAGAGGATCTCGGCCATCGACTGCATCCGGCCGGCGAGTTCCGCCTGCTGGCGGTTCATCTCCGCGACCTTGTCGTCCATCTCGCGGGCGCGTTCGGTCGCCATCGCGGCTTCGATCGCGCGGCTCCTGCCGCCGCGCCAGCCGGCGATCACCGCCATCAGGAGCAGGACGAGGCTCAGGGCCCCGAAGCCCAGCGCCGCCTCGGCCCAGGTCACCGGGCGTTCCAGCAGGGTGAAGGCGATCTCGTTCATGCAGGTGAGCCTAGCCGATTCGATTCAGGATTGCGAACGAAAGCGGAACAGTTTGACCGCTCTCCCACAAATGCTTATGTCCCGGTCTCAACAGCTCTTTTCCCTTGGAAACCCATGGCCATTCGCCCGCTCGTCATCCTGCCCGACGCCCAGCTTCGCCTCGTCTCGAAGCCGGTCGAGGCCGTCACGCCGGAAATCCGGACACTGGTCGCGGACATGTTCGAGACCATGTACGACGCGCCCGGAATCGGGCTCGCGGCGATCCAGATCGGCGTGCCGCTGCGTGTGGTGACGATCGACCTGTCGAAGCCGGAGGCCAAGGAGGGCGAGGAGCCCGAGCCCCGGAAGCCGCAGGTCTTCATCAACCCGGAGATCACCTGGTCCTCGGAGGAGCTCAGCGCCTATGAGGAGGGCTGTCTCTCGATCCCCGAATATTACGAGGAGGTCGAGCGCCCGGCCGAGGTCAAGGTCCGCTACATGGATCTCGACGGCAAGACGCATCAGATCGCGGCAGACGGCCTGCTTGCCACCTGCCTGCAGCACGAGATCGACCATCTCGACGGCGTGCTCTTCATCGACCATCTCTCGCGGCTGAAGCGCGAGCGCGTCACCAAGAAATTCGCCAAGGCGGCCAAGCGCTCGGCGGCCTGAGGTTTTCCAAATCGGCGCGCCGTCATCCCGGACGGAGCAAAGCGCAGATCCGGATCCATGCCGGAGCGCCGGCAGGAGAGGTTCCGGAATGGATTCCGGGTCTCCCTGCGGTTGCCCGGGATGACGGCTATTACGGAGACAGAGTGAGCGTATGAGTTTGCGCGTCATCTTCATGGGCACGCCGGATTTCGCCGTGCCGGTGCTGACCGAGATCGTCGGCCAGGGACACGAGGTCGTCGCCTGCTACACCCGCCCTCCGGCGCAGGCCGGCCGTGGCCTCGAGCTGAAGCCCTCGCCGGTGCATCGCGCGGCCGAGCGCTTCGGCATTCCGGTCTTCACCCCCGCGACGCTCAAGACGCCGGAGGAGGCCGAGATCATCGCCTCGCACCAGGCCGATGTGGCCGTCGTCGTCGCCTATGGCATGATCCTGCCCCAAGTGATCCTCGATCTGCCCGAGCTCGGCTGCCTCAATCTTCATGCCTCGCTGCTGCCGCGCTGGCGCGGCGCCGCGCCGATCCAGCGCGCGATCATGGCCGGCGATGCCGAGAGCGGCGTCTGTGTGATGAAGATGGAGGCCGGTCTCGATACCGGCCCCGTCGCCATGGTCGAGAAGCTGGCGATCGGCCCGGACATGACGGCTGGCGAATTGCACGATCAACTCAGCCTGCTCGGCGCCGACCTGATGGTGCGCGCGCTCGCGGCGCTCGGTCGCGGCGGCCTGCAGTTCACGCCGCAGCCGGAAGAGGGCGTGACCTATGCCAGCAAGATCGCCAATGCCGAGGCGAAGATGAGCTGGGCCCTGCCGGCGCAGCAGGTCCATGACCTCGTGCGCGGCCTCTCGCCATTCCCCGGAGCCTTCGCGGAGATCGATCTCGGCAAGGGGCCGGAGCGCCTGAAGATCCTGCGCACGGCCCGGGCCGGCGGCGCGGCCGAACCCGGCACGCTGCTCGACGACGAGGGCACGGTCGCTTGCGCGGTCGGGGCGGTGAGGCTGCTGCAGGTCCAGCGCGCCGGCAAGGCGCCGATGAGCGGGGCCGAGTTCCTGCGCGGCGCCCGGCTCGGAGCCGGCGGCAAGCTCTGATGCCGCGCTACAAGCTCGTCATCGAATATGACGGCACGCCGTTCTCGGGTTGGCAGCGCCAGCTCAACGGCCCGTCCGTGCAGCAGAGCGTCGAGGAGGCGGTCGAGGCCTTCTGCGGCCATCCCGTCCGCTTGCATTGCGCCGGCCGGACCGATGCCGGCGTCCACGCCACCCATCAGGTCGCTCATGTCGATATCGACCGGGAATGGCGCACCGATGTCGTGCGCGACGCCACCAATGCCCGGCTGAAGCGGCTTCCGGTCGCGGTTCTCAGTGCCGAGCTGGTGCCTGACGATTTCGACGCCCGCATCTCGGCGCGCCGTCGCTATTACATCTACCGCATCCTCGACCGCCGCGCCCAGCCGGCGCTGGAGCGCGAGCGGGTCTGGCATGTGCCGGTCAAGCTCGACCATGAGGCAATGGATCGCGCCGCCAAGGCACTGCTCGGCCAGCACGACTTCACCACCTTCCGCGCCGCCGAATGCCAGGCCAACAGCCCGGTCCGCACGCTCGACCGCTGCGATGTCCGCCGCGAGGGCGCCGAGATCGTGGTCTATGTCCACGCCCGTTCCTTCCTGCACCATCAGGTCCGCTCGATCGTCGGCTGCCTGAAGATGGTCGGTATGGGCCGCTGGCCGGAGAACAAGGTCGGGAAAGTGCTGGCGGCGCGCGATCGCTCGCAATGCGCCGCGCTGGCGCCATCCTGCGGGCTCTATCTCGCCGGCGTCGATTATGTCGAGCAGCCGGCCTGAGGCCGCAGCGTTTCAGAACAGGCCGAACAGCCGCGTGACGCCGTAGTCGAGCACCAGGCTGGCGCCGACCAGCGGCAGGGCGATGCCGCGAATTTCCGGCCCGAAGACCGCCTGCGCCACGCAATAGCGCAGCCGCAGGACGATCGCGGCGAAGAACAGCGACTGTACGACGGCCAGGGTCGGCGGCGCCCAACCGATCGCGAACACCGCTGCCGGAACCGCCATCAGGCTGGCCGAGACGATGCCGGCCCAGTTCCAGGCGATGACGAAGCTGGTGAAGCGCGGCGTCTGCGCGAGGGTAGGGCGCAAGGCGATCAACAAGGCCGGCACGGCGAGGATCGTCAATGCCAGCGCTGCGATCACCGACAGAACGAGCGCCGGCGCGGTGAACAGTCCGGCGCTGTTCGTCAGTCCAGCCATCAGCCGCACCGCGGCGAGGATGGCGATCGTCGCCGGCAGCATCAACGCGAAGGCGAGGAAGGAGCGCCAGAAACCGTCCCGCGTCAGGTCGAGTTCGGGCAGGGCCTCGGGGCCCCGGGTCATCAGGTGCCAGGAGCCGCGCAATGACCGCGCGACGTCATCGGCTGCCAGCCTCATCACGATCTCCATCATCTGCGGTGTTAGACTTTCGTCTAACTGCGATAATTGGGCCGTGGTTCCTGCGCGTCAAGTCCGATGCTGCGCTGCAAAATAACTGGCGAGCAACCGATGCGTGATCCGCTCGAGCGACACGAGATCGGCGACGGCGACGCATTCGTCGATCTGGTGCATGGTCTTGCCGACGACGCCGTATTCGACGACGGGGCAGTAGTTCTTGATGAAGCGCGCGTCGGAGGTGCCGCCCGTTGTCGAGAGCGCCGGGCGCTTGCCGGTCTCGGCCTCGACGGCGTCGGCGACGAGCGCGACGAAGGGGCCGGGCTCCGTCAGGAAGGCGACGGCGTTGGTCCGCTGGACCTCCAGCGTGTAGCGCACCCGGTTGCCGGCGGCTTCGCGCAGGCGCCGGTCGAGCTCCGCGGTGAGCGTCTCCGGCGTCCAGCTATCGTTGAAGCGGATATTGAAGGCGGCCTTCGCCTGCGCCGGGATGACGTTCGTCGCGGGGTTGCCGACATCGAGCGTCGTCACTTCGAGATTGCTCGGGTCGAAATGCTGGGTCCCGCCATCGAGCGGCGTCGCGTCGAGCGCGGCGAGCAGGCGGACCATGCCGCGGATCGGGTTGTCGGCGAGATGGGGGTAGCCGACATGGCCCTGCGTGCCCTGCACCGTGAGCCTGCCGGTCAGCGAGCCGCGCCGGCCGATCTTGATCATGTCGCTCATCGCAGCCGGATTGGTCGGCTCGCCGAGGATGCAATGGTCGAAGCGCTCGCCGCGCTCATGCGCCCAGGCAAGCAGCTTGACCGTGCCGTTGACCCAGGGACCTTCCTCGTCGCCGGTGACCAGGAAGGCGATCGAGCCGGGCGCATCTGGATTGTCGCGCCGGTAGCGGATCGCGGCCGCAACCATGGCGGCGAGCCCGCCCTTCATGTCGCAGGCGCCGCGCCCGTAGAGCATGCCGTTCGCGATCGTCCCGCCGAAGGGCTCGCGCGTCCAGGCGGCCGCGTCGCCGACGGGCACGACATCGGTATGGCCGGCGATCACGAAGACGGGGGCCGTATCGCCGATCCGGGCATAGAGGTTCTCGACATCGGGCGTGCCGGGCTCGCTGAAGACCGGGCGATGCACCGTGTAGCCTTCCGCCGACAGCACCGCGTCGAGCAGAGCGAGCGCGCCGCCTTCCTCGGGCGTCACCGAGGGGCAGCGAACGAGGGCCTGCGTCAGGGCGACCGGGTCGGTCGGATCGAAGGAGAGGGCGGGGGAGTTCGGTGCAGCGCTCATTCCGCCGCTTTAGCACTGCCCGGCCTCGCGGCAACCCCATCCCGCCCGGCGGCAGAGGGCAGCAGCCCGAGATCGACGAACGCGACGACCCAGGCCATGGTCGAGATCGCTTCGAGCGACGGGCGCCAGCCGATCGAGAGCATGGGCCTCAATTGCTCGGGCAGCACGATCGCGCAGACCAGCAGGATCCCGAACAAGGGCATGCTGCCGCGGTCCGTGGCGCGCTTTGCCGCCAGAGCGGCCCAAGGAAACAGGGCGAAGGCCTTGGCGAAGGCGACGGCCTCCGCCGCGTTCTGGGGAGCCGTCACAAGCGGCGCGACGCGTTGGATGGTCAACAGCACCAGCGCGACCGCGAGGCTGCCGAGCCAGAAGGTTCGTAATCCGATGCGGCCGTGGAAGTCGGTGAACAGGCGGATCAGGGACATGCGGCAAGCTCCGATGAACAGTTGTCGCATGGTCAGCCCTGGGATTGAAGCAGATGGTGAATAAAGGGTTAATCAGGCGCCTAAGAGTTTATCGCGCGTGAGAAAGGGCTTGAACGGGGCGGGGCTGGCCGTTAGCTGCGCAATGCGCGGCGCTTGCCAGCACGCGGCCTGTCGTTTCCCATATCCGTGAAGAGCAGTTGAGGGGCGTCTCCGCGCGGCCCCAGTGAGGTTTCGAGCATGACCATCCGCTTCCATCGCGGCGACCTGCCGGACGGCTACGATGCCGGATCGAGCGTCGCGATCGACACCGAGACGCTCGGCCTCAACCCGCATCGCGACCGGCTCTGCGTCGTCCAGCTCTCGCGCGGCGACGGCACCGCCGATGTCGTGCAGATCCCGAAGGATGGTGCGCGCCCGAAGAACCTGATCCGCCTGCTCGAGGATCCGGCGGTGCTGAAGCTCTTCCACTTCGCGCGCTTCGACGTCGCGGTGCTGAAGCATGCTTTCGGCGTGGTCACGGCGCCGGTTTATTGCACCAAAATCGCCTCGAAGTTGACCCGCACCTATACCGACCGGCATGGGCTCAAGGATCTCGTGCGCGAATTGCTCGGTGTCGAGCTCTCCAAGCAGCAGCAGTCCTCAGACTGGGGCGCCGACACGCTGAGCGAGGCGCAGCTCGCCTATGCCGCCTCCGACGTCCTGCATCTTCATGCGCTGCACGAGAAGCTGGAGGCCATGCTGGCACGGGAGGGGCGCGGACATCTCGCTCAGGCCTGTTTCCAGTTCCTGCCCTATCGCGCCGAGCTCGATCTCGCCGGCTGGGGCGAGACGGACATTTTCGCGCACACTTGACAATTTTGAAGGCTTCTTGCGTCAGTCTGCGCGCGGGTGGAGCGCGAGGCGGCGGGCTTGCCCTCATGGACGAGCCGCGCGGGGGCGCGATGTGGCCTGTCCTGTGACACGAAAATGCCGTGAGCGGCTGCCATTGCGCGGGACATGACTTTGGCGATGACCTTGAACGACCCGGCGGAGGGGCTGTCCGCGCAGGCGTTGCGTCGGCGTGCTGCCTTCGGCGCGGCGCGGCGCCACACGCGCCTGGTGCATATCCTGCGCCGGGTGATTCCGGTCGCCGCCGTCGTGCTGGTGATGGCGCTGGTCGTGATTCCTTTCCTCTCGCCGCTGGGCGGGAAGCTCGCCAATGTCTCGATCGGTGCCGTCGGCATCACGGGCGGCAAGGTCAAGATGGAGACGCCGAAACTCTCGGGCTATCGCAAGGACAACCGGCCCTATCAGGTCACGGCGATCAATGCGTATCAGGAGATCAAGAATCCGACGCAGATCGAGCTGCAGGCCCTGACGGCGCGCATCCAGATGGAGCGCGAGGGCTGGGTGACGGTGAACGCCAAGACCGGCTTGTTCGACACCCAGAAGGAGAAGCTGCGCCTCGTCGACGACGTCAAGATCCGCACCGAGAGCGGCCACGACATGCAGATGCGGGTTGCGGATGTCGACTTCAAATCTGGTACCGTGACCTCGAAGGAGCCGGTCAAGGTCAGCGTCAATGACACGACGGTCGACGCCAACACCCTTGACGTGAAGAACAATGGCGAGTTGATCGTCTTCGAGGGACGGGTGCGGGTCTTCATTCGCAACGCGCCGGCCGGCACGATCGCCGGCCCGGAACGCGAGGGCAGCAAGCCGATGCCGGAGCTGCTCAACGCGAATCGGGTTGCCCCCGCAGCGGCTGCGCCGGCAGACGATACCGGGAACGGGAAGAGACAGTGACATGACCATGATTGGCCAGATGCTTCGTTTCGCGCATGCCCGCGACGCCGCGCTGCTCGCCGCGGCCGGCTTTGCACTGCTCGGCGCGCCGCAGGAGGCCTTCGCGCAGGGCAAGCCTGCGCGCGGTGCGAACACGTCCTCGCCGCTGGGTGGCCTCGGCGGCGACAGCAAGGAGCCGATCAAGATCGACGCCGACAAGCTCGACGTGCTCGACAAGGAGAACAAGGCGGTCTTCTCCGGCAATGTCGTCGCCGTGCAGGGCGAGACGACGGTTCGTTGCACGGTGATGACCGTGCTCTACGAGGGCCGTGGCGGCTCTGGCGGCCGCGGGGCGACGCCGGCTCCGGCCGCGGCTCCGGCCCCCGCGGCAGGCACCGCCGGCAGCCCGAGCAACGACAGCTCGATCAAGCGCATCCTGTGCAAGGGGCCGGTCACGGTGGTCTCGAAGACGCAGGCCGCAAGCTCGGACAATGCCGAGTTCGACCGAGCCAACAATCTCGTCATCATGACCGGCAATGTCGCGCTCAATGACGGGCCGAACATCACCCGCGGCGAGAAGCTGACCTACAACACGGTCACCGGCGTCGCGAATGTCGAAACCGGGAAGGGCGGGCGCGTGCAGGGCCTCTTCGTGCCGAATTCGGCCGACGCCAACAAGACCGATGCGGCCAAGCCCGGCGCCAAGCCGGCCGCGCCGAAGCCCACCAACTGATCGTGCTGCAGTGACGGTTTCCGAAGCGCCACGTCCCACGGCCGCGCCGTCGCGACCGGCTCCGCGACCCCAACAGACGGGCGTATTCGGCCGGCTGCGCGGGCTTCTGGGCAATCGCGACAAGGATAGGGACGGGGGGCTTCTGACCCGCTCCAACGTCACCGCCATCGGCGGGCCGGGCATCCTTGCCGTCGCCGGCCTGCGCAAGAGCTATGGCGGGCGGGCCGTCGTCTCGGATGCGAGCCTGTACCTGCGCCAGGGAGAAGCAGTCGGCCTGCTCGGCCCCAACGGCGCCGGCAAGACCACGATTTTCTACATGATCACCGGGCTTGTGGCGGCCGATGCCGGCATCATCTCGCTCGAGGGCGACGACATCACCGCCTTGCCGATGTACCAGCGCGCGCGCCTCGGCATCGGCTATCTCCCGCAGGAGGCGTCGATCTTCCGCGGCCTGTCGGTCGAGGATAATATCCGCTCGGTGCTGGAGGTCGTCGAGCCCGACCGCCGGGCGCGCGAGCGCCAGCTCGACCAGCTGCTCGAGGAATTCACCATCTCCCGCCTGCGCAAGGCCCCCTCGATCGCGTTGTCCGGCGGCGAGCGCCGACGCTGCGAGATCGCGCGCGCGCTGGCCGGCAAGCCCTCCTTCATCCTGCTCGACGAGCCCTTCGCCGGCATCGATCCGATCGCGGTCGGCGATATCCAGGCGCTGGTACGGCAGCTCACCGATCGCGGCATCGGCGTGCTGATCACCGATCACAATGTCCGCGAGACACTCGGCCTTGTCGATCGCGCCTACATCATCCATTCCGGGCGGGTGTTGACCGAAGGCTCCCCGGCCGAGATCATCGCCAATCCGGACGTGCGGCGCGTTTATCTCGGTGAGGATTTCCGTCTCTGAGGCGCCCTGATCGCGCATCGCCCGGTTGCTGCGGTGCAGCATTTTTCTGCGCGCAGGCATGGCGGGGCCTTTGACGCGGCGGTGAGCCGGCGCTAGTGTCCTTTCCGCAAGCAAGAAGCGTGCCGCTGGCGCGCGAGCGAGAAGGGCCTTTCGCGCATGGCGATGATGCCGCGCATGGAGCTGCGCCAGGGACAGTCCCTGGTGATGACGCCGCAGCTGCTGCAGGCGATTAAGCTCCTGCAGCTCTCCCATCTCGAACTGCAGAATTTCGTCGAGGGCGAACTCGAGCGCAATCCGCTGCTGGAGCGCGACGAAGCGACCGATCCGCCGGCGCGTTCCGATGAAGGCGATGGTCCGCTCGCGGCCGACGCGGAGAGCTTCGCCAAGGCCGAGAGCCTGAATACGCAGGAGGGCATAGAAGGCCGGCTCGGCACCGGCCTGGACAATGTCTTCCAGAGCGAGCAGCCGATTCCGGCGCGCAGCGAGGCGGGCGGCGCCGACAGCCTGCCGGTCGTCGGGGGCGCCTATGGTGCGACGGGGGGCTCCTTCGACGGCGATCCCGAAGGCTTCGAGAGTAGCCTGACGGCAGAGGCCTCCCTACACGACCATCTGGCCGCGCAACTCGACCTTGCCGTGATCGAGCCGGCCGAGCGCATCATCGGCCGCCACATCATCGATGCCGTCGATGACAGCGGCTATCTCGGCGAGCCGCTGGCGGAAATCGCCACGCGTCTCGGCGTCGCCGTCGACAGGGTCGAAGCCGTGCTGCGGGTCGTCCAGGGCTTCGACCCTTCCGGCGTCGCTGCCCGCGATGTCGCCGAATGCCTGGCGATCCAGCTGCGCGACCGCGACCGTTTCGATCCGGCGATGCAGGCGCTGGTGGCGAATCTGCATCTCGTCGCCAAGCGGGATTTCGCCGCGCTGAAGCGCATCTGCGGCGTCGACGACGAGGATATCGCCGACATGGTCGCGGAGATCCGCCGGCTCGATCCGAAGCCCGGCCGCGCCTTCGGCGGCTCGGCGGCCGAAACGGTGGTGCCCGACGTCTTCATCCGCGCCGCACCGGACGGCTCCTGGCTGATCGACCTCAACCCCGACACCTTGCCGCGACTGCTGGTCAACCAGACCTACCATGCGCGCGTCTCCAGGGCGGCGCGCAGTGACGAGGAGAAGGCCTTCATCGCCGAGTGCCTGCAGACGGCGAACTGGCTGACCCGTTCGCTGGAGCAACGCGCCCGGACGATCCTGAAGGTCGCGAGCGAGATCGTGCGCCAGCAGGACGGCTTCTTCGCCCATGGCGTCGAACATCTGCGCCCGCTCAACCTCAAGACCGTGGCCGATGCGATCGGCATGCACGAATCGACCGTCTCGCGCGTCACCTCGAACAAATACCTGACCTGCTCGCGCGGGGTCTTCGAGATGAAGTATTTCTTTTCCGCCGCGATCGCCGCGACCGGCTATGGCGAAGCGCATTCGGCCGAAGCCGTTCGTTTCCGGATCAAGCAGATGATCGACGACGAGGCGCCAACGGCGGTTCTTTCAGACGATGCCATCGTCACCCGCTTGAAGGAGGGGGGAATCGATATCGCCCGGCGCACCGTGGCGAAATATCGCGAATCCCTCAGAATCCCGTCCTCCATGGAGCGCAGGCGCGAGAAAGTCGCGATGGCGGCGGCTGAGCGCTGAATGATTTCGTTCCAAAGCGCATCATGACTGCGCCGGCTCATTGACAACCCCGACTCCGGGTTCTTAGCTCCTAGAGATGGCCGTACAGGGCCATGGCTAAAACAAGGGGAAGCACTCCATGAGCTTGCGAATCTCCGGCAAGAATCTCGATGTCGGCGAGGCCCTCCGTGGCCAGGCCGAGGAGCGGGTCGCTGCGGCGGTCAGCAAATATTACGAGGGTGGCTACCAGGGTCACGTCACGGTCGACAAGGACGGCACTGCCTTCCGGACCGATGGCGTCCTGCACCTCTCCTCCGGGATCACGCTGGAAGCCTCCGCCACCGCCCACGATCCCTATGCCAGCCTCGACAAGATGGCTGAGCGCATCGAGAAGCGGTTGCGACGCTACAAGCGCCGGCTTAAGGACCGTTCGAGTGCCAATGGCCGCGATGCCGGAATTGAAATCCCCAGCTATGTGATCGCGGCTCCCGATGACGATATCGAGGATTTCGACGGGGTTTCGGCGGGCGACAACCCGGTGATCGTCGCGGAATCGACGAAATCCCTGCATGTCAGGACCGTGGGCGATGCGGTGGCCGAGCTCGACCTGACGGGCGCGCCTGTCGTCGTCTTCCGGCACGCTGGCAATGGCCGCATGAACATCGTATACCGCCGCCGCGACGGCAATATCGGCTGGATCGACCCACCGGCATCGCTGTCCTGAGGCCGGCGGGCGATCCGCTCAGGCCGTCGAACCTGACCCGTGCCGACGCAATTCGGCCGGCACGGGACATGCATGGACGGGCGAATGACGCTGACCGATCTCCTGAGCCCCGCTGCGGTCATTTCGCCGCTGCGGGCGAACGGCAAGAAGCAGGCTCTGCAGGAGCTTGCCCAGCATGCAGCCACCCTGACGGGGCTGCCGGACCGTGAGCTGTTCGAAGCGCTGCTCCAGCGCGAGCGTCTTGGCTCCACCGGTATCGGCGAGGGCATTGCGATCCCCCATGGCCGGATGCCCGGAATCGACCGCCTCGTCGGGCTCTTCGCCAAGACCGAGAAGCCGATCGACTTCGATGCGCTCGACGGCCAGCCGGTCGACATCATCTTCGTGCTGATCGCGCCGGAGGGCGCTGGCGCCGACCATCTCAAGGCCTTGGCCCGCGTCGCGCGCGTGCTGCGCAACCAGTCCGTTCTGGAACAGGTCCGCAAGGTGCGCGACCCGGCGGCGATCTACGCGATCCTCGCCGAATCGGCTGCGCAGGCGGCTTGAGTTTCTGTTCCGTCATTCCGGGGCTTCGCGCAGCGAAGAGCCCGGAACCCATGAACATGACGGCTATCCAGCGCGCGTGATACGCGCCCTTGTCGCGGGCGTGCGCGCCTTGAATGCGAGTGTCGATCAACGAAGACAGGGGATAGTCGGGCTGAGCCGGGCCTGATGGGGCGTCGTGTTCATGGGTTCCGGGCTCATTGCTTCGCAATGCCCCGGAATGACGGCGCGGTTCCTGTGCCCTCGTTCCACTCTGTAGCTATTAAAGACTGCTTGGACGTTGCCGGCCAACGGGCTATGACGCCGGCTGGATCGGCGTCGCGTCTTCCATGTCCTGATCGCGGCGCGCCCTGTTTTGGAGCCGCTGATCATGGCCTATACGCATGTCGATCTCTTCCCGCTCGGCGAGGACACGACGCCCTATCGCAAGCTCGGCAGCGAGGGTGTTAGCGTCGAGAAGATCGGCGATCGCGAGGTCCTGACCGTTTCGCGCGAGGCGATCCGCCAGCTCTCCGAGCAGGCCTTCATCGACATCAACCATCTGCTGCGCCCTGGCCATCTCGCCCAGCTCGGCAAGATCCTCGACGATCCCGAGGCGACCTCGAACGACAAGTTCGTCGCCTATGACCTGCTGAAGAACGCCAACATCGCCGCCGGCGGCGTGCTGCCGATGTGCCAGGACACCGGCACGGCGATCATCATGGGCAAGAAGGGCCGCAAGGTCTGGACCGACGGCGAGGACGAGGCCGCGCTCGGCGAGGGCGTGGCGGACGCCTATTTCAAGCGCAACCTGCGCTATTCGCAGCTCGCGCCGCTCTCGATGTTCGAGGAGAAGAACACCGCGACCAACCTGCCGGCGCAGATCGACATCTATGCCGAGGGCGAGGACGCCTATAAGTTCCTCTTCGTCTGCAAGGGCGGCGGCTCCGCCAACAAGACCTTCCTGTACCAGGCGACGCCTTCGCTCCTCACCAAGGACCGCATGATGGCGTTCCTGAAGGAGAAGATCCTGACGCTCGGCACCGCCGCCTGCCCGCCCTATCACCTCGCCATCGTCATCGGCGGCACCTCGGCCGAGCAGAACCTCAAGACGGTGAAGCTCGCCTCGACCAAATATCTCGACGCGCTGCCGACCAAGGGCTCGCCCTTGGGCCACGCCTTCCGCGACCTCGAGATGGAGGAAGAGGTCCACAAGATGACGCAGGCGCTCGGCGTCGGCGCGCAGTTCGGTGGCAAGTATTTCTGCCACGACGTGCGCGTCATCCGCCTGCCGCGCCACGGCGCCTCGCTGCCGATCGGGCTCGGCGTCTCCTGCTCGGCCGATCGTCAGGCCAAGGGCAAGATCACCAGGGACGGCATCTTCCTGGAGGCGCTGGAGACTGATCCGTCGAAATACCTGCCGGATGTCGACGAGGCGGCACTCGGCGGCTCCGTGGTCAAGATCGACCTCAACCAGCCAATGAGCGCGATTCTGGCGACGCTGTCGAAGCACCCGGTCAAGACACGCCTGTCGCTGACCGGCACGATTGTCGTCGCGCGCGATCTCGCCCATGCCAAGATCCGCGAGCGGCTCGAGCGCGGCGAGGGCATGCCCGACTATTTCAAGAACCACCCGGTCTATTATGCCGGCCCGGCCAAGACGCCGGAAGGCTTCGCTTCGGGCTCCTTCGGCCCGACCACGGCCGGCCGGATGGATTCCTTCGTCGACCAGTTCCAGTCCTTCGGCGGCTCGATGGTGATGCTCGCCAAGGGCAACCGTTCGGCGGCGGTGCGCGAGGCCTGCAAGGCCCATGGCGGCTTCTATCTCGGCTCGATCGGCGGGCCGGCGGCGCGCCTCGCGCAGGATTGCATCCGCAAGGTCGAGGTCCTCGAATATCCCGAGCTCGGCATGGAAGCGGTCTGGAAGATCGAGGTCGAGGATTTCCCGGCCTTCATCGTCATCGACGACAAGGGCAACGACTTCTTCAAGGAGCTGAACCTCGGATGAGGTTTGCCCTGACCTTGGGAATGCTGCTGCTGGCTGGCTCCGCGCTGGCCCAGCAGCCGCGCCCGGCGACCTGCTCGCGCGACCTGTTCCAGAACGAGGCGGGCTTCCGCCTGCAGCAGACGAGGCTCGCGGGAGTGGCTACGGCCGACCAGGGGACGCAATGCCGGACCTATCGCGAGCATGTCGCCTATCTCCAGAAGGCCCGCTCGGTCTTCGCCACTTGCCAGGGCGGAGCGGAGCGCGCGCGCAATGTCGCGGAGATGGATTCCGAGCTGGTGAATTACCGCGCGCTGATCGCCAATCGCTGCGGCGGGCGGTAAGAGCCTTCCCAGACAGTTGAAAGGCCTCCCATGACCGACCAGCAGCCACCGCTCCAGATCGCCGTCGTGCCGGTGACGCCGTTCCAGCAGAACTGCGCGATCGTCTGGGAGCCGAAGTCGAACGAGGCGGCGATCGTCGATCCCGGCGGCGACGTGCCGCGCCTGCAGGCGGCCATCAAGGAGCTCGGGGTCACCCCGGTCTCGATCTGGCTGACCCATGGCCATCTCGATCATGCCGGCGGCGCGACCGAACTGGCGGAAGCGCTGTCGATCCCGATCATCGGGCCGCATGAGGGCGACAAGCCCTTGCTCGACGCTTTGCCGGAGCAGGGCCTGCGCTTCGATATCCCCGGCATGAAGGCCGTGGTGCCGACGCGCTGGCTGAAGGAGGGCGACACGGTCTCGCTCGGCGACCTGACTTTCGCGGTCGCGCATGTGCCCGGCCATTCGCCAGGCCATGTCACCTTCTTCCAGAAGGATTTGCGCTTCCTGCTGGCAGGTGACACCGTCTTCGCCGGCTCGATCGGCCGCACCGATTTCCCCTATGGCGACCATGAGGCGCTGATCTCGGGGATCAAGACGAAGCTGCTGCCGCTCGGCGATGACGTCCAGTTCCTGCCCGGCCACGGCCCCGCAAGCACGCTGGGCGAGGAGCGGCAGAACAATCCGTTTTTGCAGGGGTGAGCGGGGCAAACCCAAGGGTCATCCCGGGCGTAGCGTAGCGAAGACCCGGGATCCATTCCGGAATGGTTCAGGCATGAATCCCGGATAGGCGCCGCTGCGCGGCTTGTCCGGGATGACGGCGGAGGCGAGGGAACAGGGACCAGAAACGCCAACGGCCATGCAGCGGAACGGTGCGCGTACATCCGGCGTCACACGTTCGGCTCATGGCCGTCTTCACCGGCAATGGAGAGCTGTGGAACGCTCTCGACATCGCCATGAGCGTGAAATGGGAAGGCTGGTTCCCGATTACAAGGCCTCGCCTGAAAAAGATCGGCGCCACTCATAGAGCGCGTCCGGCTCGCCTTCTTCGTTGCGCGCGCCGTCGTTGAGATCGACCAGTCGGAAGCCGTGGCGCTCGTAGAAGGCTCGCGCCGCCCTGTTCCGCTGGAAGGTGAACAGGGTGAGCCGGTCCGGGCTGCGCTCCTTGGCCTTGGTCAGCAGCAGCGAGCCGATGCCGCGCCTGAACCGGCCCGGCAGCAGGTAGAGCTGGTCGATATCCTCTCCATCGAGGCAGAGGAAGCCGAGGATGTGTCCTGATTCCCGCGCCACCCAGGTCTCGCCATGCGCGAGCCTGAAAGTCGCGATCCAGTCTCTGACCTCGTCGTCGCTATGGACGCGGCGCAGCCAGGGCAGGGCCGCCTCGCGCGACGCCAGATAGAGCGCCGCGATCTCCGCGGCATCCCGGGGAGAAGCGGGCTCGATCGCCGGCATCGCGTTCATGCCCATGAGGCTGGCTCAGGCGTCGAAGACGCCGAGCAGGAAGTCCTGCTTGCCGATCTGGAAGCCGTTCTGGCGCAGGATGTCGTAGGCCGTCGTGGCGTGGAAATAGAAGTTCGGGATGGCGAAGCGGGTGAGATAGGCCTCGCCGGTCATCGTCGCGGTGGCCGAAGGGCCGCGCGGGAAGGTCACCTGGCGGGCGAGCCCGGCATCGAGCGCGGTGCTGTCCGCGGCAGCGACGAAGGCGAGCGTCTTGGCGATGCGCTCCTTCAGCTCCGGGAAGCTCTTCTCTTCATCCGGGAAGCGGGGATTGTCGCCGCCCGACAGGCGCGCCACCGCGTTCTTGGCGAAATCGCAGCAGAGCTGGATCTGGCGGGTGAAGGCCAGCATGTCCGGGGCGAGTCGGGCGGAGAGCAGCACCTCGGGTTGGATCTTGCGGGTCTCGGCCTGGGCGACAGCCTTGTCGAGAATGGCGTCGAGCGCCTTGAGCGTCTGCACGAAGCCGGAAAGGGCGGCGGCCTTGACTGTGAGCGTCATGGGTATCCTCGGAAAACGACAACGGGCCCGGAAAGGGCCCGCTGCGCGAATCTATAGAGGAGATTTTTCCGCTGCGCTCTGCGCTGGCAGATTAGTCTTTCGCGCGCTCGACATAGGAGCCGTCGGCGGTCATCACGACGATGCGGGTGCCGACGCCGACATGCGGCGGCACGGCGCTGCGCACGCCGTTCGAGAGAATCGCCGGCTTGTACGAGGAGGAGGCCGTCTGGCCCTTGGTCACCGGCTCGGTCTCGACGACCTCGAGCGTGACGCGCTGCGGAAGTTCGATCGCGACGGCCTTGTCCTCGAACACCGAGAGCGAAACCTTCATGCCTTCCTGGAGATAGGGGGCTGAATCGCCGACCACGTCCTTGTCGACATGGATCTGGTCATAGGTCTCCGGGTTCATGAAGACGTATTGCTCGCCGTCCTGATAGAGATAGGTGAAGTCACGGTCCTCGACATAGGCGCGCTCGACCTGCTCGGTCGTCTTGTAGCGCTGCGTGACCTTCACGCCGTCCGAGATGCGGCGCATGTCGATCTGCGTGGTGGGCGTGCCCTTGCCGGGGAAGAAGCTCTCGGCGGAGAGCACCGAGCAGAGGTGCCCGTCGACTTCGAGGACGTTGCCCTTGCGGACGGAAGAGGCGATGACCTTGACCACGTGAATGTCCTTGCTGGTGCGCGGCGTTTTCGCGCCAAACCTAAAATTCAGAGCATCGCTCTCGCGAAAAACCGGTTCCCACTTTTTCGCGCGATGCTCTATGCGAATTCTGTCGCCGCGCAACTACCGCATTCGCGCGCGAAACGAAAGCTTTCCGACGCATTCGACGCGAGATTCGATGAGTTCCTCCCCCACGCCGTTCTGGCGGACCGATGTCCATGCCGACCGCCGGCCGGCTCTGCTGGTGCGCGGACGGATCAAGGCGGCGCTGAGGCGCTGGTTCGAGGTCCGCGACTTCACCGAGGTCGAGGCGGCGATCCTGCAGGTGTCCCCCGGCAACGAGACGCATCTGCACGGCTTCGGCACGACACTGATCGACAATGCCGCCGCGCCGCATCCCTATTACCTGCACACCTCGCCGGAATTCGCCGCCAAGAAGCTGCTCGCGGCCGGCGAGACCCGCATCTTCGATTTCGCCCGCGTCTTCCGCAATCGCGAGCGCACGGCGCTGCATCATCCCGAATTCACGATGCTGGAATGGTATCGCGCCGGCGAGGACTACGAGGTGCTGATGCAGGATTGTGCGGCGCTGCTGGCCGAGGCCGCGCGAGCCGCAGGGGCCACGACGCTGCGCTGGCGTGGCATCGAGGCCGATCCCTTCGCCGAGCCGGAACGCCTGACCTTGCAGGAGGCCTTCAAGCGCCATGCCGGGATCGACCTGCTGCGTACGGTCTCAGCCGATCAGGAGGTAGACCGGGGCGGGCTCGCCGCCGATGCGGTCGAGGCCGGCATCCGGGTTGCCGAAGACGACAGCTGGTCCGATATCTTCAGCCGCATCCTCTCCGAGCGGATCGAACCGCATCTCGGCCGCGGCCGCGCCACGATCCTCTGCGAGTACCCGATCAGCGAGGCCGCGCTCGCGAGGCCGAAGCCCGGCGACCCGCGTGTGGCGGAGCGCTTCGAGCTTTATGCCTGCGGCGTCGAGCTCGCCAACGCCTTCGGCGAACTCACCGACCCGGCCGAGCAGCGCCGCCGTTTCGAGGCCGACATGGACGAGAAGGAGCGCATCTATGGCGAGCGCTATCCGGTCGACGAGGATTTCCTGGCGGCGCTGGCGCTGATGCCGGCGGCATCCGGCATCGCGCTCGGCTTCGACCGGCTCGTCATGCTCTGCGTCGGTGCGCGCCGGATCGAGGATGTGCTCTGGACGCCGGTCGCGGAACCGGGCAGGGGAAGGGCATGACCGTTCACCAGCCCCCCGGCGGCCAGCCGCTGCGCAGCATCGACGCGCTCGTCGAAGCCGGGCTCGTCGCGCCCGCCCGCCGCGAGGCGCTGCAGAAAGTGGCGGAGCGCTATGCCGTCTCGATGACGCCGGCCGTCGCCGAGCTCGTCGATCCGGCCGATCCGGCGGACCCGATCGCGCGCCAGTTCGTTCCCGATGCCGCCGAGCTCACGACGCTGCCGCAGGAACTGGCCGACCCGATCGGCGACGACGCGCATTCGCCGGTCGAGGGCGTGGTGCATCGCTATCCTGATCGCGCGCTGCTCAAGCTCGTCCATGCCTGCCCGGTCTATTGCCGCTTCTGCTTCCGCCGTGAGATGGTCGGGCCCGGCGGCGATGCCCTGATCGGTGCGAAGCTCGACGCCGCGCTCGCCTATCTCGCCTCCCGTCCGGAGATATGGGAGGTGATCATGACGGGCGGCGATCCGTTCATCCTCTCGGCTCGGCGTGTTCGCGAGGTGGCGAAGCGTCTCGCCGCGATCCCGCACATCAAGGTCGCGCGCTGGCACACCCGCGTGCCGGTGGTCGATCCCGGCCGGATCACGCCGGATTATGCGAGGGCGCTGCGCATCCCCGGCAAGGTGAGCTATATCGCCATCCACGCCAACCATCCGCGCGAGTTCACCGACGCCGCCCGCGCGGCCATCGCGACGCTGGCCGATGCCGGCCATGTCCTGCTGAGCCAGTCCGTGCTGCTCAAGGGCGTCAATGCCGATGTCGGGACGCTATCGGCCCTGATGCGCGCCTTCGTCGAGAACCGCATCAAGCCCTACTACCTTCATCACCCCGATCTCGCGCCCGGCACCTCGCATTTCCGCCTGACGCTGGAGGAGGGGCAGGCATTGCTCAAAAGCCTGCGCGGCAACCTTTCCGGGCTGTGCCAGCCGACCTATATCCTCGACATCCCCGGCGGTGCCGGCAAGATTCCGGTCGGCCCCGCCTTCCTCTCCGGTTGCGAGACGCCGGGCGTGGAAGCGGTCGCCGAAGACCGTCATGGCGGGCAGCATCGCTATCCGCCCGCCTGAGGCATCGGCCCGAAAAGCGGAATCCGGTTTTCGGAAAAGCCGATGCCCGAAACGAGCATGAGGATATCGACATGCAGGACAAGATGCCGCTCGCGATCGTCTCCGACATCGCCTGCCCCTGGTGCTTCATCGGCAAGACGCGATTGGAGACGGCGCTGGAGCGCTACGGTCTAACCGATCGCTTCGCCATCACCTGGCTGCCTTATGAGCTGAACCCGGAAATGCCCGAGGAGGGCATGGACCGTACGCAATATCTCGAAAGCAAGTTCGGTCCGGGCAGGCGCAAGGAGATCGAGATCAGGTTGTCGGAAGCGGCGCTGGAGAGCGGCGTCACCTTCAACTGGGCGAAGGTGACGAAGAGCGTCAATACCCGCATGGCCCATATGCTGGTCGCGGCCGCCTCGACGGTGCAGCGCGGCGGCGACATGACGGCCGCTCTGTTCAAGGCCTATTGGCAGGACGGGCGCGATATCGGCGATCTCGAGACGCTGGTCCAGATCGCGGTCGAGCAGGGTTTCGACGAGCAGGCGGCCCGCGACGAACTCGCCAATGACGAATTGCGCGAGACGGTGATCGGGCTGGAGGATCACGCCCGCAAGGTCGGCGTCACCGGCGTTCCCTTCTTCATCGTCGACGGCAAGCTTGCCGTTTCCGGCGCGCAGCCGCCGGAGGTCTGGGCGCAGGTCTTCCAGCAGGTCTTCGCAGCGCAGGCTACGCAGGAGCCGCAGTTCTGAGGGCGCGCGCCCGAGCCGTCAGTGAGCTTGTCCAAGCAGGTGAATGACGGCCGGCGCACCGAGCGACACGCCCGACAGGAACAGCAGCAGGAACACGATCTGCCGCATCGTGGCCTGCGTGAGCGGCGGCGGATAGCGGCGCGCCAGATGCGTCGCCGCCATCACAACCGGGATCGCGAAGAGGCCCGACAGCGTCGAAGCATGGGGAATCTGGCCTGAAGCCGCGACCAAGCCCGTGCGGAACAGGGCGTTCAGCGCGAAGATCGTCACCAGCGTTTCCCTGACGACGACCAGCGGCATCGGCTGGCGGTAGAAATGGTAGACCAGCGGCGGGCCGGCGGTGGAGAACATGCCGCCCATCAGCCCGGCCACGCTGCCGAAGAACAGGTAGCTCGGGGCGCCGGATGGCTGCTTGAGCGGCTGAGGCTTCCGCGCGAGCTGCAGGCTGGACACGATGATCACGAAGCCGAGCGCCAACCTGAGCCAGTCCGCTCGGCTCGCGGCAAGCCATTCCAGCAGATGGAAGCCGATGAAGACGAAGGGCCAGCTCGCGATCAGCACCAGCCCGAATTTGCGCCAGGCGACATCGCGCCAGCCCTTGAGCAGCATCTGCGTCGCGTTGACCAGCGTGAGGATGCTGACGAGCATCGCCGCATCCGGCAGCGAGAGCAGCCCGGTCAGCCCGACGCCGCCCATCGTGATCAGCCCGAAGGCGAAGCCGGTCAGCGTCTGCACATAGGCCGCCATGCCGGTCAGCAGCAGGAACCCGATCAGGGCGGCCAGGGACATGGTCGGCGTCTCCGAGGAAGCGGAGCGTGACGCCTAGAGCATCGCCGCGCCGACCGGAATTCATGTTCCGGCAAAGCCGATGCGCGTTGGGGGCTCGCGGGCTACCTCGTCATCGCGTTGTCGTGCTGCCGTTACCCTCCGGCCACGCTGGCGGCCGCTCTGCCCGCCAAGGTTGTTGCCGGCGGTTGACTTGGCCGGGCCAGCGCGGGCACCATCGGCCGGCTCGCGATCAATCCACAGCAGGAGCGGCGAAGATGCTGTCGATCCCGAACCGCGCAGCCGTGTGCTTTTTCGGCTTTGCGCTTTCCGGCTGCATGCAGTCGATGCCCACCGCGGAGACGATCACGCGGCCGACCATGGAAGCCTTCACGCGGCTGAGCTCCTGGACGCCTTGGCGCTCGAGTCCCGAGCAGCCAGCGCCGGTCGTCGCCGCCACGCAGAATCCTCCGCCGGTGGTTGAAACCGCCGAGGAGGGTCCGGCCCCGCCAGCCGTGCGTCTTCCGGCCAGATCCAAGCCGATCGTCCGCCCGGAGCCGCGGCTGGCTTCGTCTCGGGTGCGGTCTGTGCTTCCGACCGGGACGCCGGTCGTGACCCCAGCGGCGGCCGCGATCCCGGCTGTGGCGACCACCCCGGCCTCAGCCGCCGCGTCGTCGCCCTTCCTGCCGGCCAAGGTCGTCTGCCAGACTGCGAGCCAGCCGGGCGAGCGCGTGCGAATGGAGTGCACGCCGGTCGAATGACGGTCTGGGCGATCGAGCTCCTCAGCCTCGATGCCGATGAATGCGGGGTCCGGGGGCCCTTGCATCCCGGTTCGAATCATGCGCCTTCCCTCGAAACTCAGGGAGCCGGTTGATGAACCAGAAGATCAACGATGTCCGCGACCGCCTGATCGTCGCCCTCGATGTGCCGACCGTGTGGGATGCCTACCGCCTTGTCTCGACGCTCGGCGACGAAGTCACCTTCTACAAGATCGGTTATCGCCTCGCCTTCGCCGGCGGGCTCGACCTCGCGCGCCAGCTCGTCGCCGAAGGCAAGAAGGTCTTCCTCGACCTCAAGCTGCACGACATCGGCAACACCGTGACAGAGGGCGTGGATTCGCTGACCAAGCTCGGCGTCACCCTCCTCACCGTCCATGCCTATCCGCAGACCATGCGCGGCGCGGTCGAGGGGCGCGGCGACGCGGCGCTCAAGCTGCTCGCGGTCACGGCGCTCACCTCCTATGACGACGGCGACCTGCGCGATGCCGGCTATGGGCTCGCGGTGCGCGATCTGGTGCGCCTGCGCGCCGAGCAGGCCCGCACCGCCGGCATCGACGGCATCGTCTGCTCGGCCGCCGAGGCGGAAATCGTGCGCGAGGTCATCGGCAAGGACATGGTCATCGTGACGCCGGGCATCCGCCCTGCGGGCAGCGCAGCGGGCGACCAGAAACGCACGCTCACCCCGGCGGAGGCGATCCGCATCGGCGCCGACCATCTCGTCGTCGGGCGTCCCATCATCCGCGCGGCAGACCCGCGTGCAGCGGCGGGCGCGGTCATGGACGAGATCGTCGCGGCTTCGTAAGCTCCCGTCCGGACTCGATTCAACCAACGGATAAGACCATGCCCAAGGGATATGTCATCGGCCGCGCCAAGGTCTCCGACGCGACCAAATGGGCGGTCTATTCCGCCAGGGCCTCCGAGGTCATGAAGATCTATGGCGGCACGCCGATCGTCCGCGGCGGCCAGATGACGGTGGGCGAGGGCGAGGGCCGCGCCCGCAACGTCGTCATCGAATTCAATGATTTCGCCTCGGCCCGCGCCTATCTGTTCTCGCCCGAATACGCCGAGGCGCGGAAGCTGCGCGAAGGCGCCGGCGAGATCGATCTCGTCGCCGTCGAAGGAGCCTGAGCCGTGGCCAAGGGCTACTGGATCGCACGCGTCGACGTCGAGAACGCCGAGGCCTACGCGAAATACCGCGCGCTCAATGCGGTCGCCTTCGCCAAATACGGAGCGAAGTTCCTGGTCCGCGGCGGCGAGTACAAGCTCGCCCGCGGCGAGGGGCGCAAGCACAACCTCGTCATCGAGTTCAAGGACGAGGAGACGGCCCGCGCCTGCTACGCCTCGCCTGAATATCAGGAGGCGGTTAAGCATCTCAGCAGCGCCGGCCAATCCGATCTCGTCATCATCGGCGGCTACGACGGCCCGCAGCCGGGTGAATAGCGGCAGCCCAATCGCGCCGTCGCCGGTCCTCTGCGGCCGGCGGGATGACGCCACGTTTGAGAGCGTGCTGATTTCGCGCGGAAACACCGCGTCATTCCGGATCGGCGCCGCCGCCGCGGCTTGTCCGGAATGACGGCGCGTCGATTGAGAGCCCCCTGGGGGCTGTCGATAATGACCCGCTCCCCTCGTCCAAGCGCGGACGAAGCGCTCGGCCGCAAGCTGCGATCGCCTTTCCGGAGCGTCTGCATTGCTCGGTTGAAGCGTCTCCGTCATTTGGATGACGAACGATCCTTCTGCCTCTTCTAGGCTGTCTTTCGTGGCCTTCCGGCCGGAAATCGGGCAGGCTGGCTGACGAGCGCGCGGGTTGTGCCCGGCTCTCTCAGGAAGACGGAGGATTCAGCGCGGGCGCAGGGGAAGCGCGGCGCTGCGCAGCAGTGAAACGAGCTGACTTTGCTGGCGCGTGTTCGTCTTCTGGAAGATGCGCGCCAGATGCGTGCGCGCGGTCGAAATCCGGATGCCGTGGGCTTCGGCCGCCTCGGCCAGGGATGACCCGCTTGCGAGCGCGGCAGCGAGTTTGGCTTCGGAATCGGTGAGGTCGAAGATCTGGCGTGCGCAGGCGGCGAGGTTGGTCGCCGTCTCCAGCCCTCGCAATGCGATCAGGACCCTGCCGGCCGTGCGAGCCCGTGTGAGGGAGGGAGGCGCTGGCATGGCGCAGGCGGAAAGCGGATGAGAG
The DNA here is from genome assembly GCA_039808685.1 of Allobosea sp. Lineage (GTDB taxonomy): Bacteria > Pseudomonadota > Alphaproteobacteria > Rhizobiales > Beijerinckiaceae > Allobosea. The sequence continues at coordinate 22,156 of JBDHTM010000031.1, read as the reverse complement.
TCGTCCTCGCCATGCAGGATCATGCTGGCCTGATGGTGGGCGAGAGGGTCCCGCGCGGCCCGCAAGGCGCTTTCGACCAGTTGCCTGAGTTGGCGCTGATCGGCCGGCCGGCGCGCGAAAAGGCGGCCCTGACGCAGGCCGAGCGCACTGTCGGGATCGGCAAGGATCTCGTCGGCGCCCTCATTGGCGTAGGCGATCCGCATGTCCTGGTCGAGGATCGCGATGCCCATCGCGATCCGGTCGAGCGCGCCGCGCGCCTCGTCCCGTTGGACGGTCACCTGGCCGATATGCCTGCGCAATTCGACGACTCGCCGCAGCACCGGGTAGAGTTTTTCGAGCAGGGCGACATCCTCGGCATCGAAACCCTCCTGGCTCCGGCCCCGCTGCACGTCGAAGAACCAGAAGGCCGCCCCGTTCTTGGCGAGCCGGCACGCCATCCCGCCATACATGTCCTGCGGGCGCATCCATTCCTGCCAGACGCGCGAGCTGCGCAGGGTGTCCGCGCCGAACACGTCATGATCGCGGTAGACGACGCCGAGCGGAATGTCGTTGAGCGCACCGCCCATCTCGATGAAGTCGGGCGCGAGCTCGCCGAGGCAGCGCTCCTGCTGCGCCGGATCGGGATTGGTCGCATAGGACACGCAGTCCTCGGGGCTGGGGCCGAACCCGGCGAAGCACGCCTTCGAGCCGTTGAACAGCTGCCGCATCGTTTCCGCGGCGGCCTGCATCTGCTCCCCGTCCAGCGCGCCGGCGAGGAGCCGGTCGATCGCGGACATGACGGTATCGACGTCGGGGCGCGGCATGAGGAAATCCGTCTGGCCACGGAGGGCGCGCGCGTGCTGTGCGCCGTCGAAATCAATAGCATGGATTATTCAGGAAAAGTCCAAAAGCATTCCAAATATTTTTACCGATCCGGGCCGGCTTTACCCGCCGCGCAAGGCCGTGATGACGGCAAGCGTCGGCGGCGCATCGAAGATGCGTGCCGCGTTGTGGTTAGGGCGCCGGCCGCAGCCGCGTCGCGCGAGGCATCCAGCAAGAGACGCCCCATCGCTAGCCGGATGCCGAGCGTCGCGGCAAAGCATCGCCGGCCCGAGGGATGTGACGATCTCGACCCGAAAGCCTTCCTGCGTGGGGACGCGAAAAGCAGGCGACGAAGCTTCCGAGCAGGAAAACAGCTTCGCCGGCCGTGAGGGTTTCCGGGGATTTGCTTTTCCCATTCACGAACTGCTACGCGGGTGGTGTCACGCTCATGCAAACGATGACAGTGCCTAAGCCTCGTCCTCCAAAGCTGCCTTTCCAGAACCTGCTGGAACTGCGCACGGACACCGCTAAGCCGCTTTACCGGCAGCTCGAGGACCAGCTGTCTCAGCTGATCGACGATGGCACACTCCCGACCGGTACGACGCTGCCGGCCGAACGCCGGCTCGCGGAGCGGCTCAACATCAGCCGCGCCACCGTGCAACGCTCCTACAACGCCTTGCACGAGCGGAAATTGCTGAGCGCACACGGGCGCCTCGGCTCGATCGTGCAGGGCACCGGGCCGCGCCTCCACTCGGGCATGGATCGTCTCAAGGGCTTCACCCAGGAAATGCGGGAACTCGGCCGGGTGCCGTCTTCCCGCATCGTCGAATGTTCCGTGGTCACCGATCGCTCGGTCGCCTCGCTCTTCGGTCTCTCCTCGCATGCCAGCTTCCTCAAGCTGATCCGCATACGCGCGGGCGACGGCATCCCGATGGCGCGCGAGATGGCTTGGTATAATCTGGAGCGCACGCCCGAGCTGGCTGAGAGCGACCTTTCGGGTTCAGTCCACGCCCGGCTCGCCGAGCTCGGCCTGCCCCTGGCGCGCTGCGACCAGACGATCGAGGCGGCGGCGCCGACCGAGGAGGAATGCGCGATCTTCGGCTTCGATGCTCCCGCGCCTTGCCTGCTGATCAAGCGGCGCAGCTATGGCGCCGACGGCGACATGCTCGAATATGTCGAGGGCCTGTTCCGGGGCGATACCTATACCTACCGGCTGACGCTCACCGCCTGACAGCCCGCGGCAGCCGCCGCCATCCCGAATGGTCCGGTTCTATATCCAATAGCAGTCCAAAATGCGGCGTTGAACCTGCTCACGATCCGGCGCGACCAAGGGGAACGGAGCTGCATCCGGCCGGCGTTCGGTTTCTCCGGCGTCATGATGCGGCGATGCGTTGATTGCAGGGATGGAATTGCAATGTCGCTTCACGTCTCGATCGTCGGCAGGACGAGCTACACCCCGTTTCCACCGCGCCATGACATGGCCCCCGATGCCTTCGGCAAGGCCTCCAGGCCGGTCTTCGTCATCGATGCCGAGCTGAACCAGCGCTTCGGCAACCGCGGCGCGGAGGCGCTTGTCCGCGACGGGCTCGGCGGCCTCGACCGCTTCACGGCCTGCGACAAGGACTTCATGGCGCGGCTGCAGGTCTGGCTGAAGCGTTGCCGCAACGGCAGTGCGGCCGGCGAGACGCGGCTGCCTCTGGTGCTGCGCAACGGGCGGCAGGTCGCGATCGACGCGGTCCATCTCGCCAGCATCGAACTGTTCGTGCTGACGGTGGACGATCCGGAAACCGCGATCGACCGCAACGTCGCCCGGGTCAGCGAAGCCTGCGGCCTGACGCCCACCGAGGAACGCATGCTCGCCCTGATGGTCGAGGGGCTCGACACGATCATCGCCGCCAAGCGGCTGGGCATCGCGCCGACCACCGCGCGGACCCATCTCCAGCGCCTCTTCGCCAAGACCGGCACGGCCCGGCAGAGCGAACTCGTCCGCTTCGTCGCGACCTATGTCGAGGAGTTGCGCTGAACACGCGGTTCCTCGGCGCTGATCGCTGCCGTGCCGTTGACATAATCTGCCATCCCACGCCCTCTGGGTCGGCATGCGGACGCAACCGCACCGTCCGGAGTGAACACGACCATGGCCGAGGCGTTGGCAGCCTTTCTTTTCTGCGCGCTGATGAGCGGCAGCGCCATCTCCGGCGTCAAGCTGCGGGACCGGCTGTCCGAAGAGCATCTCTCCGAACGCACCATGGAAGCGATCCGGCTGGTGACGAGCCTGCTCGTGACCTTTGCCGCTCTTGTGCTCAGCCTGCAGCTCTCCAGCGTCAAGGGCGCTTTCGATCAGGCCTATCGCGACCGTAATGCCGATGCGGCGGGTCTCGCGCAGCTCGACGAATGCCTGCGCGGCTATGGCGCGGAAGCGGAGCCTATCCGTCTCGACCTGCGCAGCTATACGGCAGGCGTGATCGCCAGCACCTGGCCGGGCGAGTCGAGACCCGCGGGCGTCTCCTATCCCGACACGGCCACTATGGCACGCGAGGGCGCCGATCCGTCGCTTGGCGCCGTGATCTTCCGGGTCGGCCGGGCGATCAACAGCCTGGCCCCCGCCGACACGTTTCATGCCAATGTCGCGGCCGAATGCCGCTCGGTCTACCAACAGGTGCAGCAACGGCGCTGGGCAGTGATCGAGGATGTGCGCGGCCCGGTCTCGCCGCTGTTCACGAGCGTTCTGACCTTCTGGCTGATGCTGGTCTTCCTGAGCTTCGGCTTGCAGATTCCGCGCCGCCGCCTGGCCGCGATCGTGTTGGCGATCGGCATCGTCTCGATCTCGACCGTGATGTTCGTGATCACCGATCTCGAGTCGCATTATGGCGGCCTGTTCGGCATTCCCAGCGCCTCGATGCGCGGCGCCCTCACGAGCATGCTTCGCTGAGCTGTCGGACCAGTTGGCGCGGTGCTTGCCAAGAGACGCGGGATCGGGTGCGATGGCCTCCGACGATCCGAGCGGATCCGATTCAAACGATATGATCTCGATACGAGGCAGGGGACCGGCAGATGATGGTGAAGGCTAAGGGTTTGAGATTCGGCTTGGCGCTGACTGTGTCGATGCTTGCGCTGGACGCGGCGCAAGCGCAGGAGCCGAAGAAGGGCGGGACGGTCCATGTCGTCGTCCAGCCCGAGCCGCCGATGCTGATGCAGGGTCTCAACCAGAACGGCCCGACCAACATGGTCGCCGGCAATATCTACGAGTCGCTGCTGCGCTATAACGAGAAGCTCGAGCCGCAACCCTCGCTCGCCAAGAGCTGGGAGATCTCGCCGGACGCCAAGACATACACCTTCAAGCTCCAGGAAGGCGTGAAATGGCATGACGGCAAGCCGTTCACCGCCGACGACGTCGTCTTCACCCTCGACAAGTTCCTGCGCGAGGTGCATCCGCGCTGGCGCCCGATCGTCAATGCCCAGGTCGACAAGATCGAGAAGGTCGACGACCTCACCGTGAAGATCGTGCTGAAGCAGCCCTTCGGCCCGCTGATCATGACGCAGGAGGTTGCCTCCGCGCCGATGATCCCGAAGCACATCTATGACGGCACGGATTACCGCGCGAACCCCGCCAACAACACGCCGATCGGCACCGGCCCCTTCAAGCTCAAGGAGTGGAAGAAGGGCTCCTATATCCACCTCGTCAAGAACGAGGACTACTGGCTGAAGGGCAAGCCGAACCTCGACGAGATCTACTGGCAGATCATTCCCGATGCAGCCGCCCGCGCCGTTGCCTACGAGACGGGCAAGGTCGACGTGCTGACCGGCGGCTCGGTTGATGTCTACGACGTCGCGCGGCTCTCGAAGCTGCCCAATACCTGCATGACGACCAAGGGCTGGGAGATGTTCGCCCCCCATGCGTGGATCACGCCCAACGTCCGCAACGGCATCCTCGGCAACAAGCAGTTCCGCCAGGGGCTGATGTATGCGATCGACCGCGAATTCGGGAAGGATGTGGTCTGGGGCGGGCTCGGCAAGCTGCCGACCGGCCCGATCTCCTCCAAGACCAAATTCTATTCGGCCGACGTGCCGAAATACACCTATGACCCCGCCAAGGCGAAGGAGCTGATCAAGGCTTCCGGATACAAGGGCGAGACGATCAAGCTGCTCAACCTGCCCTATGGCGAGACCTGGAGCCGCTGGTCCGAGGCGATCAAGCAGAATTTCGAGGATGTCGGCGTCAAGATTCAGATCGAGAATACCGACGTGCCCGGCTGGACGCAGAAGGCCTCGAACTGGGATTTCGACCTGAACTTCAACTTCCTCTACCAGCTCGGCGACCCCGCCATGGGCGTGGCGCGCTCCTACATCTCCTCCAACATCGCCAAGGGCAATCCCTTCGCCAATGTCGGCGGCTATTCCAATCCGGAAGTCGACAAGCTCTTCGCCGACGCGGCGATCGCGCCGACCGACAAGGAACGCCAGGAGCTCTACACCAAGATCCAGAAGATCCTGGCCGACGAATTGCCGGTGCTCTGGCTTCTGGAAATGGATTTCCCGACCATCTACCGCTGCAACGTCAAGAATCTCGTCACCACCGGCATTGGCGTCGACGACGGCTTCCGCGACGCCTGGAAGGAGTGAGGCGGGCGCAAAAAGGGCGCGTCATCCCGGACGCCGCGAAGCGGCGATCCGGGATCGTATCGGGGTTAGCCTGCAGGCAGCCCCATTCTGATAGCGGTCCCGCGTCTGCGCAGCGGCACTTCGCGCCGCAGCGCGCGGGATGACCCGGCTTCACGAAAGTCCTGAATGAACCTCGCGCAATTCCTCGCCGGCCGGCTCGTGAAGGGGATCATCGTCCTCTTCGCCATCGCCGTGCTGAACTTCCTGCTGATTCGCGCCGCGCCGGGCGATCCCGCCCAGGTGCTTGCCGGTGAGGCCGGCGCCGCCGACGCGCAATTGCTCGAGCAATTGCGCACCCGTTTTGGCCTCGACCAGCCCTTCCTGACCCAGCTCTGGATCTATCTGAAAGGCTATCTCACCTTCGATCTCGGCTTCAGCTACCGCCAGCAGCAGCCGGTGCTGAACCTGATCCTCGAGCGCCTGCCGGCGACGCTGCTGCTGACCGGCGCGGCCTTTCTTGTTTCGCTCGTCGTCGGCACGGCGATGGGAGCGTTGGCCGCGCGCCGGGCCGGCAAATGGTCGGACAGCCTGATCACCACGCTCGCCCTGATCTTCTACGCGACGCCGCTGTTCTGGATCGCGCTGATGAGCCAGATCGTCTTCGCGCTGAAGCTCGGGATGGTGCCCAATGTCGGCTACGAGACGATCGGTGCGAACTATACCGGCCTCGCCCGCGCGCTCGATATCGGCCAGCACCTCGTCCTGCCCTCGCTGACGCTCGGCCTGTTCTTCACCGCGCTCTATGCCCGGATGATGCGAGCCTCGATGCTGGAGGTGGCCGGCGCTGATTTCGTCAAGACGGCGCGCGCCAAGGGCGTTTCGCAATCGCGTGTCTGGCGCCGCCATGTCGCCCGCAACGCCATCCTGCCGGTGGTGACGCTGGCCGGCCTGCAGGCGGGCCAGCTCGTCGGCGGCGCCGTGCTGACCGAGACCGTTTTCGCCTGGCCTGGCATCGGCCGCCTGATGTTCGATGCGCTGGTCCAGCGCGACTATTCCGTCCTGCTCGGCGTCTTCTTCGTCTCGTCGGCGATGGTCGTCTGCTTCAACATCGCGACCGATCTGGTCTACCGGATCGTCGATCCGCGCATCGAGGCGCACGCATGAACTTCCTCAAGCGCTTCGTCCGCAATCGCGGCGCCGTCATCGGCATTCTCATCCTGCTCGCCGTGATCGCTTTCGCGGTCCTGGCGCCGACGCTCTATCCGCAATCGCCCTGGCGCCCGGTGGCGCGGCCCTTCCTCGCCCCCTTTGTGAATGAGCGCTTCCCGCTCGGCACCGACACGCTCGGTCGCAACCTCGCCGCCGGCCTCGTCCATGGCGCGCGTGTCTCGCTGATGATCGGCGTGGTCTCGACCTTGGTCGCGCTGGTGATCGGCGTGCCACTGGGCGCCGTCGCCGGCTATGCTGGCGGCTTTGTCGACGATGCGCTGATGCGCTTCACCGAGTTCTTCCAAACCATTCCCTCCTTCGCGCTCGCCATCGTTCTGGTCGCGATCCTGCAGCCGCAGCTCGGCTCGATCGTGCTCGCGATCGGCGTGGTCAGTTGGCCGCCCGTGGCGCGATTGGTGCGAGGGGAGGTGCTCTCATTGCGAAGTCGCGAATATGTCCAGGCGGCGGTCACCATCGGCCAGTCGACGCCGCGGATCATCTTCAGCCAGGTCCTGCCCAACACCATCGCGCCGATCATCGTCATGGGTTCGCTGATGATCGGCTCGGCGATCCTGTTGGAATCCTCGCTCTCCTTCCTCGGGCTGGGCGATCCCAACCTGATGAGCTGGGGCTACATGGTCGGCGCCGGCCGCACGCGCCTGCTCGACGCCTGGTGGATCTCGTTCTTCCCGGGTTTCGCGATCTTCCTGACCGTGCTCGCGCTCAATCTCGCAGGCGAAGGGCTGAACGATGCGTTGAACCCGCGCCTTGCCCGGGGGCGCGAATGACCGCTCCCGCGCTCTCCATCGAAGGGCTGACGCTGGCCTTGCCGGCCATGGCCGACCGCCCGCACGCCGTCGAAAAGGTTTCGCTCGCCATTCAGCCCGGCGAGACGCTCTGCGTCGTCGGCGAATCCGGCTCCGGCAAGTCGATGATCGCCCATGCCGTGATGGGCCTCTTGCCCAAGGCGGTGAAGCCGGTTGCCGGCGCGATCAGGCTTGCCGGCCGCGACATCCTCGCCCTCGACGAAGAGGCGATGCAGGATGTGCGCGGCCGCGAGGTCGGCATGATCTTCCAGGAGCCGATGACCTCGCTGAACCCGGTCATGCGCATCTCCGACCAGATCGTCGAGACCTTCGAGGCCCATGGCCTGCACGACAAGGCGACGCGGCGGGCCCGCGCCATCGAGCTCCTCACCGAGGTCGGCCTGCCCGATCCGCCGCGTCTCGCCAAGGCCTACCCGCACGAGCTTTCCGGCGGCCAGCGCCAGCGCGTGATGATCGCGATGGCACTCGCGCTCGAACCCAAGCTCCTGATCGCCGACGAGCCGACCACCGCGCTCGACGTCACGACGCAGGCGCAGATCCTCAAGCTGATCGACAACCTGCGCCATCGCCACGGCACGGCCGTGCTCTTCATCACCCATGACATGGGCGTGGTCGCCGAGATCGCCGACCGCATCGCCGTGCTGGAAAAGGGCGTTCTGGTCGAGGAGGGCACGGCCGATCAGGTGCTGGGCTCGCCCGCCCATCCCTATACGCGGAAGCTGCTCGCGGCCGTACCCTCGCTGACGCCGGCCGTGCTGCCGCCGCTGCCGGATACCGCCCCGGTGATCAGCGTCGAGGGGCTCGGCAAGACCTATCGCAAGCGTTCGCTCTTCGGCGTCGCGCGCGAGGTCAAGGCGGCCGACGACATCTCCTTCGCGCTCGTCCGCGGCGAGACGCTCGGCCTCGTCGGCGAATCCGGCTCGGGCAAGTCGACGGTCGGGCGCTGTTGCCTGCGCCTGATCGAGCCCGATCACGGCCGGATCGCGCTCGGTGACCTCGTCCTCTCGGAATTGAAGCCGGCCGAATTGCGCCGCCAGCGCAAGCGCATCCAGATGGTCTTCCAGGATCCCTTCGCCTCGCTGAACCCGCGCCAGACGGTCGGCCGCATCATCTCCGATGGCCCGGTCGCTCATGGCACGCCGCGCAAGGAGGCGCTGGCGCGGGCGAAGGAACTGCTGGAGCTCGTCGGCCTCTCGGCCAACGCGATCGACCGCTACCCGCATGAATTCTCCGGCGGCCAGCGCCAGCGCGTCGGCATCGCCCGCGCGCTCGCGCTGGAGCCTGACGTGCTGGTCGCTGACGAGGCGGTCTCGGCGCTTGACGTCTCCGTGCAGGCCCAGATCCTCAAGCTGATCAAGGACATCCAGAGCCGGCTCGGTCTCGCCATCCTCTTCGTCACGCACGACTTGCGGGTCGCGGCGCAGATCTGCGACCGCATCGCGGTGATGCAGCGCGGGCGCATCGTCGAGAGCGGGCCGACGGCGGCGATCTTCGCCGACCCGCAGCACGCGTATACGCGGCAACTGCTGGCGGCGGTGCCGGGCGGCGGGCGCTTCGGGCACTAATAGACGACATTCAGCCGGAGCCTGCCCATGCCTCTCGATCCCGCCTTGCGTGACAAGATCCTCGCCGCCGTCGAGGCGGGTTTCGACCAGCAGGTCGCCTATACGCAGGACCTCGTCCGCTTCGCCTCGACTCGCGGGCAGGAGCATACGGTCCAGGACTTCATCTTCCGGGCGATGAAGCAGCGCGGCTTCACCATGGACCGCTTCGCCATGGACAGGGAGGCGATCGCGGCCCATCCCGGCGGCGCACCCTTTTCCGATACGCATTCCGAGGCTCCGATCGTCGTCGGCATCCATCGTCCCCGTGAGGAGAAGGGCCGTTCGCTGATCCTGCAGGCCCATGTCGACGTCGTTCCGGCCGGCCCCGCCGATCAATGGAAGCATGCCCCCTTCGACCCCGTCATCGAGGGCGACTGGCTGTATGGACGCGGCAGCGCCGACATGAAGGCCGGCTCCGCCGCCAATCTCTTCTGCCTCGATGCGCTCCGCCGCATCGGCATGCAGCCCGCGGCGACGGTCTATGTCGAATCCGTCGTCGAGGAGGAATCGACCGGCAACGGCGCGCTGATGACGCACCTGCGCGGCTACCGTGCCGAGGCCGCGCTGATCCCCGAGCCGGAATACGAGATGCTGGCCCGCGCCAATGCCGGCGTGCTGTGGTTCCAGTTCGAGGTGCGCGGCATCCCCGCCCATGTCCGCGAGATGGGCACCGGCGCCAATGCGATCGATGCCGCCTATCGGGTCGTCGCGGCTTTGCGCAAGCTCGAGGAGCAGTTCAATCTCGAGAAGGCCGGCCGCGAGCATTTCGAGAACGATCCGCATCCGATCAACCTGAATATCGGCAAGATCGAGGGCGGCGACTGGGCCTCCTCGGTGCCGTGCTGGTGCCGAGTCGACTGCCGCGTCGGGCTCTATCCCGGCGTCACCGCCAAGGAGACGGCGCAGCGCATCGAGGATTGCATCCGCGAGGCCGCCCGCGCCGATTCCTTCCTGGCGAACAACCCGCCGAAGGTGACGTTCAATGGCTTCTGGGCGGAGGGCTACGTGCTGGAGCCCGGCAGCGAGGCGGAAGCCGTGCTCGCCCGCGCCCATGAGGCCGCGCTCGGCAAACCCCTGAAGAGCTTCATGACGGCGGCCTATCTCGACACCCGCGTCCACGCGCTCTACGACAAGATTCCGGCGCTCTGCTACGGCCCGTTGGGCGAGAATATCCACGCCTTCGACGAGCGCGTGAGCCTCGCCTCGGTGAAGCGGATCACCGGCGCCATGGCGCTCTTCGTCGCCGAATGGTGCGGGCTCGAAAGCATCCAGGGGTGAGCACGGCCCCGGCATCGGGCCGAAAAGTGGGAACCGGTTTTCGGAGTACCCGATGCTGAAGCAAGAAGCCGGTTCGCCGCGCGTCCGTGAGGACACGGGGCGATCGGGCAGGGCGCTGCTGCTCGTCCCTCTGCTCGGGCTGCTCTGGGGCTTCAACTGGCCGGCGGTGCGGATCTCGCTGACCGAGATCGCGCCCTGGACCCTGCGCGCCTCCGGCATGAGCTTCGCCGGGCTGGCGCTCGTCGCGATCGCGTTGGGGCGTGGCGTTCCGCTGGCGGTGCCGCGCGGGCAATGGACGCGATTGATCATCGCCGGCTTCCTCTCGATCGCCGCCTTCAACGTGCTGCTCGCCTTCGCGCAACTCGCGGCGCCGACATCACGCGCCGCGATCCTGACCTTCACCATGCCGATCTGGGCGACATTGCTCGCCCGCTTCTCGTTGGGGGAGGCTTTCGATGGCCGGCGTCTGGCGGGGCTAGCGCTCGGAATCTCCGGCCTCGTCTGCCTTGGCCTGCCATTGATCCTCGCCGGGCAGCTTTCCTTCGGCCTGACGCTGGCGCTCTGTGCCGCAGTGAGCTGGGCGCTCGGCACGATCGCGACCAAGCGCTGGCCGGTCTCGGCCCCGGCGCTGACCATTGCCGCCTGGCAATTGCTGATCGGCGGCGCAGTCGCGGGCATCGGCATGCTCGTCTTCGAGGGCCTGCCGGTACCGAAACTCCTGTCGCCGCGCGTCCTGACGGCGCTGAGCTTCCACATCATCGGCGCACAGGCGCTCGCCTATTTCCTCTGGTTTACGGTGACGGCGCGCCTGCCGGCGGGTATCGCGAGCCTCGGCACGCTGATGGTGCCGGCGGTCGGCGTGCTCGGCTCGGTGCTGCTGCTGGGTGAACGACCGACGCCGACCGACTGGCTCGGCCTCTGTCTCGTGATGACCGCTTCCGGCGCGATCCTGCTCCCCGCCCGCCGCGCCTGACTCCGCTCAGCTCTGGCCGGGAATGCTGTAGCGCTGCGCCAGAACCGCGCTCATCGCGGCGACAAGCTCCGCTATGAGGCCGCCTTTCTCCCAGGAATAGATCGAGACGACCATCGCGGGCTCCATGCCAAAGGGGGCATAGGGTCTGACCCGGCGCCCGGCCGTGGTCCCGATCGGAAGCAGGGAGAGGCCGAGCCCTGCCTCCACGGCCACGACGACGTTATGGAGGCTGCTGCTCGAGAGGGCGATGTACCAGCGATGCCGCTCGCGCTCGATCCGCTCGAACATCGCGTCGCGATAGAGCCCGCCGGGCGGGAAGGTAACCAATGGCAAGGGTTCCGGCCAGGCCTCGGGCGCGTCGGTGCTCTCGAACCAGGCCATCGCCTCGGGATAGCTGGCGCGGTGGTCGGCGCTCGCCGAGGGCTCCTTGACGATAACGATGTCGAACTCGCCGGCCCGGTAGCGCCGCGTCAATTCACGGCTGAGACCCGCGACCACGTCGAGCCGCACTTCACGATGCTGCCGGGTGAAGCCGGCGAAGACCTGGGCCATGTTGCCGGTGACAATATCCTCGGGCACGCCGATGCGGATCGAGGCGGTGCCGGCGGAATCGCCCAGCATCGTCTCCGCCTCCTGCTGCAGCGTCAGGATGCGCCGGGCATAGCCGAGCAGGCGCTCGCCCGAGGCCGTAGCGCGGACAGGGCGGGCGACGCGGTCGATCAAGCCGCGCCCGACAGCTTCTTCCAGCCGCGCGAGCTGCTGGCTGATGGTCGATTGCGTCATGTTGAGGCGCTCGGCCGCCTGGGTGAAGCTGCCGGTCTCGGCAATGGCGACGAAGGAGCGGAGCAGGCGGGGATCGAGCATCGGAGGCGGGAACCGCGTGTCCGGAGCGGGATGCCCTGCATATTCGCAAAGCGACTGGACGATATCCAGATATTTAATTTTCAGATGGACGCGCGGGGGCTTATTTGGAGAGCAAGGCAAGCTTGCCTTGCCTGATCGACGAGGCGCCCCCGTGCCGGCCGATGCGGCCCCGCACCTCCCAGGGAGACGGAATTGCCCCGATTTTCGCCGATCCTCGCCTTGGTTCTTCTCCTGCTGGCCTTTGGCCCGCAGACAGCTTCCGGACAAGCCATGACCGATACCAGACTGCATGTCGCCGCGGCCAAGGATGATGTCGCCGCGATCAAGCGGCTCCTCGCCGAGGGCGTCGCCGTCGACGGGCGCGACAGCCGCGCCCGGACCGCCCTCCTGGTCGCGACCCACGAGAACCGCGTCGACGCCGCCCGCGCCCTGATCGAGGCCGGCGCCGACGTCAACGCCAAGGACGGGATGAATGACAGCCCCTATCTCTATGCCGGGGCGCGTGGCCACCTCGCCATCCTCAAGCTGACCCTGGAACACGGCGCCGACCTGAAGAGCACCAACCGCTATGGCGGCACCGCCCTGATCCCGGCCTGCGAGCGCGGCCATGTCGAGACGGTCCGCGCCCTGATCGCGGCCGGCGTCAAGGTCGATCACATCAACAATCTCGGCTGGACCGGCCTGCTGGAGGCGATCATCCTCAGCGATGGCGGCGAGAAGCATCAGCAGATCGTCAAGGACCTGATCGCGGCCGGCGCCGATGTGAACCTCGCGGATCGCGACGGAGTCACCCCGCTCCAGCACGCCCGCAGCCGCGGCCAGACCAGGATGCAGCAGATCCTGCTCGCTGCCGGCGGTCGCTGAGCGAGGGAGAGGCCATGAGCCAGACCCAGCGCTTTCTCTGTGAGGCAATCGAACTCGCCCAAGCCAATATGGAGAAGGGTGGACGGCCCTTCGGCGCGGTCGTCGTCAAGGATGGCGAGGTCATCGCGACAGGCGTCAACGAGATCATCGCGACGCGCGATCCCACCGTCCATGCCGAGATGACGGCTTTGCGCGCGGCGAGCCGCAAGCTCGGCTCGCCGAGCCTCGACGGTTGCGCGGTCTATGCCAGCGGCCATCCCTGCCCGATGTGCATGGCAGCGATGCGGCTCTCCGGCGTCAGCGAGGTCTACTACGCTTACTCGAACGATGACGGCGCGCCCTATGGCCTGTCGACGGCGGCGATCTATGCCGATCTGGCGAAGCCCTTCGCCGAGCAATCGATGAAGATCGTCTATCTGCCGGTTCGCCTTGAAGACGGCCCTGATCTCTATGCCGAATGGAAGCGGCGTCAGGCCGGGCTGGCTTGAACCTATGACGTTTCAACGACCCGGCGCATCCCGCGCGTTCCTGCTCGCGGCCGTGGTGCTGGTCGGCCTGAACCTGCGGCCGTTCCTGACCGGCATCGGCCCGCTCGCGGCCGAGATCCAAGCTGCAACCGGGCTTGGCTATGGCAGCCTGTCGCTGTTCACGCTCTTGCCGATGCTGCTGATGGGTGTCTGCGCCTTCGCCGGCCCGTGGCTCCAGCGCGTGCTTGGCGCGCGGACGGCCGTGGTCACCGCGCTCTGCATCCTCTGTGCGGCTGCGGCTTTGCGGCTGGTCACGACGAGCGGCGAGGCGCTGATCGCGACGGCGGCTTTCTGCGGGCTTGGCGTCGCAGTCGTGCAGTCGGTCTTTCCCGGCATCGTCAAGGCCGAATTTCCCGATCGGGTCGCGCTGGTGATGGGCCTCTATTCCGCGATGCTGATGGGCGGCGGCGCGCTCGGCGCGCAGCTCTCGCCGCTGATCGCCGAGCGCTCCGGCAGCTGGCATATCGGCCTCGGCTGGATCGCTCTGCCGGCGGCACTCGCCGCACTGGTCTCGGTGGCCGCCCTGCCGTCCAGCCGATCGGGGCAGGGTGGCGGCCTGCCAACGCTCGCTCTGCTGCGCCGTCCGCGCAGTTGGCTCCTGATGATCTGCTTCGGGCTGGTGAATGGCGGTTATGCCTCGGTCGTCGCCTGGCTCGCTCCCTCCTATCAGGCGATGGGGTGGTCGGGCGCCGCGAGCGGCGGCTTGTTGGCGGTGATGGCGGCGAGCCAGGCCGTGGCGGCGCTCGGCATTCCCGCTCTGGCGGCCCGCAACCCCGATCGCCGCTTCTGGATCTGGCTCGCGCTCGCCTGCCAGGTCGTCGGCTTCGCCGGCCTCGCCTGGTGGCCGCTCGCGGCACCGACGGGTTGGGCCGTGGCGATCGGTGTCGGTTTAGGCGCGGGCTTTGCGCTCTTCCTGATCGTGGCGCTCGACCATATCGACAACCCCGCCCATGCCGGGACGCTGTCGGCGCTGATGCAGGGCGGCGGCTTCCTGATCTCCGCCATCCCGCCCTGGATCGTCGCCCTGCTGCGCGATGCCGGCGGCGGCTTCACCGCCGGCTGGCTGATGCATCTGGCCTGCACCGTGCTGGCCGGGCTGATGGCGCTGCGCTTCGCGCCGCGCGGCTATGCCCGCGCGATGCGGTTGACGTCGAGGGCCGATCAGGCCTTGTCGCCCAGATAGGCGGTCGCGTCGATCTCGACGAGGCAGCTCGGCGAGGCCGGCTTCGATACGCTCGCCGGAGGTTTCGGCCGGACGCTGTCGGAGATCGCGTTCTGCAAGCGCCTGCTGTTGGGTGAGATGATCGTGGAAGCCGCGGAGAAGCTCGGCATCACCCAGCGCCGGACGCGGTTGAAGGCGATCTTCCAGAAGACAGGCAACGCTTGCAGGCGCTGAGACGACGGCGAACGAGCGTGCGGCTGGTGGCTTCCGACCTTGCGCCAGGAGCGGCAAACGGCTCGCTCCCGCGAGCGACGGATGGCGACAGACACGCCTAATCCGCCCCCCACGCGGGGTCGATCTCGATCATGACCGGCGCGTGGTCGCTGGTATGGTCCCAGCTTCGCGGTGTGCGCCGGACATCTGCGGATTTGAGCCACGGTGCGAGCGTCGGGCTGAGAAGGACATGGTCGATGCGCAGGCCGGCGTCTCGCTGGAAGGCATTTCGCCAGTATTTCCAGAACGTGTAGATCCGCTCGTCCGGATGCAGACGGCGGATGGCATCGGTCCATCCTTGAGCGACCAGTTCGGCATAAGCTCGTCTGACCTCGGGACGAAACAACGCGTCGTCGCGCCAGCGCTCCGGCGCATAGACGTCTAGATCCGTCGGCATCACATTGAAGTCGCCGACCAGCGCCACGGGAATGTCGAAAGCCAGCAGTTCCGCCGCGTAGCTCTGCAGCCGCCTGAACCAGCGAAGCTTGTAGTCGAACTTCGGGCCGGGCGCGGGATTGCCGTTCGGAAGATACAGGCAGCCGATGAGGATGCCGTCCACCGCTGCCTCGATATAGCGGCTGTGGCTGTCATCGGGATCGCCGGGAAGTCCGCGCCGCGTCAGGATTGGAAGCGTGCCCTTCGCCAGGATCGCCACGCCGTTCCAGCCCTTCTGGCCATGCCAGACGGCCTCGTAGCCGGCGCCGCGGAGTTCCCGTTGCGGAAACCGATCGTCGGGCGTTTTGAGCTCCTGCAGGCAGACGACATCGGGACGATCCTGCTTGAGCCATCGCAGGAGGAGCGAAAGCCGACCGTTGATGCCATTGACGTTATAGGTCGCGATCTTCATGAGGCCTCCAGTCGCGATGCCTCTCGATCAGGCGCGCCGGGAACGGCTCTGATAACCGAAGTCTCCCAAGCTTGAGCTCCGGTGCCGAAAAGGTGCGGGCCGTGGCGGTCACGGCGATCGCTGCGAGCGCCACACGCCCTCTCTGCCGCGTTCGAGCCGCCAGGTTCGTGCGGCGACATCCATGCCCCGTCCGGTTCGATAGGCCGGGAGCGTCAGATAAACCGCACCGCCGTCCGGGCGGCACTCTGCGATCACCGCTACGCCGTCACCGAACTCGACGACGCATGTCTCCTTGGCTGCCCCGATCTCCGCGATGGTGAGAGGTCCGCCCGGAAAGGCGTGGCTATGGGGAAAGGTGATGCGCATCAGCCGACCTGCTCCACGTTCAACGCGCCAGCCGGCAGCGGTTTGATCAGCGACTTCGCCGACACAGACGGGTCGAGCCAGTCGGCCCAGGCACTGCGCTCCAGGATGCCCACCTCGGCCGTGTCGCGCTATATTCCAGCGATGCCGACGCGCCGCTCAACGAACGCCGCATCCTGATCAGGCGTTCCGCCGGCGACGTTGAAATGGTCAAGCTCCAGCGAAAGGATCGCATGGCCTGGCTCGACATGACTTGTCCGGAGACGGCTCTGCTGCGCCCTTGCTCGCAGGCTCCTACATCGCGGCGCGGTGCGATCGAGACCGATGACGGAGCCAGCGTCACGCAACGCGGGCGCCGACCCAAAGCTTGAGGAGGGATCCAGCGTCGCCAACCATCGGATTGCGCCGGGGGAAGCACGCGCCCGAAATGATAAGCCCGTCGCTCGGGGAGCGACGGGCCTCTGACGGCTGTCAGGACTAGGCGGTTCCGGCCATCGCCGGGAAATTGGCTTCGCCCTCCTGTCGGTTGCGGCCGGTACATCCGCGGCAACGCATCCAACCGGAGAGCAGCGGGCATCTGACGACGCCGCGCGGACAACGCGTTAAGCGCAGGTTTGGTTCCCGCAAGGCCTGCACTCGTGTCCCTCTCACTCGGGAGGAACGGGAGTGCGTCTGCGAGCGTTCAACCTCCGCTGTTGAGACAGATCGATGGAGCCACCAATGGCGAATGAACAGAGCCCGGCGGTCGAAAGCCTCCGTGAGGAGCAGAAATCTCAAAGGAAAGAAGACCGAGAGAGGACGGCCGACCAAAAGCTCGAAAGGGCGCTCAAGGATACCTTTCCCGCAAGCGATCCCGTGGCGGAGCAAGTCCCGATCACGCCGGGCGCAGCCGAGGAGAAGACATGATCAGGGCTGCATTTTCGAGCCTGGCGGGCGCTTGGATCGCAAGGAATGTTAAACAGGGCGAGATACCCGAACGCTTCGCCGTTCCGCTGACCTTGCTGGCGACCCGGCTCCCGACCCCGGTCATCCTCGTCGGCGCGATCGGCTATGGCCTTTATCGCCTCGGTCTGGAAATGGGTGCCACAAGGGCGAAGGACGTTTCGCCGAAACGTCGCGCAGGACGCCGGGCCCAGCAGGCCAAATCGCCCGGCGGCCGAGCGCGGACGCGACGGACATCCGAAGGACGTGAGGTGCCGGATGCTTAAGCTATTCTGGGAAATGTCGATGCTTGCGTTCGAGTCGCAGCAGGCCATCTGCCTCAGGGGCATGAGGATCGCGGCGGGCGGTGTGGCTGCTAGGCGTGAGGCCGAGCTGATGGTGAAGGAGAAGGTTTCGGCAGCGCAAACGGCCGTTCTGAAGGCTGCGACCGGAACGGGGCCTGTCGGCATCGCCCGCGGCTATCGCCGCAAGGTACGGGCGAATGTCAGGCGCCTGTCGCGGTAGGCTTGTCAGGTGAGCTGGATCGCCGTCGCCGGTACGCTCGCCGCACTCTGCTCGACCGTCAGCTTCGTGCCCCAGGCCTGGCGGATCGTCAGGACGCGCGATACGCAGGCGATTTCACCACTGACCTATAGCCTCACCGTGACGGGCTTTGCCCTGTGGACCGCGTACGGTATCGGGCTGGGCGAATGGCCTCTGATCGTCACCAACAGCATCTGCTTCGTGCTCTCCGCTTTCATCCTGTTGATGACGCTGCTTCCCCGAGCCAAAAAGGATGCGGTGGCGGACTCGATCGATCCTGCGTCGTGAGGTGGGGAGGGGAGGAGTTTGTGCCAGGCGCTGTGCAGCGGAAAGCCCTCGGCGGTGATCGGCGGCTCGAACGCTACGATCACGCTCCGTAGCGGACCTCGTGCAGGATCTTGCCCGGTTCAGCATCGGCCGACACGGGCAGGTGGCAGAGCTGCCCTGGCCACGCCAGAAGCGCCCCGTGTCAAGCAGGACCTGCAAATTCCCGTGCCGTTGCCGCCGGACGAGCTGCTCGCGGCTGTCTTTGACCATCGCAGCGCGCACCGCCGAGGGCTTCACTCCAGAGCAACTGGAGACTGCGCAGGAGCGCTAGCTACCGGTTCCGCGACAGGCGCGGATCGAACACCATAATGGCAGATTATGGATGCCCTCGAACAAAGCATATGAAGAATGGGGAACGTCGATTTAATGCTCTGGCACGGTCCGGCAAAGAGCAACCTTGGCAAGAACCCGCCGGGATGTCGCACCGGAATTTCTCGGCTGCCGCCGAACGCCATGGAACGCTTTCCGAAAGCTCATTTGATCAGGAACAGCCGTGTCACGCATCGTCACAGTCGCCGCCGCTCAGATGGGTCCGATCCAGCGCGCCGATAGCCGCAAGCAGGTCGTCGACCGCATGGTCGCACTGATGGAATCGGCGAAGGCGCAAGGCGCGACCTTCATTGTCTACCCCGAACTGGCGCTGACCACCTTCTTTCCGCGCTGGTACCATGAGGATCGCGCTGAGGCGGACAGCTGGTTCGAGCGCGCTATGCCCGGCCCGGCGACGCAGCCGCTCTTCGACATGGCGAAGAAGCTCGGCATGGCCATGAGTTTCGGTTATGCCGAACTCACCCCCGAGGGGCGCCACTTCAACAGCTCGATCCTCGTTGACCGCGCGGGGCGGATCGTCGGCAAGTACCGGAAGGTGCATCTGCCGGGCCATGTCGAGTTCGACCCCGAACGCGCCCACCAACATCTCGAGAAGCGCTATTTCGAGCCCGGCGATCTCGGCTTCCCGGTTTGGGAATTCGAAGGTGGCCTGTTTGGCATGGCCATCTGCAACGACCGGCGCTGGCCCGAAACCTATCGCGTGATGGGGCTGCAAGGTGTCGAGATGGTCGTGCTCGGCTACAATACCCCCTCCGCGAATTCGCAATCGCCCCATGAGACGACGGCCGACCGCCTGTTCCACCACCGGCTCTCGGTGCAGGCCGGGGCCTATCAGAATTCGACCTGGGTCGTGGCCGTCGCCAAGGCCGGCAACGAGGATGGGCACCCGCTTTTCGGGGGTACGCTGATCGCGGCGCCGGACGGCAAGATTGTCGGCGAACTCGACCACGAGGAGGACGGCGTGCTCGTCCACCCCTGCGATCTCGACGACACCCGCTTCGGCAAGGCGACGATCTTCGACTTCGCCCGGCATCGCCGCGTCGAGCATTACGGCCTGATCACCGAGCGCACCGGCGTCGGCGCCCCGCTCGGCAAGGCGGAGAGCGCCTGAGCGCTCTCCTTGCTTCCATCACCGGAACGGATCGAATGCGGTCGGAAAGCGGCCCGTCGGATGGGCGCGTCATCGTCGCCGATCGCCAGAACTTCGGCGTGCAGAGCTTCACCCCCGAGGGCGAACTCCTCGCCGTGTGGGACGCGTTCCTGCGGCCACAGGACGTCGTCGCCGATGACGAGGGCCGAATCTATGTCTGCGCTTCCATTCCGACGCTGAGTTTGCCCTCGGCGGACGGCATCTTGCTCGACCGCTGCCGCCCCGTGCTCAATGGCGCCCATGGCGGAGGCGTCCTCATGCGGCGGACATAGCCGTACGGTTCTGCAAGCGCGAGACCAGCCGCACAAAAGGCCAGAACATCAGGAAATAGACGATCGCCGCCGCGATCAGAGGCGTCGGATTGTAGAGCAGCCCCTGGGCGAGCTGCGCCGAACGGAGCAGTTCCTGCAAGGCGACGGCCGAGGCGATCGAGGTCTGCTTCACCAGCTCGACCGTATTGCTGATCAGGTCCGGCAGGACGTTGCGCGTGCCTTGCGGCACGACGACATAGATCATGCTCTTGTACCAGCTCAGGCCCGTCGAACGCGCGGCCTCGCGTTGGCCCTTGGGCACGGATTCGATGCCGGCGCGGAAGATCTCGGCGAAGTAGCTGGAACCGTTCAGCGTCAGCGCCAGTACGGCGGCGGTGAACTCGTTCAGCTTCAGTCCCAGGAAGGGCAGGCCGAAGAAGATGAAGATCAGCAGCACCAGCGGCGGAATCGCGCGCATCACATCGACATAAGCGATCAGGAAGAAACGCAGCAGCTTGCTGGGCACGTCCTGCGCCATGGCGATGGCGATACCTGTGAGCACCGAGAGCGGCACGGCTACGGCGGCCAGTCCCAACGTCATCCAGAAGCCCTGCAGCAGCAGCGGCCATACTTGGCTGAGAACGTCGATATTGAGGAAGGTCGTGACGAGATCGCCCATCATGACCTCGGATGGGCATAGGCATGTTCGAGCCAGCGCGTGAAGCGCACGAAGGGCAGGAACAGCAGGAGGAAGAGCAATGCGCCGACAGTCAGTGCGGTCGGGTTGGCGACATTGGACTGGATGCTGGAGGTGACATTGAGCAGCTCGGGCACCGCCACGACCGACCCGAGCGTCGTGCCCTTGCTGATGCCGATGGCGCGGTTTGTCAAAGGCGGGATCGACATGCGCACAACCTGCGGCAGGATGATGTAGGCCAGTGTCTTCGTGAAGGAGAGGCCGGTCGAGCGCCCGGCTTCCCATTGGCCTTTCGGCACGGCATTCATACCGGCCCAGAAGATCTCCTCGGCGAAGGCCGAGAGCACGATCGCCAGCGCCAGCACGGTTGCGGTGATGGGCTCCAGCACCAAGCCGAAATAGGGCAGCGCGAAATAGGCCAGCACGATCAGCACGAGCTGCGGGATCGAGCGGAAGAAGTCGATATAGAAGATGATCAGCCAGTTCAGCGGCCGGAGGCGATAGAGCCGCAGGATCGCCAGCAACAGACCGAGCGGAATGCCGATCAGGATGGTCAGGGTCGACATCTCGACGGTGATGAGGAAGCCGCGCAGGATGTCGGGCCAGAAGGACGACATCAGCGAGAAATCGAAGAAATAGCGGACGATCTGGTCCATGGGCGCCCGTCAGCCGTGCGAGCGCATGACGAAGTCGCGGATGCGCGGGTGCTGCGGATCGACCAGGATCTCCTGCGGCGTGCCCTCGGCCAGGATCGCGCCATGATCCATGAAGACGACGCGGTCGGCGACATCGCGCGCGAACTTCATCTCATGTGTCACCACGATCATGGTCATGCCCATTTCCTTGGTGCGGACCATGACGTTGAGCACCTCGCCGACAAGTTCCGGATCGAGCGCCGAGGTCGGCTCGTCGAAGAGCATGACCTGCGGCTCCAGCGCCATGGCGCGGGCGATGCCGACGCGCTGCTGCTGGCCGCCGGAGAGCTGGGCCGGGTAGGAATCCGCCTTGTGGGCGAGGCCGACGACCTCGAGATGGTGGCGGGCCTTAGTCTCGGCCGCCTCCTCGCTCAAGCCCACGACCTTGCGCAGCGCCAGGGTGACGTTCCCCAGCGCCGTCTTATGCGGATAGAGATGGATGCCCTGGAAGACCATGCCGATCCGGCGGCGCAACAGGTTGAGATCCACCTTGGGTCCGGTGATCTCCTGTCCGCCGACGCGGATGGTGCCCGCTGTCGGTTCCTCCAGCCGGTTGATGCAGCGCAGGCAGGTGCTCTTGCCCGAGCCGGAGGAGCCGACGATCACGACGGCCTCGCCCTTGCCGACCTTAAGATCGACGCCGCGCAAGATCTCGACCTGGCCGAAGCACTTGCGCAACCCTTCGATCGACACAATCGTCTCAGGCGATCTGGCCGTCATGGCGGGCGCAGACGTCACTTGCAGGCGGCCTTGTGCTCGGTCGCGTCATAGCCTTCGAAATTCGGCGCGCCGGTGCCGGGATAGATTTTGGCTGCCGAGGAATCGGCTGCCGGCTTCACGCCGAACCATTTCTCGTGGATCGCGGCCAGCGTGCCATCGGCCTTGATGCATTCCAGGGCCATCTCGACCTTGGCGCGGAAGGCCGCGTCTTCCTTGCGGAAGGCGATGCCGAAATTGTTGCCGCTGTTGAACACGAAGGCGACCTCGGCCATCGGGGTCTGCGTCGCGACATAGCGCGAGACCGGCACGTCGGCGACATTGGCGAAGGCGC
>JBDHTM010000030.1:0-47717 GCA_039808685.1 Allobosea sp. | reverse complement strand
TAACGGTGCCCGCCCCTGCATCCGGACTGCGTAGCGAGGCCCGGCATCACATCATCTCCACGGCCTCAGGCCGCGCCGAAAGTGCCCCGCCGCCCAAAACCCGGTTCTTCGAACCGTCCAATTTTAATTGGCGCATTAAGGAGATATCTGACTTAAAAAAGGCGATCAGCGAAGCCAATCAGGCCTATAGGCCCGTCCTGCGAAAAGCTGCAATCCCGATACTCTATGCGCATTGGGAAGGTCATGCACGCTTTGTTGTAGAGGCCTATCTTAAGTACGTCGCAAGAAGGAAGATCAATTTAAAGAATCTTTCCCTTCATATGCGCGGAATAGCTCTTCACGACTTTTTCAAGCGAAATTTTTCTGCCATCCCAAATTACGATAAACGGGCCGAGATACTAAAAGAGATAGCCGACAGCTCCGAAAAGCAATTTCGATCGTTTCCCGATGACTGCGTAAACACGGGAGCAAATCTAAATTTCGAAAGAACGGCTCAAATTGCGAGAATGCTTGGTGTCAACTTCCCCTTCGAGCCTTTCGATATTGATACATTGGACCGAAAACTTCTGGAAACGCCAAATGTCATAGCGCATAGCGCAGTCAAGATCGTCGATGAAGACGACCTTGAGCGGCTATTTGATAGTGTAATATCGATGATGCGGGCTTTTCGTGACGTCGTCGCAAATCTAGTTGTGGAGGAAAAATTCAAGCGAAGCTAATTACCTCCTCCTTCTCCTCTCCCCCGCCCCTTTCGGCCGCGATTCCGGCACCGGGCCCATCTCGTCCAGCGTCGGCTTGCGCACCCGTGAGGTGCCCGTCAGCAGCGGGTTCGGCTTCTCGCCGGCCTTCGGCTTGGCCTCGCCGCCGCCCCAGTTATGCGGGCCCATGTCCTCGTCCGTCGGTTTGCGAGCGCGGGTCGGCGGCAGGTTGGCCGCGTCGCCATAGCCGCGCTCGCCCTTGTACTTGCCGGCGGAGGCCTCGACATCGCCCTGGCGGGCGAGCGGATCGTCGCTGATCGCCAGCTCCGTCGCCTGCAGGCGCTTGATCTCGTCGCGCAGGCGGGCCGCCGTCTCGAATTCGAGATCGGCCGCGGCCTCGCGCATGCGCTTCTCGAGATCGGCGATCGCCGCCTTGAGGTTGTGGCCCGAGGCCGGCGCCACCAGCCCCTTGTCGACCGTGACATGGTCGCGCTCATAGACCGAGCCGAGGATGTCGCCGATCGCGCGCTTGATCGTCTGCGGCGTGATGCCGTGTTCCTCGTTATAGGCGAGTTGCTTCTCGCGGCGGCGATTGGTCTCCGCCATCGCCCGCTCCATCGAGCCGGTGACGTGGTCGGCATAGAGGATGACCTTGCCGTCGACATTGCGGGCGGCGCGGCCGATGGTCTGGATCAGCGAGGTCTCGGAGCGCAGGAAGCCCTCCTTGTCGGCGTCGAGAATGGCGACGAAGCCGCATTCGGGGATGTCGAGGCCCTCGCGCAGCAGGTTGATGCCGACCAGCACGTCGAAGGCGCCGAGGCGCAGGTCTCTGAGGATCTCGATGCGCTCGATCGTGTCGATGTCCGAATGCATGTAGCGCACCCGCACGCCGTTCTCGTGCAGGTATTCGGTCAGATCCTCGGCCATGCGCTTGGTCAGTACGGTGACCAGCGTGCGGTAGCCGCGCTCGGTGACCTCCTTGACCTCGTCCAAGAGGTCCGCGACCTGGTGCTTGGCCGGGCGGATCTCGACCGGCGGGTCGATCAAACCTGTCGGGCGGATGACCTGCTCGGTGAAGACGCCGCCGGTCTGCTCCATCTCCCAGCCGCCGGGCGTGGCCGAGACATGCACCGACTGGGGCCGCATCGCGTCCCATTCCTCGAAGCGCAGCGGCCGGTTGTCCATGCAGGAGGGCAGGCGGAAGCCGTATTCGGCCAGCGTCGCCTTGCGGCGGAAGTCGCCCCGGTACATGCCGCCGATCTGCGGCACGGTGACATGGCTCTCGTCGGTGAAGACCAGCGCGTTGTCGGGCAGGTATTCGAACAGCGTCGGCGGCGGCTCGCCCGGCTTGCGGCCGGTGAGATAGCGCGAATAGTTCTCGATGCCGTTGCAGGAGCCGGTGGCCTCGATCATCTCGATGTCGAAGGTGCAGCGCTGGTCGAGCCTTTGCGCCTCCAGGAAGCGGCCCATGCGGTTGAGCTCGTCGAGGCGGGCCTTCAGCTCCTCCTTGATCGACTTCACGGCCTGGGTCAGCGTCGGGCGCGGCGTGGTGTAGTGCGAATTGCCGTAGACCTTGATGAATTCGAGCTCGCCGGTCTTCTGGCCGGTCAGCGGGTCGAACTCCGCGATCGACTCGACCTCGTCGCCGAACAGGCCGATGCGCCAGGCGCGGTCCTCATAGTGCGCCGGATAGAGCTCGATCACGTCGCCGCGGACACGGAAGGTGCCGCGGGCGAAGTCGTGCTGGGTGCGCTTGTATTGCAGCGCGACGAGATCGGCGATGAGCTGGCGCTGCTCGATACGCTCGCCGAGCTTCACCGAGAAGGTCATCGCCGTATAGGTCTCGACCGAGCCGATACCGTAGATGCAGGACACCGAGGCGACGATGATCACGTCGTCGCGTTCGAGCAGCGAGCGCGTCGCCGAATGGCGCATGCGGTCGATCTGTTCGTTGATCGAGGATTCCTTCTCGATATAGGTGTCCGAGCGCGGAACGTAGGCCTCCGGCTGGTAATAGTCGTAATAGGAAACGAAGTACTCGACCGCGTTGTCGGGGAAGAAGCTCTTGAACTCGCCATAGAGCTGCGCGGCCAGCGTCTTGTTGGGCGCGAGGATCAGCGCCGGGCGCTGCGTCTCCTCGATCACCTTGGCCATGGTGAAGGTCTTGCCCGAGCCGGTGACGCCGAGCAGGACCTGGTCGCGCTCCTGCCGGCGGATGCCGTCGACCAGATCCGCGATCGCGGTCGGCTGGTCGCCCGAGGGCTGGAAGTCCGAAACCATCTTGAAGCGGATGCCGCCTTCCGATTTCTCGGGGCGTTCGGGCCGGTGCGGCGTCCAGGGCTTGCCGGGCTGGATGAAGGGGCTGCCGGTCTCCAGCAGATGCTGCAGCGAGCTCGCCGTCGCCGCGGCCGCGCCGTCGGCACCGATGAAGGCTGAATCAGCCTTCCTGGAGAGCTTGCGCTTGGGCCTCTCCTCGCCGCCAGGCCGTTCCAGCGCGTAGTCCGGCTTCGCCTCGTAGCCGGCCTGCGGCCTGTCGCTGAAACCGGAGGCGCCGCCGGGCACCGCCGTACCGCGGTTGATCGCGGGGTTCAGCAGGTCGGCGAGATAGCCTTCGAGCGGCTTCAGCTCGGGCTTGGTCGCCTTGGAATTCGGCGTGCGGGCCGAAGCGGGCTTCTTCGCAGCGGACTTAGCGGCCTTGGGCTTGGTCGCGGTGGTGTCGGAGCTTTTCGGCATGGCCGCAATATGGGGCGGAACGGGCCGCGATGCGAGGGGGTGCCACGCCAGCCAGCGCGATTGGTGACAGGAGTTGACAGGATGAGGAACAACAACTTACAGTTGCATAGATGCGGCAACCACAATCGTGGAGCCGTAACATGTGGCGCGGCGGGGCCAGCTGGTGGAGGATGAGGTCGAGGCCTTCATCACGCGATGGCGCGTGTCGGAAGGGGCGGAACGTGCGGCTTATGCACAATTCCTGAGCGAGTTGTGCCGGTTGATCGGTGTCGAGCGACCGCAGCCGCCCACCAGCGACAGCGATGCCGTGACCTATCGCTTCGAATATCCCGTGCGGTTTCCCGATGGCCGTGGCGGGCACACGACCGGCCGGATCGACCTCTACAAGAAGGGCGCCTTCGTCCTGGAGGCCAAGCAGAGCCGGCTGAAAGGCAGGCCCAAGGCCCTGTTGCCGGCCGAGCGCGAGGAAGCAGGCAAAGAGTTCTCCGTCCGCGTGCGTGGCCGGCGGGGCCCTGAACTCGGGCGCGATCTCTTCATGCTCAACGCCCGCAACCAGGGCGAGCGCTACGCCAAGGCTCTGCCGGCCGCGCATGGCTGGCCGCCGTTCCTCATCGTCTGCGATGTCGGCCATTGCTTCGAGCTCTACGCGGACTTCTCCGGACTGGGGAAGAACTACGCCCAGTTCCCGGACCGGCATCGCTTTCGCATCTATCTGGAAGATCTGCGAAACCCCGATATCCAGGACCGGTTGAGGCGGGTCTGGGAGGATCCGCTCTCGCTCGACCCTTCGCGGCGTGCGGCCATCGCCACGCGGCAGATCGCAGAGCGGCTGGCCGTGGTGTCCAAAGCGCTGGAACGCCAGCATGACCCGGAATATGTCGCGCTTTTCCTGATGCGCTGCATCTTCACCATGTTCGCGGAGGATGTGGGGCTCATCCCCCAGGACAGCTTCAAGCGATTGTTACGCGAATGCCTGGATGCTCCCAAGACCTTCCAGCCACTCCTGGAGGAGCTTTGGCGCATGATGGATCGCGGCGGATTTTCCTCTGCCGTCCGCGCCGACATCAAGCAATTCAACGGAAGCATGTTCGCGGACCCGCAAGTCTTCGGATTAGGCCGCGACGGCATCGGGGAATTGCTGGCCGCCGCGGAACATGACTGGAGTCTGGTCGAGCCGGCAATCTTCGGCGGCTTGTTCGAGCAGGCACTCGATCCGGGGGAAAGGGCGAAGCTGGGCGCGCATTTCACGCCGCGCAGCCATGTCGAAACGCTGGTCATCGAGACCATCATCGTGCCCTTGCGCGAGGAATGGCGCGCCGTCATCGGAGCCGCCCAGCAGGCGCGCGATGCCGGGCAGAACGCCATCGCGCTGCGCCACGTGGAGGCCTTCCACCGCCGGCTTTGCGAGGTCCGCGTGCTTGATCCCGCCTGCGGAACCGGCAATTTCCTGCATGTGTCCCAGGATTTGATGAAGCGGCTGGAGGGTGAGGTGCTGGAGACGGCGGCCGAACTCGGCGCCGCAGAACATCTCGGCGGGTTCAGCCCGGACGGGGTCGGCCCGTGGCAATTCTTCGGTCTCGACGTGAATTCGCGAGCCGCCGCCATCGCCGACCTGATGCTATGGATCGGCTATCTGCAATGGCACCTGCGGACGCGGGCCTATGCGCCGCGGGAACCGATCCTGAGGAAGCTCAAGCAGATCCACACCTGCGATGCCCTGATCTCATGGGCGAAATGGCCGATTCCCACAATCGTGGCCGGCCGCGAGGTCAGTCCGCCGGATGTCCATCTCTCGCCTTGGCCCGAGGTCGATTTCATCATCGGCAACCCGCCCTTCATCGGCGGCAAAGATCTGCGCCGCCGGCTGGGCGAGGGCTATGTGGCGGGTCTGCGCCGCACCTATCCGCATATCAACGACAGCGCCGATTTCTCGATGTACTGGTGGGATCGCGCGGCGGCGGAAGCAACCCGGCCGGAATCGCGCCTACGCCGCTTCGGCTTCGTCACGACCAACTCGATAGCCCAGGTCTTCCAGCGGCGCGTGATCGAGCGACATCTGACGGCACAACGCCCGCTTTCGCTCCTGCTGGCCATCCCGGATCATCCCTGGACCAAAATGGGCCGATCGACCGCCGCAGTGCGGATCGCCATGACTGTCGCTGCCGCCGGGAAGCATGACGGAAGAGTCGGCGAAGTCATCGCGGAGGCCGGCCTCGACACGGATCAACCCCAAATCGAGCTGCGCGAGCGGCATGGCCGGATCAATGCCGATCTGACCATCGGCGTCGACGTGACCGCCGCGACGGCGTTGCATGCCAATGACGGATTATGCTCGCCGGGCGTGAAGCTGCACGGCCGCGGCTTCATCGTAACGGCGGTCGAGGCCGAAGCGCTCGGTCTCCATCGGCGGCCGGGACTGGAGACGTATCTCCGGCCCTACCGCAACGGCCGCGACCTTACG
Organism: Allobosea sp.; assembly: GCA_039808685.1. Lineage (GTDB taxonomy): Bacteria > Pseudomonadota > Alphaproteobacteria > Rhizobiales > Beijerinckiaceae > Allobosea. The sequence continues at coordinate 41,825 of JBDHTM010000030.1, read as the reverse complement.
GCGAGAGCACGCGACGTGATGGCTCTCGACCTCTTCGGACTTTCCGCGGAAGCGGTACGGGAGCGGTTTCCCGAGGTCTACCAGCACTTGTCGCTGACCGTCCGAAAGGAGCGCGAGGCCCAGTTCCGACGCTCTGCAACGAAAGACGCCGCCGCCTATCTGGAACACTGGTGGCTGTTCGGAAAACCTCGACAGCATTTGCGCCCTGCCCTTGCCCCTCTCCAGCGCTATATCGTGACCGTCGAGACCGCCAAGCACCGGGTCTTCCAGTTCCTCGATGCCGCGATCCTGCCCGACAACATGCTGGTCGCCGTGGGGCTTTCCGATGCCTTCCATCTGGGGGTGCTCTCGTCACGGCTCCACACCATCTGGGCTTTGCGTGCAGGCGGCTGGCTCGGCGTCGGCAATGATCCCCGCTACTCGAAATCCCGCTGCTTCGACCCGTTTCCGTTCCCGGACGCGAGCGAAGCGCAGAAGCAGGCCATTCGCCGCCCTGCCGAAGCGCTGGATGCGCTGCGCAAGCAGGTTCTGGATGCGCATCCGGACCTCACTCTCACCAAGCTCTACAATGTCCGGGAATCGATCCGCTGCCGCAGCGCGCTCAGCGCGGCCGAAACCAGCGTCCGCGATCGCGGGCTGGCGTTGATCCTCGACGAGCACCACCAAGCCCTCGATGCCGCCGTCGCCGCGGCCTATGGCTGGCCGGTCAACCTGGCCGAGGACGAGGTTCTCGCCCGCCTCGTCGCGCTGAACCGGCTGCGCGCGCAGGAGGAGGCCCGCGGCATCGTCCATTGGCTCCGGCCGGATTATCAGCGTCCGCGCTTCGGCGCAGCCAACCGAACGGGAGAACAGATCGAAGCCGCCCTGCCGGCGCCGATTTCGGCCACAGCCAGCAAGCCGGTCTTTCCGACCGAGGCCGTCGGGCGGGTCGCGGCGGTGCTCGCCGCGCTCGCCGAGGCGACGACGCCCCTCGATGCAAGAGCGATCGCGGCGCGCTTCCGTCAGGGCCTCAAGGTCGAGCGCGCCATCCGCGGCATCCTGATCTCGCTGGCGCGGGTCGGCGAAATCTCGACCGTGGATGGCGGAAACAGCTTCGCACGCCGGCTGACCGGCACGGGGTGAGCGGAGGTTCCGCACACGCTCCGTCCGCTTCAATCGGCGTGCAGAAGCGCGGTGCGCCTCGACGGCTCAGCCCCGATCGGCCAGCCAGGTTTCGATGCCGGCGGCGGCGGCAACGGCTGTCGCGAAGCTCGCCTGCAGAAGATAGCCGCCGGTCGGCGCCTCCCAGTCCACCATCTCGCCAGCGACGAAGACGCCCGGCAGGCGCTTCAGCATGAAGCGGGCATCCAGCTCGTCACGCGCGATGCCGCCAGCGGTCGAAATGGCGCGGGCGATCGGCATGGCGGCTTCGAGCCGCAGCGGCGCTTCCTTGATCGACGCGGCCAGCGCATGCGGTTCATCCGGGAGAGGCTCCCGGGCCGCATCGCGCAGCAGGGCGATCGCAACCGGGGCAAGGCCCGCCGCCTTGCGCAGATGATTGCTCAACGTCTCGCCCTTGCGCCGCTTCGCGAGGCGGACGGCAAGCTCCGACGCAGGCAGGTCGGGCCGCAGATCGATGCGGATCGTGGCAGCACCGTCGCGCGCAATCGTCTCGCGGATCGGCGCCGACAACGCGTAGATCGCCCCGCCCTCGATGCCGGCGGCGTCGATCATGGCTTCGCCGGCAGCTTCGTCGCCGGCGCAGCGAATGACGATGCGCTTCACGGGCTGGCCGGCGAAGCGCTCCTTCATCTGAGGGGACCATGCGACCACGAAGCCGCCATTGGCCGGCCGCAGCGGCGAGATCGCGACATCGCGCGCCGCCAGCAGTGTCGCCCAACCGCCGTCCGAGCCGAGGCGCGGCCAGCTTGCGCCGCCGACCGCGAGCAGCGCGGCATCGGGACGGACCGCCTCGATTTCTCCGCTGGCGAGACGAAATGTCAGGGCGCCATCAGCATCCCAACCTGTCCAGAGCCGCCCCGATGTCAGTCGCACGCCCAGACCGTCGAGCCGGGCGAGCCAGGCGCGCAGCAGCGGCGAGGCCTTCATCGCGCGCGGAAAGACGCGGCCGCTGGAGCCGACGAAGGTTTCCGCGCCGAGCCCGTCCGCCCAGTCGCGCAGCGCCTGCGGCGGAAAGGCCCGCAGGGCCGGCTCCAGCCAGTCGCCCGCCTCACGATAGCGGCGAAGAAAGGCATCGAACGGCTCGGAATGGGTGAGATTAAGCCCCCCGCGGCCAGCGAGCAGGAACTTGCGAGCGGGCGAGGCCATGCGTTCGTAGATCGTGACGCGATGCCCGGCCCCGGCCAGCCGCTCGGCCGCGATCAGGCCTGCGGGACCTGCGCCGATGATGGCGATGTTGCGTATCGGCTTTTCCACCGCAGCCCTGTCTCATTTGGGCGCGTCACACCGGGTGCAGCGAAGCGAAGACCCGGGATCCATGCCTGAAGCGTCTCCGGAAAGGCTCCGGCATGGATCGGATCGGCGCCGCTGACGCGGCTTGTCCGGGATGACGGCGTGTTTCCGTTCGAAGGTTTACCGCTTTAAACTGGCGCCCTCGTCGCCGAAAGCCCTGCAGCGGACATCGAACGTCATGCCGACCATCGCCGCCTATATCGGCGCCGCCCTCTGCGAAATCGCCGGTTGCTTCGCCTTCTGGGGGTGGCTCCGGCTCGGCAAGCCGGTCTGGTGGCTGCTGCCGGGACTGGTCTCGCTCGGGCTCTTCGCCTGGCTGCTGACATGGGTTGAGAGCGCCGCGGCCGGACGCGCCTTCGCCGCCTATGGCGGGGTCTATATCGCCGCCTCGCTCGGCTGGCTCTGGGCGGCCGAAGGGATCAGGCCCGATCGCTGGGACCTGACCGGCGGCGCCATCTGCCTCGCGGGCGCCGCAATCATCCTGGCCGCGCCGCGCTGAAGGCCAGCCTTACCCGCCCGAATGCGCGGCGGGAATGAGCACGGCCGGCGTCTCGCGCTGCGCAGCGGCAGCCTTCGTGTCGCGCAGGCGGCTTTCGCGCAATTCGTTGGCGCTCTCCAGGATCGGATAGGCGATCGAGACGATATGGCTGTGGATGCGCTTGAGGTCGCGGATGATGTCGAGATGGATCGCGCTGGTCTCGATCGATTCCGGCCGGCCGGAACGCAGGCGCTGGAAATGGCTGTCGGTGGCGCGCCGCTCGGCATCGCGCATCGCCGCCTTGTCGGCGAAGAGCTGGCGGGCGAGCACGAGGTCGCGCGTCGCGAAGACATTGAGCGCCAGCGCCAAAGCCGAGGCGACGCGATGGTGGAAATCGCGGATCTCGGCCAGCCCCTCCGGCGAGAAGGTGTAGCGCTTGCGGATCTTCTTCTCGGCGAGTTCGCGCAGGTTCTTGTCGATGATGTCGCCGATATGCTCCAGATTCGTGATCACGGTGATGATCTCGAACAGGCGCCGGCTCTCCTCCTCGGAGAGCTCGTTGCGGGAGACCTTGACCAGATAGAGCTTGATCGACTCGTGGATCGTGTCGACGCCGTCATCGGCCTGGGCGATGGCGCGGGAGAGCTTGAGCTCGTCCTTCTCCAGCAGTGTCATGGTATCGCGCAGCATGCCCTCGACGCGGTCGCCCAGGCGCAGGGCCTCGCGCATCGCCCCGGCGAGCGCCTCGGTCGGGCTGTCGAGCGCGTTGGGATCGAGATAGCGCGGCGTCACGGCTTCCGCCTTGTCCTCCTTGCCGGGCATGAAGCGCTCGACCAGCGCCGAGACCGGCCCGACGAAGGGCAGGAAGACCAGCGCGCCGACGACGTTCAGCGCGACGTGGAACTCGATGGCGAGGCGTGCCTGCGACGAGGAGAAGCCGATGAGCCAGGTCGAAAGCGGGCCGACGAAAGGCAGCACCGCGAGAGCCAGGATCAGGCGCGTCAGCAGGTTGCCGATGGCGGCGCGGCGCTGGGCGGCCGGCGCGCCAAGCTGGTCGAGCACCGGGATCACCGCATTGCCGAGATTGGCGCCGATGACCAGCGTCAGCGCCGTTGCCGGCGGGAACAGGCCGGAGGCCGCGAAGGTCGCGACGAGCAGGATGATCGCGATCGAGGAATGGACGAGCCAGGTCGCAGCGATGGCGGCGAGGATGCCGAGCAGCGGCTCGGAGCCCATCGCGGCGAGAACGACGCGGAAAGTGGGCGACTGCGCCAGCGGGGCGGCGGCGGTGTTGAGCTCGATGAGCGAGAGCAGGATCAGGCCGATGCCGACCAGCACCCGGCCGATATTGCGCGGGCGCTCCATCGCCTCGCTGGAGAGATACATGGCGACGCCGACGGCGACACAGAGGCCCCAGAGCCAGCCCAGGTCCATCGAAATGACGAAGGCGGCGAGCGAGGTGCCGAGATTGGCGCCAAGCAGCACGGCCAGCGCCATGGCCGGCACGATCAGTGCCTGCCCGGCAAAGGAGGAGACCAGCAGCGTCGTCGCCGTCGAGCTCTGCAGCACCATGGTCACCGCAACGCCGCTGCCGAAGGCGGCGAAGCGATTGCGCGTGAAGCTCTGCAACGCCTGCCTGAGCTGGGAGCCGAAGGCGCGCATCGCGCCGGTTCGCACCAGCCTGACCGCCCAGATCAGCAGAGCGACGCCGCCGGCGAGATGGATCAGGATGTTGGTTGCGCTCTCGCCCGTGGCCATTTTCGTGCGGTCTTTCCCCGATTCAGGCGATGATCCTCGGCTGAATCTATCAATTTTTGATTAGCCAACTCAACAGAAATACGCGCTGAAAGTGCTGATAATTGGGCAGCGCCCTCAAGCCTCCCGAATCTGCCGAGAAATGCCGTTTTCCGCCGGAATCAGACCGGCGGAATCAGCGTCACGCCCTTGTTCGCGAAGGATACCGAGACCGGGCTGCCCGGTTCCAGCATCTCGCGCCCACCATATTGGACGACGAAGAGTTCGCCGACCTCGGTCTCGACCATGATGTCGAGGTGATTGCCGAGATAGGCGCATTTGCGGATTGTGCCGGGCAGCGAACCGCCCTGCCCCGCCTCGCCCAGCAGCAGCGCCTCGGGCCGGATCGCGACCTTGGCCGGGCCAGGCCCCAGCCCGCGCGCCGGCAGGCTGACCGTCGCCGAGCCGATCGCGACATCGGCACGGCCATCCGCCACCGCCTTCACGGTGACATCGGCCAGGTTGGCATCGCCGATGAAGTCGGCAACGAAAGCGTTGGAGGGCTGTTCGTAGAGATCGCGCGGCGCGCCTTCCTGCGCGATCCGGGCGTTCGACATCACGATGATGCGGTCGGAAACGGCCAGTGCCTCCTCCTGATCGTGGGTGACATAGGCCACGGTCAGGTTGAGATCCTGCTGCAGCTCGCGGATCTCCTCGCGGACGCGGCGGCGCAGCTTGGCATCGAGATTGGAGAGCGGCTCGTCGAAGAGCAGCACCTGCGGCTCCAGCACGAGCGCGCGCGCCACCGCGACGCGCTGCTGCTGGCCGCCCGAGAGTTCGGACGGGTAGCGGTTCTCGAAGCCCTTGAGGCCGACCAACGCCAGCTTCTCCAGCGCCATCTGCTTGGCCTCGTCCTTGCCGATGCCCTTCACGGTCGGGCCGTAGGCGGCGTTGTCGAGCACGCTCATATGGGGAAAGAGCGCATAGGACTGGAAGACCATCGAGACGTCGCGATCGGCGGCGGAGAGCTTGGTGACGTCCTTGCCGCCGATCAGGATCTGACCGTCGCTGGCGATCTCCAGCCCGGCGATCATGCGCAGGGTCGTGGTCTTGCCGCAGCCGGAGGGCCCGAGCAGCGTGACCAGCTTGCCGGCCTCGATGGTGAAGTTGATGTTGTCCACCGCCGTCACCGCGCCATAGCGCATGGAGACGTTGCGGAATTCGACGGAAGCGGGTCCGGCCTTGGCCATCTTGGGTCTCTAGTCCTTATCCGATCGCGGGAGCGGGGGCCGGTGCGGCAACGGTGGCGGCGCGGGCGCGCCGGCCGAGCTTGCGCTCGCCGACGGTGAACTGGATGAGCGCGATCCCGAGCGCCATGAAGACGATCAGCACCGAGGAATAGGCGATGGCGAGGCCGAACTCGCCGGCCTCGACGCGCCCGACGATATAGGCGGTGGAAAGGTTGTATTCGGCCGAGACCAGGAAGATCACCGCGCTGACCGCCGTCATCGAACGCACAAAGGAATAGACCAGCGCCGAGACCAGCGCGGGCTTCAGCAGCGGCAGCACCACCCGCCAGAGCGTGGTGAAGCTGCGGGCGCGCAGCGTGGTCGAGGCCTCGTCGAGGCTCTTGTCGATCTGCGAGAGGCCGGCGATGCCGGAACGGACGCCGACCGGCATGTTGCGGAAGACGAAGGCGATGACGAGGATCAGGCCCGTGCCGGTGATCTCGACCGGCGGCACGTTGAAGGCGAGGATATAGGCGACGCCGAGCACCGTGCCGGGAATGGCGAAGGAGAGCATCGTCGCGAATTCCAGCCCCGCCCGGCCGCGGAAGTGCTGGCGGGTCAGCAGATAAGCGGTGAGCAGGCCGATCACCGCTGTCAGCGGCGCCGAGATCGCCGCCACCTTCACCGTGGTGAAGAAGGACGCCCAGGCCGAGCCCTGGAAATAGAGGCCGTTGCTGAAGTCGATCGAGAAGCCGGTGATGTAGTGCTGCAGGGTCGGGGTGTAGTCGCGGCCCATGTTGCGGACGAAACCGCCGACCAGGATGACGATGTAGATCACCAGCGTCAGCGCGACCCAGGGCACGATCACCGCGGTCGAGAGCCAGGTGATGCGGCGTGGCAGCGGCGTCGGCAGGCCGGCATCGCCCTTGCCGGTGACCGTCGTGTAGGATTTGCCGCCGAGCCAGCGCTGCTGCACCCAGAAGGCGCCGAGCGTGAAGGCGAGCAGCACGATGGCGAGCACCGCAGCCTGCCCCTGATTGTACGAGGCGCCGACCACCGCGAAGAAGATCTTGGTCGAGAGCACCTCGAAATTGCCGCCGAGCACCAGCGGATTGCCGAAATCGGCCATGCTCTCGACGAAGCCGAGCAGGAAGGCATTGGCGATGCCGGGCTTGAGCAGCGGCCAGGTCACGGTGCGGAAGGTCTGCCAGCGCTTGGCGCCGAGCGTCTGCGAGGCCTCCTCCAGGCTGGGCGAGATGCCCTGCACCACGCCGATCAGGACGAGGAAGGCGATCGGCGCGAAGGCGAGCACCTGCGCCAGCAGCACGCCGGGCAGGCCGTAGAGCCAGCGCGAGCGCGGGATGTCGAACCACTCGTAGAGCAGGGTCGAGACCGCGCCGGCGCGGCCGAAGAGCAAGATCAGCGCGAGGCCGATGACGAAGGGCGGGGTGATTATCGGCAGCACCGTCAGCGCCCGCATGATGCGCTTGCCGGGCATGCCGGTGCGCAGGATCAGCAGCGCGCAGGCGAGGCCGAGCAAGGTGGTGATGACGCCGCAGAGCACGGCGAGGATCAGCGTGTTCCAGGCGACGCCGCAATTCGTCCGGCTGGTGACGCAGCCGAGCCCCCAGATCGAGGAATCGAGGAAGCGCTCGATGAAGGCCGAGGGCGCGAAGGCGCCGTTCTGGTCGACCAGCGCACCCTTCAGGATGATCGCGACCGGGAAGAAGATGAAGATGCCGATCAGCAGCACGACGAGGCCGATCGTCGAGGCCGTGAAGAGATCGCCGCGGCAGACGCCGCGATAGGCGAGGCCGTGGCAAAGCAGGAAAAGCAGCGACAGAAGCGTCAGGAAAGCGCCGCCGCCGATGCCGCCCTGCGAGGCCCCGGCACCGCCGAGCAGCGCGGCGAGCCAGGCAATGCCCTGGTCCTTCAGGACGATCGAGAAAGCCTGGGCGAAGAACAGGACCATGCCGAGCAGGCCGGCCCAGAGCAGCACGGTCGCCGTGCGCTGGCGGTCGGCACTGCCCCAGAACAGGGTGGCGGCAGCGAGCGCGACGCCGATCGGCATTAGCCAGGGCGCCTGCCCGGAGAGCGCGAGCGCCAGCGCGCTGCCGGCCTTGCCGAACGGATAATCGGCGAGCCAGGCCCAGCTCGTCAGGCTCATGCCCTCGACGAGATACCAGGGCATCAGCGCATAGCCGAGCCAGCCGATCAGCAGCACGAGTCTCGTCGCTGGCGCCATGTTGCCCTGTTCCCTCTCGACAATGATCCGGACCGGTTCGAGCGGCCTTCGCGGTTCTGAATGCTATTTGTGAAATCCCGCTGCCGTCATCCCGGACGGAGCGAAGCGAAGATCCGGGATCCATCGTAGAGCGCAGCGCCCTTCGATGGATCCCGGGTCAAGCCCGGGATGACGGCGGAGGTTCGTGAACGAAACCGTTCGCCGTCACGGTAAGGGGCGACGCAGCCTTACTTCGGCAGCGCCTTGACTTCCTTGTCCCACTTGGCGAGCAGGCGGGTGCGCTCGGCCGAGGAGCCGTATTTCACGAAATCGTAGTTGATCAGCTTCATCTGATCCATCTTCGGCGACTGCGCCGGCACCGGCGAGGCCTTGTTGGAAGGCACCTGATAGGATTTCGCGGGGGCGGCGAGCGCCTGCGCAGCCGGGGTCAGGGCCCAGTCATAGAACTTCTTGGCGTTCTCCAGATTGCGCGCGCCCTTGACGATCGACATCGAGCCGATCTCGTAGCCCGTGCCCTCGCAAGGCGCGACCGGCTTGATCGGATCGCCCTGCACGGCGAAGACCACCGCGTCATGGATGAAGACGATGCCGACGGCGGTCTCGCCGAGGCTCGCGGCCTTGGCCGGGGCGGCGCCCGACTTGGTGTATTGGCTGATGTTCTTGTGCAGGGCCTTGAGATAGTCGAAGCCCTTCTCCTCGCCCATCAACTGCACGACGGTGGCGAGCAGATTGTAGGCCGTGCCCGAGGAATTCGGGTCGGCGACCTGGACGTCGTCCTTCAGCTTGGGATTGAGCAGATCGGCCCAGCATTTCGGCTCGGGGATGCCCTTCGCCTTGATCTGGTCGGTGTTGAAGCCGAAGCCGAGCGCGCCGGCATAGATGCCGACCGAGCGCTGCTTGGCCGCCTTCCACTGGTCGAGTGCCCAGCTATGCAGCTCCTTGTTCTTCGGCGATTCATATTCGAGGGTCAGCCCCTCCTCCGCCGCCTGGAGATGCGGATCGCCGGTACCGCCCCACCAGATGTCGCCGCGCGGGTTCGAGGATTCGGCCTTGAGCTGGGCATAGATCTCGCCCGCCGACTTGCGGGTCATCGCGACCTTGATGCCGGTCTCCTTCTCGAAGGCATTCGACATGGCGCGGCACCATTCCTCCTGGACGCCGCAATACATCACGAGCGAGCCCTGTGCGCGGGCGGGCGTGGCGGCGAAGGCCGCGGTGGCAAACGCGGCGAGGAGCCCCGCCTTGAGCCAGGATTTCGACTGCATATAAACCTCCCTGTTCGGATCTTTCGTTTCTTGTCGCTTGAGACGAAGCTGAGATGAATTTTTGCGAAAGATCAACGTAATATCGCGCTGGCTAAAGAATTCCGGTGATCTCCCGAAGCGGCGGAGCCAACTCGGGCGTGCAGCACAGGATCGGGTTGCCTCTGGCGATCCCCTCGCCGGCAAAGAAGTCGTTGATGCTGGCGCCCGCCTCGCCAGCGATGACGATGCCTGCGGCCACGTCCCAGGCGTTGATATGGAGTTCGGCATAAGCGTCGCTCGAGCCATCGGCGACGTGGCAAAGGCCGAGCGTCCCGGAGCCGCCGCGCTTCATCGCGGCGCCCGCCGCATAACCGCGCTCGATCACCTTGAGATAGTTCGCGGCCGGCACACGGGTCGACCAGCCGAGCTCGACCGAGGCGCGGGCGATATCGGCCGCGCCGGAAACCTTGATCGGGTCGCCATTGAGCGTCGCACCGGCACCGCGCCGCGCGGCATAGACCTCGCCCAGGGCCGGCGCCGCGACGACGCCGATCTCCGGCCTGCGGTTCACCAGGAAGCCGATCGAGATGCACCAGTTGCGGTCGCCATGGGCGAAATTCGCGGTGCCGTCGATCGGATCGAGAATCCAGACGGCATCGGAAGCCTGACCGCCGCCTTCCTCGCCGATGACGGTGTCGTTCGGGAAAAGCTCCGAGAGCCGGCGGCGCAGGAACTCCTCGACCTTGCCATCGGCGACGGTCAACCAGTCCTGCGCGCCTTTCATGGTGATGCCGAGGGCTTCCCTCTTCTGGAAATAGCCCAGCGCCAGATGGCTCGCCTCGGTCGCGAGACCAAGAGCCGCGTAGTAGCGCAGATCGCGTTCGGCCGGAGTCATCCGTTGACTCCCAACTCGACGCGGACGGGCTTGCCGGTCTGCGCGGATTCCGTCGCGGCATCGGCGAGGATCTGCGCCTTCAGCCCATCGAGACCGGTCGGAGAGGCCGCAGCCTTGCCGTTGCAGGCGGCGACGAAGGCATCGAGCTCGGCGCGATAGGCCGCGGCATAGCGCTCAAGGAAGAAGTTCTGCACGGGATCGGCGCGGAAGCCCTGCCCCGTCGCGATCTCGACCGTCGTCTCGTGGATATTGCCGGCACGCAGCATACCCTTGGAGCCGTGAACCTCGATGCGCTGGTCATAGCCATAGGTGGCGCGACGCGAGTTGGATATCTGGGCGATGCGGCCCGAAGCCGTCTTCATGATGACGGCGGCGGTGTCGACATCGCCAGCCTCGCCGATCGCCTTGTCGACGAGGGCGGAGCCCAGCGCGAAGACCTCGACCGGCTCCTCGGCCAGCAGGAAGCGCGCCATGTCGAAATCATGGATCATCATGTCGCGGAAGAGCCCGCCCGAGCGCTTGACGTAATCAACCGGCGGCGGCGAGGGGTCGCGCGAGATCACCGTGACGATCTCGATCGCACCCGCTTCGCCCGCACGCAGACGCTTCTCCAGCGCGGCGAAATTCGGATCGAAGCGGCGGTTGAAGCCGATCATCAATGGCTTGCCGGACTTCTCGACAATCGCGAGGCAGCGGCGGATTCGGGCGGCGTCGAGATCGACCGGCTTCTCGCAGAACACGGCCTTGCCGGCGGAAACCGCCTGCTCGATCAGATCGGCATGGGTATCGGTCGGCGTGCAGATCAGCACGGCGTCGATCGCGGCATCAGCCAGGATCGCCTCGGTCGTCGTCGCCTTCGCGCCGGTCGCGGCGGCGAGCGAGGCAGCGGCCTCCGGCATCGCGTCGGTAACCGCGACGAGCTCGGCATCGCCGCGCGCCGCGACGTTCAGCCCATGGATGCGCCCGATGCGGCCGGCGCCCAGCAATCCGATCTTCATGGTCTTGGTCATTCCCGTCGTCGCGTCTCTTTGGAAAGGGGCCGGTGCGGCTCTGATCCGGCGGCTAGTCGTGCGCGCCCAGAATGGTCTGGTCGAAATCGATATTGGAACCGGTCATCAACCCGGACTCCGCCGAAGCGAGATAGGCGACCGCCTTGGCGACCTCGCGCGGGTCGATCAGGCGGCCGAAGGGCTGCGAGGCATTGGCCTGCTCCAGCCAGCCATCCTGCGCATTGTGGCGCAGCTTCATGATCGCATCCTCGCCTGGCGTCGCCATCCAGCCGATATTGAGGCCATTGACGCGGATGCGGTGCTTCAAGAGCCCATAGGCCGCGTTCTTCGTCAGAGCGGCGAGCGCCGCCTTCGAGACACTATAAGCAGAGAGGAAGGGCTGGCCGCCATGAGCCGACATCGACTGGATATTGACCACGGCGCCGGGAATGTCCTGCCGGCGCATCAGGCTGGCGGCATCCTGGATCAGGAAGAAAGGCGCGCGCAGATTCACCGCCATGATGCGCTCGTAGAGCTCAGGCGAGGTATCGAAGATGGTGCCGCGATCGGTGTCGCCCGCGGCATTCACGAGGATATCGAGATGACCGAAGGCCTGCTCCGCCACGGGCACGACCCGCCGGACCGCATCGAGATCCGCGAGATCGACCCGGTGGAAACGGGCATCGCAACCCGCGGCGCGCAGGCTTTCCGCAACCGCTTCGCCGCGCTCCGTATTGCGCCCGGTCAACAGGAGCCCGCGTGCGCCACGTGAAGCAAATTCGCGAGCGATCGCCTCGCCCAGCCCCTGGCTGCCGCCGGTGACGATGGCGATCTTGCCGTGGAGATCACGACTGAACGAACCGGCCTGCGACAACGACCACCTCCCGCAGCAAAACGGCAGGAATTTTTTAGACCTCCCGCTGATTGGAATAAACATTCCATTCTTGGCATAGCCGAGTCAAGCCGAAGCGCCGTCGGCCCCCCAGAGATGATGCCCGCCGCGCGTGCATGACAGGAACCATCTCGACGAACCCGAAATGGCCTCCCGCGGGCGGGCGGCGGCGACGGCCCTCCATTTTTTGGAGGTAAGCGTCGTTCTCAACGGAAAGAAAACTGTCGTCTTCCTCCCCCCACCAGCATAATATTGCGACGGCTCAGGAGAATTCGGCACATTGATGCAATGACCGGCGTTCGGGACCCCGGCAGGCGCGCATCCGTCCCGCGCTGCACAGTTGACGCTTTCGTTGGCACATGCCTTGCTGGGCCATCAACGAGAACACGGTGCGAAGGCGCCGGGGATGACGTTTGTTTTCAAGTGGAGGCTTTTCGATGAACGAGCAGGAAATCCGCGGCATGGTCGCGGATGTGAAGGAAGGCACGCTGTCGCGACGCTCCTTCATGCAGAAAATGGCGGCTGTCGGCATCGCCGCGCCGATCGCAACCCAGATCCTGATGTGGAACGATGTGGCGATGGCGGATGCCACGCTGCAGTACAAGCCGACCAAGGCCGGCGGCGGCGGGCCGCTCAAGATCCTGCTCTGGCAGGCCCCGACGCTGCTCAACCCGCATTTCGCCTCCGGCACCAAGGACCAGATCGCCTCGCGCATCTTCTACGAGCCGCTCGCCGGCTGGGACAAGGAAGGCAACCTGATCCCCTGCCTCGCCGCCGAAGTCCCGACGAGGGCCAATGGCGGCCTCTCGGCCGACGGCCTGAGCGTCACCTGGAAGATCAAGCAGGGCGTGAAATGGCATGACGGCAAGCCGCTGACCGCCGACGACGTCGTCTTCACCTACGAATACGCCAAGGATCCGGCGACCGCCGCCTACACGACCGGCTCCTACAAGGACATCAAGGTCGAGAAGGTCGACGATCACACCGTCAAGGTGATCTTCCAGCAGCCGACCCCGTTCTGGGCCGATCCCTTCGTCGGCACGGTCGGCCAGATCCTGCCGAAGCACCGGTTCGGCGACTATGTCGGCGCCAAGTCGCGCGAAGCGCCGGACAACCTGAAGCCCGTCGGCACCGGCCCCTACAAGTTCGTCGACTTCAAGCCCGGCGACGTCCTCACCGGCGAGCGCTTCGCCGATTACCACATCAAGAACCAGCCGCATTTCGACACGATCGAGGTCAAGGGCGGCGGTGACGCGGTCTCGGCGGCGCGCGCGGTGCTCCAGACCGGCGAATACGACTACGCCTGGAACCTGCAGGTGGAGGACGAGGTCCTCAAGCGCATGGAGACCGGCGGCCGCGGCAAGATCAGCGCCGTGCCGGCGGGCGATATCGAGTTCATCATCCTGAACACGACGGATCCGTGGACCGAGGTCGACGGCGAGCGCTCCAGCGTCAAGACCAAGCACCCGACGCTGAGCGACCCCAAGGTGCGCGAGGCGATCAACCTGCTGATCGACCGCGACTCGATCCAGAAGTTCATCTATGGCCGCGGCGGCACCGCGACCGCGAGCTTCGTCAACGAACCCAAGCAGTTCAAGTCGACCAAGCTCAAATACGAGTTCAACATCGACAAGGCCAACAAGATCCTCGACGACGCGGGCTGGAAGAAGGGCTCCGACGGCATTCGCGAAAAGGGCGGCAAGAAGCTCAAATACGTCTACCAGACCTCGATCAACGCCCCGCGCCAGAAGACCCAGGCCATCATCAAGCAGGCCTGCCAGCGGGCCGGCATCGATCTGGAGCTGAAGTCGGTGACGGCCTCGGTGTTCTTCTCGTCGGACGTGGCCAACCCCGACACCTACACCAAGCTGTACTGCGACATTGAGATGTACACGACGACGCAGCCGCAGCCCGATCCGGAGCGCTTCCTCAACCAGTTCGTCTCCTGGGAGATCGCCAACAAGGAGAACAAGTGGCTGGGCCGCAACATCTCGCGCTACTCCGACCCGGCCGCGGACGAGGCATACAAGGCCGCGCAGAAGGAGCTCGACCCCGCCAAGCGCGCCGCGCTGCTGATCAAGGTCAACGAGATCTTCTGCGAGGCCAACGTCATCCTGCCGCTGCTGTCGCGCACCCGTGTCGCGGCGGCGCTGAACAACCTGTCGCATGATCACAGCGGCTGGGACGTCGACAGCTGGAACATCGCGGCCTGGTACCGTAGCTAAGCCCGATCGCCCGTCCCGGCCGCCACGGCGGCCGGGACGGAAGAGGAACGCGCCGGCCCGCCCCTGAGGCTTCACCAGCAGCACGGGCGGGCCGACCGTCATCCACACCCGTCCGCGGCTTTGCCGCGCGTACAGAGACTATTTCATGGCGACATATCTCATCAGGCGGCTCTTGATCGCCATTCCAAGTCTTCTCGGCATCAGCGTGATCCTGTTCACGATCCTGGCGCTGGCGCCTGGCGATCCGTTCTCGGAAATGGCAACGAATCCGAACGTCCCGCCTGAAGTCCGCGAGGCTCTGCGCGCCAGCTTCGGCCTCAACGACCCGATCATGGTGCGCTATCTGCGCTGGCTGTCGAACATGGCCCAGGGCGACTGGGGCTTCTCCTTCGCCAGCCGCATCAATGTCGACGACCTGATCCTGCAGCGCGTCCCGACCACGCTCTTCGTCGTCGGTTCGTCCCAGATCCTGGCGCTGTGCATCGCGCTGCCGGTCGGCATCTACGCGGCGACGCGGCCCTATTCGATCTTCGACCAGATCGCCAACACGCTGGCCTTCGTCGGCTTCTCGCTGCCGACCTTCTTCACCGGCCTGCTCTTCATCCTGATCTTCTCGGTCACGCTCGACTGGTTCCCCTTCGTCTATCGCTCCGACGTCGCCGCGACGGGCTGGCGCTGGTACTGGGAGATGTTCCGCCAAGCGATCATGCCGATCATGGTGCTCGGCCTGTTCCAGGCGGCCTCCTACACGCGCTATGTCCGCTCGGCGGTGCTCGACGTCATCCGGCTCGACTACGTCACCACGGCGCGCGCCAAGGGCCTCAGCGAGCGCAAGGTCACGCTCCGGCACATCACGCGCAACGCGCTGATCCCGGTCGTGACGCTGGTCGCGCTGCAGATGCCGGCCGTGTTCGGCGGCGCCATCGTCACCGAGCAGATCTTCCGTATTCCGGGCATCGGGTCGCTGCTGATCGACGCGATCCTGGCCAACGACACCCCGGTGATCATGGCAGTGACTTTCGTCTTCTCCTGCCTGGTCGTCATGTTCAATCTCATCGCGGACCTTCTTTATGGCTGGCTCGACCCTCGCATCTCCTTCGGCTAATCCGGCCGGGGGCGCCGCCGCGGCCGCCGCATCGGTCTCGCCCGCGCGTGAAACCTGGCGGCGCTTCCGCCGCCACAAACTCGCCATGGCGAGCACGGTCGTGCTCGGCCTGCTGGTGCTGGGCGTCATCATCGGCCCCTGGATCTGGCGCGTGGCGATCAACGACATCGACTTCGCGGCGCAGCTCCAGGGCCCATCCTGGGCACATCCGTTCGGCACCGACGATCTCGGCCAGGATATCCTGGCGCGGATGATGTATGGCGGGCGCATCTCGCTCGCCGTCGGCCTCGCGGCGATGATCGTCGCGACCACGGTGGGCGTCATCATCGGCGCGCTCGCCGGCATGTCGCGCAAGATCGTCGACCCCGTGCTGATGTGGGTGACGGATCTGTTCCTGTCGCTGCCGCAGCTGCCGCTGCTGCTTCTGGTGATCTACCTCTTCCGCGAGCAGCTCAAGGCGGTGTTCGGCGTCGAAGGCGGCGTCTTCGTGCTGATCGTCGTCGTCATCGGCGGGCTGCGCTGGATGCCGGTCGCCCGTCTGGTGCGCGCGCAGTTCCTCTCGCTGCGCGAGAAGGAGTTCGTCGAGGCGGCCCGCGCCCATGGCGCGACCAAGATGCGCCAGATGTTCAACCACATCCTGCCCAACGCGCTCGGCCCGGTGATCGTCGCCGCGACGATCGAGGTGTCCTCGGCGATCATCGCCGAATCGACGCTCTCCTTCCTCGGCCTCGGCTTCCCGCCGGACATCCCGACCTGGGGGCGCCTGCTGTTCGACGCCAAGGACCAGCTCGACACCGCGCCGCACTGGGCCCTGTTCCCAGGCGCCGCCATCTTCCTTACCGTGCTCTCGATCAACTTCATCGGCGACGGCCTGCGCGATGCGCTCGACCCGCGTCGCGTCATCTAATCCAGGGAAGGGCTAGACATGACCTCACCGATCCTGACCGTTTCGAACCTCACCACCTCCTTCCGCGTGGAAGGCCAGTGGAAGTCGGTCGTCCGCAACATCTCCTTCGACATCAAGCCGAAGGAGACGCTGGCCGTCGTCGGCGAGTCCGGCTCCGGCAAGAGCGTGACCGCGCTGTCGATCATGCGCCTGACCCCGCCGCAGTCGAGCAAGATCGAGGGCTCGATCAAGCTCAACGGCAAGGAGCTCCTGACCCTGCCGGATGCGGATATGCGCCATATCCGCGGCAACGAGATCGCGATGATCTTCCAGGAGCCGATGACCTCGCTCAACCCGGTGCTGACCATCGGCTTCCAGATCGCGGAGGCGCTGATCCTGCATCGCGGCCTGTCGCGCTCGGAGGCCGAGGCCGAGACCATCCGACTGCTGGAGAAGGTCCGCATCCCCGCGGCGAAGTCGCGCTTCCATGAATATCCGCACCGCTTCTCGGGCGGCATGCGCCAGCGCGTGATGATCGCGATGGCGCTGGCCTGCAAGCCGAAGCTCCTGATCGCCGACGAGCCGACCACCGCGCTCGACGTGACCATCCAGGCGCAGACGCTGGAGCTGATCAAGACGCTGCAGGAGGAGGAAGGCATGTCCGTCCTCTTCATCACCCACGACATGGGCGTCGTCGCCGAGATCGCCGACCGCACGGTCGTCATGTACAATGGCGACGAGGTCGAAACCGGCGCGACCGAGGACATCTTCCGCAGTCCGAAGAAGCCCTACACCAAGGCATTGATCTCGGCCGTGCCGCGGCTCGGCTCGATGATCGGCAAGGAGCGCCCGATGCGCTTCCCGGTGGTCGACCGCAATACCGGCGAGTCCGACGTGCCGGTCGAGGTGCCGGATACCGTCAAGGCGGCCGAGCGCCCCGTGCTCGAAGTCGCCGGCCTGACCACGCGCTTCGAGATCCGCGGCGGCCTGCTCTCCGCGGTCAAGGGCCGGGTGCATGCGGTCGAGAACGTCTCCTTCAGCCTGATGGCCGGCGAGACGCTGGCGCTGGTGGGCGAATCCGGCTGCGGCAAATCGACCACCGGCCGCTCGGTGATGCGCCTGATCGAGCCGCTCGCGGGCTCGGTACTGCTCGACGGCGTCGACGTGCTCAAGCTCAGCCAGCATGACCTGCGCGAGCAGCGCAAGCGCATGCAGATGATCTTCCAGGATCCCTTCGCCTCGCTGAACCCGCGCATGAACGTCGGCACGGCTGTCGCCGAGCCGCTGCTGATCAACAACCTCGCCAGCCGCTCGGAAGCGCGCGACAAGGTCGCCGACCTGCTCAAGCGCGTCGGCCTGCAGCCGGAGATGGCCAATCGCTTCCCGCACGAGTTCTCGGGCGGCCAGCGCCAGCGCATCTGCATCGCGCGTGCGCTTGCGGTCGAGCCGCGCCTGATCGTGGCGGACGAGGCGGTCTCGGCGCTCGACGTATCGGTGAAGGCGCAGGTGGTCAACCTGATGCTCGACCTGCAGGCCCGCATGGGCCTGGGCTATCTCTTCATCTCGCACGACATGGCGGTGGTGGAGCGCGTCAGCCATCGCGTCGCGGTGATGTATCTCGGCGAGATCGTCGAGATCGGCCCGCGCGAGTCGATCTTCCAGAACCCGCAGCACCCCTACACCAAGCGCCTGCTGGCGGCGGTGCCGATCGCCGATCCGGCCCGGCGCCTGCAGAAGCGCCCGGTCTCGAACGACGAGATCAAGAGCCCGGTGCGCCCGGCCGACTATGTGCCGCCGGTGCGCCAGTACCGCGAAGTCTCGCCGGGCCATGCCGTGATGATCTGGGGCGAGGAATGGGAGAGGAAGGACCCGGCCGCGATCGCGGCCTGAGCCTGCCAAAGCCCGAAACGATCAGCCCGCGGCCGAGGCCGCGGGCTTTTTTTGTGGGGCGCGGGAGACGCGCAGGGGACGGACGGATGCTGCCGTGACTGGTGACGACGCAGAACGTCTCCTCCGAGATCCGGGCCGACAGCGCTTTCGACGCCTGCCCCATGCCTGCAACCTATCCATCGATACGCCGCGATCGCGAGAAACTCGTCAACACGGGTCGGCATCATCGTCAACCACCCTCCGAAGGCGCTTGAAATTGCAGGTACGAGGACGGTATGGCGGGGCGTGACTGGCAGGAACGGTACCACGATGACCACACAGGGGGCGCAGAAGCGCAACGCGCGCGTCTGTGCGGGCGTCGTACTATATCACCCCGACCCGACGCTGCTCGCGCGGCAGGCGGAAGGCCTGCGGGGACGCACATTGTTCGTATTCGCCAACGGGCCTGTCGATGCCGAAGTCCTGGCAGCCCTCGCGCCAACCGAGCTGCACCTGATCCGCAGCGAAGAAAATGTCGGCCTGGGCCGGGGTCTCAACGCCGTCACGGAGGCAGCCGCGCGCGCAGGTTTCAGCCACATCATGTTGCTCGACCAGGATAGCGAGCCGCCGCCTGACCTGCTTGACCTCCTGACCACGCGCTGCCTCGCCCTCGAAGCACAGGGTGAAAAGGTAGCTGTCCTGGCCCCACGGCTCGTTCCGCCGTCGGAAGGCTTCTATAAGCCGATCCGTTATGAATGGCGCGGAAGCGCCCGCGCCAACGACCTCGTCGCCCTCGATTTCGCGCCGACCTCCGGCTCGCTGGTAAGCCTGGCCGCCTATGCAGCGGTCGGTCCCTTCAGAGAGGATTTCTTCATCGGGGGGATCGACGTCGAATGGGGATTCCGTTCCTGGGACCGCTGTTGGGGATCCTACCTTGCGGCCGACCTTGCCATGACGCACCGCTGGGGTGAAGTGGCAAGCGAGGGCGAGCTGGGCAAGCCCCAGATTCTGCGCTACGCGGCTTTGAGGAACTACTATTACGCGCGTAACGTCGTAGCTACCGCGCGGCTCACTCATGTGCCGGTCCGCTGGCGGATCAAGTCATGCGCCATACTCGCCGCCCAGATCGGCCTGCTCGCGCTGAAAGGACCCCAAGGCTCCCTTAAATATGTCTGTGCCGGCTTGGCCGATGGCTTCCGAAACCGGCTCGGCCCCGCGCCCGCAAGCGTGGCGTGAAGAAGCGAGGCGCCCCGCACGGCCGCCTATCCTGCACGCGCAAGCCCGCTACGTCCGGACGGCAGAAGAAGCCTGAACAAAACAGGATCCCTCGGCATCGGCGGGAAAAGGCGCAGCTTGACAGAGCGCAGGCAGACTGTTTCCTGCCTCGGCCCGAGTGCGGCTCTCATTTGCGCCCACCCGTTCGGCTTCGAGGAACCGAGTGAGCGCGACCCCGCTTGCGGGATCGAGAGAGGTCCATTTCAGAGCCGCCGACGGCGGGCTGACAAACCTCTGAATGTGCAACGCAGCCAAGAATGGAGCCAAAGGAAGCAGATATGGATCAGCGCAGTGATACCGTGTCCCTTTCCTTTGTCGTGCCGGTCTATTCGGGAGCCGCGTATCTGCCCACCCTGGTCGAGCAGATCGACGAGACAGTCGCGAACCTCGTGGCGCGTTCCCTGCCCGTCGAACTGCGTGAGGTCTGCCTGGTCGACGATTCGGCGATCGACAATTCCGCCGCCGTGGCGGAAGCCCTTGCAACCCGATATCCTTTTGTGCGAGTGCTCCACCTGTCGCGGAATTTCGGGCAGCATCCGGCAACGATAGCCGGCATCTCGATCACGACGGGCGACTGGGTCGTGACCCTGGACGAGGATTTGCAGCACCGTCCCGCAGCGCTGGAGCAGTTGCTGCGCCACGCGCTTTCGACGCAATCCGACCTGGTTTACGCCAATGCCGAAGGCGCCGTGCATCAGAGCGCGCTCCGGGACTGGGGCTCCCGCGGCTACAAGCGGCTGATCCAATGGATCAGCGGAAACTCGCATATCCGGATTTTCAACAGCTACCGTCTGATCAGGGGCGAAATCGCGAGAGCGGCAGCCCGCAGCTGCGGACATGACACTTATTTCGACATTTCGCTGTCGTGGTTCACCCAGCGCGTCAGCAGCTACACGATGCCGATGAAGGACGAGCGGTTCATCGCGACCGGCCGCAGCGGCTACAAATTCGCCAAGCTCGTCTCCCATGCGCGGCGCATGCTCATGTCCAGCGGCGCCAAGTCCTTGCGACTGGGCGGACTTCTCGGACTTCTGATCAGCTTCTTCGCCTTCGTTGGCGCCTTGATCCTGACCTTCGTCCAGCTGATCAATCCCGACCTCGTACAGGTAAGAGGCTGGGCATCGATCGTCGTGATCGTGACCTTCCTGGGCGGCACGATCATGCTCCTGCTCGGCGTCGTGCTGGAATATCTCTCGATGCTCGTGCTGCATGCGCATGGCAAGCCGATCTTCTTCAGCATCGACCGTTCGAAGGACGCGCTCCTGCGCGGCCTACTTGAAGACCCACAACGAGCCGAGCGCGAAGTTCAGGACCAGAACCGCCCCGGTCGCGATGAGTTGCGCTAGGACATAGTTCGCGCCGAGCGCCGTCAGCAGCGACATCGCGGCATAGTTGAGGAGAAGCCCCAGCAGCACGACGGCAAGGAAGCGCGCCGCGGCGTCCCGATGCGGCCGCGAGGAGCCGAAGGTGAAACGCCTGTTCAGGAGATAATTCGCAACCGCCGACACGGCAAAGCCAAAGCTGGACGCCGGGGCTGGTTTTAACGAGCAGAGCTCGACCAGCACGATGAGAACGGCATACTGAATCAGCGTCGCGGTGGCGCCGACCGTGAGGAAGCGCACGAACTTCCTGCCGAGAGTCCGGTCAAGCAAAGGATTCGAGCCACTGCACGGTCCGGGCGACGCCGGCCTCGAACGGGGTCTTCGGCAGCCAGCCCGTCTCGCGCATCAGCCGCGTGCAATCCAGCACGTTCGAGCGTACGTCGAAGGCGCGTGGCGGCCCGAATTCGAGCTTGGCCTCGATGCCGGTCACCGCCTCGACCGCGCTCACGACCTCGAGAATGGACTTGCCGGGCTGGGCGGAGCCGATGTTGAAGCATCGCTCCGGCCCGTCATAGGTCGCGATCCGCGCGATGGCGTCGGCGACGTCCTCGATGAAGACATAGTCCCGCGTCTCCGAGCCATCGCCGAAGATGGTGATCGGCTTGCCGGCGGCGATGCGGGAGAAGACCGTCGGTATCAGGCCCTGCTGGCGCCTGCCCGTCTGCAACGGCCCATAAGGATTGGCGATCCGGAGATTGAAGCCCTCAAGGCCGAACAGGGTCTCATGCAGCGAGACGTATTTTTCGATCGTCAGCTTGTTGATGCCGTAGGCGCTGATCGGATTGGTCGGGTGATCCTCGTCGATGAGCGCCTTGGTGGTGGGGCCATACACCGTTCCGCCGGAGGAGATGAACAGCACCCGGCGCACGCCCTGGTCTTTCGCCGAGCTCAGGAGACGGACCGAGCCGATCACGCTTCTCTCCAGATCGGCCACCATCTCGACATTGGCGACCGTCGGAAAGGTCGCGTGAATCAGGTGGATGACGACCTCCGCGCCCTGGATGGCCGTCGCCAGAACCGTCTGGTCGTTGAAATCGCCCTCATAGATCTCGGCGCCCCGGAGATGGGAGCTGCTCAGGAAACGGCGCCCGAAAACGCGAACGTCGAAGCCTGTCTCGACGAGCTTCCGGCTCAGATGGGTGCCGATGAACCCCCCTCCGCCGAGAATCGTGACCTTCATGATGCCGATCCGGACTCTGTTCCGCGTTCGATGCGACGCGTTCCTGTCATGATGCGATGCGGGCCCGAAGGCTGCTATCGGGCGCCGACCTTCAAGCGAAGACGCCCATCGACCATTTGGGCGACGATATCGGCCTCGGTCAATTCCCTGTCTGTGCAGCGCAAGCTCGAAGGCACCGGGAATCGGGCGGCGAGAGGATGCAGGCGGTCGACATCCATGGGCGTGCAGATCGTCGCCTCGGCCTTGACAGCTCTCGAAAGAAGCGCGGTGGTCAAGGCGCCCTGGTAGAGTGTATAAATATCGCCGAGGATACCGGTGTAGTCGGCGATGACGAGCTTCTGCTTGCGATCCTGAGTCGAAACCGCCTCGGCGGCCCTGACGACATAGGATTGCAGGTTCCAGTAGGAGCGCACTTCGGCCGCGCAGAAAAGCGACCAGGCCAGCATCGGAACGATAACCGGCAGGAGCCGCTTGGCGGGCGAGATTTCGGCGCGGCTGGCGGCCATGGCCAGCATCACCACCAGGCAGAAGCCGAGAAAGACCGGGAACATCATCCGTTCCGGATCATTCGTATGGGCGGGCGCAGGATAGATCAGCGAGAAGATCGGCAGAAACAGGACCGCGAGGAAATAGGGCGCCATTCCGAGAAGCGGATACCGTCTCTCCCGCATCACCGGCGCCAACGCGCAGAGCACGAAGAGCAAAAAGGCCAGCATATAGGGCTGTTTCAGGAAAACAGTTGTGTATGCCCTCAGGAAATTGCCGGACAGCGTTTCGAGCGTGAAGCCGGCTTCGAGATTTCCCTCGTATCCTGCACCTATGCTCCTGTATACGAGGACGCCGTAGCCGAGATAGACGATCAGGCCGCCGGCAAGGGGAATGCCGACGCGAAGGAAACGACGCCACGCGGCGTCATGCTCCGCCCGGCCCCACAGGCCGAAGCCGGCGATGAACGGCAGGACGGCCATGACCAGGAGCGGCGCCTGGTAGATCGTGAGGATCAGCAAGGTGCAGGCAAGCGAACCCAGCATATGGCCGACGCTCATGCGCGTGGCGAGCCGGATGCTGAACCCGACGGCCGCGAAGAACAGGATCGACGAAATCTGCCCGGCGCCGAAGCGGCCGAGCCACATGGCCGACCAGCCGACGCAGGCGGCGCACAGGAAAGCGAAGACCGCGCCCTGCACGGGAGACAGGAGCGGAGCCACGGCCCAGCGGACGACGAGATAGCGGGCGACCACGAGAAGACCGCCGGCGATTCCCACGCCGACGGGTTGTCCGCCGGCGACGAGCCATTGCAGCCAATACGCCAGAATATGAAGCGGGCGCATCGGCCCCTTTTCGAAATGCAGGATGAAAAAGCGCGCGCCCTCCAGATGGAACGCGTAAAACATCCCCCATTCTTCCAGTAACGGACGCATCGACCAGACGGCCAATGCGAAAAGCAATCCGACGCCAATGAACTCCTGGACGAACAATGACCGGCCGGCGGCACCCAAAGCGCGGTGAGGGCTATTCCTGTCTGGCTGCGTCATTTTCGCTCTTCTTCACAAGTCCGTTCCCTTCGCGAACGAAGGCCTGCCTCGCCATGCGCAGTGATCTTGATGGATGAGAGGCGCTCGTCCCGGCGAACCGCCCCGAATTGGCAAGCATGCCAGGTCGACGTCATATCCCGTGGCCGGGTTGTTAACCGGCATGCCGTGCAGCGGCAACCCATGACTCCACCAGTCTCGGAATGCGCCGGGACGAGTCCTGGACCACAGGAGAAGCCGAAACGGGCCGGCCTTGCCCTGAAAACCGGCTCGCCGCCCGGGCCGTACCCTTGACTCCAGAATCCAACGAATGGAAAACGCCGCGACTATTCTCTCTGGAAACGTGCGAAGCGGGATCCTTTTTTCATTATGACAGCCAAGCGAGCGCTCATCACCGGGGTGACCGGCCAGGACGGCGCCTATCTTTCGCAGCATCTCCTGTCGAAGGGCTACGAGGTCCATGGCCTGCTGCGCCGGAGTGCCTCCGCCGATGTGGTCAACACCCGGTTGACCTGGCTCGGCATCGCCGACGAGGTCATCCTGCACGACGGCAACCTGACCGATCTCTCCGGCCTCATCCGCACGATGCGGGAGGTGCAGCCGACCGAGATCTACAATCTCGCGGCCCAATCTTTCGTGAAATCCTCCTGGCAGCAGCCGCTGCTCACCGGAACGGTCACCGCGTTGGGCGTCGGCAACATGCTCGAGGCGATGCGCCTCACCTGCCCCGAGGCACGCTTCTACCAAGCCTCCTCCTCCGAGATGTACGGCCTGATCCAGGAACCCGTCCAGTCGGAGAAGACGCCGTTCTATCCGCGCTCGCCCTACGCCGTGGCGAAGCTCTACGGCCATTGGATGACGGTCAATTATCGTGAGAGCTTCGGCCTGCACGCCTCCAGCGGCATCCTGTTCAACCATGAATCGCCGCTGCGCGGCATCGAGTTCGTGACGCGCAAGATCACGGACGGCGTGGCCCGCATCAAGCTCGGCATGCGCAAGGAGCTCATGCTCGGCAATCTCGACGCCAAGCGCGACTGGGGGCACGCACGCGACTACGTCAAGGCGATGCACCTGATGCTGCAGCAGGACAAGCCCGACGACTATGTCGTCGCCACCGGACGCACCGTCTCGGTGCGCGAATTCTGCCAGCTCGCCTTCGACTATGTCGGGCTCAAGATGGAAGACCACGTCGTCATCGACCCGCGCTACATGCGGCCAGCGGAGGTCGAGGTGCTGCTCGGAGACCCCTCGAAGGCGCAGAAGCAGCTGGGCTGGGCAGCCGAGACCAGCCTCGAACAGCTCATGACGGAGATGGTCGATGCAGATCTTGAGCGCCTGAAACAGCAAACCCATCTCTAAGCCAGCTGCGATGCCGGCGACGACGCGGATCCTGATCACCGGCGCATCCGGTTTCGTCGGCTCGTACATGCCGCAGGCGCTGAAGAACGCCTGCGGCGACGGAGTCGAGATCGTCGCCACCTCGAAGACGGCCGAGCCCCATCCCGCCTATGGCGCCGTCGAGGCCCTCGACGTGATGGACAGGGCGGCCGTCGCCAGCGCGATCGAACGCCTCGCACCCACGCATGTCCTCCATCTCGCCGGGATCGCCTCCCCGGCGGCGGCCAACGCCAATCCGCGCCTGGCCTGGGACGCGCATCTCGGCAGCGCGCTCAATCTGAGCGAGGCCATCCTGGCCCATGCCCCGACATGCTGGCTGATGCATATCGGCACCGGCATGGTCTATGGCGATAGCGCCAGGTCTGGACAGCCGCTCGACGAGGACACGCCGCTGGCGCCGGCGGACGGCTATGCGGCGAGCAAGGCCGGAGCGGACCTGGCCCTCGGCGCCCTGAGCCATGGCGGCCTCAAATGCATCCGCCTGCGCCCGTTCAACCATTCAGGACCCGGGCAGAGCAACGCCTTCGTCATCCCGGCCTTCGCCATGCAGGTGGCGCGGATCGAGGCCGGCCTCGTCCCGGCGGTGCTGCAGGTCGGCAATCTCGACGCCGAGCGCGACTTCCTCGACGTCCGCGACGTGGCGGATGCTTATGCGCTGGCCGTGCGGCAGGCCGCATCGCTTGGCTCTGGAACGATCCTGAACATCGCCTCCGGCACGCCCCGCCGTATCGGTGATATCCTCGAGGCGCTCCTAGCAAAGAGCCGCGTGCGGATCGAGGTCTCGCACGACCCGGCGCGGATGCGCCCGAGCGATCTGCCGCGCATCCTCGGCGACGCCGCGCGGGCGCGGGCGGCGTTGGGCTGGGCGCCGCGCCACGGCTTCGACGACATGATCTCGGCCGTTCTCGAGGATTGGCGCGCCCGCGTTGCACGATCGTAGGCCGGCGCCCGGCCCGCCCGGCGGCCGGGACCTGAGCCGTTCCCCGGCCCGAAGCTAGCCCGCGTCCCGCAACCATGATATCGAGGCGCCTCCGACCATCCCCTTGCGGCAAGATCGACGTGCCTGTCCCCTTCAACGACCTCAAGCGCCGTTACGCGCATCGGCGCGCGGAGATCCTGGCCGATATCGACGGGTTGCTCGATGCCGGAATTCTTATCGGCGGTGAGCCTCTGGCCGCGTTCGAGAAGGCCTTCGCCGCCTGGGCAGGCTGCGCTCACGCGATCGGTGTGGCCAACGGCACGGACGCACTGGAGTTCGCACTGCGATCGGTCGGCGTTGGCGCAGGGGACGAGGTCATCTGCGTCGCCAATGCCGGCGGCTACGCGACCGTCGCCTGCCTGGCCATCGGGGCGCGTCCCGTCTATCTGGATGTCGACCCCGCCTCGCTGCAGCTCGACGCCGCCGGCATCGCCGAGGCGCTGTCGCCCGCGAGCCGCGCGCTTATCGTGACGCATCTCTATGGCTGGATGAACGACGTCGCCGCCATCCGGCGGGAGCTGGCGAGGCTCGGCCGCGCCGATGTCATGATCATCGAAGATTGCGCGCAGGCGCATGGCGCCGAGCGCGCGGAGGGACGCGCCGGCTCGCTCGGAGACGCGGCAGCGTTCAGCTTCTATCCGACGAAGAATATCGGCGCGCTGGGCGACGCCGGCTGCGTCACCTGCGCCGACGCCGCGCGCGCGGCGTCACTCGTCGAGCTGCGCCAATACGGATGGTCCACGAAATACCGGGCCACGCGGCCGGGCGGGCGCAACAGCCGTCTCGACCCGATCCAGGCGCTGGGGCTCACGCGCGAACTCGCCCTCGTCGACGAGGGCAACCGTCGCCGCCGCACGATCTGGCGGCGCTACAGCGAAGCGCTTCCGGCCGGCTGGCGGCTCGTGGGCCGCGACGATCCGGGCTTCGTCGCCCATCTCGCCGTCCTCGTCGCGCCCGACGAGCCGGCCCGCGAACGCATGCGCGCGATGCTCCAGCAGCGCGGCATCGGCACCGATATCCATTACCCGGTGCTCGACTGCGACCAGGAGGGCTGGCGCGGGACCGGGCGGTGCGCCGGCTCGCTGGCGGCGAGCCGCGACACCGTGGGACGGATCCTGAGCCTGCCCTGCTTTCCCGAGCTGCGCGAGGATGAGGTGGACGAGGTGATCGAGGCCGTGCGACGTGGTGCTTGAAACGGCGGCCAGCTCCGAAGCCCGCATTCTCCGCAGCTTGGTCATTCCGGTCTACCGCAACGAGGCCAATATTGCGGACCTGCTGGCGGCGCTCGCCGATCTCGCGGCCGGCATCGCGGGGTTCGAGGTCGTCTTCGTGGTCGACGGCTCGCCCGACCGCTCGGCCGAGCTGCTGGCGCAAGGCCTGCACGGGGCTCCCTATGCCTGGCAGCTCGCGGAACTGTCGCGCAATTTCGGCTCCTTCGCCGCCATCCGGCAGGGGCTTTCGCTGGCGCGCGGCGAATTCACCGCCGTCATGGCCGCCGACCTGCAGGAGCCGCCGGAGCTTGTTCGCAGCTTCTTCGAGGAGCTCGCGGGCGGAGAGGTCGACGTTGTCGTCGGTGTCCGGTCCGGGCGCAACGACCCGGTCCTCTCGTCCTTGTCCTCGCGCGCGTTCTGGGCACTGTACCGGCGCCTCGTCATGCCGGCGATTCCGGAGGGCGGCGTCGACGTTTTCGCCTGCAACGCCACCTTCCGAGCCGCTCTCCTGTCGCTGGAGGAGCGCGAAAGCTTCCTGATCGGCCAGCTGTTCTGGATCGGCTTCCGGCGCCGCGAGGTCGTCTACGAACGCCGCGAGCGGACGGCCGGCAAGAGCGCCTGGACCTTCCGGCGCAAGCTGATCTACATGCTGGACGGCATCTTCGCCTTTTCGGCTCTGCCGATCTCGCTTCTCCTGTGGATCGGCGTTCTCGGTACGATCGTCTCAGCAGCCTCGGCCGTGCTCGTGCTGGTCGCCCGGCTCGCCGGGGCGATCGTGGTGCCGGGCTATGCGCCGATCATGCTGGCGATCATGTTCTTCGGCTCGCTGACCACACTCGGCCTGGGCACGATCGGCGGCTATGTCTGGCGCATCGCCGAGAACGGCCGGCGCCGCCCGCTCTCGCTGGTGATGTCCCACCGGATGTCGTCGGCCCAGTTACGCAGTGAAGACGCCCCTGGAGCACTTCCCGCGAACGCGGCTTCGCCTCCGAAGCTTTAACCTTTTGTTTTTACACAATTCCAGACGCAAAACCGCTTTGCACTTTTGCTGGAATTGCTCTAGCGGCGGCGATAGACCTCGATCTCTCCCAGTGCGGTTTTGAAACGCTTCTCTTCACGGTACCAGCGCTCGAAATCCGGCAGCATCGGATTGACGGGGGCGAAATAGGGATCGCGGTAGATCAGCACGATCGCCGGCCTGTTGTCCGGCTTGGCATAGAAGGCGTGCGTCCTGGCCAGTCCCTTTTCGGGCACGTCCGGCATCAGCGGAAATGCTGTCAGGGCCTTCAGCCGCGCCGAAGTCCCGAGCGCCAGCCCCGGCAATCGGCCGAAGACGGCAAGCGTCCGATCCGCCCCGAAGAGGGGCTCGATCTCACGCCCTACGATCTCGACCGGGGCCGTGTCGCGCGGCTTGGCGAGCAGGCCGCTGAAGAAACCCTCACGAATCCACTGGCGCGGCTCGGTACTCGGAATCTCGCCATAGGGCGCCAGCAGGCTCGTCGCCAGCAGCGACGGCATGATCGCCAGCGCCGGCGCGATCGAGAGGGCGAGTGCCGGCGCAGGCTTCCCCCCGACGCGGATGACGAGCGCCAGCGCCGCGGCCGGCAGGCCTCCGATGCACAGGTTATAGATCGTGAAGGTCGCGGTCGCCATCGTGACGGCTCCGGCCAGCAGCGAGGTCGCGTAGATGATCGCCACGACGCGATCCTCCAGCGAGGCCGACCGTTTGAGCCCGCCGAGCAAAGCAAGCCCGCTCAAGGCTGCGACTGTCACCGCATCATGGGCCTTCGCATAGAGAACCGTCGGATAGGCGAAGGTCGCCAGCATCAACGCGGCAAGCGCGATGGCCGTGAGCGGGGGCGGCAGCTTGCGGCGCGCCAGCCCGAGCGCCATGGCCGCGAGGCAGATCAGCGCGAAACGGGGATGCTGACCGAGCAGCCCGGCGGAGAAGGAGAGCTTCTTGCCGAACCCGCCCGGATCGTTGATCTCGGAAAGATAGATCGCGCTGTCCCAGAGCCGCTGCGGCGTCAGCACGGCCACCACCACGCTCCAGGCGACCAGTCCGGCGGCCAGCGTCGCGAAGAAGAAGGTCCAGGGGCGCAGCACGACCGGGCGGATGATGACCAGCACCGCCATGAAGCCGACCGGCAGGGTGAGCGGAGGATAGGCTACCGAGCACATTGCGGAAGCCACGGCGGATGCCGCGACCGCAACCGTGCGCTCCCGGCGGTTCTCCCGCAGCGTGGCGAGGCCGAGCGCCGCGGTCGCGATCAACAGGGTCTGCTGGCCGATCGAATTGTAGGACGGCGCCGGCAGGCCGAACGGGACGAAGGCGACGATCGCCGCCCCGACGCACCACGCGCCCAGGCCTGCACCGAGACGGCGCAGAAAGCAGATCCAGAGCGCGGCCGCCGCGACCTCGCCGAGCAGGAAGGCCGCCCGCAGGACCAGGAGAAGCCCGTCGCTCGATCCAGCGATCGCCATATGGATTCGCGCGAGAGGGTAGAGCAGCAGGGCCGCCGTCTGATGCAATGTCAGCAGCGTGCTCAGAGCGATACCGCCCTTGAGCCAGTCGTCGAGGAAAATCGCGTAATAGGCTTCGTCGCTGAGGTCGAGGCCGATAGGCAGCCGGGCAGCCATCAGGAGGCCGACGCTCGCGAACAGAACGAGTCCTATCCGGTCGTGCGAGCTCATTCGGAAGGTCAAGGCCGGACTCCAGATCGCATTCGCCTCGCGAAAAGACTGGATCGCGCCCCGGGCCTTGCAAAGCCGCCGCGGCAGAAACTGCCCTTCCCATCGCTTCCAGACGGATATGCCATCGACCAGCCGGGCCGCAACTGCGGCTTCCTTGCACGGGTTCGAGGCCGGCCGTCATTGGCACGCCTTCCACAATCATGTTATCGAGGCCGCGTTCCGCCTTTCCCAACACGGCAAGATCGACGTGGCTGCCCTTCTCACCGATATCGAGCGCCGCAACCGGCATCGGCGCATGGAGATCTTGGGCGATATCGGCGACTTGCTCCCTCGGACCTCCCCGCCCCCGCCAAGCAGCGAAGAAACGCAATGACCGCATTTGTCCATCCCAACGCCATCTGCGAGGGCGAGGTTGGCGAAGGGACCCGCGTCTGGGCCTTCGCGCATGTCCTGCCGGGCGCCAGGATCGGCCGCAACTGCAATATTTGCGACGGCGTCTTCATCGAGGAGGACGTGATCGTCGGCGACGGCGTCACGGTCAAATGCGGCGTCCAGCTCTGGAACGGCGTCCGGCTGGAAGACGGGGTCTTCGTCGGCCCCAATGCGACCTTCACCAACGACCGCTTTCCGCGCTCGCGCCGACCGCCCGAGGCCTTCGCCGTGACAACGGTGGCGCAGGGCGCCTCGATCGGCGCCAATGCCACCATCCTGCCCGGCGTCACCATCGGACGCGGCGCGATGGTCGGCGCCGGGACCGTCGTGACATCCGATCTGCCGCCGAAGCTCGTCGCCGTCGGCAATCCGGCGCGGATCGTCGGCTATGCCGACGCCGAGGCGATCGATCCGGACAAGGGCTTCCCGCCGGACTTTTCGGCCCGGATGCTGACGCTCGGCTCGCATGTCAACGCGCTCGGCCGCCTGTCCTTCGCGGAAGCGGCCGCGCTGCCCTTCGCACCCCAGCGCGTCTTCACGGTCGACAATGTCCCGGCCGGGCAGGCGCGCGGCGCCCATGCCCATCGCCGCTGCGACCAGATCCTGATCGCGGCCGCGGGCTCGGTCACGGCCGCAGTCGATGACGGGCGGCGCGCCTTCACCGTGACCCTGGATCGGCCCGACCGGGCGCTCTTCATGCCCCACGGTCTCTGGGGCAGCCAGTTTTCGTATTCCCCCGGCGCGACGCTCCTGGTCCTCGCGTCACTGCCCTATGATCGCGCGGAGTACATCTTCGACTATGGCGAGTTTGCCGGGCTCGCCGCCGGACCATGACGACGATGCCCGGCCTCAAGGCGATGGCGGCCGAGATCGCCCGCTTCATCGCGGCAGGCGTGGGCAACACGCTGCTGACGATCGGCGTCTATCAGCTTGCCGTGAGCTTCACCTCGCCCCTGCTCGCCTATCTGATCGCTTGGTGCGTCGGCATCGCCATCGTAATGCTGGTCTATCCCTCCCTGGTCTTCCGCAGGACGGCGACCCTGGCCAATGCCGGGACGATCGGAGCGATCTATGTCGTCGCCTTCCTGATCGGCTGCGCCGTCACGGCGCTGAGCGCCCGCCTGCAGGTTCCCGACCGGGCGATCGTCGTGATCGCGGCCGCGGTGACGAGCGGCTTCACCTATCTCTGCGGCCGTCGCGCCCTGGCTCAGCCGGGCGGGGACGGACGAGCGGCCCTCCGCCGGTAACGCTGCCAATGTCTCCTGCCGCCGCGCCGCTCAGCCATGGCCGCGCCATCGCGATCATCGTCGCAGTCTGGGCGGGCTGGCTCGGCGTTCTCGCCGGGCTCGGCTGGCTCGGACAGGGCGTCGGGCTCGCGGTCTGGCCGATGGGCGAGGATCGCAACTGGACCGCTCTGCTGCAGCTTCCGACGATTGGTGCCACCGTCCGCGGCTTCTGGGCGATCGATCACCGCAACCCCCTGTCGCCGTGGTGGTACGTCGCCTTCAAGCCGCTGATCCTGGGCTGGCCCTACGGCCTGTTCATGCTGCGCAATTGCGTGGGCCTGGCCCTGGCCGTCGCAACTTACGCGCTGGTCGCGTCCTGGCTCGGCGCGAAGGCACGTTCCCTCGCCGTCACGATCGGCAGCCTGATCGGAATCTGCACCTTCAATGCCTTCTTCGACCAGATCTACTGGAATTTCCAGGCGGCGCTGGTCTGCTCCATCCTCTGCGTGGTCTGCTATCTGAACCATCTCCGTCGACCGGGAGCGGGACAGTGGCTCGCAGCCTCGCTGGTCCTCTGGTTCCTGGCGATCGCGACTTACACGATCCAGACGGGCGCCATCGTCGCCATCGGCCTCGCAGCCCTGCTCGCCGGCTGGCGTGGCGCCGCCGGCGGCCCGGCCAGCCGCCTCGCGCGGAGCGTGTGGGCGGCCGGCGCGGCGACATGGCCCTTCGGCCTCCTGCTCGTTGTCTTCGTCATGATCTGGCAGACCACCTCGGTCCCCTCAAGCACCTTCGTCGGCGCACCCGGCATCGGCCGCCTGTTCGAATCGCTGCGCATGGGTCTCTGGCACGAAGACAACACGCTCATGGGCCTGATCCTGGCGGGATCGCCGCACCGCCGGGCCTTCGGCGCGGTCGCAGCGCTGACTTTCCTTGCCGCAATTCTCTGCCTCGGCCGTCTCGGGAGACCCCCGCTACCCCGCCACGCCTTGATCGGCCTCGCCATCCTCGGCGGCTGCCTCGCCGTTCCCACCCTCGCCGTCGAGACGGTCGGCACGCAGTGGCCGCCCGGATCGCGCTGGCGGATGATCTATCAGTTCAGTTCGCCGGTCTTCTATATCGCGCTCCTCGGCATAGCGGCCACGCTGCTGCCGGAACGGATCGGACGCTGGTTCTGGGCCATCGGCGCCGCCGCCTGCTTTGCCCTGGCCGCTCTCGGCTCGCTGGCGCATAACGAGCGCCAGGTGCTGCTCACGCACAACGAGCGCGGATTGCGCGACGCGATCCTTCGCGACGTAGCGCGCCTGGGCGACACGCGCGGCCGCCTGCACTATCTGTTCTTCCTCGACGAAGGGACGCGCTGGTTCGCATCGGACCGACTGAGCGAGGCCTATGCGAAGAGCTGGTTCCAGCATGCGGACATCGCCTTTCGGTTGGTGCCCTCCCCGTTATACGAGGCCTTGCAGCCGGTGCCGCCCGTCGTCTTCGCCGATGCGGGTGTCGAGAACGCAACGCCCGACGGCGGCCTGCTGCCCTATTCGCGCCTGCGGATCGTCATCGCACGGGGTGGCGTCTTCACGGTCGCCGACCATCTCGAGGAGAGCGACCTGAAGGGCTTTCGAGCGATCTGGCGCCGCGAGCGGCCCTTGTCGCTCGCGCCCTGTGCGGCAGGCGAGCGCGATGCCGCATGGGCTTGCCGCTGATCTCGTCGCGCCAGGCTGCATACCCAGGGCCGCCCTGCGAGGCGGACTGGACAGCAGCCCGGCGCGGCGATACGACCTCCGCAGCAACATCGGCCGGCCACCAATCGATGCTCAGCGCGGAGCGCCGCGGAGCCGGAAACTGGACAAAGCATGACGAGCACGACGCAGGTAAAGACCGAGCCTGGCGATAGCTTGCTGACCCGATACGGAGACGGGCTTGGGGATCTCTGGCGTGCTTTGCAGCATTGGGAGCTCTGGGGCATCATCGGCTGGCTGGAAGTGAGCCAGCGCTACCGGCGATCGATCATCGGGCCGTTCTGGATCACGCTCAGCCTGGGTTTCGTCGTTCTCGGACTCGGCGTCGTCTATTCGACGCTGTTCCGGCTGAGCGCGGCCGAGTATATCCCCTATCTGGCCACGGGCCTGATCGCCTGGAGCTTCATCTCGACGCTCGTCAACGACAGTTGCACGACCTTCGTCGCCGCCGAAAGCAGCATCAAGATGCTGCCCGTTCCGTTGAGCGTCTATGTCTACCGGATGGTGTGGCGCAATCTCATCATCCTCGCGCATAACGCCGTCGTCTATATCCTGCTGATCTTCTATTTCCGGATCAATCCGGGCTGGGGCGCGCTCCTGTCCTTGGTCGGGATCACGCTCGTCTCGATCAACGGGGTGGGGTTCGGCCTGATCCTGGGCGTGCTGAGCGCCCGCTTTCGCGATATTCCGCTCATGATCGCCAATGGCGTCCAACTCGTCTTCTTCGTGACGCCGATCCTGTGGCGGCCCGCGACGCTCGCCTCCCGCGAGTGGATCTACCAATACAATCCGTTCCACTACATGATCGAGGTGGTGCGGGGGCCCCTGCTCGGCGAAATGCCGTCGGGTGCCGCCTGGGCGGCCGTCATGGTGTTCACCGCCGCCAATCTAGCCATCGGCCTCGCGCTGTTCGGGCGTTTCCGCTGGCGCATCGCCTACTGGGTCTAGAGCCGCTTCGAGCGAAACAGGCCCGGGTTCGCGTGAACGGGCCGGTGTCTCCTCTTTTTCAACCATTTCGGGTAGCCAACTCCGCCATGACCTCCGTCGTGCTCGATAACGTCAGCGTCAGTTTTCCGATCTATGACGGCAGGCACCGTTCGCTGCGCCATGCGGTGATGAAGGCGACCACGGGGGGCCGCGTCGCCGCGGGCGCACGCAACCGCGTGACGATCCAGGCGCTGAGCGAGGTCTCCTTCGCGCTTCACGAGGGTGATCGCGTCGCGCTCGTCGGGCATAACGGCGCCGGCAAGACGACGCTGCTGCGCGTCCTTGCGGGGATTTACCGCCCCGTCACGGGGACGATCACGACGCATGGCCGCATCGCCCCGCTCTTTGATGTCAGCCTCGGCATGCATCCCGATGCGACGGGCTGGGAAAATATCCGCATCCGCGCGCTCTATCTTGGCATGAAAAGCGACGAGATCGCACGCAAGCTGGACGACATCGCCGCCTTCACGGAGTTGGGGCCGTTCCTCGACATGCCGCTGCGGACCTATTCGCTCGGCATGCATACGCGCCTGGCCTTCGCCGTCTCGACGGCGATCGAACCCGAGATCCTGCTGCTCGACGAAGGCATCGGTGCAGGCGATGCGGCCTTCATCGAGAAGGCGAACAGCCGCCTTGACGATTTCGTCCGAAGCGCGGGCGTCATGGTGTTCGCCTCGCATGCCTCCGAGCTCGTCAGGCGCTTCTGCAACAAGGCGATCGTGATGGAGCACGGCAGGGTGCAGTTCTTCGGCGCGACCGAGGAGGCCCTCGCCTTCTACGCGCAGATGCCCCCCGCGCCGATCTGATACCCACGGCCCTCATGATTGGGGCCCGCTTCCGAATGCCAATTGAAGCGATGACGGAGGGCTGCGCCTTGAGCCTGTTCCAGCCTTCGCCGGCAGCACCGAGGATGCGGCACAGGTATCGAAGCGCTGATATGGGAAAAACCGATCTGCTTGAACCGCGATCGCCCAGCGCCTGCATCAGCGAGCGTCCCATGGGACGCAAAGTGGCGATCCAGCTCTTTGTTTTGGCGTCGGATTTCTCAGAAAAGCGGATCCCACTTTTCGGTCCGATGCGCCCCCCTTTAGAGTCAGGGTGGTTGGTAGGGTCACGGCGGCCCGGCGCCGGCCCCGCAAAAAAGGCCGCTGCGATCTCGCAGCGGCCTTTTTTCTCATTTTTCCCGGAAGGTCTTGCGCAATGTCTCGCGCAGCGGCTCGACCAGATAGGCCAGAACGGTCCGTTCCCCCGTCGGCATGATGATCTCGACGTTCAGGCCCGGGGTGAGCTTGGAACGATACTCCGCCGGAATGTCCAGGACATCGACCTTGATCTGGGCGAGGAAGTAAGGCTGCTTGCTGGCCTCGTCCATCAACCTGTCCTTGGAGACGTTGAGCACCTTGCCGAAGATCATCGGCAGGGCACGGCTCTTGAACGAGGGAAAGCGGACCTCGGCACGAGCGCCTTCCGTCACGTTGTTGACGTCAAGCGGCGAGACATGCGCCTGGACGACCAAGTCGTCATTGGCCGGAACGATATCCAGCAACGGCTCGCCCGCGCGAATGACGGCCCGGGGGGTGAAGACCCGCAGGTTCTGAACCGCACCGTCGGTAGGCGCCTTCACCTCCAGCCGGCGGAAAACGTCACGCGCCACCGGCAGGCGCTGGCGCAGATCGTTGATCTTCTCGCGCACCTCGACCAGCTCCTTGCCGATATCCTCCTGCTGCCGCTGGCGCAGTTGCTGGATCTGCAGCTCGGCCTCGCCGATTCCGGCTTCGGCCTTGGCTCGCTCCGCGATCGAGCGGCCGATGCTGCCCTCGAGCCGCGCCTTCTCGCGCTCCAGCGACAGCAGACGCGATTTCGGCTGCAGGCCCTTCTCGAAAAGATGGCGCAAGCCAGTGAGCTCGTCCTCGAGGAAGGCGACCTGCTGGGTCATGCTCTCGCGCTCGCGGTCGATGCCTTCGATCTCGGTGCGCAACTGGTCGCGGCGCGAGCGCAGGATCGCGATCTGCCCCTCCAGCGAGCCCCGCCGCTCGTCGAACTGGCGCCGCTGATCCGCCAGGACCTGCGAAAGCGATGAGTCGCCTCCCACCCCCTTGGTCAGTTCCTCAGGGAAGGCGATCTCCTTCGCGCCCGAGACCTCGGCCAGCAGGCGCGCCTCGCGGGCCAGATTCTGGTGCAACTGGTTGAGGATGATCTCGACGCCGGCCTTGGCCTGCGTAGGGTCGAGCACGAACAGGACGTCACCCTGATGGACGTGCGCGCCTTCGACCACCCGAATCTCGCTGATGATGCCGCCCTCGAAATGCTGGACGGTCTTGCGATTCGTGGCCGAGGTCACCAGGCCGCCGGCGACGACGGCGCTGTCGAGCGGCGCCGTGGCGGCCCAACCTCCAAGGACGCCGAACGTCAGGGCGATGATCGAAAAACCCGCAATCGCGACGCCGCGAAAACTGTCTTTCACTGGCAGGCTGTGTTTTTGCATGTTCGGTTTCCGCGTCAGGCTTGGGCCTGGGCCGGCGCGACGACCCGCGGCCCGCCATAGAGCTTGGCCAGAATCTCGTCGCGTTCGCCAAAGGCCTGGACCATGCCCTGCTGCAGCACGAGAATCTTGTCCGCGCAGGCCAGCATGTTGGTCTTGTGGGTGACGAAAATGATCGTCGAACCGAACTCCTTCAGCCGATGCACGCAGGCGAGCAATTCGGCTTCGCCGACGGAGTCGAGATTGGCGTTGGGCTCGTCCAGGACGATATAGGGAGGGCGACCGTAAACGGCGCGGGCGAGCGCGACACGCTGCCTCTGGCCGCCGGACAGCACCGCGCCGCCCTCGCCGATCTGGGTGTTGTAGCCGCCCGGAAGCTGCTGGATCAGCTCATGGACGCCCGCCAGCTTCGCCGCCGCGATGACCTTGTCCTCGTCGACGGCCCTGAACCGCGCGATGTTCTCCGCGACCGTCCCCCCGAACAGCTCGACGTCCTGCGGCAGATAGCCGATATACTGCCCGAGCTCCTCGGAATCCCAATGCCGGATATCCGAACCGTCGAAGCGGATCGTGCCGGCCGCAGCCGGCCAGACGCCGACCAGCGCGCGCACGAAGCTCGACTTGCCGGAGGCGCTGGGGCCGATCACGGCGACTGCCTGGCCCGGCTGGATCTGCAGCGTGACCGCCTTGAGAATGGCGGTCTGCCCGCCGGGCGCGCCGACCATGACGTTCTCGAACTCCACGCCCCCGGTCGGAGCGGGAAGACGCATGCGCTCCGGCAACTCGCCCACCGCACGGAACATGCCCTGCACCCGGCTCCAGGCACCGCGCATGCCGACGAACGACTTCCAGCTGCCGACGGCCTGCTCGATCGGAGCCAGCGCACGGCCGATCAGAATCGAGGCGGCGATCATCGCGCCGGGCGAAATTTCCCCCTGAATCGCCAGATAGGCACCGATGCCCAGGATCAGCGTCTGGACCACCTGCCGGAAGAACTTGATGCCGGCCATGATGCCGCCGCCGCGGTCGCTGGCGAGCGCCTGCCAGGCAATCTGATCGTCGCGCCGCTTCGACCACCGGCTCTGCAGCCCCTCCATCATGCCCATGGCGCGCATGACCTCGGCATTGCGCATCGTCGCCGTGACGTTGCTCTGCGCCGCGATGGCGGCCTGGTTGGCGAGGCCGATCGCCCGCTTCGTCGCCAGCTCATTGGCGATCGCCAGCAGGAAAATGACGACTCCCGAGGCGATGGCGAGATAGCCGAAGATCGGGTGGAGCACGAAACAGGCGAAAACGAACACCGGCACCCAGGGAGCATCGCAGAACGCGATCAGACCGGAGCCGGTGAGAAAGTCCCGCACCGTATCCACGTCGCGAAAAGCCTGGACCTCGGCGCCCGCCCGCGATCCGAGCGCTCCCGACAGCACCGTCGCGAAGATATGCGACCGGACCGAACTCTCGAACCGGATGCCGCCGCGCACCAGGATCTGGGTCCGCAACCCTTCGAGCGCGCCATAGACAAGGAACAGAAAGATCGCGATCAGGGTCAGGAAGACCAGTGTCGAGACGTTCCGACTGCTCAGAACCCGGTCGTAGATCTGCAGCATGTAGAGCGGGCTGACGAGTGCCAGGATATTGATGAACAGGCTGAAAAACGCCGCGATGCCGATCGCGGGCCTCGCTGCCTTGACGGCCAGGTTCAACGGTGTCGGAGCTTTTTGCGCGGGTTGCATGCAATGGGGTTCCCGGAGCAACTCTTAAGAAGCGCCGGCCGCCTCGTCAGCGGCCGGTACGATTAAAGGGAATACGGCAAGTGACCGTCGACGCTCAGTCCGACGAGCCCGATCGAACTACCGTCCTGAAACTGCCACAGCTCGACGACGACCTTGCTGGAATGATTGATGACAGCGTCGGGACTGTAGAAGATGACGTCCTTGCCGTTCACCGCGATGGAGTACTGTCCGACATCTTCCTTGAAGGCTGCGATCGCCCGCTCGACATCGGCCTGCGCGCCGTTGTCCAGCGCGACATGCTTGACCATGCCGGCTGCGATCACCGTGGTATAGGACTTGTGCGTGTCGGGGGCAGCCGTTTTGGACGCATCTGCTCCCGGGCTATCCGCGTGACCAGCCGAAGGGGACGCATGCGCATCGCCGGGAACGGCATCGTGGCTTCCGCCGGGCGCTTCCAAGCTCCCGAGAGAAATCATGTCGTCCGCGCTCGACACGGAAATCCCTTTGGCCCGCTCGACGAGCGCACTGACGGTCTCATAGAGCTTGTCCGAGCTGCCCAGCATCGCGGCGTGGATGATGACGTCGCCCTGGCCGGGAAGGCTCAGCTTCAGCACGGTCTGCGCCGTCGATTCGGAGCTTGCCGACGTCTGCGTGATCGTCAGCGACGACGAGGATCCCGGGGGGGCGGCCTTCTCGCCGAGATCGGCCGGCAGCGGCGCCAGGGGCTTGTGCGGCTCCTTCGTCTGGATCGGCGCAACGATCGTGATGGCGTCGGCCGTGCCGGCTTTCGAAAAAAACGCCGCGGCCGCATCCGCCGTCAGGCCGGCATCGGCCGAGACCTTCGCATCGGGATAGGTCCAGAGCTTCGCGACCGCCTCCAGCAGCTTCTCGACGCCGCTCGCATGGCCGATGTCCGACGGCGTCGCGCCGCCCCCGGCCTGCGCGACAACATGGGCATCAAGGACGGGCTTGGCGATCGGGAGGGCCATGGCCGAAGCGCTGCCCCCCTTGATCGGCCGGAAGGAGCCGGCGGCAAAGCCGGCATGGAAATCGGCGTCGGGCGAGCTGCCGTGCTCGACGGCGGGCAGGCTGCTCAGCAGGCTCACCACCCGCAGGATGGTCATGGCCTGGGACAGCTCGAAGGTGGCGGTCAGCGGCTCGATCGCCGCGGCCAGCGTCCCGGTCGGGCGCACCGCGCCGACGGGCTTGACCAGCGGCACGGCGGAGGCGGCCGGCGCGCGCGCCGTGGCAGCGTCGCCGTCACCCGTGGCCGCCCGGGTCTCGCTGGAATTCATGAAGGCGATCAGCACCAGGAGCGCCAGCATGGTCGCCGGGTGCATGATGACGTTGCTCTCGCCGCGCTTGTCGAGCGTCTTCGCCGGGTGCTCGGCCAGGAGGCGCTCGACGAGTTCGTTGAAGTCGCGGCCGCGCTGGATGCGGTCCGAGAGAAAGCCGGCGAGAATATAGACCTGCCCTTCGCGGGCGATATGAATGATCACCTCGCCGTCGCCGGCGCGGCAGAACGCGAACCAGGGATCGCCTTCGTCGGAGATGCCGCGATCGCTCTCGACGCTGATGCCGGCCTGGCCCAGCGCCCATTCGACGCGGAAGAACTGCGCGAGCTCCTGCTGTGTCCAATCGCGAATCTGCGAAGCGGCCTTCGGGGCCCGCCCGCGCCACAGACTCAGAACGTGCCCGCGCTCCATCACCGCCATAGCCTAGCCTTGTCAGCCGAGATCGTTAGCCGGCCGCAGGGCCAGTGACGTAGCGTCACCAAAGAGAATATCATAGGTGACGGGGTCGTAAAACCGCATGATCTCCTTGACGAAGCCGCGCGCCTCGAGACCAAGCGCCGAGGCCCAGACCAGATATTTGTCCGGCGGGATGCGCCCGCGCCCGGATTCGAGCTGGGAGATGAAAGTATAATAGTCGGAGCCGACCTCGGAGGCGAGCTGACGCTGCGAGAGCCCCGCCCTTTCGCGAAGCTCCTTGAGCCAGCGGCCGGCTTGCCGGCGCAGCTCCAGCGTCTCCGGCGCATCGCGCCGTTGAGGATTTCCATACATGTGGCCGCCCGTCCCCCGCAGAAAATCACAGCGTCGCCGACGCGGTGCGAGTGGATCCTTCCCTAACACATTCCGCAGGGCATGTTCAATATTTACTGTACGTCCCGCATGACGATTTGCAGCGCCGCGTCGCCGCAACCCGCGCTTGCGCGGCGAAGGCTTTGAAAAGCGCGCGAAACTGGTCCATGGAGCAGGCGGCCTCGATCAGCGGCCCCTCGCCTGCCGCCCGGCGGCGAGGCCGCCTCGGGAAAAGACGGAGGTTCGATGCTGTTCTCCCGCCTGCGCGCGGCCCGGGTCCTCGGGCTGCGATCGCGTGCCTTCGCGCGCCATCTCTACCAGAAGGTCGCGACGGTCACGATCGGCGCGCTCTTCGTGTCGCGGCCCGGACGCCGGCTGCGGGCGCGACTGGCGGCATCGGACAGGCCGGCGCGCGTGCCGGATGTCGCGCTCGCCGTCGTCGCGCATCTCTATTATCTCGACCTGCTGCCCGAGATCCTCGCCTGCCGGGCGGTGCTGCCGGGCACGGTGCCGCTCTTCCTGACCGTGCCGGAGGACAAGGTGGCGCAGGCGCGCGCGCTCACCGCCGATGTCCCGGCCTGCGAGATCCGGCCCTGCCCGAATCGCGGGCGCGACATCGCGCCCTTCATGGAGCTGCTGGCGAGCGGGGCGCTCGACCGCTTCGACGCCGTGCTCAAGCTGCATACCAAGCGCAGCCCGCATCTGCTCGACGGCGAGATCCGGCGCAAGCTGCTCTTCGACATGCTGGCGGGGGAGCGCAACGCGACGCTGCGGGCGCTCGCCGCCTTCGAGGACCCAGCGACCGGCATGGTCGGCTGGGCCGACTGCTACCGCACCGCCCCGCCCTACTGGATGGCGAACGAGGCGCGGGTGCGGGCGATCGCGGCGCGGATGGGCGCGCCGGAAAGCGCGGTGAAGGTCGGCTTCTTCGAGGGCTCGATGTTCTGGTTCCGGCCCTCCGCCCTGGCGGCGCTGCGCGAGCTCGGCCTCGGCACGGCGGATTTCGAGGCCGAGCAGGGGCAGGTCGACGGCACGCTGCACCATGCGCTGGAGCGCTGTTTCAGCATCGCCGCCTGGACGCGCGGCTTCACGGTGCGCGACCTGCGCGGGCGGGAGTTGCCGTGAAACCGGCCGCTCAGAAAGGCGCCGGCTCGCCGAGCCCGCGATAGATCGCGCGCACCCGCTCCTCGAAGGCGCGGCCGACGGCGGCGCGGCCGTAGCGGGCGGCGACGAAGGCCTGGCCGCTCGCGGC
>JBDHTM010000029.1:0-47933 GCA_039808685.1 Allobosea sp. | reverse complement strand
CGAAGCCGCTCGTCGACATCGAAGAAACCCGGCATCCGAGACATCGCCAGCCCCCAACCGCAGAAGCCTCAAAGGATCACAAAACGCTCAAAATGACGAGGTTCTTCGAACCGTCCAATTGCGAGCCGACACCACGGCGGCGCCACGGCGTCTCCACGCTGAACGCGGCCTCACCGGTCAGTGCGATAATATCGTCGAGGCCGCGCAACTCGGCGGCGCCGCGCACCACGCCATCGACGACATAGGCATAGACCAGACCGCCGACGCCGAAGGTCGTCCTGGCATAGTTCTCCAGGAAGGCGTCATTCACTGCGGTGCCAAAGCGCTGGTGGCGCGTGACCGGATCGAGCCTGAGCAGATGCTCTCTGAAAAGATCGCGTTCCGTCGGCCACAGCCTCCGGATCACGCCATCGCCGGCCCTTTTGCCGGTTTGTCGCGAACGGACCAAATTATCATCTCCTGAACAGCGCATGTGTCGCGCGCGGACCGACCAGGAGGCGTTGTCTTCCCTAACTCGAAA
The DNA here is from genome assembly GCA_039808685.1 of Allobosea sp. Taxonomy (GTDB): domain Bacteria; phylum Pseudomonadota; class Alphaproteobacteria; order Rhizobiales; family Beijerinckiaceae; genus Allobosea. The sequence goes on along the minus strand of JBDHTM010000029.1, from coordinate 47,413 downwards.
CACACATCGTACCAGCGGCCGCCGATTGCAAGGGCGTCACCTGCGGCATTTTCGCCGAGTCTGGGGAGGAATGAGGCAAAAATCGGCACAAGACATGCACCATACGCATAGCCAGAACCAAAGATGACGTTAGGGATGGCGAGCGAAAAAACCACTATTGCGCCGTAAAATAGCGTGCAATAATTTCACATGGACCCCGATGACGGCACGCCCGGCATGCGCTAAGTTGCGTGCTCCCGGTCACTCATATTTGAAGATCCATGTTCGATCGTCGCAAGCCTCCCGCTGCCCAGCCTTTCGTCACGCACGAAAACATCGAAGCCAAGGTCAAGTGGTTCGACCCCGAGAAGGGGTTCGGTTTCGCATCGCCCTCCGATGGTTCGGGCGATGTTTTCCTGCATGTCTCGGCCATCGGGCCGCTCGACCAGCAGGACCTTCTGCCCGGCGCGACGATCGTCGCCGATCTCGGCGAAGGCCGCCGCGGCCTTCAGGTCGTTGCGGTCCATGAGATCGACGCCTCGACGGCGACGCAGACCGCCCCGGCTCCCCGCGCCTTCTCGCCTCGCCCTCCGCGCGATGATTTCGGCGGCGGCTATGGCGATCGGGATCGTGGCGGCTACAATGATCGCGGCGGCTTCGGCGGCGGCGATCGCGGCCCGCGCGGCGGCGGCTTCCAGGATCGCGACAGCGGTCCGGTCGAAGGTCCCTATGACGGCGCCGTGAAATTCTTCAATTCGGATCGCGGCTTCGGCTTCATCGCCCCCGACAAGGGCGGCCCGGACGTGTTCCTGCACGTCTCGTCGCTGAGCCGCAGCGGTCTCCAGCCGCCGACGGACGGGCAGCGCGTGCGCTTCTCGATCCGCACCGGCCGCAAGGGCCCGGAAGCCGCCAACGTCAGCTTCATCTGATCTGACGCAGCTTCGCTGAAATGACGAAGGCCCGCCGAATGGCGGGCCTTTTCTTTTGGCATGGCTGAACCGACAGGAGGCGCGCCGCGGAAGCGGCACACCTACACCCGCCTCAATGGTCGTGGTCGTCGCCTTCCAGGCCGCCGATATGCTTCTGGGTGTAGAGTTCGATGCCGACGCGGGCGATCAGGTCGAGCTGCGTCTCGAGGAAGTCGATATGGCCTTCCTCGTCCTTCATCAGGGCCTTGAACAGGTCCTCGGACGGGTAGTCGCCGACGTCGCGGCAATATTTCGCCGCTTCCTGGTAGAGCGCCCGCGCCTCGACCTCGGCCTTGAGGTCGCACTCGATCACTTCCTTGACGTTCTCGCCGATGCGTAGCTGGTCGAGCGTCTGCAGGTTCGGGAAGCCTTCGAGGAAGAGGATCCGGTCGACGAAGCGATCGGCATGGACCATCTCCTCGATCGATTCCTTCTTCCAGGTCTTCGCCATCTCCTTCAGGCCCCAGTTGTCCAGCATGCGGTAATGCAGCCAGTACTGGTTGATGGCGGTGAGCTCCGAACGCAGCCCCTTGTTGAGATACTCAATGACCTTCTTATCGCCCTTCATCCGGGTTCACTCCGCAATCTACATTAGAATAATACTAATGTAGGCCGGTTCTTTCCGGAAGTGAAGGGGCAAAAAGCGGGCGCGCCTCTTTGGGCCCGAGCCTCCGCGAAGCGTCGGCCTCAGGCCGCGATGCTTTCCTCGCCGAGCTCGATCCCCTCGAGCATCCGCCCGACCGAGACATGCACGGCACATTCGATCTCGCGGTCGGCGCAGCTGCCGCATTGCGTTGCGCAAACCGCGCGAGCCTCGGCCAGGAGCGCCCTGACCTCGCGCGCGCACCGGCCGCAATCCGGGCTGCAGCCCAGGCAGTCATAGACCTCGCCGGCCGTCCGCGGACCGCTGCCATCGGGAGCGATCGTGCCCTTGATCTGGCCGCAGGACAGAACGTTGCAGGAGCAGACGATCACGCGTGGTGGCCCACGACCCGCTTGGTCTCGACCTCTTCGCCATCGGCACTGCGCAGGCGGACGATGACCTCGACCGAGGCGATCACCATGCCTTCCGGCGCATCCGGCAAACCGGCGACCTGGATCATCGAGCCCGGGATGTCGGTGACGGTCTCGTCGTCCTCGTTGTAGAAATGGTGGTGCTCCGACACGTTGGTGTCGAAGAAGGTCTTCGGGCCGGAGACGGAGACCTGGCGCAGCAGGCCGGCTTCCGAGAACTGGCGCAACGTGTTGTAGACGGTCGCGAGCGAGAGCGGCTCGCGCGCCCGCAGCGCTTCCTCGTAGAGCATCTCGGCACTGACATGGCGGTCGCCCTTGGCGAAGAGGAGCCAGCCCAGGGCCATGCGCTGGCGCGTGGGCCTGAGGCCCGCCGTCCGCAACCGCGCCTTCACGGCGCTGATCGGGCAGCTGGTCGGGCTTTTCTGCGGCCACGGGATATGATCGCCCGCCACAGGCTTGTGATCCTGATCCTTGCTCGCCAGAACGCTCATCGTAACGCCTTCCACATGCCGAAACTCGGCAGCATAGTTTAGAAATCATCTAAACTACTGATATTGTTATCATATTTGGCGAACCTGCGATCAAATGTCAATCTTCGCGCCTGCGACATCCGGCAGCGCCCACAGCAGATCCACGGCATCGCCGCGTCCAAATCCTGCGCCAAACGCATGGCGGGCGCGGCTTAGTGGCCCCCGCCTCCGCCGCCCGCGACCGGCTTCGGCGGCCTGCTCAGGAACAGCGACAGCACGACCAGGCTGCCGAAGATCACGGTCAGGCCGATGAAGACGTCCCCGAAGGCCATGACCAGCGCCTGCTTGTGGACACGCTGGTTGACCAGGGCCAGCGCCATGGTCTGCGCCGCATCGCCAAAATCGCCGAATCGCTGCGCCGTGTTGGCGATCGCCTCCTCCGCCACGCCACGCCCGGCGACGACCATCTCGTGCAGCCGGGTGATATGCAGGTCCGTGCGCGTGTTCAGCATCGTGTTGATGATGGCGAGCCCGACCGCGCCGCCGAGATTGCGCGTGAGGTTATAGAGGCCCGATGCGTTCTTGAGCTGTTGCGGCGGCAGCGAGCCGAGCGCGATGTTGTTGATCGGGACCATGCAGAGCATCAGCGAGCACCCGCGCAGGATCTGCGGCCAAAGCAGTTCGTAGAAGTCCCAATCCGTTGTGATGTGCGAGGCGATCCACGTCCCCAGCGCGAAGCCGCTGAAGCCGATCATCATCATGACGCGCGGATCCAGCTTCGCCGAGAGCCGCCCGGCAACAGGTGCCGTGAAGAACATGCACAGGCCGGTGACGAACATCGTCTCGCCGATCATCAGCGCGTCGTAGCCGCGGATGCGGCCGAGATAGACCGGATAGAGATAGGTCAGCCCGTAAAGGCCGATGCCCATGGTGAAGGAGAACAGCGAGCCGAAGGCGAAGTTGCGGTTCCGGAAGGCATAGAGATCGACGAGCGGGTCGTCGCGCGTCAGCGCCCGCCAGAAGAACAGCACCGCACCGACGACCATGACGACCGTGAAGAACAGGATCTCATGGCTCTGGAACCAGTCGAGCCGCGTCCCCTCCTCCAGCACGTATTCGAGGCTGCCGAGGAAGGCCGCCATGGCGCCCAGCCCCAGCCAGTCGAAGCGCTTGATCAGGCTGTGATCGGGCTTGTCGAAATCGATCAGCATCCAGGCCGCGAGCGTCACGCCGATGCCTGGCACGACGTTGACGAGGAAGAGCCAGTGCCAGGAGAAGGCATGGCTAAGATAGCCGCCGACGGTGGGGCCGATCGTCGGCGCCAGCGTCGCGACGAGGCCGATCAGGGGCGAGACGATCGGTCGCTTCGAGGGTGGGAAGATCGTGAAGGCCGCGGCGAAGACGCCGGGGATCATGCCGCCGCCGATGAAGCCCTGCACCGCCCGCCACAGGATCATCTCGTTGATCGAGTTGGCCTGGGCGCAGAGCACGCTGGCGATGGTGAAGCCCGCCGCCGCGATCGAGAAGAACACCCGCGTCGACAGCGCCCGGCTGAGATAGCCGGAGAGCGGGATCATGATGACCTCGGCGATCAGGTAGGCGGTCTGGACCCAGGCGATCTCGTCCGACGACGCGGACAGGCCGGCCTGGATCTCCGCGAGCGAGGCCGAGACGATCTGGATGTCCAGGATCGCCATGAACATGCCGAAGACCATCGCCATGAAGGCGAAGATCCGGCGCAGCGGAATGGCGTCTTCGGCGGGCTTGGCGCCGGCGCCCGGGCTCAGTGTCGCGGTGGCCATGGTGGCCTACCTTTCCTCGGGGCTGTCTTCCCGTGCGCGCTGCGGCATGTGCATGCCGCTGCGCAGCCACGGGACCGTCATCAGAGAGAGGCGCCCTCACAGCGGCGGGAGCCTGTCATATCTCGTCGCGCGGTCCCGCATCTGCGCAGCAGCAGTTCCTGCTGCAGCGCGTGCGGGATGACCCGCCTCATCCGTGCCGCTCTATCAGCCCCACAGCATCAATGCTGCGCGGCCGGCCGCGGGTCGATCGAGACCACGACCGACATGCCCGGCCGCAGCACATGCTTCGCCGTCGATTCGCGGTCGAGCGCGATGCGCACCGGCACGCGCTGCACGATCTTGGTGAAGTTGCCGGTCGCGTTGTCGGGCGGCAGCAGGGTGAAGACCGAGCCGGTGCCGCCGGCGATGCCGCTGACCGTGCCGTGGAAGACCTGGCCGGGCAGCGCATCGACGGTGATGCTCGCCTTGTCGCCGGTCTTCAGCGGCCCGACCTGCGTCTCCTTGAAATTGGCGTCGACATAGACCTGGTCGAGCGGAACGATCGACATCAGGCGCTTGCCGGCACCGACGAGGTCGCCGATCTGCATATTGGTGTTGGCGACGACGCCGTCGATCGGCGCGGCGATCTTCATGAAGGAGAGATCGCGCTCGGCCTTCTGCTCGGCGACCTTGAGCTCGTCGATCTGGCGGGCGGCCTCAACGCGCTGCGCCTCCAGCACCTTGATATTGGCCTGCGCCTGCACGACGCCGGCCTTGGCACTGGCCACGGCGGCTAGCGCCTGATCGCGGGCCGCGGTCGCAGCATCGAGCGTCGCCTGCGAACCATAAGACTTGGCGGCGAGGCTGTTGGCGCGGTCGAAATCGGCGGCCGTGCGCGTCACCGCGGCCTCGGCCGAGTTCTGCTGTGCCTGCGCCTGGGCCAGGGCGGCGCGCGCCGCGTCGACCTGGCTGTCGATACGGGCGAGCGTCGCCTGCGCCGTCGCGCTCTTGGCGCGGGCGCTGTCCAAGGCGATTCGCCAATCTCCGTCGTCGAGCGCGACGAGCGGTTGCCCGGCCTTGACCTCCTGGTTCTGGCGCACCGAGACGGTGGCGATATTTGCGGAGAGCTTGGCCGAAATGGTCGCCATTTCGGCGCCGACATAGGCATCGTCGGTCGAGACGATGAAGCGGCCGTTGCGCCACCAGTCGATGCCGTACCAGAGGCCGGCGCCCAAGGCGGCCGCAGCCACCACGACGAGCGCACCGCGCTTCAGCGGGCTCTTTCCAGATTTGGCCTTGGCTTCCGCGGCCTCGGGCGGGGCGCTCTTCGCCTGCGCGTCGCGGGCGGTGGGTTCGGCCGGCTGGGCGGTCTCGGCCCTGGCATCGACCAGCTTCAGCCGGTCGCGGCGATGTTCGGTAGCGGTGTCAGCAGACATCGGTCGTCCTGCATGTCAATTCGAACCATCCGGTTCGATTGCGCTTGAAATAGCGCGGGCAATGATGCATATCAAGTCAAATCGAACTGATTGGTTCGATTCTTTTTTCGCAGTTGCCATGCAGGGCCCGCAGATCGGGCCGGAACAGAATGTCGGAAACCTCTGAAATTCCGGTAAGGACCGGGCCCCGCAATCGCCGGATCGCCGGTGCCGATCCCGACAAGCGTCGCCAGATTCTCGACGGCGCGCTCCAGGTTTTCACCTCGCGCGGCTTCGACGCCGCCAGCATGAGCGACATCGCCACTGCGGCGAACGTGTCGAAGGGCACGCTCTACGTCTATTTCGAGGACAAGGAGCATCTCTTCGTCGCGCTGATCCAGCGCGAGCGCGAAGCCCAGAAGCGCGGCGCCATCGAAGCCCTGAACGAAGATTCGGATCCCGTCCGAGCTCTGAGCAAGTTCGGCTTCTGCATCGTGCGGGTGATCAATGACGAACTGGCAGTCAGCGCGCACCGCGTCGTGATTGGCGTGGCCGAGCGCATGCCCGATCTCGGCCGGGAGTTCTATGAGAACGGCCCGATGCTCGGCTCGCGATTGATCGCACGCTATCTTGACCGCATGGTGACCGAGGGCAAGCTCGCGATCGACGACACTTATCTCGCGGCCGTCCAGTTCCTCGATCTCTGCCAGTCGACGCTGACGCGCCCGCGCCTGTTCAATGCCGTCCGCACGCCTCCGAGCGAGAACGAGATCCGCCACGTCGTCGGCGAGGCCGTCGCGATGTTCATGGCGCGCTACGGTGTGAAGCCTGAAGGCTGAGGTCTCGACACCCGTCAGCCGGCCAATTGCCTGGCCCGGATGCGCTCGCGATGGGCTGTGTAGAGACCCGAAGCCGCGATGATGCTGGCGCCGACATAGGTCCAGATATCCGGGATCGCTGCGAAGACCAGATAGCCGAAGATCGAGGACCAGAGCAGCTGCGAATAGGCGAAGGGCGCCAGCAGCGAGGCATCCGCATAGCGGAAGGCTTGGATCAGGAAGATATGCCCGATCGTCGAGATGCCGCCGATGAAGAGGCCGATCAGGACCGCCTTGAGATCAAGCGCCTGCCAGCTGAACGGCACGGCCAGCGAAAGCAGGATGAAGCCGATCGTGGCGGAATAGGCGAGCGTCACCACCGGGATCTCGGTGCGGCTCATCATGCGGGTGATGATCAGCGAAAACGCCCAGAAGAACGACGAGCCCAGCACGAAGAACGACGCGCCATGAAAGCCGGCGCCCCCGGGGCGCACCACGACCAGCACGCCGATCAGCCCGACGGTCGTGGCGAGCCAGCGCCGCCAGCCGACGATTTCGCCGAGAATGGGGATCGACAGCGCCGTCACGAAGAGCGGCGAGACGAAGGAGGTGGCGGTCGCGTCCGCCATCGGGAGGTCGTGGAGCCCTGCAACGAACAGGATCGAGGAGATGGTCACGCCCAAGGCCCGCAGCAGCTGCAGGCCGGGCCGGCGCGTGCTCATCCTGCGGAAGCCGCCGGTGAAGGCGATGGTGACGAGCATGATCGCGGCGAAGGTGCCGTAGCGCATCCAGGTGATCTGGAGTGCCGGCAAGGTCGTCGCGAGATATTTGGAAGCGATGTCGCCGCTGCACATGAAAATCGACGAAAGCAGCACGAACGCGATGCCGCGCGCGGAATTGTCGATGCGCAGCGGCCTGCCGTCCTGCGAAGGAACGACCGGCGTTTCAGGAAGGGAAGCGTTGGGCAAGGGCTCGGTTCGCGCGCAAGGACTGCGTAAGCCTTAGCCCGTTTGTCTGGCATAACCACACGCAAAGACGGTCGCCCGGCCATGCGTGTGGACATCGTCGGTGGCCCTGCCGGTTTGCGGGCAGGGTCGGACAGCGAAGCTCGCCTCAGGCGGCCTGCTTGCGCGGCTGGATCAGCTTGCGGTTGACCAGAACCTCGGCGATCTGCACCGCGTTCAGCGCCGCGCCCTTGCGCAGGTTGTCGGAGACGCACCAGAAGGCGAGGCCGTTCTCGACGGTGGCGTCCTCGCGGATGCGCGAGATATAGGTCGCGTCCTCGCCGGCCGCCTCATGCGGGGTGATGTAGCCGCCGGGCTCGTGCTTGTCGATCACGAGGATGCCCGGCGCCGTACGCAGCACCTCGCGCGCCTCCTCGGCGGTGACCGGCTTCTCGCACTCGATATTGACGCTCTCGGAATGGCCGATGAAGACCGGCACGCGCACGCAGGTCGCGGTCAGCTTGATGTTCTTGTCGAGGATCTTCTTGGTCTCGACCACCATCTTCCACTCTTCCTTGGTGAAGCCGTCCTCCATGAAGACGTCGATATGCGGAATGAGGTTGAAGGAGATGCGCTTCGGGAACTTCTTGGTGGTGACCTCGCCGGCCGAGAACACGGCGCGGGTCTGGTTGAACAGCTCGTCCATGCCTTCCTTGCCGGCGCCGGAAACCGACTGGTAGGTCGAGACGACGACGCGCTTGATGCCGAACTTGTCGTGCAGCGGCTTGAGCGCCACGACGAGTTGCGCGGTCGAGCAGTTCGGATTGGCGATGATGTTCATCTTGGTGAAGCCGGCGGCAGCGGCGGCATTCACCTCGGGCACGATCAGCGGCACGTCAGGATGCATGCGCCAGGCGGAGGAGTTGTCGATGACGACGGCGCCCTGCGCGCCGATCTTCGGCGACCAGGCCTTCGAGACCTCGCCCCCTGCCGACATCAGGCAGATATCGGTGTCGGAGAAGTCGTAATGCTCCAATGCCTTGCAGGTCAGCGTCTTGTCACCGAAGGAGACCTCGGTGCCGACCGAGCGCGAGGAGGCGAGCGCCACGACCTCGCCGACGGGGAAGGCACGCTCGGCGAGAATGTCCAGCATCTCGCGGCCTACATTGCCGGTTGCACCGACCACTGCGACCTTGAAGCTCATGATATGATCCTTTGCGGATAAGGCGGTTCGGATCTCCCTTTGGGGGCCGCCCCGCACCGGGCTCGGGCGGGTTCGGCGATCTGCCCCCGCCGGGGGGAGATGGACCCGGAACCGAGGCGAAGCGTCAGCGCGACGTACCGGCTTTCCCGGTCGTCGTTTTGGTCGTGAGTTTCGTCGTCGACGGACGGACAGTCACAGAGCCAATCCCGAAGGGCTGAAAACTTCGCTAGGCGGCGCAAGCTTGCACCACGACCTGTCAGAACACCCACGGCGACGAAAAGTCAATCTCCTCCTCATCGTCGCGCTCAGCGCCGCCGATTAACCGTAATCGTTGACCTCCCGTTCACGCTGTCGGCCGATCGCCCCTTTCCGGTAACCCGACGGCGACTCCCGAAGTTCAGCCTGCCCGTCCGAGTGAGGATTGCGTGGCCATCGCGCCGCGCGGGAGTAACGGGTTGCGTTTGCGTTCCGGCGAGTTGATGACACGGCTCCAACCCGTGCTGCGGCAGTTGCGGCGCGGATGGCTTCGCACCGGTGCGCTGTCCCGCAGCGCATGGGCGCGGCTGGCCGCGATCGATCTCGTCCCGTTCCTGATCACCGGCGCCGACCACATCGAGGCGGCCTTCCGGGTCGCTTGTCGCCTGGGTCACCGCCTCATGCCCCGCGAGGGCCTGGGCCTGCCGGGCGCCCTCGCCTGGCGCATCGCGGCCGCTCTCGGCGGCGTCAGCTTGACGGCAGCACTGATCACCAGCCTTTCGGCGAATGGCGAGAGCCAACCCCGGCTCGCGAGTCTCGCGTCACCCGTGGCGGCCGCTACGACCCAGAACGCCATAAACCGCAAGCCGCTCGTCGCCGCGACAGATTGGGTCGCGATCACCCGCCCGATCGCGATCTTCAATCTGGAGGCGCCTGAACTCGGCCGGGAGGCGCCGGCGATCGAGGCGCGCCGCAGCCAGGACGGGAGCCGCCGCGAGGACCTCCTGAGCTTCGGCGCCTTCGCCGGATCGGCCCCTCATCTTTCGCTGCGCCTGCGGACGGGGGACGGCATTGCCGTCAACGCCTCCTCCTTCACGGTTTCGCTGGTTCACGCTGCCGCGCTGCGCGGCCTTGCCGTCGAGCGGGGCGGCGCGCCTGCCACGATCGAGACCCGCTTCGGCCCGCTCGAAACCGCCGACATCGTCCTCGGGAATGGCGCGGAAAGCCGCGGCTGCCTCGCCTTCCGCACGGTCGGGTCCGATGCTGCTTTCGCGATGAGCGGCTGGTGGTGCGCCGGCGCCAAGCCCAGCGACCGCAAGCAACTGACCTGCCTGATCGATCGGCTCGACCTCGCCAATGCGGGGGCCGAGCCCGAATTGCGGGCCGCCTTCGCCCGCAGCGAACTCCGGCGCCAGCCGGGCTGCGCCCAGCCGCGCCTCTCGGCGACCGGGCGCAAGGTCTCCTGGCTCGACGCGGACGGCACGATGCCGGCCCTGCGCATGAAGACGGCGACGACGGAGCCGGCAGCCGAACCGCGCCGGCGCCACGCGAAAAAGCCCCGTCGCGAGCGCTAACAAAGTTGTTAACGAGGCGGTGCTAATCTTTGCGCCGGGTTTGGAATGCTTACATCGGGTGGGACAGCCCACTCCCGGAGATTGCCGCCATGATGTCGTTCAAGCGCGTCGCCGCCATCCTCGCCGTCGCCGCGACGGCCTCGACCGTCATGGCGAGCATCGCCGAAGCGCAGAACCGCCGCGGCCCACTGCGCGTCACCGTCCAGAAGCGCAGCTATCTCGATCCCGGCAATGTGGTGCCGGTCGGCTCGCTGAACCGCTATGCCAGCCAGCACATGTCGACTTCGCCGGTCTATGTGAATATCGGCGAATTTTACGGCGAAGGCACCTTGCCAGGCCGCATCGGCGCGGGTGTGAATCCGTTCGCGAATACCTTCGCGACGCCTCGGTTCTGATCCGCACCTTTTTGAATTTTGAAGGGCGCCTTATTGAAGGACACCTGTCATCCCGTGCGCGCTGCAGCGTGAAACGCTGCTGCGCAGACACGGGACCGTCTTCCGGAAAGGGCGCCTTTCAAGGGAGCGCGAGGAAGAGCCCTTCTCGTCACGCGGTCCCGCATCTGCGCAGTAGCACTTCGTGCCGCAGCGCGGGCGGGATGACACCCTTCGATCAGCCATCCTCTACTCCGGCAACGCCTTGAGATAACGCACCGGCCGCCCCGGCGCAGCCGCGTTGGCCGCATGCACGATCGCGTTCGCGTCGATGCCGAAATGGCGGTAGAGATCCGCCACCGTGCCGGTCTGGCCGAAATGCTCGACGCCGAGCGCCTTCTGCCTGTGGCCATGGACGCTGCCGAGCCAGGCTAGCGTCGCGGGATGCCCGTCCAGCACCGAGACGATGCCGCAATCGCGCGAGAGCTCGCCAAGCAACCGCTCGACATGGCTCGTCGCCTCGTGGTTGCCGCGCTGGCGCGCCCGCTCGGCCGCCTGCCAGCCGGCATTGAGTCGGTCCGCCGAGGTGATCGCGAGCAGGCCGACATCGCGCCGGTCCTCGGACAACAGCCCGACCGCCTCGATCGCTTCCGGCGCCACCGCCCCGGTATAGGCGATCACCACAGAGGCGTTCGGCCCCGGCTTCCTCAGCCAATAGGCGCCGTCGATGATCGCGCGCTCCAGCTCCGGCGTCATGGCCCGGCTCGGCTGCTCGACCTGCCGGGTCGAGAGACGCAGATAGACCGAGCCGCCGGTCTCGTCGCGCAGCCAGGTGCGCTCGTCAGGATCGCCCTCACCGTCGCGCTGCATGTAGTCGAAGGACCAGCGCATCATCACGGCCAACTCGTCGACGAAAGCCGGCTCGAAGGAGCAGAGCCCGTCCTGACTCATGCCGATCAATGGCGTCGCGATCGACTGATGCGCGCCGCCCTCCGGCGCCAGCGTCACGCCGGACGGCGTCGCCACCACCATGAAGCGCGCATCCTGGTAGCAGGCATAGTTCAGGGCATCGAGACCGCGCGAGATGAAGGGATCGTAGAGCGTGCCGATCGGGATCAGGCGCTCGCCGAAGATCGAATGCGAGAGCCCGAGCGCCGAGAGATTGATGAACAGGTTCATCTCGGCGATGCCGAGCTCGACATGTTGCCCCTGCGGCGAGAATTCCCATTTCTGCATCGAGGGGATGCGCTCGTCCTTGAAGGTGTCGGCCATCGAGGCCTTGGCGAAGAGCCCGCGCCGGTTCACCCAGGGGCCGAGATTGGTCGAGACGGTGACGTCCGGCGCCGTGGTGACGATCCGGTCGGCCAGCGGCCCGCCGGTCTTCGCGAGGTCGTCCAGCACCTTGCCGAAGCCCATCTGCGTCGACATCACCGGCTGGATGCCGGCCTCCAGCTTGTCCGGCACCGGCAGCTTGGCGGCCGAGAAGCGCCGCCGCCCTTCCGAGAAGAACGGCACCTTGTCGAGGAAGGCCCGCATCTCGCTCTCGGGCAGGCCGATACCCTCGAGCAGATCCCATTCATGGCCGGGACGAACGCCGTTCGCCTTGCGGAAGCCGTCGAGCTGCTCCTTGGTCATCAGCCCGGCATGGTTGTCCTTGTGCCCGGCGATCGGCAGCCCGAAACCCTTCACCGTATAGGCGAGGAAGCAGACCGGCCGGTCATGATCGATCGCCTCGAAGGCCTCCAGGATCGACGGCAGGTCGTGGCCGCCGAGATTGCACATCAGCTTCGAGAGCTCGGCATCGGAGCGCTTCTCGATCAACGTGGTCACCGGCCCCTGATCGCCGAGATCGTCCATCAGCCGCTTGCGCCAGGCCGCGCCGCCCTGGAAGGTCAGGGCCGAATAGAGCTGGTTCGGGCAGGAATCGATCCAGGCTTTCAATCTGTCGCCGCCCTTCTCCTTGAAGGCGGCTTGCTGGAGCGAACCGTATTTCAGCGTGACCACGTCCCAGCCGAAATTGCGGAACATCGTCTCGAAACGGTCGTAGAGCCCCTCGCGGATCACCGCGTCGAGCGACTGGCGGTTATAGTCGATGATCCACCAGGTGTTGCGCAGGCCGTGCTTCCAGCCCTCCATCAGGGCCTCGAAGATATTGCCCTCGTCGAGCTCGGCATCGCCGATCAGCGAGATCATGCGCCCTTCCGGCCGATCCTTGGCCCAGCCATGCGCCTTCACGTAATCCTGCGTCAGCGAGGAGAACAGCGTCTGCGCGACGCCGAGGCCGACCGAGCCGGTCGAGAAATCGACGTCGTCGATATCCTTGGTGCGCGACGGATAGCTCTGCGCCCCCTTGTAGCCGCGGAAATTCTCCAGCTTCTCGCGCGTCTGAAGCCCCATCAGATAATTGATGGCGTGGAAGATCGGAGAGGCATGCGGCTTCACCGCGACGCGATCCTGCGGCTTCAGCGCCGCCATGTAGAGCGCCGTCATGATGGTGGCGAGCGAGGCCGAAGAGGCCTGATGCCCGCCGACCTTCATCCCGTCCTCGTTCTGTCGGATGTGGTTGGCGTTGTGGATCGTCCAGGAGGCGAGCCAGAGGATCTTCTTCTCCAGCTCGGCGAGAAACGGCAGGCGCGGATCTGTTGTCATGGATTTGGCTCGAACTCCCCAGTGGTCCCGATCATGCACGGAAGCACTGGCAGAACGAGCCAAATTTCGGTGTCATCCCGGCTGGATTTGGCGGCTTCCGCCATCGCGGCATAGCAGAGCGCGGGAAATCACCAATCATCGATGGAAGCGCGAATGAAGCGCGTCATCCCGTGCGCGCTGCGGCGCGCAGTGCCGCTGCGCAGACACGGGACCGCGCGACAAGAAGGCGCCTTTCTCGCGCCTCCCGGAAAGGCGCCTTTTCCTGAGAACGGTCCCGTGTCTGCGCAGCAGCGTTTCACGCTGCGGCGCGCACGGGATGACAGGTGGCTCTGAGGACGCCCCGCTTGTGAGCCACCGCCGCCCCATGCCAGAAACCCATCCCGGAATCGGGCCGAACGGCCCGCCGAGGAGGAAGCTTCCATGAGCAACAGCAAGGATGTCTGGCGTCGGATCGACGAGAAGGCCCCGGCCTATTTCGAGCTCTCCGACCGCATCTGGCACATGCCGGAGCTGAACTATCAGGAGGTCCGCTCGGCGGCCGAGCATGTCGCCATGCTGGAAAGCGAAGGCTTCCGCGTCACGACCGGCATTGCCGGCATTCCGACCGCCGTCATCGGCGAGGCCGGCAAAGGCGGCCCGGTCATCGCGATCATGGGCGAGTTCGACGCCCTGCCGGGCCTGAGCCAGAAGGCCGGCGTCGCCAGCGAGACCCCGGTCGAGAAGGGCGGCAACGGCCATGGCTGCGGCCACAACATGCTGGGCTCCGCCTCTCTGCTCGCCGCCGCCGCGGTGAAGGACTATCTCGCCGCCAACGGGCTGAAAGGCCGCGTGCGCTACTATGGCTGCCCGGCTGAGGAAGGCGGCTCGGCCAAGGGCTTCATGGTGCGCGCCGGCGCCTTCGACGACGTCGACATCGCCTTGTGCTGGCACCCGGCCTCGTTCAACGGCGTCAACCGGGCCTTCTCGCTGGCCTGCGTCGAGATCGAGTTCACCTTCACCGGCCGCGCCTCGCATGCTGCCGCCGCGCCGCATCTCGGCCGATCGGCGCTCGATGCGGTCGAGCTGATGCATATCGGCGTCAACTACATGCGCGAGCACATGCCTTCGACGGCGCGCGTGCATTACGCGATCATCAATGCCGGCGGCATCGCCCCCAATGTCGTGCAGGCGACCGCGACGACGCGCCAGCTCATCCGCGCCGCCACGCTCTCCGAGATGTGGGAGCTCGTGGCCCGCGTGAAGAAGATCGCCGAGGGCGCGGCCCTGATGAGCGAGACGACCGTCTCGGTCAAGCAGCTCTCGGGCGATGCCAATCTGGTCGGCAACCGCCCGCTGGAAGAGGCGATGCAGGCGAACCTGTTGGCGCTGGTCGGCCCCGGCTTCGACGCGGCCGACCATGCCTTCGCCGCCAAGTTCCAGAAGACCCTGAAACCGCAGGACATCGCCGCCGCCTATGGCCGCTTCGACCTGAAGCCGAAGGAGGGCGAGGCGCTGAGCGACGAGATTTATCCGCTCGGCGCCGGCAACGACACCTCCGTCGGCTCGACCGATGTCGGCACGGTGAGCTGGGTCGTCCCGACCGTGCAATGCCGCACGGCCTGCTATGCGATCGGCACGCCCGGCCATTCCTGGCAGCTCGTCGCGCAGGGGCTTGCGCCGGCCGCCCATAAGGGCCTGGCGCTTGCCGCCAAGGCGATGGCCGGCGTCGCCTCGGACGTGCTGAACGATCCTGCCCTGCTCAAGGCCGCCAAGGACGAGTTCGCGGCCTTCCGCGCCAAAAACCCCTTCGCGAACCCGATCACCGACGATGTTGAGCCGCCGCTCGACATGGCCGCACATTGAGCGGGCTGAGCTAAGTTACACGACGCGCGTCATTCCGGACGCAGCGAAGCGGAATGCGGGATCCATCGTAGAGCTCAGCGCCCTTCGATGGATCCCGGTCAAGCCCGGGATGGCGACGTGTTTCCTTGGAAAATCGTCTGGCGCTAGCCGCGCTGCGGACCGGACAGCTCGACACGGATCGTCGGCCGAGTCGCCTTGAACTCGGCGACAGCTGCCGAAGTCAGGTCCGAGACCGAGTCGGATGCGCTCGACATCAGGCGCAGGACGATCCGTCCCAGCCTGTCGCGGGCCTCGGACTCCAGCTCGGTATCGAGCCTGGCGTCATGCCCGATCGCAGCCCAGGCCCTGGCCTGGACAGCTTCTGCGACAAGCAATTCCTGGGAGTTCAGGACACCGGGAAAGCGGAAATTCGAGGTAGGCATCGGCGATTCAAACATGGCTGGCCAACGGATATAGGGCGGTCCCGGTTCCCGGCAAGGCGGAGAGAAAATCCGCAGCCGGATGGGCCGCCCCTCACCACCGAAAATCCGTGTGACGAGCGCGCTCCGAAGCCGGACAAACAGGCCGCATAAACATAAAATCCAAATTGGACTTATTGTCCAAATTGACCTTGACCCGCCCCTCCCTCGCCTGCACAGATGGCCGGCACAGCCTTGCCGCCCCTGGCGGAAGGCGACAGACCGCCAGGCGGGAGGCTCGCGTGAAATTCGACATTTTCCAGATGGAGCGGAACCAGACGCTCTTCGAGAACGACGTCGAGATCAACCTGACCGAGAGCGGCGTCCATCCCTGGTCGATCGAGGATATCCTGGGCGAACAGGCCACGCGCGACCTGCTGAAACAGCCGCTCGGCTATGGCTGGACCGATGGCCGGCCGGAGCTGCGGGCCAACATCGCCTCCTGGTATCCCGGCGCGACCGCCGCCAACGTCCTCGTCACCAACGGCTCCTCGGAGGCGACGATGATAGCCCTGATGGCGCTGTTCGAGCCCGGCGACGCCCTGGTCTTCGCTCTCCCGAACTTCATGCAGATCGATGGGCTGGGCCGCGCGCTCGGCTTCGATATCCGCCGGCTCGAATTGTCCGGCGACAGCGACTGGCAGATCGACCGTGCCCATCTCGCCAAGGTCGCGGCCGGCGCCAAGGCGATCGCCGTGACCAATCCGGCCAACCCGACCGGCAGCGTACTGTCGGCCGCGAGCCGCGCCGCCCTGGTCGATGCTGCCCGACGCAACGACGCCTGGCTGATGGTCGACGAGATCTATCGCGGCGGCGAGATCGATGGCGCCGAGACACAGACGCTCTGGGGCAGCTATCCCAAGGTCGTCGTCACCTCCAGCCTGTCGAAATCCTTCGCCTGTCCCGGCCTGCGCCTCGGCTGGATCGTCGCGCCCGCCGAGGTCGTGGCGTCGGCGGCCGAGCGGCAGGACTACACCACGATCGGCAGCGGCATCCTCAGCCAAATCCTCGCCGAGGAGGTGATGCGGCCGGAGACGCGTGGCCGCCTGCTCGCGCGCGGCCGCGATTTGCTGCGCAGCAATGCCGATCTCGTGGCGCAATGGATGGCGCAGCACAACGACTGGTCGTGGCGGCGCCCGCAGGCCGGCGGCATGGCTTTCCTGCGCTATCCGCTCGCCATGCCCTCCGAAATCTTCTCGCAGAAGCTGCGCGAGGAGGAGAGCGTCTTCGTCGTCGCCGGAAGCTGGTTCGGCATCGAGAGCCACATCCGCATCGGCATCGGCGTCCCGACCGAGGTGCTGCGGGACGGGCTGGCGCGGATGGATCGCTTCCTGGCGCGACACAGGGGCTGACAGCGGTTCCTCCAGCCGTCATTCCGGGGCGGCCCATAGGGCCGGGCCGGGAGCCCATGAACACGACGCTTGTCGTCATGGTCGGGCTTGTCCCGACCATCCACGTCTTCATTGGCGCCATGCGGTGTTCAAGACGTGGATGCTCGCCACAAGGGCGAGCATGACGAACTGGAATGGCCTCGTGTTCATGGGTTCCAGGCTCAGGCCTTCGGCCTGCCCCGGAATGACGGCCCGGCTACTGTCGCCCGATCCCGTCCAGAACCACCCGCGCAATCGCTATGTCCTGCACCGCTATCCCTGTGAGATCGGCGATGGTGATGTCGTTGTTCGAGCGCCGCGCCGGCACATCCCCGGCCAGCACTGCCCCCAGCTCGACGCAATCGCCCGCATCGATCAGCCCGACCGCCGCGGCGGCGGCGAATTCGCCATGGTCGAGACTCTGCTCCAGCGAATCCGCGATCCGCATATCGGCAAGCGCGACCAGCGCCGTGTCCAGTTCCTGCTTGCCCGGCGCATCGGCGCCGAGCGCGGTGATATGCGTGCCCGGCCTGATCCAGTCGTCGCGGATGATCGGCGCCGCAGCCGGCGTCACGGTGATCAGCGCATCAGACCGCGCGCAGAGCGCCTCCAGATCCGTCACCGGCTCGACGGCGATGCCCTCCTCTGCGAGATCGCTCCGCAAAGCTTCCAGCTTCTCCGGCGAGCGTGCCCAGCATGCGAAGACCGGCTCGCGCTCGCGCAGCAGGTGCGCGGCGGCGCGAATCTGGAAACGCGCTTGCGTGCCGGCGCCCACGATCCCGATCCGGCGCGCATCGGCCCGGATCCCGGCGCGCGTCGCAATGGCGCCCGCCAGCGCGGTCCTCAGATCGGTCAGCCAACCCTCGTCGCGCAGGATCGCGACGACGGCGCCGGTCTCGGCCGAGAGCGCGATCATCATGCCGCTCGTCGTCGGCAGTCCCTTGACGGGGTTATCGTAGAACCCGGTCGCGATCTTCACGACGAAAACGGAATCGCCCGCGATATGGCCGAACTTGATATGGCAGTCGCCATTATGCGCGGGAAAGCCGAGATAGCCGACCGGCGGCATCTGCACCCGCCCCGCAGCCGCCGCCTTGAACCCCTCCTCCAGCGCGACGAAGGCCCGGTCGAGATCGACGGCGGCCTCGATCTCCGCACGCGACAGGTCAAGCATCCGGGGTCCCGTTGGCCTGGTTGAGGTAGTTGTAGACGGTCGCGCGGGCGAGCCCGAGGATGCGCGAGATATAGGCGGCGGCATTGCGGCCGCCGAAGGCGCCGTTGGCGGCAAGGTCCGCCACCAGCTCGCGCTTCTCGGCCCGGCTGAGGCTGGTCACTGCGAGCCCGCGGCTCTGCGTCCATTGCTGCACGAACTCGTTGATGCGCTCGTGCCAGTCTTCCTTGAACAGGGCCTGCGGCTTCTCGACCCCGGCCGGCACCGTCGCCAGCGCGGACAGCGTTTGCATTAGCGCATGGAAATGCGAGACGTCGACATTGATGCAGAGCACGCCGATCGCCTTGGTCCCGGCCGAGAGCACGATGCTGATCGATTTCAGCCGCCGCCCGTCCCAGTTCACCTTCTCATAGGGGCCGATGATCGTCTCGTTCGGATCGAAGCCGATCTCGTCGAGCAGGGACGGTTCGCCGAGCACGCGCTGCGAGAAATTGCCGGCGATATGCACAACGCTCTGCGAGCCAAGATCATGCAGCACGACCTCGGCATGCGGCCGGAACAGCAGCGCCACCGCATCGCAGACCGGCAGGTAGGGAGCGAGTTCCGGCGTCATGCCCGCTCCGTCAGCGCGGCTGCGACTTGAGATAGTCGCTCAAGCGCTCCAGACCCGCCGAGAGATGCTCGCCCGGCGCGCCGATGCCGATGCGGATATAGCCGTCCATCCCGTAGACATCGCCCGGCAGCAGCATGATCCCGCGCTCCTCGCGCAGACGGTGCACCAGCTCGGTCGAGTTCATCGAGTGGCTGTATTTGACGAAGGCCATGCCGCCGGCTTTGGGCGGCACGAAGGAGAAGAACTCGTCATTCGCCTTCACCCAGTCTGTCAGCAGCGCGAGGTTCTCCCGCAGGATGGTCTTGCTCCGCTGCAGGATCTCGGCGCGCTTCGCCGGCTGGACGACGATGCGGGCGATATGCTCGCTGAGCGCGCTCGTGGTGATCGAGGTGTAGTCCTTGTTCTGCCAGGCGGTGTAGATGTCCTTGGCCGGCCCGACCAGCCAGCCGATGCGCAGGCCGGGCAGCGCCATCGCCTTGGAGAGTCCGCTGGTGATGATCGCCTTCTCATAGAGATCGGCGAAGCTCGGCGGCTCGTCGGTTTCGAGCTCGGCGCCCTTGTAGACCTCGTCGGCATGGAGATAGCAGCCCTGCGCGCGGGCGATCTCGACCAGCGCGTCCATCGTCTCGCGCGAGAGCAGGCTGCCCGTCGGGTTGTTCGGGTTGCAGATGGTCATCAGCTTGGTGCGCGGCGTGATCGCCTGGCGAACCTCGTCGAGATCGGGCGTCCAGCCCAATTCCTCGCGCAGCTTCACTTCCTTGACGGTGGCGCCGATCGCCCGCGCCCAGCCCCAGATCTGCAGGTAGTTCGGCACGAAGACGACGATCTCGTCGCCTGGCTCGATCAGCGACATCGCCATCAGAAAATTCGCTTCGGCCGAGCCGTTGGTGACGATCACCTCGTCCGAGGTCCGGTTGCGGTAAAGCTTGGCGATATCCTCGCGCAGTTCGACCGCCCCATTGGTCCAACCATAGCCGAGCTCGACCTCCATCAGCTCGGCGCGCTGATCGGCGCTGAGCAGTTCGTTCAGCGAATAGGGATGGACGCCGCTATCCGAGAGATTGAACTCGACGGTGTTTTCGTAGAGCGACTGGATGCGCTCCAGGCTGAATTCTTCGATCTTCATGCTGCCCATCCCGCGCCGGCCGATCCGCCGCATCTGCCTGCGAGTATGATGGGCATCATTTGGACGTCAAGGTCGATTTTGGAATTTACAGTCCAAATCGTGGTTGCTATCGCTTGACGACGACGTCGCAGCCGCTCCCGGAGAGCCTCATCATGTCCGACCAGAACCCCGGTGCCAACAAGATGTGGGGCGGCCGCTTCACGACCGCTCCGGCCGATGTGATGCGCAAGATCAATCCCTCGATCGGCTTCGATTACCGGCTCTACCGGCAGGACATCGCCGCGTCCAAGACCCATGCCGCGATGCTGGCCCGCCAGGGCATCATCGCCGCCGCCGACAACGAGCGCATCCAGGCCGGGCTCGACCAGATCCGCGGCGAGATCGACCGCGGCGAACTGCAATTCAGCATCGACCTCGAGGACATCCACATGAATGTGGAGGCGCGCCTCAAGGAGATCATCGGCGAGCCGGCCGGGCGCCTGCACACCGCCCGCAGCCGCAACGACCAGGCCGTCACCGATGTCCGCCTCTGGATGCGCGACGCCATCGATGCTGTCGACGGCACCATCCGCGAATTGCAGCAGGCCCTGATCGAGCGCGCCAGCGAGCACGCCGAGACGATCATGCCCGGCTTCACCCATATGCAGGTCGCCCAGCCCGTGACCTTCGGCCACCACCTGATGGCCTATGTCGAGATGTTCGGTCGCGACCGCGAGCGCCTGGCCGGCGCGCGCCAGCGCACCAATGTCTCGCCGCTCGGCGCCGCCGCGCTCGCCGGCACCGCCTTCCCGATCGACCGGCAGTTCACGGCGGCGGAACTGGGCTTCGCCCGGCCGACCGAGAACTCGATGGATTCGGTCGGCGCACGCGACCACATCTGCGAGCTGCTGTTCTGCTGCGCGATGCTGGCCGTGCATCTCTCGCGCCTCAACGAGGAGATCACGCTCTGGTGCAGCGACGGCTTCCGCTTCATCGCGCTGTCCGACGCCTTCACCACCGGCTCCTCGATCATGCCGCAGAAGCGCAATCCCGACGCCGCCGAGCTGGTCCGCGGCAAGACCGGCCGCGTCGTCGGCTCGCTCACCGCCATGCTGGTGATGGTCAAGGGTCTGCCCATGACCTTCATGAAGGACATGCAGGAGGACAAGGAGCCGATGTTCGACGCGCTGGAGACCGTCGAGCTCTGCGTCGCCGCCACCACCGGCATGGTCCGCGACCTCACCGTGCGGCCCGAGAGCATGCGCGCCTTCCTCGACCGCGGCTTCCCGACCGCGACCGACCTCGCCGACTGGCTGGTGCGCGAAGCCGGCGTCCCCTTCCGCGACGCCCATCACATCACCGCCCGCATCGTCGCGCTGGCAGAGGCGAAGGGCTGCACCTTGCAGGCGCTCGATCTCGACGCGATGCGCTCGGTCGATCCCCGGATCAGCGAAGCGGTGTTCGCGGTGCTGGCGCCGGAGCACTCTGTCCGTAGCCGCAGCAGCTATGGCGGCACCGCGCCCGACACGGTGCGCGAGGCGATCGAGCGGGCGAAGCAGCGCTGGCTGGCGTAGATTTGAAGAGGTACCGAACCCACGCCGTCATCCCGGGCTTGCCCCGGGATCCATCGGAGGGCGCGGCGCTCTACGATGAATCCCGGATCGGCGCCGCTTCGCGGCTTGTCCGGGATGACGGCGCATTTTCTTTCAAGGCAGATACGCTCAACGCAACCCAACGGCAGCCGCCCCGCAAACTTTGCGGGGTCAAACCGGCCGCCTTTCTGGCTATGGAAGACGGTGCCGATCGATTCGACCGAGCCTGAGGAAACGAGCGCGGAGCCACAGCAGCTCCACGGCGGGGGAGAGATGATGGAACACGTCTGGTTGCGTGGGGTCGCCGAGCAGTTCGGCATCGATGGCGGGCTGCGGCAGCTCGGCGGCGAATACGACCTCAACTTCCGCGGGCGGACCAGCGAGGGCGACGTCATCGTCAAGGCGATGCGCCCGCAGGGCGAGCCCGCTCTCGTCGACCAGCAATGCACCGCGATCAGTCACGCGCTCGCCGCTGATCCGACGCTCCCGCTGCCGCGCCTCCTCCCCGCCGAGGACCAGCGCTTCTGGCAGAGCGTCGCGGACGCTCAAGGCCAACAGCGCATGGTCTGGGTCCAGCGCGCCTTCACGGGCATTCCGATGGGCGAAGCCGGGCCGCAGCCGCCCACCGTCCTCGCCGAACTCGGTGCGCTGACCGCGCGTCTCGACCTCGCGCTCCGCGATTTCAAGGTCACGGCCGCACCGGATGCCGCGAAATGGGACCTGACCGAGGCCGGCTGGATCAAGTCCCATCTCGATGTGCTCGAAGGCGCGCGCCGCGCGCTCGTAGCGGAAATCGTCGCCGGCTTCGAAGCGCTGAAGCCCACGCTCGACAAGCTGCCGCGCCAGACCATCCATAACGACCTCAACGACTTCAACATCCTCGTCGAGCCGCGCCTCGGCGAGCCCGCCCGGATCAGCGGCCTGATCGATTTCGGCGACATGACCCATGGCCCGCGCGTCTGCGAGATCGCCATCGCCGCGGCTTACGCCGTCCTCGACCACGAGACGCCGGAAGCGGCGCTCGCCGCCTTCGTCGCCGGCTATCACGCCGTCTCCCCGCTGAGCGCCGAAGAGATCGGCCTGGTCTGGCCGCTCGTGCGCATGCGGCTCGCCGTCAGCGTGGTGAACTCGACGATCGAGGCCAAGGGCCGGCCGAACGATCCCTATGTCACGATCTCGCAGGCCCCCGCCTGGCGCCTGCTGGAGAACCCCGGCATCGATGGCGAACTGATGGGCGCGCGCCTGCGCAATGCCTGCGGCCTGCCGGTCACCGATGCGGCCGGCCGCATCGCGAGCTGGATCGCCGGGCAGCGCGGCAGCTTCGCCCCCGTGCTCGGCCGCGCGCTCGACGGCCTGCCGGTCGGCTCGCTCGGCGTTGCCGAGGCGACGATCCCCGCAAACCCGTTCGAACTGCGCGCCGACGAGGCCCGCCATCTCGGCACCGGGCTCGGCATCACCCAGGAATGGTGGCTCGGCCAATATGGCGAGCCACGTCTGGTCTATACCGACAAGGCCTTCCGCAAGGGCCGCTGGCTCGCCTCCAACCGCCGCACCATCCATATGGCCGTCGATGTCTTCGGCCCGGCCGGCGAGCCGGTCCGCGCGCCCCTCGCCGGCAAGGTCGCTCTTGCCGAGAACCGCAAGGGCCATCTCGATTACGGCGGCGTCGTCATCCTCGAGCACCGCACGCCCGAGGGCGACGTCTTCCACACGCTCTACGGCCACCTCTCAGCGGACGGCGCAGCCAAGCTGAAGCCAGGCCAGGAGATCGCAGCAGGCGAAGCCTTCGCCAGGCTCGGCCCGGCCGAGGAGAACGGCGGCTGGGAGCCGCATCTGCATTTCCAGCTCGCGTTGACGCTGGACGGCATGGGCCATGACTGGCCGGGCGTCGCGGATCCCGACGACTGGGCTCTCTGGCAGGCGATCTGCCCGAACCCAGCCGCCCTGCTCAACCTGCCCGACGAGACCGTCGCCTATGAGGCGATCGACGAGGCCGCGCTGCTGGCCGAGCGCAAGGCCCGCTTCGGAGCCAATCTCAAGCTCAGCTACAAGAAGCCGGTCACCTTCCTGCGCGGCTGGCGCCATCATCTCTTCGACGCGATGGGCCGGCCCTATCTCGACGCCTATAACAATGTGCCCCATGTCGGCCACGCCCATCCGCGCATCCGCGAGGTGGCGATGGACCAGCTCGCGCGGATGAACTCCAACACGCGCTATCTGCACCCCGCGCCGATGGCGCTGGCCGAGCGGCTGACCGCGAAGCTCCCTGGGGAGTTGGAGGTCTGCTTCTTCGTCAATTCCGGCTCGGAGGCGAACGAACTGGCTTTGCGCCTCGCCCGTGCAGCGAGCGGCGGCTACGACATCGTCACCCCCGATCACGGCTATCACGGCAACACCACCGGCGCGATCGACATCTCCGCCTACAAGTTCAACAAGCCGAACATGGGCGGCCGCAAGCCCTGGGTGCAGCTCGTCGACGTCGCCGACGATTACCGTGGCCGCTTCCGCCGCGACGATGCCGATCGCGCGCTCCATTATGCGCAGCAGGTCGACGGCGCGCTCGCGGCCATCGCCGAGCGCGGCGGCAAGGTCGCCGGCTTCATCGCCGAGACCTTTCCGAGCGTCGGCGGCCAGATCATCCCGCCGCCCGGCTATCTCGCGGCCGTCTACGAACGCATCCGCGCTGCCGGCGGCATCTGCATCGCCGACGAGGTGCAGACGGGGCTCGGCCGCCTCGGCGACTATTATTTCGGCTTCGAGCAGCAGGCGGTGCGCCCGGACATCGTCGTGCTCGGCAAGCCGCTCGGCAACGGCCACCCGATCGGCGCGGTGATCACCACCCGCGCCATTGCCGAGCGCTTCGCGGAGGGACCGGAATATTTCTCGACCTTCGGTGGCTCGAACCTCTCCTGCCGCATCGCCTCCGAGGTGCTCGACATCGTCGAGGAGGAAGGGCTTTCGGCCAATGCCAAGGCGATGGGTGACAAGCTGCTCGCCGGCATGCATGCGCTGATGGCGGACTATCCTTGCGTCGGTGACGTGCGCGGCATCGGCCTCTTCCTTGGGCTGGAGCTGGTCACGGACCGCGAGACGCTGGAGCCCGCGACCGATGCGGCCGCCCATGTCATGAACCGCCTGCGCGAGATGCGCATCCTCGTCGGGCGCGAAGGTCCGGCTGATAACATCCTGAAGATCCGTCCGCCGCTGACGATCGGCGCCGAGGATGTCGAGATGATCCTCGACCGGCTCAGGATCTGCCTGCGCGAGGTCGAAGCCGCGCGCTAGCACCCCCCCATCCCGGCCGCTTCTGGCGCGGTCGGGATCGCCATGCCATCCTGCCGCGCGGAGGTGGCAATGGAGTTGAAATGGCTGGAGGACATGCTGAGCCTGTCGACCACGCTCAGCTTCTCGCGCGCGGCCCGCGAACGGAACATTACGCAATCGGCACTCAGCCGCCGGATCAAGCAGCTGGAAGACTGGCTCGGCTCACCGCTCTTCGACCGCAGCAGCTATCCGATCCGCCTCACCGAAGCGGGGCGGACCTTTCTGCCGCGTGCGCAGGAAATCCTGAGGCAGGTGCAGGGCGCGCGGCAGGAGCTGCGCCAGCTCCATGAGGACGCAGCGGAGACGCTGATCTTCGCCACGCTCAACACCCTGTCGCTGACCTATTTCCCCGGCCTCGTCCGCCGGATGGAAGAGACGCTCGGCCCGCTGAAGACGCGGTTCTGCGACCAGCGCTCGTCCTTCGACGGCAATGTCGCCCTGCTCAATCATGGGGAGTGCGATTTCCTGCTGACCTATGCGCATGAATCCGTGCTGCCGGAGCTCGACCCCGAGCTTTTCGTCTATCGCCGTCTCGGCAGCGAACGGGCGATCCCGGTCTCGATCCCCGACGGCGATGGCGCGCCGCTCCATGCCTTCCGCTGCGGTGAGATGCCGGTGCGCCTGCTGAGCTATGGCAGCTCGACCTTTTTTGCGCGGCGGCTCGCCCTGCTCTTCGCTGAGCGGCCGACACCGCTGGTGACCGTCTACGAGAACCCCATGTCGGTGGGTCTCAAGGCCATGGTCCTGGCCGGGCGCGGCGTCGCCTGGGTGCCGGAGAGCCTCGTGGCCGAGGAACTGCGCAGCGGCCAGCTCGTGCCGGCCGCCGACACGTCCTGGTACGTCTCGGCCGAAATCCGGCTCTACCGGGCGAGGCAGCAGGGCCGCCTCCCGGTCGAGCAGTTCTGGGCCGCCGTCGGCGAGAGCAGCCGGGCGACCAAGCCGGAAAGCCCTGCCCGCGCGCCCGTGTCGGCGATCGCGTGACGTGCCTTCAGCCCGGCTGGCGGGCTTCGAGGATCAGGCGCAGCAGGCGGCCGAAGGCGAACCGGTTCACCTCCGTGCCTTTGATGTCGGTATCGACCCGGTGGACGATCACGAGGTCGAGCGAGGGAAGGACGAGGCAGTTCTGCCCGCCGACGCCCTGGGCGCTATAGCTGCCGGCCGGCAGCACGACACCGGGGAAGCCAGCGCCCGAGCGCTCGGTCCACCACATATAGCCGTAGCCGCCGCGCGGCCCGGCATCGGAGAGCGGCAGCACGCTGGTCGCGACCCAGTTGGCCGGAATGACCTGCTCGTCCTTCCAGCGTCCCCGGCGCAGGAACATCAGGCCGAAGCGGGCGAGATCGCGCGTCGACATCCGGAACGGATAGGCGGGATGAACGGAGCAATCGTCCGGCTCCAGCCAGCCGTCGCGCCGCTCGCCGTCGAGGCGGAAATCCTCCATGCCGAGCGGCCGGGCGATCCGCGCCAGGAAATCGTCATGGATGCCGGCACCGGTCAGCGCGGTGAAGATTGTCCCGAGCGCGTTGAAATCCCAGTTATTGTACAGCCAGAAGGTGCCCGGCGGATGCGAATGGCGCTGCGGCTTGATCGACTTCATCCAGGGAGATTCGTAGCCGGCCGGATGGAAGATGCCGGAGCGTGCCGTCAGCAGGTCGTAGATGGTCGCCGACTTCTCGATGTCGCTGAGACCTTCCTTGTCGTCGATGCCGAGATCGGCGAGCGTGCGCGACAGGTCGATCCGGCCCGCCTCCTCATGGATGCCGATCAGGGCGCTGAGGAAGCTCTTGCGGACGGAATGGCACTGGTAGCGATGGGCGAGATCGCCGCGGCTCGCCACCACGCGCCCGCCCTGCACGATCATCAGGGTCGCCGTCGAAATCGTGTCGGCGTAGCGCCAGGCCCGGGCGAGCCCCTCGCGTGACCAGCCCGCCGGCTCCGGCGCGACGCTCGCCCAGCCGTTTGCCGGCCAATACTCCGCACCCAGGGCTTCGCCCGTCGTCACTGCCTTATCCATCATCTGGTCCTCCGCAGCCCGTCCGCCTACGCGATCGGGCGATAGCCGACGCTCGCCTCGAGGAATTCGCGCGTATAGGGCTCATGCGCCCGGCCGGCCCGAACATCCGCCGCACTCATCTCCTCGAGAATGCGGCCCTCGCTCATCATCGCGACCCGCTCGCACAGATGCGTCACGACCGCGAGATCGTGGCTGACCATCAGATAGGTCAGGTCGCGGTCGCGGCGGAGCTGCTTCAGCAGATTGAGGATCTCAGCCTGCACGGAGACGTCGAGCGCCGAGGTCGGCTCGTCCAGCAGCAGCAGTTCCGGCTCGATGATGAGGGCGCGGGCGATCGCGACGCGCTGGCGCTGCCCGCCCGAGAGCTCGTGCGGGAAGCGGTAGCGGAAGGACGGACCGAGGCCGACGGCGGTCAGGATCTCGTCGATCCGCTCCTGTGGTCGGTCGAAGCCATGGATCTTCAGCGGTTCGGCCAGCACGTTCTGCACCATCTTGCGCGGATGCAGCGAGGCATAGGGGTCCTGGAACACCATCTGCACGCGACGGAAGAAGGCCTTGTCGCGCTTATGCGGCACTTCACGGTCATGGAAGGCGATGGAGCCGCCATACTCGCTGTTGAGCCCGGCGAGCGCGCGCAGCACCGTCGACTTGCCGCAGCCGGATTCGCCGATCAGCCCGAAGGCCTCGCCGTGGCGGAGCATGAAGGAGACATCGTCAACAGCCTTCAGTGCCGACGCCCCGCGTCCGAAGACGACGGAGAGATGGCTGACCGTGAGGGCCGCCGGCCGGTTCGCCGCCGGAGTGGGGTCGACAACGCTCATGCCCGGCTCCCGCTCTGCAAGGTCGGCCCATCGAGCCAGGCCGGATCGCGGCTCGGCACCTGCAGCATGTCGGTCTGCCGGTCGAGCCGCGGCAAGCTGTCGAGCAGCGCGCGCGTGTAGGGATGCCGCGCATTGCGCAATTCGCGCGCCGGGATGTCCTCCATGATCCGGCCGGCATACATCACCAGCACGCGGTCGCAGAAATCCGCCACGAGATTGAGGTCGTGGCTGATGAAGATCAGCCCGGCGCCGCGCCGCGTCACCAGCTCGTCGAGGATGCTCAGCACCTGCCGGCGGATGGTGACGTCGAGCGCCGAGGTCGGCTCGTCCGCGATGATCAGGTCCGGCTCCGGGATCAGCATCATCGCGATCATGATGCGCTGGCCCATGCCGCCCGAGACCTCGTGCGGATAGAGCCTGAAGACGCGGGCGGGGTCGCGGATCTTCACCGCCTCCAGCATGGCGAGCGCCCTGGCCTCGGCTTCCTTGCCGCCGACCTTGTGGTGAAGGCGATAGGCCTCGGTGATCTGCTCGCCGACCCGCATCAGCGGATTGAGCGAGAATTTCGGGTCCTGCAGGATCATCGAGATGCGGTTGCCGCGGATCGTCCGCATCTGCCGTTCGCTGGCTGCCAGCAGATCGATCCCGTCGAAGGACAGCTTCCTGGCGGAGATCGTCGCCGCCTTCGGCGTCAGCTTCAGGATCGTGCGCCCGGTCAGCGACTTGCCCGAGCCGGACTCGCCGACAATGCCGACCTTCTCGCGGCCGACGCTGAAGGAGATGCCGCGCACCGCCTGCACCGTGCGATGCGCACCCCTGAAGCTGACGGAGAGGTCCTCGACCTCGAGCAGCGGCCTATCCATGGCGCGGATCCAGGATGTCGCGCAGGCCGTCGCCGAACAGGTTGAAGGCCAGGCTGGTGATGAGGATGGCGAGGCCGGGAATCGCGGCGATCCAGCCATTGGTCAGGATGAATTCGCGGCCGGAAGCCAGCATGCCGCCCCATTCGGGGCTCGGCGGCTGCGCGCCGAGGCCGAGGAAGCCGAGCCCCGCCGCGGTCAGGATGATCGACGCCATGTTGAGGGTGATGCGCACCACGACGGAGGGGATGCACATCGGCACGACATGGCCGAGGATGATCCGCAGCGGCGAGGCGCCCTGCAGCCGAACGGCGGCGATATAGTCGGACTTGCGGATCGAGAGCGTCTCGGCCCGTGCCAATCGCGCGATCGGCGGCCAGGCGGCGAGCGCGATCGCGATGATCGCGTGGTCGATGCCCGGCCCCAGCGCCGCGACGAAGGCGAGCGCCAGAACCAGGCTCGGGAAGGCCAGGAAGATGTCGACGACGCGCATCAGCACGATATCGACCCAGCCGCCGAGATAGCCGGAGGTGGTACCGACGATGAGCCCGAGCGGCGCCGCGATCACCGCCGTCAGCAGGGCGATGTAGAGCGTGATCCGCGCGCCGAAGACCAGCCGGCTGAAGATGTCGCGGCCGAGCTCGTCGGTGCCGAACCAATGCGCGGCGGAGGGCCGCTGCAGGCGCAGCGTCAGGTCCTGCGCATAGATGTCATGCGTCGCGATCAGGGGCGCGAACAGCGCCGTGAGCCCGATCAGCACGATGATGGCGAGCCCGAACAGCGCGGCAGGGTTCGCCCTCAGCCGCCACCATTTCAGCGACAATTGCTGCATCCGCGCCTGGAAGGGCGAAGAAGGGACGGGCGCCGCAAGCCAGGCCCGGAGGCCTTGCCCGCTGGCCTGGTCGATGGGTTGTGGTGCCATGGCCATGCCTCAGCGAGTCCGCGGGTCGAAGACCCGGTAGAGCAGGTCGCACAACAGGTTGAGCGTGACGAAGATGACGCCGACCAGCAGCGTGCAGCCGACCACGGCGTTCATGTCCCCGGCGAGCAGCGCATTGGTCAGGTAGCGGCCGAAGCCCGGCCAGGCGAAGACGGTCTCGGTCAGCACCGCGCCTTCGAGCAGGAAGGCGTAGGAGAGCGCGACCACGGTCACCACCTGCACGGCGATGTTGCGGAAGGCATGGCCCCAGACGGTGCGCGCCCAGGACAGGCCCTTCACCCGCGCCGTCACCACATATTCTTGGCTCAGCTGCTCCATCATGAAGCTACGGGTCATGCGGCTGATATAGGCGAGCGAGCTGAAGGCCAGGATCGAGGCCGGCAGGATGATGTGCGACACCGCGTTGCCGAACATCTCCCAGTTGCCGGCAAGCGCACTGTCGATCAGCAGGAAGCCGGTGACCGGTTCGAGGTCGAACTCATAGGTGAAGTCGATGCGGCCCGGCCCGCCGACCCAGCCCAAAGTCGCGTAGAACAGCACCAGCCCCATCAGGCCGAGCCAGAAATTCGGCGCGGAATAGCCGATCAGCCCGACCACCCGGACGATCTGGTCGAGCCAGGAGCCGCGATACATCGCCGAGAGCACGCCGAGCGGAATGCCGAGGCTCGTGCCGATCACGATCGCGACGCTGGCGAGCTCGATCGTCGCCGGGAAGACGCGGGCGATGTCCGCCATCACCGGCTTGCCGGTGGTCAGCGCCATCCCGAAATCGAGATGCAGCACACCCCAGATATAGCGGCCGAACTGGATGTAGAGCGGCTGGTCGAGACCGAGCTGCCTGTACATCGCCTGATAGGCCTCCTGGGTCACGTTGTCGCCGAGCACGGCGACGACGGGATCGAGCGGCAGCAGACGGCCGATGAAGAAGGTCAGCGCCGCCAGCCCGAGCAGGGTGACGGCGAAGGAGGCGAGGATCCGGCCCGACGCCTTGAGCCAGGACGGGAGCATGGCCCGCCCCGGCTCGGAGCCCGGGCCGGACGCCGCGATGGCGGTCCGGGACATCGCGGCGGCCTTACTTGGTCGCCAGCTCGTAATAGGTCCTGAAGCCGTTCCAGGTCCACGACTTCAGGTCCTTGCGCACGCCGGCGACGCTGTTCATCTGGAACATGAAGGCCATCGGCCCCTTGGCCATGACCTCCTTCTGGATGGTGGCATAGAGCGCGTCGCGCTTGGCCGGATCGGCCTCCAGCAGGGCCTCGTCGATCTGCTTGTTGAGCGCGAGGTCCTGATAGGCCGAGCGCCAGCTCGGATACTGGGTCTGCTTGGCTTCCGGCCGGTTGTCGGGGTTGAAGACGAGGCGCGAGGCATTGCCGTGCGCGTCCGGCACGCCGGTCTGCCAGGCGAGCATCGCCGACTGGTATTCGCGCCCGCGCACCTTGCTGAAGAGCTGGGCATTGGCCATGCGCTCCAGCGAGAGCTTGACGCCGACCTTGGCCGCATTTTGTTGCACGCTCTGGGCGATCGGGTTCGCATGCGGCAGCGTGCCGAAGAGCACGCTCGCCTCGAAGCCGTTGGGATAGCCGGCTTCCGCCAGCAATTGCTTGGCCTTGTCGAGGTCGAGCTTGAAGGGCTGCCCCTCCTTCGCGTCGAGGGCGCCGACGGCGCCGAGCTGGGCAAAGCTCGCGCGCGGCACGCCAAGATAGGTCATCACCGTCTTGCCGAGACCCTCATAGTCGATCAGGTAGCGCATCGCGAGGCGCACCTTCTCCTTGGAGAAGGGACCGTCCGCGACGTTGAAGCCCCAGTAGAAGAGCTGCGGCCTGAGTACCTTGACGATCGAGACGTCCTTGGAGCCTTCGAGGTCCTTCAGGTCCTCCGGCGTCAGGTCGCGCGCCACGTCGACATCGCCCTGGCTGAGCAACAGGCGCTGGGTGCCGGGCTCGGCAACGTGGCGGATCAGGATGCGCTTGAGCGCGGGCGCCTTGCCCCAATAGCCGTCATTGGCCTCCAGAACGATCGACTCGCCGGCGTTCCAGCGCGTCAGCTTGTAGGGGCCGACGCAGGCCGTGCGCGTGGCCAGATATTTGTTGCCGAGATCGCCGCCCTGCTCGTTCGCCATCAGGGTCTTCTTGTCCATCACCATGGAGACCCGGTTGGCGCCAATCGACTGCAGCACCAGCGTCGTCGGATAGGGCTTGTCGAGCTTGAAGGTGACGGTATTGTCGCCAGCGACGATGTTCTGTTCGACATTGTCCTTGGTGAAGCCGAACTCGGTCAGCGTCGCGGCATTGCCGAAATTGAGCTTGACCACGCGATGCAGCGACCAGGCGACATCCTCGGCCGTGACGGGATTGCCGGAGGGGAATTTCGCGCCCTTGTGCAGGTGGAAGGTGATCTCCTTGCGGTCGGGCGAGACGTCCCAGCGCTCGGCGAAGCTCGGCACGACCTTGCGCTCGTCGGCCGGATCGAAATCGACCAGCGTGTCGCAGGTGTTCTGCAGGATTTCGTTGGTGACGACCTCGCCGACCTGGGCGGGGTCGAAGGTGCTGATGGCGTCAACGTTCCAGGCCATCACCAGCGCATTCTTCGGCGTCGCGGCGAAAGCCGTTCCGGCACCGACACAGAGGGCGGCAACCGCCGCGGCGGAGAGGAGCCTGCGCCCGGCGGAGCGTCGCTTGGTTCCGGTCACGTCGTTTCGGTTGGTCATGATCTCGATCCCGCTCTTTGATTGTTATCTGTAGGAATTGGCGTCGGTCTTGTGGGCGCAAGCCTTTCAGCCGCGCCCGGCAATGTCGACTCAGGCAGCCTCGGGCCGCGGCTTGATCGGCGGCTTCACATCGGCCGGGATCGGGCAGACATAGGGCGTCCGCGTCGTCCGCTCCTGATGGTCCTTCTTGGCCCGCGCCAAGAGCGTCTCGTCGCTGATCACGTCGACAGCCGTCGCCGCCATGATCTTGGCGGCATGGACCATCCCCTTATGCGCCGCCGGCGCCTTGCCCTGCGCAGTGATCTGCCAGGAATGGCCGGGCGTGCCGATCGCATGGGTCGCGACCCGCGCCTGGATGGTCGGCACCTTCCAGCTGACGTCGGCGACATCGGTCGAGCCGATCATCGGCACGCCGCGCGTGCCCTGCGGCACGACGAAATCGCAGAGCGGCGTGTCCTCGCGCGGCGCGATGCCGGTGCGGCGATAGTCGTTGAGGATATCGGCCGGGCCGAGCGTCGCCTGGATCTTGGCGGCATAGGCCTTGTCGGCGGCGTCGAAGGGCACGGGGCCGAGCCGGTCGATGTTCTTGAACATCGCGTCTTCCAGCGGCGTGTTGCCGAGCATGTTGGAGACCGCGCTCATGATCGAGATCGAGACCGTGGTCTCGGTCATCAGCGCCGCGCCCTCGGCGATCTTCTTCACGCGCTCGTTGAGTTCCAGCATGCCGGCGAGGTCACGCGCCCGGATGGCATAGCGCACCTTGGCAGAGGCCTGCACGACGTTGGGCGCGATGCCGCCCGCATCGAGATAGGCATAATGGATGCGCGCGTCGGACGGCATGTGCTCGCGCATGTAGTTGACGCCGACATTCATCAATTCGACCGCATCGAGCGCCGAGCGGCCGAGATGGGGCGCCGCCGCCGCATGCGAAGCGCGGCCGGTGAACTGGAAATCCATCCTTGTATTGGCGAGCGACAAGGCGTCGTCGACCTTGGTCATCGAGGCCGGGTGCCAGGAGATCGCGACATCGACATCGTCGAAGGCGCCGGCCCGCACCATGAAGGCCTTGGCCGCGCCGCCCTCTTCCGCCGGGCAGCCGAAATAGCGCACGCGCCCCGGCCGGCCGGTCCTGGCAAGCCAGTCCTTCACCGCCGTCGCCGCCAGCAGCGCAGCCGAGCCCAGCATGTTGTGGCCGCAGCCATGGCCGTGACCGCCGGCCTCGACCGGCTTCGGCTCGGCGATATTGGCCTCCTGGCTCAGGCCGGGCAGCGCGTCATACTCGCCGAGGATGGCGATGACCGGGCCGCCCTCGCCTGCCTCGCCCATCACCGCGGTCGGGATGCCCGCGACATTCTCGGTGATGCGGAAGCCCTGCTCCTTGAGCATCGCGATATGCTCGCCGACCGAGCGATACTCGGTATAGGCGATTTCGGGCATGCCCCAGACGCGATCGCTCAGCGCCTCGAAAGGCTGCCGCTTCGCATCGACCAGCTCCCAGATGATCTCGGAATTCTGCATGGCTGGTTGTCCCTTCTACAGATGCTCACGCAGGAAACGGGCCACACCGCCGAAGACGGTGCGCCGGTTCTCGATCCGGGCGAAGCCATGGCCCTCATGCGGGATGCGCACATACTCGACCGGGCGGCCAAGCCCGCGCAGCACCGAATAGATCATCTCGCTCTCGCCCGGCGGCACGCGCGGATCGTCCAAACCCTGCGCGATGAAGAGCGGCACACGGATCTGGCCGAGCTTGTGGATCGGCGAGAAGCGGATCAGGTTCTCGCGGTCGGCGACCGGATCGCCATATTCGACCGCGCGCAGATAGCGCCGCCACGGCCCGGTCGTCTCCAGCAGCGTCAGGAAATTGGCGATGCCGTAGAACTCGATCCCGACCTTCCAGAGCTCCGGCTGCTCGGTCAGCGCCGCCAGCACCATGAAGCCGCCATAGGAGCGGCCGTAGATGGCGACGCGATCATCGTTGACATCGCCCTGCTCGCGCAGCCACAGCCTGACCGCCTTGAGATCGGCGACGCTGTCCATGCGCAGATGCTTGTCGTCGAGATGGTGGTAGCTGCGGCCATAGCCGGTCGAGCCACGCACGTTCGGCGCGATCACCATGATGCCCTGGCTCAGGAAGAACTGCAGGTCGGCCCGGAAGATCGGCGTCCACTGCGCCTCCGGCCCGCCATGGACCACGACGACGGCCGGATAGCCGCCTTCCGGCGCCTTGCCGCGCGGCCGGTAGACGAAGAACGGCACCTCCAGCCCGTCGAAGCTCTTGGTGCTCGCGACCGTCGGCTCGACGAAACTCGCGGGATCGAGCCCGGCCTTCGAGGCATCGGTCAGGCGCTTGACCTGCTTCGAGGCGATGTCGAAGCGCCAGATATCCGGCGAGGAGGTCGATCCGTCGAGCGGGAAGACGAGCCCCGAACCATCCGGCAGCCAGGCGACGGAGCCGACCGAGCCGGCAGGAAAACCCTCGACCTCGAACTCGGCCCCGCCGGCGATGTCTCGCACGAAGATGCGGTTCCAGCCGCGATCATTCGCGACATAGGCCAGGCGGTTCTGGTCCGGCGCCAGCGCCACCGCCTCGATATCCTGTCCGTCGCGCGCGACGATCCAGCTCAGCGTGCCGTCGGCCGCCGAGCGGAAGCCGACGCTGAGAAACTCGCGGCCCTGGTCGGTGATGGCGAAGAAGCCGCTGCCATCCTTCTTCATGCGGCTCGCGGCGTAACGAGCGCGTCCCTCATGCGGCAGCAGCGCCTCGCGCGCCCCGCTTTCGAGATCGAGCCGGAACAGGTCCTGGTCGTTCATCGCATGGGTGGCGTCGGCGACCAGCAGCGAGCGCCCGTCCGGAAAGAAAGCCACCGCCTCGCGGTAGCCGCTGCCCTCGAAGACGCGCCGCGCCGCCCGCGTCGCCATGTCCATCACATAGATGTCCATATGCTCGCGGTCGCGCGCGTTCGAGGCGAAGGCGATGCGCTGCCCGTCCGGCGCCCAGCAGCCCCAGACATGCACCACGGTCGGATCGTCGGTCAGCGGCTGCGGCACGCCCGAGGCGCCCGGCACGAGCCAGAGCTGGTGGCGCTCGTCGCCACCGCAATCCATCGTGAACAGCAGGTCGCGGCTCTTCGGGCTGAAGGCGATCGAACCGACCGGCTCCGGCATATCGGTCAGACGCCAGGGCGCTCCGCCGGCGAGGGGCTTAAGCCAGATCTGGTGCGTGCCGCTCTCGTCGCTGAGATAGGCGAGCAGCTCGCCATCCGGCGCGACTGCCGGGCTCTTGGCGCTGCGGATTTCGAGATAGGGCTCGATGCCCACGCGGATCTGGCTGGCGGCTTCGTACATGATGCTTCCTTCAGGCCGCGAGGGCCGGCATGGCATCGCGCAGGCGATCGGTGGCGTCTCGCAGGGCCAGCGTCAGGGCCGGAGCATTCGGCGTCGCTGCGTGATTGGCCTCGGTCACGATGGTGAAGCGCGCTTCAGGCCAGGCCGTCTTCAGGCGCCAGGCCGTACACATCGGCGTCACGATGTCGTAGCGCCCCTGCACGATCTCGGCCGGCAGATGCCGGATGCGAGAGACGTCGCGCAGCAGCTGGCCGGGCTCGAGGAAAGCGCCGTTGACGCAATAATGCGTGAAAATGCGGGCGAGTGCGAGCGCGGCATCCGGCTCGGTCAGGGCCGCGACATGCTCGGCATCGGGCAGGAAGGTCTGTGTCTTCCCCGAGAAGGTGCGCAGGGCGATCGCGGCGGCCAGCTGCTGCTCGCGATCGGGGCCGGTGAGGCGGCGGTAATAGGCGCCGAGCAGGTCGCCGCGCTCCGCTTCCGGCACGAAATTGGCGAAGGTCTCCCAGTGGTCCGGGAAGATCGTGCGCGAGCCGTGGAACCACCAGTCGATCTCGGCGCGCTCGGCCATGAAGATTCCGTGCAGGCGGAAGCCGAGGCAGCGCTCGGGATGGGCCTGGCCATAGGCAAGGCCGAGGCAGCTTCCCCAGGAACCACCCGTCACCAGCCAGCGCTCGATGCCGAGATGCTGCCGGATACGCTCCAGATCGGCGATCAATGCTTGGGTCGTGTTGCCGGCGAGTTCCGCCGAAGGACGCGAGCGCCCTGCCCCGCGCTGGTCGAAGGTCACGATCCGGAAGGCGGTGGGATCGAAGGTCCTGCGCTGCGCCGGCTTGGTACCGCCGCCTGGCCCGCCATGCAGGAAGACGACCGGGATACCGTCGGGATTGCCGCTGAGATCGACATGAAGTTCATGCCCGTCGCCGACCGGCAGGCGCAGGGACTGATAGGGCTCGACCGCCTCATAGAGGACGCTGTAATCGTCTGGCACGCCGGGCTCCGCCGAACCGGAGCGCCGCGACGCTCCCCTGATGACGGAAAGATGGCACGCCCGAAGCGCCGCTGGCCAATGCATTTGCGGTGCATTGTTATGAAGATCCGGAATAGATCGGCATCTCAGCAGCATCGGCCGCCGCCCCTCTCCAAACCCGCGACACGGGCACGCCCTGCGTTTGACGCGCGTCTGAATTGCTGTATACAGCTCTATAGCTCGATAACGGGAGAAGGTCGGGATGGCATTCAGCATCATTCGTGCGGCGCTCGCCGCAGCAGCGCTCACACTCCTCGGGCCCGCGGCGCAGGCCGGCTCGGTGCTCGACAAGGCCAAGGAAGACGGCAAGATCATCTGCCTGGTGAACCCGAATTCGCCGGGCTTCTCCGTTCCCGACAGCGCCGGCCGCTTCCAGGGCTTCAATGTCGAGTTCTGCCGCATGGCCGCGGTCGCGATCTTCGGCGACGCCGCCAAGGCAGAGCTGCGCGGCATCGGCTTCTCCGACAGCCTGAAGGCGATCATCAACGGCAGCGCCCATATGGCCTCGCGCGGCATCACCGCGACCGGCACGCGCGATGCCGATCCCGGCGTCGCCTTCGTCACCACCACCTTCTATGACGGTCAGGGCTTCATGGTGCCCAAGAGCCTCGGCATGACCAAGCTCGCCGATCTCTCGGGCGCGACGATCTGCGCCGAGGAGGGCTCGACCACCCTGCTGTATCTCGCCGACTGGTTCGGCGAGGCGAAGCTGCCCTACAAGGTCGAGAACATCGCCGACAAGACCGCCCGCCTCCAGGCCTTCTTCTCCGGCAAGTGCGACGCCGTCGCGAGCTCGATCTCGGCGCTCGCCGCCGACCGCCTGCTGGCGCCGAAGCCCGACGACTACGTGCTCGTCCCCCAGCGTTCGGCGAACGATCCGGTCGCGCTCGTCTCCCGCCCCGATACCGAGCTGCAGAAGACCCTGTTCTGGGGCGTGCAGGTCATGGTCGCGGCCGAGGAATTCGGCCTGACCTCCCAGAACGTCGAGGCCAAGCTCGCCGCGCTCAAGGACCTGCCCGTCGACGCCCAGCGCCTGATCGCGCCGAACGGCCCGACCACCGACATGGCCAAGAAGCTGGGCTTACGCCCGGACTGGGCCTTCCAGATCATCAAGCAGGTCGGCAATTACGGCGAGGTCTTCGAGAAGCATATCGGCAAGGCCTCGCCGCTGGCGATGGACCGTGCCCAGTCGCCGAACCGCCTCGCCCGCGACGGCGGCCTGCTGTTCTCCTATCCGGTTCGGTAGAACCCTCGACCGGATGCCCGAACCAGACCTTCCGGAGCGATCCGGAAGGTTTTTTTGGTTTCGGAAGGAGACCTCATGCCGGAGGTTCCTCATCTTGCGCAGAAACACGCCGTCATCCCGGGCGCGGCGAAGCGCAGACCCGGTATCCATGCCGGAACGGTTCAGGCATGGATACCGGATCGGCGCGGCTGACGCCGCTTGTCCGGGATGACGGGCGTGCTTCCCTGGAAAACGACTTCTCTCAGTGCGACAGTAGACAATCCCCGCCCCGATCCGCTTCATAAGCGTGGCGAGCATCGCATCTCCCGATGGCGGGATGACCGGGCGGAGGGGCGCATGGCTGAAGGGATCGCCTGGGTCGAGCCGCCGGGCCTTGCCGGAGCGGTCGGCATGCTGCCGCTGCCGGGCCTCGTCATCGCCCGGCGCGGCGAGCGCTTCGTTGATGGCAGCTTGCAGGAGGAGGTTCTGGATGCGCTCTCCGCCCGGCAAACCGCGCTGCTGGTGATCCTGCTCGAAGACGGCGAATGCGATCCCGACGAGATCGAGGACTTGCATCGCACCGCCGACGCGCGGTCGATCGCCCTGCTCCGCGCCCCGATCGCCGATTTCTCCGTGCCCGACCGGCGGCTCGACTGGCCGGCGCTGATCGAACGCCTCGCCGGAGATCTCCGCCGGGGCCGCCGCATCGCCTTCTGCTGCCTCGCCGGCTATGGCCGCTCGGGCATGATGGCCGCGCGGCTGCTGATCGCGACCGGCTCCTCGGCGGAGGACGCCATCACGGCCGTGCGCACGGCCCGGCCCGGCGCGATCGAGAGCGAGGAGCAGGTCGCCTATTTGCTCTCCTGCGCGCCATAGCGCGCCAGCATCCGTTCGAGATGCGTCGCATGCAGCCGGAACAGCTCCGGCGCCGACAATCCCGAGGATTGGCCCGCAACCGCCGCGATTTCCTCGACCAGCAGTGCATGCATGGCAGCGGGCTCCTGCTTCAGCCAGCCGATCCAGCTGCGCGCAGTGCGGAAGAAGATGGTGTCGTCCATCTGCCTGAGCGCCTCGTCGCCGATCAGGGCGTTGCGGACCTCGTGATGCGTCCGCCAGACGTCCCAGGCCTCCTTCACCGAGGAATCCGGCTTGAGCAGACCGGCCAGCGCCTGCAACCGCGCATAGTCGGAACCCAGCGTCGAGGGCAACTGGAGCGGGATCAGATCGGCGATCAGGCGCGTCAGCCCGATGCGGAAGCGCAGCATGTCGGCCGATCGCGGCTCGATGGCGGAAACGATCGTGCCGACGCCGTTGCGGGTCTCGGCGAGCTGCTCGTAGACCAGCCGCTGCAGCACCTGCCGGATCGGCGTGCGGCTGACACGGAACTCCGTCGCCAGCGCCGTCTCGTGGATGACATGGCCTTCGTCATATTCGCGCAGGCAGATGCGGTCGCGCACGATCTCGAAAATCACGTCGTTGCGCGAACGGACCAGCTGGCGCAGCTGGCGCGTATCCGAACCGGCGATATCGACCGTCATCATCTCTCTTCCTGCCCGCCTTGTGCTTAGAGCATCGCTCAAGCGGCTGGCCACTTCTTTTGTCGACAGCCGGCGCTAGCGCGCCTTGGCGGCGCCGTGCCCCAGCCGCCGGGCCCGCTCGGAGATCAGCCAGCAGCAGATGAAATAGAACAGGCCAATCGCCAGGTTCGCCTCCAGCGAATAGGCCTGCCATTGCGGATCGGCATAAGCCATCCGCGCGGTCGAGAGCAGGTCGTGCATGCCGACGATCGCGACAAGCGAGGTATCCTTGAAGCTGCCGATGATCGAATTGGTGATGCCGGGGATCGCCGTTCGCAGCGCCTGCGGCAGCACGACGAGCCGGATGCGCTGCGCCGCCGAGAGGCCGAGGCTCGCCGCCGCTTCGGTCTGGCCCTTGGGTAAGGCCTGCAGGCCGGCGCGCACGTCCTCGGCGAAATAGGCGGCATAGAACAGGGTGAGCACGATCAGGATGGCCGCGACCGGCTCGATCGCGGCGCCGCGCGACAGGAGCAGCGGCAGGATGAAGATGCCGGCGAACAGCACAGCGACCATCGGGACCGCCCGGATGGCCTCGATATAGCCGACCGCGAACAGCGACAGCCCGCGCTGGCCCGACCAGCGCGCCAGCGCCAGCACGACGCCGAGCGGAAAGGCCG
Source organism: Allobosea sp. (assembly GCA_039808685.1). Classification (GTDB taxonomy): domain Bacteria; phylum Pseudomonadota; class Alphaproteobacteria; order Rhizobiales; family Beijerinckiaceae; genus Allobosea. Next base: position 7,639 of record JBDHTM010000029.1, on the reverse strand, counting down.
CGGCCATGCTGAAGGCGGACAGGAAGAGGATCAGCGGCAAACCGTTCCAGCGATGCGATTCCACTACGGGAAGGCCAGCGACGCCGCCGCGCAGGAGCAGATAGGCGCTCGCACCGGAAACCAGAACCAGCACGGCCCGGCCTGCGACGCCGATCGGCGCCTTGGCGAAAGCAAGGATCGCCGTGATCGTCACCGCGCTCGCGAGATAGGCGCGCCAGCGCTCGGGTTCGGGATAGGTCCCCGTCAGGACGAGGTTGGCCTTCTCGCGCAGGAAGGCCCAGCAGGCACCGCTCGCCGCCGCGCATTCGGCCCGGTTGCCCGAGAAGGGCACGGCATCGACCACGCCCCAGTTCAACGCCTTCGCGACGAAGGCCACGACCCCGTACAGCACGAGGCCGGTGAGCAGGGTGTTCCACCAGCTGGAGAACAGATTCAACCGCAGCCAGCGCCCGGCGGCGACGAGGCGACGGCTCTGCGGCGGCCCGGCGACGGGAACTGTCTCGGCGAGCAAGCTCATCTCAGCGCCCCCTGATGCGGAAGACATGGTTGCACCAGTTCACACCGGCCGAGATCAACAGGTTCGCGGTCAGGAAGAACAGCGCGACCAGCGTCATCAATTCGATCGGCCGGAAAGTCTGGTTCACCGAGGTGCTGACCACGCTGAGCAAGTCGGAATAGCCGATCGCGAGAGCGATCGAGGTGTTCTTCAGCAGGTTGGAATACTGGTTGCCGAGCGGCGGCGTGATCACGCGCAGCGCCTGCGGCAGCACGATCAGGCGCATCGTCCGCAGACGGCTCAGTCCCAGCGCCAGCGCCGCCTCGTGCTGCCCGCGCGAGGTCGCGAGGATGCCACCCTCGACGATCGCGCCGATCTGTCCGCCATGATAGACCGAGAGCGCCAGGACGAGCGCGGCGAATTGCAGAGAAAGCCCGATGCCGCCGCTGACATTGAAGCCAGTGAGCTTCGGTATCGACCAGCCGACCTGCACGAGCCCCGTGAGGATCAGCCCGGCATAAAGCGCAAACCCTCCAGCCAGCACCGGCACAGCGACCGACCGGCGCTGCCCGGTCGCATCCTGATGCCGCTTCACCATCCGCGCCCAGAACACCCAGCCAGCGAGCCAGAGGAAGGTCGCGAACGCCAGGGCAAGCCCGCCATGCCCGACCACCGGCGACGGCAGTGCAAGTCCGCGATTGCTCAGCATCGCGCCGAACGGGCCGATCCAGGCCGCCTTGATATGCGGCAGGCCGCGGACCAGCGCGACATAGAGCGCGATCACGATCAGGAGCTTCGGCAGGTTGCGCAGCAACTCGACATAGAGCCGCGCGAGATTGCGCACCAGCCAGTTCGCGCTGGTCATGGCGATGCCGACGACGAGGCCGATCGCGCTTGCCAGCACCAGCGTCACCGCCGCCGCGACCAGCGTGTTCAGGACCCCGACGAGCAGCACATAGGCGTAGGTATCGCGCGGTGTATAGGCGATCAGGCTTTCGCTGACGTCGAAGCCGGCCTGCTGTCGCAAGAAGGAAAAATCGATCTCCATCCCGGCCGCCGCGAGATTGGCGGAGACGTTCCGCGCCCCCAGAACGCCCATTGCGACGAGCACCAGCAATACGACCAGCGGCCAGGCAAACTCTTGCGCACGTTCCCGCAAAGGCGCGCCCGGGGGCGGCGGACTCGGCGGCTTGAGCGCGCCGGCCGTGAAGGCCTGGCCGCTCGCCACAGGTCCGATCTCGCTGGCAAGGTCGCGTGTGGACAGCATGATGATATAGCTGTACACAGCTATATCATCATGTCAATCGGCGGGGCCGAAGCCCTGCCCGACGCGGGCATCGTTTCACGCGAAGACGATCGGGCGGGTAGAACGCCTTGCGACTCCACCCACTGGAGGATTGTTTGCACAGCCCGTCGCCTTCCGTTTCCCGTCTCGATTTGCCGGGCTTCGCCGGCGCGCTCCTGCTTGGCCCCTGTCCGGGCCGGCGCAAGGAGGCGCTCGCGGAGGCCGCGTCGCGGGCAGCGTTGACGGAGGATCTGTCACGTCTGCTAACTATGAGCGCGACCGGCCTGCTCAGCCTCGTGGAAGCCAAGGAATTTCCGGATGGCTTCGCCGCCGCGATCCGCACGGCGGGGCTGGCATGGACCCATCTCCCCATCCCCGATTACGGCGTTCCGGATGCAGGGTTCATGGCCGGCTGGCGCGAGCTCGACCTGGCCCGACGGCTCCGCGCCGGCGAGAACTGGGCGATCCATTGCCGGGCCGGCCTCGGCCGCACCGGCACCGTCGCCGCGCTGCTGCTCGTCGAGAATGGGGCGAGTGCGGCGGACGCCATCGCCCAGATCCGCCGCGAGCATGATGCGGCCGCAGTCGAGACCGAGGCCCAAGCCGATTTCCTGAGCGCGCAGGAACAGAGCGCGCTCCGGGCTCCCATCGCCCGAAGCGCACCCTGACCTCGCAACCCCGTCACGGGGCCGAGACGATGATGCGACCCTTCATGTTCGGGTGGAAGCGGCAGTAATAGTCGATCGCTCCCGCCTTCTGTAGCGTCACCCGGCCGGTCTTCCCGGCCGGAATCATCACCTCCACCCCGCCCTTCACCGTGGCGGTATGGGCGAGGATGTCCCGGTTGACCCATTCGATGGCGTCGCCGACCCGCGCGTTGACCTCCGCGGGCGAGAAGACCAGCTTGTCGACCATCACCTGGATGGTCTCCGCCCGCACCGGGACGGCAGCGGCAGCCAGCATCACGGCCGCGACGGCCGGCAGATATCGCGCCGCGCCCATCGCCACGCTCCTATTGCAGCTCGGCGGCGACATGCACCGCGTGCTGCTCATGGCCCTGGAAGATCTTCAGGCCGGTTTCGAGCAGGCCCTTGAGCTCGGGATTGCTCGCCGACGGGATCAGCAAGGTCTGCAATGCCCCGTTCACCTGCTGGTGGAAGGCGATCTCGTTGGCGACATAGGCCTTGTCGAAGGCCTTGCCGCGCAACTTGGCGAGCGAGGCCTTGGTTTTACCGGCGGCATCGGAGAGGGCGCGGCTCGTCGCATTGTCCTCCGGCTTCACCTTCAGCTTGGCCACGAGGTCGAGCGCCTGCTTGTTGACCGCCTGATGGTCGCGCAGCATGTCCTTTGCGAAGGACACGACCACCTTGTTCCGTGATTTCGCGATGGCCTGCTTCGCCGCAGCAACGTCGATCGTGCCGGCCGTATAGGCGATATGGGCGATCTGCGGGTCGGTCGGCTTGTCGGCGGCCTGCGCAGCGGTGGCCGCGCCCAGGAATGCCAGGACAAGCGCGAAGCTATACTTGCGAACGGACATGCCTCCTCCTTCTTCCGGCCGCCGAAGCGGATCGGAACCTTGTTTCATCGACACTTATTGGATGCCGGGGCGGCCGAAACGTTCCCGGGATTTCAGCCCGAAAACCCAAGTCTTTGCATGACCGCCGCCGTCAGGCGTTCGCAGCGCCGCCCGGCGAAGGGGAAGGCGTCGAGCAGCACCGGGCCGATCTGCTGCTCCAGCTCCTTGCGCACCAGAAGCCGCGCCCGGTGCAGCCGGGTCTTGACCGTCTCCGGCCGGATGCCGAGGAGATCGGCGGTTTCCTCGACGCTGCGCCCCTCGATCACCCGCGCCATGAACACGCCGCGATAGACGTCGGGGAGGTTGTCGATCGCGCGCTCGACCAGTTGCAGGATCTGCCGCTGCGCCATCATTCGCTCCGGATCGTCGCCGCTGATGCTGCCAGGAAAGGGGATGATCTGCGCGGGAATACCCGGGTCCTCGGCGCGCAACGCCTTCTCCGCCCGCTTCTTCCGGCGCAGGCGGCCCAGCGCCTCGTTGAGGGTGATGCGCGACAGCCAGGTCGAAAGCGTCGCCTCGCCGCGGAAGCTGTCGAGATGGCTGAAGGCCCTGACATAGGCCTCCTGCACCACGTCCTCGGCCTCGCTGTCATTGCGGATCACCGCCCGCGCGATGCGATAAAGTGCCTGGTTATGCGTGGTCATGATCGTGCGGAAAGCCTGCGGATCGCCCGCGCCCGCGCGGCGAGTGAGCTCAAGGTCCCCTGCCGAGGCGGAACCAGCGTCCAACGCAACCGTCGGCATGGATGACATGATCTATCCTCCCTCGGCATCGAATGGCGCAGACCGCAAAAGGTTCCCAACCATCGGCGGCGGGACAAGCCGGCGCGCCGCCATTTGCAGAGACGGCAAACCTGCTTAGGCTGCCCCTCGAACGATAGGCCGAACACCACGAAGGATAGAAGCCGTGCCGACGCCGACCCGACCGACCTCCCTGAGCGAAACAGGATCGCCGAGGCCGTGATGGAGGATCGCGTCAACGCCTTCGTGCCCGGCCCTCGCATCCGCATCCCGGGCCGGCAGGGCGGGCCACTCTCGGGCCTGACCTTCGCGGTCAAGGACCTGTTCGACGTCGCGGGCACGCCGACCGGCGGCGGCAACCATGACTGGGCCAGGACCAACCCCATCCCGGAGCGCCATGCCTGGGCGGTGCAGACGCTGCTCGATGCCGGCGCCGAACTGGTCGGCAAGACCATCACCGACGAGGTCTCGCTCGGCATCCTCGGCGAGAACGCCTTCGACGGCACGCCGCTGAACACGGCCGCGCCCGAGCGCGTGCCAGGCGGTTCCTCCTCCGGCTCGGCCGCGGCCGTCGCCGCCGGGCTCTGCGACACCGCGCTCGGCACCGATACCGGCGGCTCGATGCGCGTGCCCGGCAGCTTCTGCGGGCTCTACAGCATCCGGCCGACCCATGGCCGGCTCGACCTCACCGGGCTGATGCCGCAGGCGCCGAGCTCGGACACTGCCGGCTGGTTCACCCGCGACGCCGCGACCTTCGCCCGCACCGGCACGGCGCTGCTCGGCGAGGCGCCCGGTCCGCTGCCGACGAAATTGCTGGTCGCCGTCGACGCCTTCGGCTTCGCCGATCCGGAGGTCGCGGCGGCACTGCAGCCGATGGTCGAGCGGCTCGCCCGCGTGCTGGGTGCTGCGCCGCGCGACGAGATCATGGCGCCGCAGGGCCTGTCCGTCTGGGCGCGGGCGCAACGCAGCCTGCAGCCGGTCGAGGCCTGGCAGACCTTCCGTCCCTGGATCGAGCGGGACAATCCGCGCATGGCCTTCACCGTCGCGGCCGGGCTGATCGCCGGCTCGCAGGTGCCAATCGCCGAGCAGAATTGGGCCGCGCTGATGCGCGAGGAAGCCCGCGCGCGACTGCGCTACCTCCTGCCACCCGGCACGATCCTGTGCCTGCCGACGACGCCCTTCCCGGCGCCCTTGCGCGGCCTGCCCATGCCGGCGCTCAGGCCGATACGCGACCGCATCACCTGCCTCTGCGCGCAGGGCGGCCTCGCCGGCCATCCGCAGGTCAACCTGCCCGGCGCCCGCGTCGACGGCGCACCGGTCGGCCTTTCCATCATCGGCGGGCGCGGCACGGATGCCAGCCTCATCGCCGTCGCACAGGCCATGGAGGCCGCATCATCATGACAGACCTGACCCCGAATATTCCCGACGTGGTGGCCGAGATCAGCACCCTGTTCGAGGCTTACGAGCAGGCGCTGATCGACAAGAATGTCGACGTGCTGGACGCTGCCTTCTGGAACAGCCCCTACACGATCCGCTACGCGCTGCACGAGAACGGCTATGGCTTCCAGGAGATCCACGCCCATCGCGTCGCCCGCCCACCGGGGCCGGGCATCAAGGAGAAGCGGATCAGGCTGGAGATCCTGACGCTGGGCCGCGACATCGCCACGGTGAACCTGGAGTTCAAGGTGCGCGGGCGCGACGTCATCGGCCGGCAGAGCCAGAGCTGGGTGCGCTTTCCGGATCTGGGCTGGAAGGTGGTCTCCGCCCATGTCTCGACGATAGAGGGACCGCGCCTCCGGTAGGCGCGGCCCGAAACCTCAGCGCTTGCGGACGAACTCCGTCCGCAGCACGAGACCCTTGATCGTATCGTGACGGCAGTCGATCTCTTCGACATTGTCCGTCAGGCGGATCGAACGGATCACGGTGCCCTGCTTCAGGGTCTGGTTGGCGCCCTTCACCTTGAGGTCCTTGACCAGCACGACGGAATCGCCGTCGGCGAGCACGTTGCCGGCAGCGTCGCGCACCACTGGAGCGGCGGCTGCTGCCGCCTGCTTCATTTCCGACGCCGGGCGCCATTCGCCGGTCGCCTCGTCATAGATGTAGTCATCGTCGGACATGTCTTTTCCCGTCTTGCGGCCGGGTGCTCGCCATCGGCCCGGTCAGGCGGGTTACACGATGCCCGGCGGCTTCGACAACTCCGTGCCCGACAATGCCCAACGGCCGCCTGCCGCCGCATCCGAGCGCCGTCAGGCCGCCCGCTTCAGGGCGCCGCGCAGCATCTCGACCATCTCGCCGATCTGCTCTTCCTCGACGATCAGCGGCGGCGACAGCGCGATGATGTCGCCGGTGACGCGGATCAGCAGCCCCTTCTCGAAGCAGTCGACGAAGACGTCATAGGCGCGGGCACCGGCGGCACCGTCGCGCGAGGCGAGCTCGATGCCGGCGACGAGGCCGAGATTGCGGATATCGACCACATGCGGGGCGTCCCGCAGCGAATGCATCGCGTTCTCCCAGGCCGAGGCCAGCGTCGCCGCCCGCGTCAACAGTCCTTCGGACGCATAGATGTCGAGCGTGGCAAGGCCCGCCGCGCAGGCGACCGGATGGCCGGAATAGGTGTAGCCGTGGAAGAGCTCGATCATGCCTTCCGGCCCATGCATCAGGCCGTCATGCACCTTGCGGCTGGCGAAGACCGCGCCCATCGGCACCGCGCCGTTGGTCAGGCCCTTGGCGGTCGTCATCAGGTCCGGCATCACCCCGAAATAGTCGGCGGCGAAGGGCGTGCCGAGGCGCCCAAAGCCGGTGATGACCTCGTCGAAGATCAGGAGGATGCCGTGCTTCGTCGCGATCTCGCGCAAGCGCTGCAGATAGCCCTTCGGCGGCAGCAGTACGCCGGTGGAGCCGGCCATCGGCTCGACGATGACGGCCGCGATCGTCTCGGCGCCATGCAGCGCGACCAGCCGCTCCAGATCATCGGCCAGCTCGGCGCCATGCTCGGGCAAGCCGCGGGTGAACGCGTTGCGGGCGGGATCATGGGTGTGACGCAGATGGTCGGTGCCCGGAAGCTGCGGAAAGACGCGGCGGTTATTGACGAGCCCGCCGACCGAGATGCCGCCGAAACCGACGCCGTGATAGCCGCGCTCGCGCCCGATCAGGCGGGTCCGCGTGCCCTGTCCGATGGCGCGCTGATAGGCGACTGCGATCTTGAGCGCGGTGTCCACCGATTCAGAGCCCGAGCCGGTGAAGAACACGCGATCGAGCTTGTTCGCGCCTTCGCCCGGCGCCATGGCAGCGAGCCGCTCGGCGAAATCGAACACGATCGGATGACCCATCTGGAAGGCCGGCGCGAAATCGAGTTCGGCGATCTGGTGCGAGACGGCTTCGCTGATCTGCCGGCGGGCATGGCCGGCATTGCAGCACCACAGGCCCGCCGTGCCGTCCAGGACCTTGCGGCCGTCCTCTGTGGCGTAATGCATGCCGCTGGCGCTGGCGAGCAGGCGCGGCGCCTTCTTGAACTGCCGGTTCGCGGTGAACGGCATCCAGAA
>JBDHTM010000028.1:0-50698 GCA_039808685.1 Allobosea sp. | reverse complement strand
CGATCGGCTCGCGCATCGGCGCCGACCTGCTGGAAACCCTGACCTCGATGTTCAACCCGCTGCCGGCGATCGCGCTCCTGCCGCTGGCGCTGATCTGGTTCGGGCTCGGCACCGGCAGCGTCATCTTCGTGCTCGTCCATTCCGTGCTCTGGGCGATCGCGCTCAACACCCATGCCGGCTTCCGCTCGGTCTCGAACACGCTACGGATGGTCGGCCAGAACTACGGCCTGCGCGGGCTCAAACTGGTGCGGCTCATCCTGATCCCGGCCGCCTTCCCGGCGATCCTGACCGGCCTCAAGGTCGGCTGGGCCTTCGCCTGGCGCACCCTGATCGCGGCGGAGCTCGTCTTCGGCGTCTCGTCCGGCGCCGGCGGTCTCGGCTGGTTCATCTTCGAGAACCGCAACCAGCTCGAGACGGCGAATGTCTTCGCCGGCCTGTTCACCGTCATCCTGATCGGCCTCTTCGTCGAGAATGTCATCTTTGCCGCGATCGAGCGCAAGACGATCCGCCGCTGGGGCATGCAGCACTAAGATCTGAATTCAGAAGGCCGAACGGCCAGCAATCGGAGGAGAACACCCATGGCATTCAAGACATTCCTGCGCACCGCCTTCACCGTCGCCGCGCTCGGCGCGACGCTCGCCACCGCCCCGGCCCGCGCCGAGGTCAGCGAAGTCCGCATCTCCAAGGGCTTCGGCATCCTCTATCTGCCGCTCTTCGTGATGCAGGACCAGCAGTTCCTGGAGAAGCGCGCCAAGGCCGCCGGCCTCGGCGACATCAAGGTGACCTGGCTGATGCTCGACGGCGGCAACGTCATCAACGACGCGATGATGGCCGGCACCCTCGACTTCGCCGGCACCGGCGCGCCGGGCTTCGTCACGCTCTGGGCCAAGGCCAAGGGCATTCCGGGCGTCGAGGTCGTCGGCGTTTCCGGCATGAGCTCGACCTCGCTTTGGCTGATGTCGAACAAGCCGGAGCTGAAATCGCTGAAGGACTTCACCGCGACCGACAAGATCGCGCTCCCGGGCATCAAGACCTCGCTCGCCGCCGTCGTGCTGCAGATGATCGCGGCCAAGGAGTTCGGCGACGCCAACTATGCCAAGATGGACCCGATGACGGTCAGCCTGCCGCATCCGGAGGCGCTGGCCGCGCTTGTCGGCGGCAAGACCGAGATCAAGGCGCATTTCACCTCGCCGCCCTTCCAGTATATCGAGGCCAAGAGCCCCGGCATCCACCGCGTGCTCAACTCGGTCGATTATCTCGGCAACCTGACGCTCGACGTGACCTTCGCGCCGAAGAAGTTCGTCGATGCCAATCCGAAGATGACCCAGGCCTTCATCGACGCGATGGACGACGCCAATGCGTTGATCGAGAAGGACAAGAAGCTTGCCGCCGAGATCTTCGCCAAGGCCTCGAAGGTGAAGATCGACGCCGCCGAGGTCCAGGAGATGATCGAGGACAAGGACGCCCGCTTCACGGCGACGCCCGAAGGCGTGATGAAATTCGCCGAGTTCATGCACAAGGCCGGCTCGATCAAGGTCAAGCCCACCAAGTGGAGCGACATGTTCGTGCCGCAGCTCGCCGGCCGCTCGGGCAGCTAGGCGACGCAACATCCGGCAACGGACGGTTTGGGAAGGGCGCGGCTCAGACGAGCCGCGCCCTTTTGCGTTTCGGGTGCGAGCGCAGCCGCCAAGATGAGGCCGCCGGAACCTCCTCCGTCATTCCGGGGCGGGCCGCAGGCCTGAGCCCGGAATCCAGAACCAATGCGATCTCCATGAAAGGCGTGGTGAGGCCGGCAGACCAACGAATCATGGCATCGGTTCTGGATTCCGGGCTCTTCGCTACGCGAAGCCCCGGAATGACGGTGATGTTCGGCGGCACACCGTCGCGATTGCCAAGCCTCGATCAACTTCCTATGCCGGTGCCATGACACGCGACATCGCAGCGCGACGGCACCACGCCATCCTGGCGAAGCTCGACGAGACCGGCTCGGTCACCGTCGAGGAGCTGGCGCAGGCGCTCGACGTCTCGCGCGAGACAGTGAGGCGCGATCTCAAGGCGCTGTCGGCCGGCAGCCTGCTCTCGATCGTCCATGGCGGCGCCATCCGCAACGAACGCTCGGAAGCCTCCTTCGCCAGCCGCCGCACCGTGAACCGCGCCGGCAAGGAAAAGATCGCCGATCTCGCGGTCTCGCTGATCGGCGATGGCATGACCATCCTGCTCGATTCCGGCACGACGACGGAGGCTTTGGCACGCGCCCTGGCGCGTGCCGACCGCAAGCGCCTGATCGTACATACGACCTCGCTGGAGAATGCCCGGCTCGTCAGCCGCCTTACTGGCACCCGTGTCTTTCTGATCGGCGGCGAGTTCGACCGCAACGAGGATGCGACCACCGGGTCGGAGACCTTGCGGGCGATCGCGCGGCTCTCGGCGGATTTCGCCTTCGTCAGCGTCGGCGGCGTCGATCCGGAGGGACACCTCACCGACTATACCCGTGCCGGTGCCGCCACCCGAACCGCCCTGCTGAATGCGGCCGAACAAGGTTTCATGATGGCGGACCATAGCAAGTTCGGGCTCATCCTGCCGAGCCGCATCGGCGGCGACAAGCCTTGCGCGGGGCTGCTGGTCGATCAGGCCCCTCCCGCTCCGCTCGCCGAGAGACTGGCCGAGCAAGGGGTCCGGATTCAAGTTGGATGACTTGCCCGTTTTTGTGGTTTTTTGTTGTTTTCTGAATTCACCGCGCTAAGCTGCCTTCCATCGCGGAGGCGCTCATGTCCATTCCCACCCAGTCCCATGTCGTCATCATCGGCGGCGGCATCATCGGCTGCTCGGTCGCCTATCACCTGACCAAGCTCGGCTGGCGCGACGTGCTGCTACTGGAACAGGGGCGCCTCTCCTCCGGCACGACCTGGCATGCGGCGGGCCTCGTCGGGCAATTGCGCAGTCAGTCCAGCATGACGCGCCTGATCCGCTATTCGACCGAGCTTTACGCCTCTCTGGAGAGCGAAACCGGACTCGCCACCGGCTGGAAGCGCTGCGGCTCAGTCTCCGTCGCCCGAACACCCGAGCGGATGACGCAGCTGCGCCGGACGATCTCGGCCGCACGCGCGCAGGGCGTCGAGATCGAGGAGCTGAGCCCGCAGGAGGCCGGCGAGAAATGGCCGATGATGCGCACCGACGATCTCGTCGGCGGCCTCTGGCTGCCCGGCGACGGCAAGGCCAACCCCTCCGACATCACCCAGGCGCTGGCGCGCGGCGCCCGCAGCGAAGGCGCGACCGTGCGCGAGGGCATCCGCGTCACCGGCATCGAGACGGAAAAGGGTCGGGTCAGGGCGGTCCAGACCGACCAGGGCCGGGTGGAATGCGAGGTACTGGTCATCTGCGCCGGGCAATGGTCGCGCGCCATCGGCCAGATGTGCGGCGTCTCTGTGCCGCTGCATTCGGCCGAGCACATGTACATCGTCACCGGCAAGATCGCGGGCGTTTCCGCGGACCTGCCGGTGATGCGCGACCCCGACGGCTATATCTACTTCAAGGAGGAGGTCGGCGGCCTGGTGATGGGCGGGTTCGAGCCGGACGCGAAGCCCTGGGGTATGGACGGCATCCCCTACCCGTTCGAGTTCCAGCTCCTGCCCGACGACTGGGACCAGTTCGGCATCCTGATGGAGAATGCGCTAACGCGCGTGCCGGCGCTGGAGACGGCCGAGATCAAGACCTTCCTCAACGGTCCTGAGAGCTTCACGCCGGACAACAACTTCCTGCTCGGCGAGGCGCCGGAGGTGGCGGGCGTCTATGTCGGCGCCGGCTTCAACTCGATGGGCATCGCCTCGGCCGGTGGCGCCGGCCGGGCGCTGGCCGAATGGATCGTCGCAGGAGAGGCGACGAGCGATCTCTGGCCGGTCGATATCCGCCGCTTCGCCGATTTCAACAACAACCCTGCCTGGCTGAAGGACCGCATCAAGGAAACGCTCGGGCTGCATTACGCCATGCCCTGGCCCAACCGCGAGCTCGACACCGCCCGTCCCTTCCGGCGCTCGCCGCTCTATGACCGGCTGGCCGCGAAGGGCGCCGTCTTCGGCTCGAAGATGGGCTGGGAGCGCGCGAACTATTTTGCCCGCACCGAAGAGGAGCGCACGATCGGCTATTCCTTCGGGCCGCAGAACTGGTTCGAGACGGTCGCAGCCGAGCACCGGGCCTGCCGCGAGGCGGCGGGGCTCGTCGACATGTCAAGCTTCGCCAAGTTCCTGCTGCAGGGACCGCGGGCCGAGGCCGCCTTGCAGCGTCTCGCCGCCAACGACGTCGCCGTGCCGGTCGGCACCTCCGTCTACACCGCGCTGCTCAATGCCCGAGGTACGTTCGAGAGCGACCTCACCGCTGCCCGCATCGCGCCCGATACCTATCTCCTGCTCACCGGCACCGCCCAGGCGACGCGCGACGCCCACTGGATCAGGCGCCAGCTTCCCGAGGGGGTGACGCTGACGGACGTGACCTCGTCCTATGCCGTGCTTTCGCTTGCCGGGCCAAGGGTCCCCGAGATCCTCGGCCGCCTCTCGCCGACCTCCTTCGACCTCGCCGATTTCCCGGCAAACGCGATCCGCAAGATCACGATCGGCTATGCCACGACCTGGGCTTGTCGCCGCTCCTATCTCGGCGACGGGTTCGAGCTCTATGCGCCCGTCGAATTCACCGCCGCGATCTATGACGCGCTGCACGAGGCCGGGGCCGATCTCGGACTGGTCGATGCCGGCTATTACGCCGTGGACTCGCTGCGGATCGAGAAGGGTTTTCGCGCCTGGGGCCGCGAGCTGACACCGGACGTCAATCCCTACGAGGCCGGACTCGGCTTCGCGGTGAAGCTCGGCAAGGGCGATTTCCTCGGCCGCGAGGCGCTCGTCGCCGCCAAGGCCGCACCGCGCAGCAAGCGCCTGATCGCTCTCGTCGGACCGCGCCCGGACGGGCAGATGGCCTGGGGCGGCGAGGCGATCCTGGCGGATGGCAGGCCGGTCGGCGAGATCACCTCGGCCGCCTTCGGCGCGAGCCTGGACGGCATCGTGGCGCTCGGCTGGGCCACGAGCAATCAACCAATCGACCAGGCCTGGCTCGATGCCAGGAGCTGGGCTATCGACCTCGCCGGCACCAAAGTTCCGGTCAGCGCCAGCCTCGCAGCGCCGCTCGACCGCAAGTCATAGCCGGGAAACGAGACCATGACCGAGGCCCACTCCGCACATGCCCCGGCCCTGGGGCGGGACTTCAAGGTGCAGAAGCCCGATCGCATCCTGAATTTGTCCTGCGAGGACCGGCCGGGTATCGTCCATGCTGTCAGCGGCGTGCTCTATCGTCATGGCTGCAATGTCCTGGAAAGCGCGCAGTTCAGCGATCCGCGCGACGGCCGCTCTTCATGCGCGTCGCCTTCGCCGCCGGCGAGCGCTTCGACGAGGCCGCGGTTCGGCGCGAGTTCGACGGCGTCGCCGGCACCTTCCGCATGGATTGGGACGCGATCGACGCGGCCGCCCCGGCGCGTATCCTGCTGATGGTCTCGCGCTTCGGCCACTGCCTGAACGACCTGCTGTTCCGGCAGGCCACCGGCAATCTCAACATCGAAATCCCGGCCATCGTCTCCAACCACCGCGATTTCGAGGCGCTGGCCAAGAGCTACGGCATCCCGTTCCACTACCTGCCGGTGACGCCCACCACCAAGCCCGAGCAGGAGGCGCGCCTGCTCGGGATCGTCGCCGAGACCAACTCGTCGCTGGTCGTGCTCGCCCGCTACATGCAGGTTTTATCGAACGATCTCTGCCGGGCGCTGGACGGGCGGGCGATCAACATCCACCACTCCTTTCTGCCGAGCTTCAAGGGCGCCAAGCCCTATCACCAGGCCTATGATCGCGGCGTGAAGCTGATCGGCGCGACCGCGCATTACGTCACGCCGGATCTCGACGAAGGCCCGATCATCGACCAGGACGTCGGCCGCGCCGATCATTCGCTGGCGCCGGACGATCTGGTCAGCGTCGGCCGCGATATCGAGGCCGTGGTGCTGGCACGGGCGCTCAGGCTGCATATCGAGCGCCGCGTGATGCTTGCCGGGCGCCGGACGGTGATCTTCCGGTAGGTTCATGTGTCCTGACGGAACCGCCTCCGTCATTCCGGGGCAGGCCGAAGGCCTGAGCCCGGAACCCATGAACACGACGCAAGCCGTCATGGTCGGGCTTGTCCCCGACCATCCACGTCTTCTTCATCGCGGGCAGTGTTCAAGACGTCGATGCTCGCCACAAGGGCGAGCATGACAAACTGGAGCTGTGTCGTGTTCATGGGTTCCGGGCTCGGCCTCAAGAGGCCGCCCCGGAATGACGGCGAGGGTTCCATTCAGATCGTTTCGCTCTCACACGAAGGCGACGTTCCGCCTCTGCGCCCGCAGGCGCGGGTCGTGCGAGCGGATCTCGACGGGCCTGCCGTCGAGAATCTCGAAGCAGCGTGCCAGCGTGTCATCCGATAGCCGCTTCATCGCCTCTACCGTGAAGAAGGTCAGGTGCGGGAACAGGATGACGTCGTCGCGGCCAAACAGCGGGCTCAGTGGATGGCCCCGCCGGGCGAGCGGCTCCTGGCTGTAGACATCGAGCCCGACGCCGCCGAGCTTACCCGCCAGCACCGCCTCGACCAGCGCCGCCTCGTCGATCAGCGCGCCGCGCGAGACGTTGACGAGGATGGCATCCCGCTTGAGGCAAGCCAACTCGGCACCGCCGATGATATGGCGGGTCGCGTCGTTCAGGACGCTGTGCAGAGAGACCAGATCGCATTGTCGGAGCATCGCATGGAGGTCGTCGACCTTCTCGATGCCGGCTGCTGCCATGGTGGCGGCATCGACATGCGGATCATAGCCGAGGACGCGCGCGCGGAACCCCTGTCCCGCCATCCGCGCCATGCTGCGCCCGATCCTGCCGGTGCCGACAAGGCCCAACGTCGCGCCGGCGATGTCGCGGCCGAGCCAGCGCGCAGCCGGCCAGATCCAACCTTCACGATCCATGGCACGGCCGATCTCCGGCAGGCGCTTCGCCAAGGCGATCATCAGGGCAAAGGCGCCCTCCGCGACCGTTTCCTCGGCATATTCGGGCACGTTGACCACCGGAATCCCGCGCGCGATCGCGGCTGGAATGTCGATCGCGTCGATGCCGACGCCATATTTGACGATGCCCTTGAGGCGAGGCGCCGCCGCGATCACCCCTGCGGTGACCGGCGTGTAGCACATCAACAGCAGGTCAGCGTCCGCCACCTCCCGCATCAGCGCCTCCTCGGAAATCCCGTCGGAGAGCGTGGCCAGCTCGACGCCGCGGGCGCGAAGCCCGGCATCGATCTCCGGGCATTCCAGTTCCCGGTCGGTGCGGACAGCCTTCATCACCGCCACCTCAACCCGCCAGGATCGCGTGCTCGACGATGCCGAGCGCGCGTTCGAGATCGGCCCGCGCGATCACCATCGGCGGCGACAGGGTCAACACATTGCCCTGGCTGATCTTGAAGCTCAGGCCCGCTTCCAGGCAGCGGTAATAGACCCGCTCGGCGAGCGCATTGTCCGGTGTCCAGGCATCGCGATCCGAAACAAGCTCGACCCCGAAGAGCAGGCCGCGGCCGCGCACGTCGCCGACCGCCGGGCAGCTTGCGCCGAAGTCGCGAAGGCGCTCCATCGCATAGGTGCCGAGCTCGGCGGCGCGCTCGGTCAGCCCCTCCTCGCGGATGATGTTGATCGTGGTGAGCGCCGCGCGAGTCGTGACCGGGTTCTTCTCATGGGTGTAGTGGCCGATCGCGTAGCCGCCGGCGACATCGAGGTCGCGTCGCGCGACCACGGCGGCAATCGGCAGGACGCCGCCGCCGAGCGCCTTGCCGAGCACGACCATGTCGGGCTGCACCTCATCATGCTCGTGCGCGAAGAAGCGCCCGGTCTTGCCAAGCCCGGTCGGAATCTCGTCGAAGATCAGCAGCGTGCCGTGCCGGTCGCAGGCCTCGCGCACGCTTTTCCAGAAGCCGGGTGCCGGCGGTGAGGGCGTCGCCCGCATCGGCTCGGCGACGACAGCGGCGACATCCCCTTCCCGCGCCAGCACATAGGAAATCATGCGGGCGCAGGCGCGCGCCGAATCCTCCAGATTGTCATGGCCATAGGCGCAGTTGCGGATGCCCCAGGGCGCGACATGCTCGGCGCCCGACAGGAGTGGCCCGGCGATGCCGGAGCGGAAGGTCGCCTCGCCGCCGACGCTGGAGGCGCCGAAACCGGCGCCATGAAAAGCGTCCCAGAAGGACAGGGTCTTGAAGCGGCCGGTCGCGGCGCGGGCGAGCCTCAACGCCACCTCGATCGCATCCGAGCCGCCGGTGGTGAAGAGCACCTTGCCAAGATCGCCCGGCGCCAGCCGCCCGAGCGTCTCGGCCAGTTCCACCGCCGGCTCGCAGGTGAAGCGGCGCGGCGCGAAGCAGAGATCGTCGAGTTGCGCCTTGATCGCCGCCTTCAGGCGCGGATGGCCGTAGCCGATATGGTGGACGCTGTTGCCATGGAAATCCATGTAGCGGCGCCCCATCGTGTCCTCGATCCAGATCCCCTCCGCCTTGGCGATCGCGGTGAGGCACGGGCTCGACAGGCTCTGGTGCAGGAAGGCGGCGGAGTCGCGCGCGAGCAGTTCGCGGGTTCCGGCATCGCCGATGCCGGCCGACCAGTCGCTGCGCGCCGCGGAGGTGTTGGATTCGCCTTCGGTATGGACGATGGCGGAGATTTCGACGCGCATGGCAAGGCCTCGGTTCGCGCCCGCTGGGCGCTGTCGAAGGTCACAATGCCTGCGCCTTATCGATCTGAAAAATCGCTATTTCATATCCAAGTATAAATTCTAGCGATATCATTCCGCATCGACTTTTCGAGGCTCCGCCTGCCATGCGTCATGTCCAGCTCCGGGCCTTCCATCAGGTCGCGCTGTCCGGCGGTTTCTCGAAGGCTGCGCTGGCGCTCAATCTCACCCAGCCGGCGGTCTCGGATCAGGTCCGCAAGCTGGAAGAGGAATACGACGTCGCGCTGTTCAGCCGCCGTCATCGCCAGGTCGTCCTGACGCCGGCCGGCCAGAGGCTGCTCGCGGTCACGCATCGCCTGTTCGGGGCCGAGGGCGAGGCTCTGGAGCTTTTGCAGGAGGAGCGCTCGCTGCGGACCGGCGCGCTCAGGATCGTCGCCGATTCCGTGCATCACGTGCTCGATGTGCTCACCGCATTCCGCGAGCGTCATCCCGGCATCCAGGTCTCGATCGCGCAGGGCAATACCGGCAGCATCGTCGAGACGCTGATCGGCTACGATGCCGAGATCGGCGTGCTCGGCGAGGTCGCCGACGAGCGGCCGTTCGACGTGCTGCCGCTGAACGTCTCGCCGATCATCGCCTTTGCAGCGAAGGGCCACCCGGCGGCGGCGCGTCCGACGCTCTCACTCCAAGAGCTGGCGAGTTGGCCACTGGTCATGCGCGAGCGCGGGTCTCGCACACGCCAGTTGCTGGAGCATCGGGCGGCGGAACAGGGTGTCGCGCTCACTTATGCCGTCGAGGCGGAAGGGCGCGAGGCGGTGCGCGCCATCGTGGCGGCCGGCGGCGGGATCGGCTTCGTCTCGGCGGCCGAGTTCGGCGAGGACGATCTTCGGCTCGTCCGCATCCCGCTGGAGGGACCGCCGTTGCTGATGCACGAGAAGCTGATCTGCCTGCACGAGCGCCGCAACAGCAAGGCCATCCAGGCCTTCTTCGCGCTGGCGCGGTCGTTGCGCGGGTGAGTGGTGCATCGAGACTTTGGAGAATGCCCATTCTATACGGAAACACGCGGTCACCCCGGGCTTGACCCGGGATCCATTCCGGAACGCCTCCGATCAAGGTTCAGGCATGGATCCCGGATCTTCGCTTCGCTACGTCCGGGATGACTCGCGTTTCCAAGGAAGCACGGAAGACGCCGCCGCTACGACGATGCCGTGCCGGTCCGGAGGGCATGGGCCCAGTCGGCACGTCCATTATCCTCGGCACGCCGCGCCGAACGCTCCCAGTCATAGAGGGCGAGGTGATGCTCGATCGCGAGCTCGGCACCGAGCGTGACGATGGCGAAGCGGGCATGGGGCGTGCCGCTTTCGGAGACATGGATCGGGTTCGTGTCGTGATAGGCCGGATTCCCGACGCTGCCGGGATTGAGCACGATCGCACCGGAACGCAAACGCGCAGCGCGTGGCAGATGGCTGTGCCCACAGAGCATCAATGGCGCCGTCCGGCCGGCCAGGCGCTGCTCGATCGTCGGGATCGGCGACGGCATGAGATAGCCGTCATGGACTTCTTCCATGAGATAAGCTTCGTCATCGCCGGGACAGGCATGGAAGCAGAGCGCGCCTTCGACCGTGATCTCTGCCGGCAGGCTGGCGAGCCAGGTGCGAGCTTCCGGGTCGAGCGCCTGCCAGGCATAGCTGTCGGAGGCGCCGAGCCCTTCCGGCGAGGCTGCGCCGAGCGCCCGGTCGTGATTGCCTCGGACATGGCTCATCACGTGCGAGCGCAGCAGCGCGACCGTCTCGGCAGGCCAGAGCGGGCCGGAGGCGCAATCGCCGAGATTGACGACGCGATCCGGCGCGAGGGCGTCGAGCTTCGCCAGCACGGCTTCGAGCGCCGGCAGGTTGCCATGAATATCGGCGATCACGCCCAGGCGCATAACTCGATATCCCTAGCGCTGGCGCCATTGCTGCAGGCGGCCGAAGACCAGCTGGTCGAGCCCGACATGGAGCAGCTTCACGGCAATCGCGGTGACCATGATGATGCTCGCCATGCCCGCGGCCGAAGCCATGGCGCCTGCTTCGTCCATATGGACGATCGCGATCGAGGCGAGCTTGGTGTCGGCCCCATAGAGGAAGATCACGGCAGAGACCGTGGTCAGCGCATTGACGAAGACATAGACTGCGATGTCGAGGATCGCCGGCAGGCAGATCGGCGCGGTCACGCGGCGGAAGGTCGACCAGAACGGCACCTTGAGCGAGGCGGAGACCGACTCGAACTCGCCGTCGAGCTGCTTCAGGCTGGTCAGGGCCGTGATGTGCCCGACCGTGTAGAAATGCGCGACGGTGTTGATCACCAGGATCGTCAGCGTCCCGTAAAGGAAGCCGAGCGGGTTCCAGCCGGCATTGTAGAAGAAGACATAGCCGAGGCCGAGCACGAGGCCGGGTACCGCCATCGGCAGCATCGCGAGAAACTGGGCGAAGGCGCGCAGGCGCGGAAAGAGCTTCACCTTCTCGATCAGATAGGCGCCGGTGAAGATCAGGGCCGTGCCGATCACCGCCGTCAGCGAAGCCAGCATCAGCGAGTTGGCATAGGTGCCCCAGCCGTCGGGCTCGACCTGCGCGAAGTCGTAATTGCTCAGCGTCAGCGACAGGTTGTAGGGCCAGTATTTGACGAAGGAGCCCCAGAAGGCGATCGCATAGGGGCCGACGATGGCGAGCGCCACCAGGCTGACGAAACCGAGCAAAGCGAGGTCGCGGCGGCGATCCGGACGCGGGACGTAAGGGACGGCGCGGGCGGAGAGCATGGCGCTCTGGCGCCGCTGCACGACACGGTCGACGAAGAAAGCGAGCACGGCCGGCACCAGCAGGATGATGCCGACGACGGCGCCCATCGGGAAATTCTGCTGGCCGACGACCTGCCGGTAGGCATCGGTCGCCAGCACGCTGAACTGCCCGCCGATGACCTTGGGAATGCCGAAATCGGTGATGACCAGCGTGAAGACGACGAAGATCGCGCTGATCACGCCGTAGCGCGCGCCCGGCAGGGTGATCGTGCGGAAGATGCGCCAGCGCGAGGTGCCCATGGCGTCCGCCGCCTCGCGCAGACGCCCGTCCGAGAGCGCCAGCGCCGTGACGAGGATCAGCATCGCATGCGGGAAGCTGTAGAGCGCCTCGGCCGCGACGATGCCGACGGGGCCGTAGAGCGAGGTGCCCATCATCAAGGATTTCAGGATGCCCTGGTTGCCGAAGAGATAGATCAGCGCCAGCCCCGACAGCAGCGAGGGCGCGAAGACCGGGATCATCGCCGCGGCGTAGAAGGCGCCCTTGGCCGGGATGCAGCTGCGGCGCAGCGCATAGGCGTAGAGAAAGGCCAGCGGCACGACGATCAGCGTAGTCGCGCTGGCGACGAGCAGGCTGTTGAGCAGCGAATAGAACAGCGAGGGAGTCGTCGCATAGCTGACGAAATTGGCGAGCCCGACGAACTTGCCTTGCGTGTCTTCCAGGCTCTTGGACAGCAGAGCCCAGAGCGGCAGCGCGATGATCAGAACCAGGACGGCGCAGAGCGCCAGGATCAGCGCGCCGGCGACATGGCGCTCGCTGATCCGCAGCGGCGCGACTTTCACAGGCGTATCGGTCATCGGCAGGGGCTGTGCGAGATCGCTCATCGTCCATCCCCGGCAAAGACGTGCAGGGCCTCGGGCGGAAAGGCGACGGCGCGGACCTGCCCCGGCACGATGCCAAGATCGCGCATCGCATTGGTCGAGAAATCGGCGGCGATCCGAGTCGCGCGCGAGCCGGTCGGCTCCAGATGCGCCCGGCAGAAGGACCCGAGGAAGGCCAGGTCCCCGATCGTCGCCTCGAAGCGGTTCGGCGTCTCCGCGCCGATGCCGCGGGTGCGGACCTCCTCGGGTCGCATCGCGAGCCTGACCGGCGTACCAATCGCGAAAGGCGCGGCATTGGCGACGACGAGATCGAGCTCGTCGACGCGGACCTTGCCGGGGCCGGTCACGATCGCGTCCATGAAGGTCATGTGGCCCACGAAATCGGCAACGAAAGGCGTCGCGGGGCGGCGATAGATCTCCTCGGGCGAGCCGACTTGCTCGACCGCTCCGTCGCGCATCACGACGATGCGATCGGCCATGGCGAGCGCCTCCTCCTGGTCATGGGTCACCATGATCGTGGTCACGCCAAGGCGCTGCTGCAGCGAGCGCATCTCGTCGCGCAGGCGCAGCCGGACCTTGGCGTCGAGCGCCGAGAGCGGCTCGTCGAGCAGCAGCAGTTCCGGCGAGGTGGCAAGCGCACGCGCCAGCGCCACGCGCTGCTGCTGGCCACCCGAAAGCTGGACCGGATATTTTTTGCCCTGATCCGGCAGGCCGACGAGGGCAAGAAGCTCATCGACACGCCTGGCGATCTCGTCGCGGGATCGCCGGCGATTGACCAGCCCGTAGCCGACATTGTCGGCGACCGTGAGATTGGGGAAGAGCGCATAGGACTGGAAGACGATGCCGAAATCGCGCTCGGAGGGACTGGCATGCGAAACGTCGCGCCCGCCCATATGGATGGTGCCGCTATCCTGCAGGTCGAGGCCGGCGACCGCGCGCAGCAGCGTGGTCTTGCCACAGCCGGAGGGGCCGAGGAAGCAGACGAATTCGCCGCGATGGATATCGAGATCGATGTCGTGCAGCGCCCGGAACGCCCCGAAATTCTTGGCGAGGTTGCGGATCGAGAGGAATGGGGTCGTCGGGGAGATCGCGGTCTTGGACATCGTGCCGGCCTTCATTTGAACGGGCAGAGACCCGCCTCGCATCGCCGGCGAGGCTTCTCTAGCGTCTTGCACAGACCATGCCGCCGCCCGCACCGGCGGCGGCACGGCGGAGGCTCAGTTCTTCGGCGCCGCCTTCGACTCGTAGCGCTTCGACCATTCGGCGAGCACGCGGTCGCGGTTGTCGGCCATCCAGCCGAGATCGTTCTTGATCATGCCGGCCTCGGCATTGGCGGGATAGTTCGCCGGCTTGGTCCCCACGCCGGGCGCGGCGACGATGGCGTAGGTCTTGGAGTAGAGCTCGTTGGCATCCTTGGTCGTCGACCAGTCGGCGATCTTCTTGGCGAGCGCGAGATTCTTGGCTCCCTTGACGATCGCGCTGGCTTCCATCTCCCAGCCCACGCCCTCCTTCGGGATCACGACCTCGATCGGCGCGCCCTTGCTCTTCTCGGAGGCACCGCGCATGTCGAGCGCCAGACCGATGGTGCGCTCGCCGCGCGCCGCCTGGACGCAAGGCGCCGAGCCCGAATGCAGGTAGGCGCCGATATTCTCGTGCAGTCCGTCCATGAACTTCCAGCCCTCGGCCTCGCCCATGCTCTGCAGCCAGCCGGCGACCATCAGGTAGCCGGTGCCGGAGGAGGCCGGGTGCGGCATCACGATCTTGCCCTTGAAGGCCGGGTTGAGCAGGTCCTTCCAGGAGGTCGGAACGGGGACGCCCTTGGCCTCGGCCGTATTATAGCAGACGACGCCGAGATAAGCGTCCATGCCGGTCCAGGTATAGGGGCTATTGGGATCGCGGAAGACCGGCTTCAGGGCATCAGCTCCGGCCGGCTTGTAGGTTTCGAGCAGGCCGGCCTTCTCGAACATCAGGAGGCTCGATGCGGCGAGCCCCATCACCATGTCGGCGCGGGGATTGTCCTTCTCGGCGAGAAAGCGGGCCGTGATGACTCCGGTGGAGTCGCGGACCCAGACGACCTCAGCCTCTGGCACGGCTTTCTCGATCGAGGATTTGAAAGGCGCGAGCTGGTCGTTCTCGAGAGCCGTATAGATCGTTACCTTCGTCTTCTGCGCCTGTGCGACACCCGGAAGCGCGAGCGCGAAGGCGCCGATGACGCAGGAAGCAAGCCAGTTCTTCATGTTCTCATCCCCTCATTATGGTCAGCTTGAACGCTCTTCAGACGTTTTCTTCCCCTGACATGCAAAAAACGCAGGCGGATCGCTCCGCCTGCGCTGGCCTTTTCTTGTTCACGCGGTCCAGGGCATCGACCACGTCTTGACGTTTGTGAAGGATTTCATGGCCTCGACGACGCCCTCCTTGTAGCCGAGGCCGGAATCCTTGATGCCGCCGAAGGGAGACATCTCGATCCGGTAGCCCGGCACCTCCCAGAGATTGACCGTGCCGACCTCCAGATCCGCGACGAAGCGCTGGATGTAATCGTAGCGGTTGGTGCAGATGCCGGAAGAGAGACCATAGGCGGTCGAGTTCGAGATCCGGATCACCTCGGCGATGTCGTTGGGCACGCGGATGATCGGGATCACCGGGCCGAAGGTCTCCTCATGCACCAGCTCGCAGGTGTAGGGGATATTGTCGACCACGGTCGGGTGGAACAGCGCCCCTTCCGCCCGCTTGCCGTAGAGAACCTCGGCGCCCTTGGTCACGGCGTCGTCGACGCGGGCCTGGAAGAGTGCGGCCGAGCGGGCGTTGATGACGCAGCCGACATCGGTATTCGGATCCATCGGATCGCCGCATTTCAGCTTCTTCGCCTTCTCGACGACGAGCTTGGAGAAGGCGTCGGCGACGCTCTCGACCACCAGGATGCGCTTCACCGCCGTGCAGCGCTGGCCGGAATTCTTGGTCGCGCCGGTGACGGCGAGTTCGGCCGCCTTGTCGAGATCGGCATCCTCCATGACGATCAGCGGATCGTTGCCGCCGAGCTCGAGGACGATGCGCTTGTAGCCTGCCTTGTCGGCGATGTGCTTGCCGACGCGGACCGAGCCGGTGAAAGTCACCAGACCCGCATCGGGATCGGTGATCATCGCATCGCCCATGGTCGAGGGATTGCCGGTGACGACCGAGAGCATCTCGGGCGGCAGGCCGGCCTCGTAGAGCACGTCGGCCAGCGCCAGCGCGGTCAGCGGCGTCAGCTCGGTCGGCTTCAGCACGAGACGGTTATTGGTCGCGATCGCCGGGGCCAGCTTGTGGCTGACCATGTTGAGCGGGTGGTTGAACGGCGTGATCGCCGAGATCACGCCGAGCAGCGGCTGGCGCGTCGTGAAGATCTTGCGCGCCTTGCCGTTCGGCGAGATGTCGCAGGAGAACATCTCGCCATCGTCCTTGATGGTGAGCTGCGCCGCGAAGGACCAGACGTCATAGGCGCGGCTGGCCTCATAGAGCGAGTCCTTCCAGCAGAGGCCCGCTTCCGCCGTGATCAACTTGGCGAAAAGCTCCTTGCGGTCGCGCAGCAGCTCGGCCGTCTTCTGCAGGATCTGCTGGCGCTCGTAGCGCGAGAGCTTCGGCTTGAACGCCTTCGCCTTGGCGAAAGCCTCGCGCACATGCTCGGGCCGGGCGGCCGGGATCAGGCCGACCACGCTGTTGTCATAGGGATTATGGACCTCGACCATGTCGTCGGTCGTGACCAGCTTGCCGGCGATGCGCATCGCCTCGCGCCGCACCGGCGGCTTCACCGTCGCGTTCATCTCAGTTCACCAGGTTCAGGGCGACGTCGAAGACGTCGAAATTGCGGAGCGTGCGGCCCATCGGCACCGTGATCGGCCGGTTGGCGATCATCGGCACACGCTGCTCGGTGATGCCGCCATGCGAGCGCAGGGGCTCGGTCAGGCCCGAAAGATCGTGCTTGTCCGGCGAGGTGCCGATCACCTTCTGGCGGGTCGAGACGACCACGACATCGCCGATCCGGTCAGCCGGGAGTTCGAAGCGCTCGCAGGCTTCGGCCGAGGTCACAGCCAGCGCGATGCCGTCGAGGCCGGAGATGCGGGCCGCAACCTCTTCCTGGCTCATGCCATCAGGCAGATAGACGGTGGCGAAGGAGCCGAGCGCGCCGTGATGCACGACATAGGGGTCGGTGATCGGCAGGATCACGCGCATCGTGCCCTTGCCGTACCACTCGTCCATCAGGCTCTGGAGATAGATCACGTCCGGCTCGCCATTGGCGAGATGCTTGTCGTTCATGCCATGGTCGGCGGTGATGACCAGCGTGCAGCCGAGCGCGTCGAGCTTGCCGACATAGGTGTCGAACATGGCATAGAACGAGTCCGCCATCTCCGAGCCGGGGCCGGCCTTGTGCTGCACATAGTCGGTGGTCGAGAGATACATCAGGTCGGGCTTGAAGGTCTCCAGCAGCTTCACGCCGGCGGCGAAGACGAACTCCGAGAGATCGGCCGAATAAACCGACGGCACCGGCATGCCGACGAAATCGAGCACATTCTCGATGCCGTTCTCAGGCCTATTGGCCTTGTCGGCTTTCTCCGAGGAGAAGGCGATGGCGCTGCCGGAAGCGAAGTCCAGGCCCTTGCCGAGCAAGGTACGCAGCTTGTCCTTGGCGGTGACCATCGCGACCTTGAAGCCGGCCTTCTGGAATTCGGCGAGGATGGTCGGCGCCCGCAGGAAGCGGGCATCGTTCATCATCACCTCTTCCTTCGCCTCGCGGTCATAGAAGAAGTTGCCGGCGATGCCGTGCCAGACCGGCGGGCGGCCGGTGATGATCGAAAGGTTGTTCGGGTTGGTGAAGCTCGGGATCACCGAATAGGCGTGGGTGCTGGCGCCGGTCTTCATGATCCGGTCGAGGTTCGGCGTCAGGCCCTTGGCGCTGGCCGCCTCGATATAGGCCGGCTCCGAGCCGTCCATGCAGATCACCACCGTCGGGCGCTGCGGCCGTGCATATTCGCGGCCGTTCGCAACGACATCCGAGCCGATCTTCGTGTGCATTGTCATCTCAGGGCTCCTCACGCGGCCGACTTCAGGCCGACGCCCATTTCATCAAGGACATCCGACACCGTGGCGACGAAGGCACGCATGTCCTGCGCGCCGAGCGCACCGATGCAGCCGATGCGGAAGCTGTCGGCGACCGTCAGTTTGCCGGGATAGATGACGTAGCCGGCATCCTTCAGGGCATCGTAGAAGCGCTGGAAGACGAAGTTCTTGTCCTCCGGCATGTGGAAGGTGACGATGATCGGCGCCTGCCGGGCGGCCGGCAGCAGCGTGCGGAAGCCGAGCCCTTCCATGCCCTCGATCAGGATGCGGGCATTCTCGGCGTAGCGCTCGCCGCGTCCCGCGACGCCACCCTCGGCCCAGAATTCCTGCAAGGCCGCATGGAAGGCGACGATGACATGGATCGGCGGGGTGAAGCGGTACTGGCCGGTGCGCTCGAAGCCGGCGTTCTGGTCATGGAGATCGAGCACCAGCGTGGTGGCGTTGCCCTTGGTCTCGGCGAGCGCGCTCTTGCGGGCGATGACGAAGCCGAGGCCGGGAACGCCCTGGATGCACTTGTTCGAGGAGGCGGCGACCGCGTCGAAATAGACCTCACGGCTGTCGAGCGGCAGGGCGCCGAAGGCGCTCATCGAGTCGATCAGCAGGCGGCGGCCATGGCGCTTGGCCAGCGCAGCGATCGCCTCGACCGGGTTGCGGATGCCGCTGGTCGTCTCGCAATGGACGGTGAAGATGTGGGTGATGGCGGTGTCGGCGACCAGTATGCGGTCCACCTCGGCGAGATCGGGCGGAGTGTCCTCGGCGGTCTCGTGGACGGCGACGGCGCGGCCGGCGATCTCCAGGATGCGCTTGGCGCGCTGGCCATAGGCGCCGTTGATCAGGACCAGGATCTTGCCGTCGCGCGGCACGAAGGTGGTCAGCATCGCCTCGACGGCGAAGGTGCCGGAGCCCTGCATCGGCACGGTGACGAAGTCCTCGCCGCCATGGATGATCTTCGGCAGCTCCTCCAGAACCGCCTTGTTGATGCCGACGAAGGTCGCGTCGCGCGAGCCCCAGTCATGCACCATCGCCTCCTTGATGGCCTTGCTGGTGGTCAGCGGACCGGGCGTGAGGAGGAGCGGATCACCGGTTTCGGAAGAGGCAGGGCGGCGGGCCTGGGCCATGATGGTCTCGCGATCTCGTTGCGGCGGATGACCGGACGCTAGGACCGCGATTGACATAGGTCCAATACATCGTTTCCATATCTCCCATAGATAGGATCTATAGATATGGCGATCAGCTATTCCGGCCTCGCGGCCTTCCATGCCGTCGCCGAGGCGCAGAGCTTCACCGGCGCTGCCAAGACGCGCCATGTCAGCCAGCC
Source organism: Allobosea sp. (assembly GCA_039808685.1). Classification (GTDB taxonomy): domain Bacteria; phylum Pseudomonadota; class Alphaproteobacteria; order Rhizobiales; family Beijerinckiaceae; genus Allobosea. The sequence goes on along the minus strand of JBDHTM010000028.1, from coordinate 31,881 downwards.
CACCCTCTCAGCCCAGGTGCGCGGGCTGGAAGATGCCTATGGCGTCAGGCTGTTCGACCGCGCAGGCAGGCAGGTGAAATTGACGCCGCTCGGGCAAAGCCTGTTCGTGGTCACGGCCAGGCTGTTCGCGGCCGAGGACGAGGCGGAATCGCTGCTCGCCGGCAGCCGCACGCTCCAGCGCGGCCATCTGCGGATCGCTGCCGACAGCGCCACCCATGTCATGGCGGCGCTCGCCCGGATGCGCGAGCGCTATCCGGGCCTGACCTTCTCGCTGACGATCGGCAACTCCTCTGAAGTCGTCGACCAGATCATGGATTTCGCCGCCGATGTCGCGATCACGGCCCGGGCCAATTCCGACCCGCGCATCCACAGCGTCCGGCTGCGCTCGGACGATCTCGTCGCCTTCGTCTCCGACCAGCACGAATTGGCCCGGCACGACCAGATCCCGATCGAGGCCTTCGCCGGCCAGGATATCGTGCTGCGCGAGCGCGGCTCGATCACGCGGGAGGTCTTCGAGAACCGGCTGTCGGTCACCGGGATCAGGCCCGCCAACCTGCTGGAGGTGCAGTCGCGAGAGGCCGTGCGCGAGGCCGTCGCCTTCGGCTTCGGGATCGGGGTCGTTTTCGCCGCCGAGTTCAAGCCGGAGCCCGGCCTGAAGCGCATCGTCATCACGGGCGCCGATTTCGACGTCGGCGAATACATCGTCTGCCGGGCGGAGCGCCAACGCCTGCCGCTGGTGCGCAGCTTCTTCGACATGGTTCAGGACGTGATCGAGGCGCGCTGAAGCGACCGCGACCGCCCCTGCCCCGTTGTGCAAATTGACAAGCCGGACCAAGATATTTCAAACTTAAAATATAAGACCTGAGGGGACGGGCAGATGCGGGTTATCATCGTCGGCGGCGGCATTGGTGGATTGACGCTCGCGCTGATGCTCCATGCACGCGGCATCGGCGCGACGGTCTACGAGCAGGCGAGCGAAATCCGCGAGGTCGGCGTCGGCATCAATACCCTGCCCCACGCCATTCGCGAGCTCGCCGACCTCGGCCTGCTGCCGGCGCTCGATGCGGTCGGCATCCGCACGCGCGAATTGCACTACATGAACCGTTTCGGACAGACCGTCTGGAGCGAGCTGCGGGGCCTGCATGCCGGCGCGCCGGTTCCGCAGTTCTCGATCCATCGCGGCCGGCTGCAGAGGGTCATCCGCGACGCGGTGGCCGAACGGCTCGGTGAGGATGCGATCCGCACCGGGCGCCGGCTGCAAGGCTTCATCCAGGACGAGGGAGGCGTCACCGCGCATTTCAGCGATGCCCGCTTCGGCGAGGGCGGCGAGACCGCCCGCGGCGACATCCTGGTCGGCGCCGACGGCATCCATTCCGCCGTGCGCGCCTTCTATTTCCCGAACCAGGGGTCGCCGCGCTGGCAGGGCGTGCAGATGTGGCGCGGCGCCTGCGACTGGCCCATCTTCCTCGACGGCGAGAGCATGATCATCGCCGGCGGCATGGCCGGCAAGCTCGTGCTCTATCCGATCGGCCAAGGGGCGACACCGCAGACGCGCCTGCTGAACTGGGTCGTCAATATCCGCACCGGCGATCCCGAGAGGCCGCCGCCGAAGGAGGCCTGGTCCAAGCCTGGCCGGCTCGAGGACGTGCTGCCCTTCGCCCGACGCTTCAGCGTGCCGGAGGTCGATATCCTGGCGCTGATCCGGGCGACCGCGACGTTCTGGGAATATCCGATGTGCGACCGCGATCCGCTGCCGCGCTGGACCCATGGCCGCGTCACCTTACTCGGTGACGCCGCGCATCCGATGTACCCGGTCGGCTCCAACGGCGCCTCGCAGGCGATCCTGGATGCGCGCTGCCTCGCCGACTGGCTGGCCAAGGCCGAGCATCCGCGTCAGGCATTGGCTGCCTATGAGGCCGAGCGCCTGCCGGCGACGGCGGAGGTCGTGGCGATGAACCGTGTCGGTGGGCCGGAGCGGGTGATCGACGCGGTGGAGGCGCTGGCGCCGAACGGTTTCGACGATATCGAACGGGTGCTCGACCACGCGTCGCGCGAGCAGATCGTCAAGGGCTATGCCGGCAAGGCCGGGTTCTCGGCCGAGCAGTTGGCACGGAAGAAGTAGGCGAACGGACTTTTCAACCGCGGTCATGTCAGACGGAGGGAAGCGGAGATCCGGGATCCATGCCTGAACCTGTGCGGGATACGCTCCGGCATGGATCCCGGGTCAAGCCCGGGATGACGGCGTGGCTCCGTGAAATCTCAAGCCAACGACGCGCCCAAACACCTGCTGGGGCGCTTCGAAATGATGGCGAAGCGTCGGGCGCCTGCCCTCAACCGGCATCCGGCGGAGGCGGCAGGAAGTCGACCTCGTGCTTGGCCGAGAGCGCGACGACATCGGCCGGTTTCTGCTCGGCCATGGAATGCAGCCCCCAGAACAGGTCGTAGAGCCGCGCCGTCGGCGAAACCCAGAACAGGCACTTCACCGTGGAATCGCTCTTGTTGAACAGGCCGTGCGGGATATTGCGCGGCAGCTTGATCAGGTCGCCGGCGGTGGCGAAGCTCTCCTTGCCGTCGAGCAGCAGGTCGAGCCGGCCTTCCAGCATGTAGATGAACTCATCCTGCGTCGTGTGGATATGCGGCGGCACGAAGGTGCCCGGCGGCAGCGTGGCGTGCCAGGAGAAGCTTTCCTCGGTCAGCGTCTTCGGCACATAGGTCTGGCCAAGGATGTTCCAGGAAATGCCGTCGAGGCCCTCGTTGGCGCGCGTCACGCCGGCGGTCAGCGGGTTCATGGTCTTGGCTCTCCTCATCTGCCGGCGTGCGGGCCGGATGGCGGTGATATCACCTGCTAGAAATGCAGGAAGCGGTCCTTCACGGCGCTGTCGCTGCGCAGCTCCGCGCTGGAGCCGCGCCAGACGACGCGGCCCTTCTCCAGCACGACATGGCGGTCGGCGATCCGGACCAGCGCATCGACATTCTTGTCGATGACCAGGATCGACTCACCCTCCGCCTTCAGGGCGGCCAGGCAGCTCCAGATCTCCTCGCGGATCAGGGGCGCGAGCCCTTCCGTCGCCTCATCGAGGATGATCAATTTGGGATTGGTCATCAGCGCCCGGCCGATCGCGAGCATCTGCTGCTCGCCGCCGGAAAGCTGGTTGCCTCGGTTCTCGCGCCGCTCCTTGAGGCGCGGAAAAAAGGCGTAGATCCGCTCCAGATTCCAGCGAGCCTTGCCGGAGCGATCGGCGGCGGTCGCGATCAGGTTCTCCTCGACTGAGAGAGTCGGGAAGATCTGACGGCCTTCCGGCACGAGGCCGATCCCGGCCTGCGCGATGCGGAAGGGTGCGGCGCCGGTGAGGTCCCGCCCGCCGAAGGCGATCTTTCCGGCGCGCGCCGGCAACAGGCCCATGATCGAGCGCACGGTCGTGGTCTTGCCCATGCCGTTGCGGCCGAGCAGGGTGACGACCTCGCCTTCGCCGACGGCAAGGTCGACCCCGAACAGGATCTGCGCCTCGCCATAGCCGGCGTCGAGCCCTTCGACGCTCAGCATCGCTAGCCCTCCTCGCCGAGATAGGCCTGTCGCACCGCCGGATCCGCGCGAACGGCCGCCGGCTCGCCGGAGGCGATCACGCCGCCATAGACCAGCACGGTGACGCGGTCGGCGAGCGCGAAGACGGCGCTCATGTCGTGCTCGACCAGGAGCATGGCGAAGCGGCCTTTGAGGCTGTTCAGCAGCGCGATCAGGCGCTCGCCCTCCTCATGGCCGACGCCAGCCAAGGGCTCGTCGAGCAGGATGAGCTTGGGTTGCAGCGTCAGCGCCATTGCGATTTCGAGCGCGCGCTTCTCGCCATGCGAGAGGCTCCCCGCAGGCGCATGGGCGCGCTCGGCGAGGCCGACCGCCTCCAGAGCCTCCCAGGCGGGGGCGTTGAGCGCCTCGTCGCTCGCCGCGTCTCGGAAAAGCGAGAGCGGATGGGCGCTATGCGCCTGCACGCCGAGCGCGACATTCTCCAGCGCCGAGAGCGAGGCGATGGTCGAGGTGATCTGGAAGGTGCGGGCGAGCCCGGCCCGCGCCCGTGCCTGCGGCGGCAGGCGGGTGATGTCCTGCCCGCCGAACAGGATCGCGCCGGAATCCGGCCGGAGCGTGCCGGAGATCTGATGGACCAAAGTGGTCTTGCCGGCGCCGTTGGGGCCGATCAGGGCGTGCAGTTCCCCGGGTGCGATGGCGAGGTCGACCCCGTTGGTGACCTTGAGCGCGCCGAACGACTTGGCGAGGCCTTTGAGTGCGAGCGCCGGCTCAGCCATCGCGGCGCCCCCTCAGCTTGGTGACGAGACCGGCGATGCCGCCATGGGTGAACAGCACGAAGAGCACGATCAGGGGGCCGAAGATGACCTTCCAGTTCTGTGTCAAGCTGGAGAGCACGTCCTCGGTGACGAGGAAGGCGAGCGCGCCGAGGATCGAGCCATAGAGCGAACCGACGCCGCCGAGCACGACCATGAAGATCAATTCGCCCGAGCGCGGCCAGGACATATAGGCCGGGCTGACGAAATCGGTCTGGTTGGCGAGCAGCAGGCCGGAGAGCCCCGCCATCATGCCGCTGATGACATAAGCACCGAGCCGGACATGGTTGACGTCGTAGCCGGTGACGGTGACCCGCACGGCGTTCTCGCGCGCCGCCCGCAGCACGCGGCCGAAGCGCGAAGCCACAAGCCGCCGCACCAGCCAGTAGCAGACGGCCAGCGTGCCGAGCGCGATATAATAGAAGCCGGTGCGGTTGCCGAAGATCTCGCGCCCCAGCAGCGTGCTTTTCTCGTAGAGCGTCAGGCCGTCATCGCCGCCATAGGCCGAGAGCGCCTGCGCGAAATAGAAGGCCATCTGCCCGAAAGCCAGCGTGATCATGATGAAGGCCACGCCGCGCGTGCGGAGCGAGACATAGCCGGTGATCGTCGCGAAGACGGCACAGGCAAGGAGAACGACCGGCAGCGCCACGAGAAGCTCGGTCCGGCCCTCGGTGATCAGGATGCCGGTGCCATAGGCGCCGATGCCGATATAGGCGGCGTGGCCGAAGGAGATCAGCCCGCCGATGCCGAGGACGAGGTCGAGCGAGAGCGCGGCGATCGCGACAATCATCGCCCGCGTCACCAGCGTCAGCCAATGTCCGGGCAGGCCGAGCGCGGACGCCAACGGCAGCAGGGCAAGCAGAGTGAAGATGACGAGCGGGGCGAGCCGGCGCACCATCGGGGCGACCGGTCGCGCCACGGGCGCCGTCGACGCTGAGGAGGTGCTCGCCATGTTCACGAGCGCCCCTTGGCCGGCAGCAGACCTTCCGGCTTGACGAACAGCACCGCCGCCATGACCAGATAGATCAGCATCGAGGAGAGCGCGGCACCCGTGGCGCGGGCCGAGGCCGGCGCCATGAACAAACGGAGCAGGTCGTTCATCGAGGAGCGACCGAGCGTGTCGACAAGGCCGACGATCAGCGCGCCGACGAAGGCACCGCGGATCGAGCCGATGCCGCCAACGACGATGACGACGAAGGCGAGGATCAGCACGGTGTCGCCCATGCCGGGCTCGACCGAGAGGATCGGCGCCGCCATCGCCCCGGCGAAGCCGGCGAGCATGGTGCCAAAGGCGAAGACGATCATGAACAGCTTGCGGATATCGACGCCGAGGGCCGAGACCATTGGCGCATTGGAAGCCCCTGCCCTGAGCAGCATGCCGGTGCGGGTCTTCTCGACCACGAACCAGAGCAGCGCGCCGACGCTTAAGCCCGCCGCGATCAGGGCGAAGCGGTAGACCGGGTAGAGGATGCCGTCCATCAACCGGACATTGCCGGAGAGGAATTCGGGTACCGGCACCGAGAGCGGCGCCGCGCCCCAGATCATCTTCACCGCCTGGTTGAGCAGCAGGATCAATCCGAAGGTTGCCAGCACCTGGTCGAGGTGGTCGCGTTCGTAGAGATGCCGGAAGACCAGGAATTCGAGGGCGAGCCCGAGCAGCAGCGCAGCCGCGAGCGCGAGCGCCAGCCCGAGCAGGAAGGAGCCGGTCAGCGAGACGAAGGTCACGGCGAGATAGGCGCCGAGCATGTACTGGACGCCATGGGCCAGATTGATGAAGTCCATCACGCCGAAGACCAGCGTCAACCCGGCCGCCACCAGGAACAGCAGGACGCCGAACTGGAGCCCGTTCAGGAGCTGAACGATCAGGAGGCTGAGGGTCATGGCAGGTGCTGTCGCCTGTTCACTCAGGACACGGGGCTATTGCCGTCTTTGCGGAAAGCGATCGCTTAAACCTCGTCATGCTCGCCCTTGTGGCGAGCATCCACGTCTTGAACACGACCTTCGACCAGCGAAGACGTGGATGGTCGGGACAAGCCCGACCATGACGGTGGCACGGTAGCGTCAGAGATAACTGCCGCTTTGCCTTACTTCAGCGCGCAATCCTTGGCGTGCGGATCGGCGTAGTCCGAAAACACCTTCTGGGCGATCTCGGTCTGGAACTTGCCGTCGGCGCGCTTGGCAACCTTGACGAGGTAGAAATCCTGGATCGGATAGCCATTGGTGTTGAACTTGAACTTGCCGCGCAGCGAGGTGAAGTCGGCCTTCTTGAGCGCCTCGCGGAGCTTGTCGGGATTGCCGGCGCCGCCAGCCGCCTTCACGGCGGAATCGATCAGCATGGCCGCGTCGTAGGACTGCTGGGCATAGGAGCCGGGCACGATCTTGTAGGCTGCCTCATAGGCTTTGACGAAATCCTTCGTCTGCGGGTTGTCCATGTTGGGCGCCCAGGTCATGCCGCCATAGAGGCCGACCGCGGCGTCCTGCTGCGCCGGCAGGGTCGATTCATCGACCGTGAAGGCGGAGAGGAACGGGATCTTGCCTTGCAGGCCGGCCTGCGACCACTGCTTGACGAAATTGACCCCGAGCCCGCCGGGCAGGAAGGCGAAGACGACATCGGGCTTGGATGAGGCGATCTTGGCGAGGTCGGCCGAGAAATCCATCGCGTTCAGCGGCGCATAGACCTCGTCGACGATCTCACCCTTGAAGTAGCGCTTGAAGCCGGCGAGCGAGTCCTTACCGGCCTGATAGTTCGGCGCGATGATGTAGGCCCGCTTGTAGTTCTGGTCCTGCGCGTATTTGCCGAGGACCTCGTGGACTTGGTCGTTCTGGTAGGAGGTGACGAAGAAGTTCTTGTTGCAGGCCTTGCCGGCCATGGTCGAAGGGCCGGCATTCGGGCTGATCAGGAAGGCGCCGGAATCGAGCACCGGCTTGGCGATCGCGCCGAGGATGTTCGAGAAGACCGGGCCGACGACGAAGGCCGGCTTCTCGGCCTCGACGAACGAGCGCACGCGCTCGACCGCGACGTCGGGTTTCAGCTCGTCGTCGATCACGGTGATCTTGACCGGCACGCCGCCGAGCTTGCCGCCGTTCTTGTCGACCGCGAGCTGGAAGCCGTCGCGGACCTGTTGGCCAAGCGAGGCGGCCGGGCCGGTCAGCACGCTGACCACGCCGATCTTGATCGGCTCCTGCGCCTGTGCGGAAGCGATGGACAGAGCCAGCACGCCGCAACCGAGTGCCAGACCGAACCTGAATGTCGTCATCGATGCTCTCCCGGACGAATTTGAAGCGCGGCCCCGTTCCCTTGGATTCTTACGGCACGCGCGGACCATAATGTTTCAAGCTTAAAATATCTGCAAGAGCGGCCGGCGCGAAATTTTGCCGGCCGCCCGTGATCGGCATTCTTGGGCCATTCCGGCGCTTTCGGAAAGAGCGGCCTCGCAGCACCCCGCCTCCCCTCACCGGGCCAGGAACGCCGCCAGCCGAGGGCAGGCGAAATCGATGAAGAGCCTGACCCGGTGCGGCAGGCGCGGCCCGCCGAGATAGACGGCGTGAACCTCCTCCTGGTCGCTTTCGACGACATCGGACAGCACCTCGACCAGGCGGCCCGCGGCGATGTCCTCGCGGGCATGGTAGTCGCCGAGGCGGGCAAGCCCGATCCCGGCGACCGCCATGCGCCGCACGGTTTCGCCGTTATTGGCCAGCAGCGAACCATGAACAGCGCGATCGACGATGCGACCGCTCTCCCTGAACGGCCAGACAGGCGCGGAGCGGCGGAAATTGAAGCCCAGGCAGTTATGCGCCGCGAGATCCTCGACGGTCTGCGGCACGCCATGCCGTTCGAGATAGGCCGGGGCGGCGACGATCTTGCGCCGGGCTATACCGATGCGGCGCGCCATCATATTGGAATCCGGCAAAGGCCCGACGCGGAACGCGACATCGGTCCGATCGAGATAGAGGTCGACGATCTCGTCGGAGAGCGACAGGTCGACCACGATCCGGGGATGCTCAGCCCAGAACGCCGGCAATAACGGCTCCAGCGCCATGGTGCCGATAGCGACGGACGCGTTGACCCGGATCGTGCCATCCGCGCTCGCCGCCCCTTGCGACAGGCCCCGCTCGATCTCGTCGAGCTCCGCCAGTAGCGCAAGGCTGCGCTCATAGAAGACCTGGCCTTCCGCCGTCAGCGAGAGCCGGCGGGTCGAGCGTTCAAGCAGGCGCACGCCGAGCCGTGCCTCGATCCGGCCGATCAGCTTGCTCACCGTCGAGGGCGTCATCAGGAGGAGGCGCGCAGCTTCCGAGAAGCTGCCGCTCTCGACGACGCGCTGGAACACCTGCATCTCGCCGACCCGGTTGTCCACGCGCCGCCCCATTCATGAAACCGTTTCACAGATAAAGTGGAATGCCGGCCGATTATCAAGCGCAACGCCGCGGCCTATCTCCCGCCACATCGAACCCAAAGCAGCATCGGATATGCCGCCGATGCACCGGGCCGAGCCGACCATGCCGGCCGCCGGGGATCACCAGGAGAGCAGGATGCAGACGATCAAGGCCCATGGCGCAGAGATTCCTGCCCTCGGCTTCGGTGTATTCCGGATGACGGAGACGGAAGTGGAGCGCGTCGTTCCCGCCGCGCTCGAAGCCGGAGTGCGCCATTTCGATACCGCCCAGATCTATGGCAACGAAGCCGCGCTCGGTCGCGCCCTGCAGAAGGCCGGCATCCGCCGCGACGAGCTGTTCCTGACCACCAAGGTCTGGGTCGACAAGTACAGCCCGGCAAAATTCGCCGCCTCCGTCGACGAGAGCCTCGACAAGCTGAAGGTCGACCAGGTCGATCTGCTGCTGTTGCACTGGCCGGCCGACAAGGTCGCGATCGCCGAGCAGATCGCGATGCTGAATGCCGTCAAGGATGCGGGCAAGACGCGCTTCATCGGCGTCAGCAACCAGAACATCGCGCAGATGAAGGAATCGATCGCGCTGAGCCCGGCGCCGATCGTCACCAACCAGATCGAGGTCCACCCTTATCTCGACCAGCGCGCCGTCGCGGCGGCCGCCAAGGCGGCCGGCGTCGCGATCACCGCCTATTACGGCATGGCCGATGGCGCGGTGCCGCGCGATTCCGTCCTGCAGAAGATCGGCGGGCCCTATGGCAAGAGCGCCGCGCAGGTCGCGCTGCGCTGGCTGATCCAGCGGGGCTTCGTCGCGCTCTCCAAGACGGCCAAGCCAGAGCGCGTGGCCGAGAATGCCGCGATCTTCGATTTCACGCTGAGCGACGCCGACATGGCGGCGATCGGCAGGCTCGCCCGTTCCGACGGGCGTCTCGTCAATCCTCCCGGCCTCGCCCCTGTCTGGGACGCCTGAGGAACCGGGTCTCGCAAGGACAATGTCGTCATGAACATCAGCACTGCGACGGCCGAGATGGCCGAAACCTCTTCCCATGCCCGCGGGGCGTTGCTGGCGCTCGCCATCGGCGCCTTCGGCATCGGCACGACCGAATTCTCCCCGATGGGGCTCCTGCCGGTCATCGCCGACGGCGTCGACGTGTCGATTCCGACCGCCGGCCTGCTGGTCAGCGCCTATGCGATCGGCGTCATGCTCGGCGCGCCAATCATGACGCTGGCCTTCAGCCGCTTCGGCAAGCGCACGGCGCTGATGCTGCTGATGGCGATCTTCACGATCGGCAACCTGCTCTCGGCGCTCTCGCCCAGCTATACGACGCTGCTGCTGGCGCGGCTCGTCACCAGCCTCAACCACGGCGCCTTCTTCGGGCTCGGCTCCATCGTCGCCGCCAGCGTCGTGCCGCGCGACAAGCAGGCGAGCGCGGTCGCAACCATGTTCATGGGCCTGACCATCGCCAATATCGGCGGCGTGCCGGCCGCGACCTGGGTCGGCCAGCAGATCGGCTGGCGCATGGCCTTCGCCGGCACTGCGATGCTGGGTCTCGCCGCCATCACGGCCCTCTGGCTAGCGCTGCCGAAGGGCGAGCCCGGCAAGATGCCGGACGTCAGGCGCGAGCTCGGCGTGCTGACCCATCCGGCCGTGCTGCTCGCCATGGCGACGACGGTGATGGGCGCTGGCGCCATGTTCACGCTCTACACCTATGTCGCCCCGGCCCTGGCGGAGCTCACCGGCGCCTCGGACAGTTTCGTAACGCTCGCGCTCGTGCTGATCGGCGTCGGCTTCACCCTCGGCAACGGCCTTGGCGGCAGGCTCGCCGACTGGTCGCTCGACGGCGCGACGAAGATCTTCCTCGCCGCGTTGGCCGCGATCATGTTTGCCCTGCCGCTGCTGCTGACCAGCCATCTCGGTGCCGCGATCGGCCTGCTTGCGTGGGGCGCCGCCGCTTTTGCCATCGTACCGCCGGTGCAGATGCGGGTGATGGAGGCCGCCAGCGAGGCGCCGGGTCTCGCTTCGTCGATCAATGTCGGCGCCTTCAACCTCGGCAACGCGCTCGGTGCCGCAGTCGGCGGCGGCGTCATCAGCCTCGGCCTCGGCTATGCCGCGGTGCCCGTGGCCGGCGGATTGCTCGCCGCGGCCGGGCTCGGGCTGGTCTGGCTCGGCAAGAGCCGCGGCCGCGTCGCCTGCGAGGCCTAGCTCGGCCTTACGATCCCTCCCGGGCGAAGCGGGTTCGGCTTCGCCCGGAAGCATGACTGATCAAGCGTTCCCCAGCCCGGCTCAGGCCGCGTTATCCGCCTTGGGCTGATAGGTCATCGTCCTGACGATGCCCTGCGCCGGGCGCTTCTCGCCGGCCAGCACCTCGAAATCGAGATGGTTCTCGGGCGGCACCAGCGGGCAGGTGACGAAATTGGTGAAGGCGCAGGGCAGTGCGACCGCGTAGTTGAAATCGATCCAGTCGATGCGGGTGCAGGCCTCATCGGCGAACTGCAATTCGATGACACGGCCGGCGCCGTAGGTGATCGGGCCGCTGGTCAGGTCACGGACATGCGCGACCGGCTGCACGCCTTTCGGCGTATCCTTGCCGATGAGCACGACGGTGTAGGACTTGCCGTTATGTTCGAAAGTGAAGGTCCCGATGCGCGGCGTGTTCTCGCGGACGCCGGCCTCCACGGTCTCGGCCTCGAAGGCGACGCGCTCGGCCGGCGTGTAATGGCCGCGGATGCGCCAGGCGGGATCGTAGTCGAAGGCGGTGACGCCGGCATCTTCCAGCCGCGTCGCCTGGCGCGGATCACGCACGCGGACGCCGAAGAGCTTGAGCCCGTCATGCTTGGTGCGCTCGATGGTTTCGACCTCGTTGACCCCGAAATAGACCGGCACGCTGTTGCCGTGGCCATAGGTCTGGTTGCGGCCCGGAATGATCTCGACCGGCCCCGTGGGGTATTCGCCGTTCACCGACAGGTTCGGCCCGGAGGCCGGCGGGGTGAAGATGACCCGGCCGTTCTCGACCGACCAGGTGCCGGGCAGCAGGTCGAAGGTGACGTCGCGATCATTCTCCTCCAGCCAGTACTGCGCGACGAGCGCGGTCCAGCCATAGGGACGGAACATCGTGGCGACATGGGCATAGCGCCATTCGCGCCACTGGCCCGCCAGGTGCTCGTTCGTGGGCATGTCCGTCTTCCTCTCAAAAGCCAGTTATCTGCTTGCGCGTCAGGGCATGGGCGGGCCGGGTCAGCGCCCGGTGACCTCGGCCAGGAAGGCGAGGACGCCGCGCCAGGAGCCGTCATCGGCCCCGGCATTGCCGGAGGGCGTGCCGCCGCTGGTGTAGGGTACCTTCGAGACCGGGTGCTCGCGGCTCAACTGCGTCGTCGGCACGAAGGGCAGGTTGATGGCGTGGCCGGCATCGTCGAAATCGAGATGGCGGACGAGATGCGGGTGACCGTGCCGCCTGAGGGTCGAAACCACCATCCGGGAATAGAGGCTGGAGGGCCAGGCGCGGTCGTCGCGGCCGGAGACCAGCAGCACCGGGCCGGCGATCTGCTCGACCGGGATACGCGCGCGCTCGGCCAGGGCGCGATCCTTCAGACCCTCGAAAAAGACGGAGTGATGCCGGGTGGGCGGGGCATCGCCGGCCCAGGGGTGCCAATGCACCGCCTTGTTCTCCTGCCAGAGATGCGGCAGCGGAACGCCGTCCTTCGTCCAGGTCACGCCCTGCCAGCCGCCGCGTGCGGGATCGCCCGCGCCCTGCGCGCCATGGACCATGGCGCCGGGCACATAGGCGATCACGGCCGAGACCAGATCGGGATAGGTCGCGCCGAGCAGCAGCGCGAGTTCGCCGCCACGCGACTGGCCGGAAACGGCGACGAAGCCGTCCCGCGGCTGGAGTTCGCGGTGCGCCCAGCGCAGGCCGGCTTCAAGGTATTCAAGCGGCGTCTCGGTAATGAAGGGCGAGAGGCCCGGGGCTTTGAAATAGCCGAGCGCGAAGGCCTGATAGCCGTGCGACGCATAGAGCGCGCCACGCGGCTCGTTGATGCCGCCGCCCGAGCCGTTGAGCACGACCACGACCGGATGCGGACCGGGTCCTGCCGGTGTGAACAGCGTGCCGACCAGCCCCTCTTCGCGGATCTCGCGCCGCGTCACGCCCGGCGCGGCGAAGCGCTGGAGGAGCTCGGCCTCGGTACGGACACCATCTGCGGTCTCCGCCACCAATGTGGTTACGAGCGGCTGCATCACGTCGTCGGCGAAGAGCTCCTGGCTGCCGCCGCCGGCCGGATGCTGGCTCCAGAGCAGGCCCATCGGCGAGACCTCGGCATAATCGCCGCCGACCGGCGCGTCGCGGGTCAGGTCGACCATGCCCTGCGCGTCGGCCATGTAGGTCGCCTGGCTATCCCAGACCACGCCGCGCGAACGCAAGGTCCGGGCGGAAATGGCAACGAGCTCGTCAGGCGCGAGGCCGGAGACGGTGATGCGGCGCGGCTCGTCGATCAGGCCGTCGGCGGGCGTGACCGAAAGAACGGGATTGGTCTTCATCGTCAATCTCCCCAGCCCGTCATACGGGCGAGACAGGCGTCGAGGCGCCCGGCAAATGCGGCGTCGAGCAGGGCCTCGGTCGGCAAGCCGCCGCCGCGCGGCCAGTACCCCCCGCCAGTCGTCCAATCGCTCTTCAGGCCGGCCAGCTTGCCTTGCCAGTCGATATCCTCTCCGGCCGCCGCCGGATCGAAGGCGAGGAGGAAGACGCCGCGCCCTTTCGGATCGCCACGGCCGCCGCCGGCGACTCCGGCCATGAGCTCGACCATGAGACCGAGCAGCGAGCCGACCTGGCCGCCGCGCGGCAACAGCGCCGCGACCTCGGCGGCGATTCCGGTCGGCTGCCCGGCTGCATTGAGCGCGATCCCGTCCGGCAGGGGCTTGCCCGTGGCGCGGGCGGTGCGGATATCGGCCATGGTGGCGCTGCTGCTGGCGAGGTCGATGACGACGCGCTCGCTGCCCCGCCCCATGGCGATGGCGAGCGGGTTGGTGCCAATCACCGCCCGCGTGCCCCCATGCGGCGCGACGAAGGGCGGTCCCTCGGCGCCGGCAAGGCCGACGAGCCCGGCATCGGCGAGATGGCGGACGAAGGGAGCCAGCCGGCCGAAGCCCCTGACGCCGCGCAGGAAGACGGCAGCGACCCCGAATTGCCGGGCGGCTAGCTCCAGGTTGAGCGTGGCGGCAGCAACGGCGAGCGGCGCGAACGAGGACGAGCAGTCGAGCCAGCGGATGGCCCGCGGCTCACCCGTTGCCGGCTGCGCTGCGTCGGCCGTCCATTCATCGAGCATGGCGACGCCGAAGCGCGGGAGGCCGAGCGCATCCGCCTCGATCAGGGCAGCGGCCGCGAGCTGCGCCGCCGGGCCATCGCCCAGCGCGGCCGAGAGCCGCGCAATTGCGTCGGAAACAGCGATCATGCCTGCGTGCTCCGGATGGGGCTGCCGAGCCGGATCTCGCTCTCGGAGAGATAGCCCAGCGTCATCAGGCGCTCGATCAGGAACTCGCGGGCGTGCCGGATATGGGCCGTCTCGATTGCGGCGGCGCGCTCGCCATCACCGGCCTCGATCGCATCGACGAGCGCCGTGTGCTCGTCGGAGTGCTCGCCGGCCTTGACGGAGAAGTCGATGGCGAAGCGCAGCAGGCGTTCTAGCTCGTCGAACAGGCCTTCCGAGAGGGTGATGACGCGCTTGTTGCGGCTGCAGCGGGCGATGGCGACATGGAAGCGTCGCGCCACCTGCTGCATGGCGCCGACATCGAGCGGCTGGCGGTATTCCTCCACGATCGCCCGCAATTCGGCGATGTCGGCCAGCGTGGCATAGCGGGCCGCCTGCCGGGCAGCATGCGGGCCGATCGCGGCGCGCAGGTCGAGGATCTCGTGCACCGCCTGGAAGGTAATCGGCGCGACGCGATAGCCGCTGCGCGGCAGGATCGCGATCAGACCGTCGGCGGCGAGCTTCTGCATGGCGTCGCGCACCGGCGTCTTCGAGACGTCGTAGCGGCGGGCGATGGCGGCCGCGTCGAGCGTCGTCCCCGGCGCGATCTCGCAGCGCATGATCTCCTGCCGGAGTGCGGCATAGATGCGCTCCGAGACGGGGGCCTGTGCGGGCGCGGCCGGGCTGATATCGACGTTCATGCGGTTTACGCCTCCGCCGCCGTCAGTGCTTCGCCCAGGGCACGAAGCGCCGCTGCAGCGCCTCCAGCGCGAGGATGGTGAGGTAGCCCATGGCCGAGATCACGACGATGCCGACGAACATCCGCGAGACCGCGAAGGTCTGCCAGGATGCCCAGATGAAGAAGCCGACGCCGCTGCGCGCGCCCAGGAACTCGGCCGCCGCGATGATGATGTAGGAGGAGCCGGCGGCGAGCTTCAGGCCCGTGAAGACGCTCGGCAACGCCGCCGGAAAGGCGATGCGCCGGAAGGTCTGGAAGCGGCTCGCGCCGGCATTCTTGGCGACGTCCATGTAGATCTGCGGCGTCTGCATCACGCCGCTCATGGTGTTGTAGAGCATGAGGAAAAACACGCCGATGGCGATGACCACGAATTTCGAGGCGTCGCCGACGCCGAAGATCAAGAGGATCAGCGGCAGGATGGCGATCTTCGGCACGGGATAGAGCGCCGAGAAAATCGGGCCGAGCACCCGCCGCGTCGGCCGCGACAGGCCCAGGATCAGCCCCATGATGATGCCCGGCACCGCACCCATCGCGTACCCGACGCCGACGCGGCGCAAGGTCGCGCCGATATGGTCGAACAATTCGAAGCTCAGCACCATGCGCCAGGCGGTCTGGGCGATCGCGCTCGGCGCCGGGAAGAAGCGCCGGTCGATCAGGTTAAGCTGGCTGGACAACTCCCAGAGCAGCAACAGCAAGAGCGGGCTGAAATAGGAGGCGAGGCGGACGAGCCGCTCGCGCCTTGCCGGCGCCTTGAGCCGGCGCAGTTCGTCTTCGGTCAGTGTCACGGGGACGATGCTCATCTCATGCCCTCCCCGGCGCTGCCAGCAGGCGCCAGACCTCGTAGGTCAGGTCCCAGAAGCGCTTGTCGCGCCGCATCTCGACGACGTCGCGCGGCCGCTCGAACGGCACGTCGAGATCGGCGACGAGCGTGCCGGGGCGTGGCGACATCACGAGCACGCGGTCGGCCAGGGTCAGCGCCTCGTCGACGCTATGGGTGATGAAGACGACGGTCTTGCCGGTCCTCTCCCAGATGCGGAGCAGTTCCTGCTGCAAGACGAGGCGGGTCTGCTCGTCGAGCGCGCCGAAGGGCTCGTCCATCAGCAGGATCTCGCGGTCGTCGACGAGCGCACGCGCCACCGAGACGCGCTGCTTCATCCCGCCGGAGAGCTGATGCGGCCGGGCCTTGGCGAAATCGGCGAGGCCGGTCAGCGCCAGCAACTCGCGGACCCGCGTGTCCTGCTCGGCGCGGGAGACGCCCTTCAGGCTGAGCGGAAAGGCGATGTTCTCCCAAACCGTGAGCCAGGGCAGCACGGAGGCCTCCTGGAAGACCATGGCCGGCGGAGTCCTGCTGTGCAGCGTCACCGAGCCGCTGAGCGTCCGTTCGAGATCGGCCAGGATGCGCAGGACCGTGGTCTTGCCGCAGCCGCTCGGCCCGACGATGCAGACGAATTCGCCGCGCTTCACCGAGAAGCTGACATCGGAGACGGCAACGGTCACGCGGTCGCCTTCGGAGTCGTAGAACGCCTTGGTCAGGTGGCTGACCTCGATGGCGGACTGCGGCGCTTCCGCCGGGGCCAGGCGCTCGAACGCGATCACGGCCGCCGTCACGGCTTGCTCGCGACCAGCTCGTTGGCGCGCTTCAGCAGATCAAGGCGGTAGACGGCATCGATCTTGGCCTGGCCCTTGTATTCGAGCGCGCCGCGCTTGCGGAAGAACTCCTCCTGCTCGCGCACCGAGGCCATGTCGATGGCGCCGTCCTCGGAGCGGACGGTATAGGGGATGCCGCGCAAGGAATCGCGCTCGGTCCCGGTGTATTTCGCGACGATGTCGAGGATCTTGTCGTCCTTCCAGCCGCCCTTGTCGAGCAGGCGGGCGGCTTTGAGATAGCCCGCCATGAAGCGCACCACCGCATCTTCGTTCTTCGCCACGAAATCCTGGTTGAAGGCGATCAGGCCGAGCTCGGTGCCGAAGGTGTGATCCTCGACCAGCCGGCGGCCGAGGCCTTGCTTCTCCAATTGCCCGGCGAACGGCTCGATGCTCCAGCCGGCCTCGAGCCCGCCATTGGCGAAGGCGGCGGCGGTCGCTGGCGGCGGCAGGTAGACCGCCTCGACATCCTCGATCGTCAGCCCCCCCTTCTCCAGCGCCTTGGCGACCGAGAACATCCCGAAGCCGCTCGGCCCAGGAATGCCGACGCGCTTGCCCTTGAGGGCCGCCACCGTGCGGATGCCCGCATCCCAGGCCTTCTGCGACACCATGAAAGGCGACGGCGAGGGAACCGTCGCGGGCATCCGGGCCGAGGTCGCGATGATCGCGACGGTCGCGCCGCGATCGAGCGCGTTGAAGAGCCCTGCCCCCCAGGTCGCAGCACCAGCCTCGACATTGCCGGAGGCGAGCAACTGGATGGTCTCGGCCGTACCGCCCTTGGGCGAGAGCGTGACCTCGACGCCATAATCCTTGAAGAAGCCGAGCTCCTTGGCGACGAAGAACGGCGCGTAATCGGCGAAGGGGGAATAGAGGAAATCGACCTTGGGCAGCTTCTGCGCCAGGACGACCGGAGCCGCCACAGGAATCAGGGCGGCGACGGCCGCGGCCGTCATGAGATCACGGCGACTGACAAAAGACATGCGCGAAGCTCCTCATGCGTCCGTTTTCCGACGCCGGTATCAGACGACCTTTTGCCCTGCTGCGGCGAAGGCTGCGCCGGTCGGGAGCGGGTCGTCAGGATCTACTATCGCGACTTACAACTGATGTATCAACCCTCCGATCTGATATTTCCAACACCCGTCGTCTTCGATCGAAAGCAGGATGGCCGCCGTCCGCGGCATTGCGTCGGCGAAGGCGTATTGCCGGCCGGCTGGCGCGCCTCCACGCCGACGCAGGCCGCGCCTGCCCGGCGCCTCAGTGGTGCACCATCCCTGCCATCCGGGGCAGCCAGAGCGCGAGATCGGGAAAGAAGGTCACGGCCAGCACGATGCCCAGCATCGCGACGATGAAGGGCGGCACCTCGCGGAAGATTTCCGAGAGCGGCGTGCCGGTGAGGCCGGCCATCACGAACAGGAGCAGCCCATGCGGCGGCAGCGTCAGCCCGACCATCATGTTGAGCACCACGACGATGCCGAAATGCACGAGGTCGATACCAAGCCCCTGCGCGACCGGCACGATCAGCGGCACGATGACGAGCAGGATCGTGACTTCGTCCAGCACGATCGCGAGGAACAGCATCAGCAGGTCGACGATCAGCAGGAACTGCGTCGGCGTCAGGTTCCAGGAGAGCAGCGTCGCCTGTATCAGATGCGGCACGCCCTCGTTGGCCACGGCATAGTTGAAGACGAACGCACCGCTCATGATGAGCGTGATCATCGCCGTCGCCTTTACCGTCTCGCCCATCACGTCGAGCAGCTGCGCCGGCTTCAGCGTGCGGTAGACGACGAAGGCGAGGATCAGCGCGTAGCTCGCCGCGATCGCCGCGGCCTCGGTCGGCGTCGTCACGCCGGAATAAATCAGCCCGAGCAGGATGACCGGCAGCGCCAGCGGCGCCAGCGCCCGGCCGAAGATCGCCGGCATGGCCGACCACGGCACGCGTGCCTCGCGCGGAAAGCCGCGGCGGCGCGCGATGATCGCGATCACGCTCATCAGCGCGAGCGCCATCAGCCCAGCCGGCACGAGCCCGCCCAGGAACATCGCGCCGACCGAGGCATTGGCGATGAGCGCGTAGAAGATCATCGGGATCGAGGTCGGCATGAGCGGCCCGAGTGTCGCCGAGACCACCGAGGTCGCGGCGGCGAAGCCGCGCGGATAGCGGCCCTCCCGCGTCATCATCCGCGCCACGACGAGGCCGGGTCCGGAGGCGTCGGCGACGGCCGAGCCGCTCATCCCCGAGAAGATCAGGTTGGAAACGACGTTGACCTGTGCGAGGCCGCCCGGCAGATGGCCGACCATCGCCGAGCCGAAGCCGAGCAACCGCTCGATGACGCCGCTCGCATGCATGACATTGGCGACGAAGATGAACAGCGGCACCGCGATCAGCAGATAGGAATTGTAGAGCCCGTTCATCGTCTGGTCGACGACGAGCCCGACATCCTGATGCGTCGCGACCATATAGGCGAAGCCGGCCGCCAGCATCGACAGGCCGAGCGGCGCGCCGAGCACGGCGACGAGCGTGAAGACGCCGAGAAGGATCCAAAGCCCGTCGGACATGAGCCGTCGTCTCCGTCAGAGATAAGAGCGCCAGCGCGGACCGAGGAGCCGCCACGCCAGCCAGGCGGAGCGCAGCACCACCGCGATGAGGAACAGGCCGAAGCAGGAATAGATGATGTCGAGGCGCAGGTTCAGCACCGGCGTCCGCTCACGCCAGAGGAAGGCGACGTAGTCGAGCGAGCCCCGCAGCGCGGCGGCGAAGATGCCGCCGACGATGACGAGCCGGGCCAGCGCCACCACCCGTTTCCAGCGGCCTGGAAGCGGGCGGTAGGCGAGATCGAAGGTGATCTGCTCGCGGTCGCGCACCACGAAGGCATTGGCCCAGAAGATGATCCAGATGAACAGGATCACCGAGACTTCGTCGGCCCAGGCCGCCTCGTCATGCTCCAGATAGCGCGTGACGATCTTGTAGTTGAAGATCAGGAAGACCAGCGCGAAGAGCACCGCCGGCACCAGGGCCGCGAAGCGCCGCAGCCGCGCCGCTCTGGTTCCGGCTTCCTCGGGTTCGGCAGGGGCCGTGTGCATGGCGGCCTCAGGCCTCGCCGACGCGCTTCAGCCAGGCCATGTCCCAGGCTTTGACCGCGTCGCCGACATAGGCCTTGTCCGCTGCCGCGCGGAACGGCGCGAGGTCGGTCGCGTCGACGCTGAGACCCCGCTGCTTGATCGCGTCGATGATGCTGGCCTCGTCGGCGAGGCGCCCGTCGTCGCCGGCCTTCGCCGCCTTGCGCGCCGCGCTCTGCAGCAGGGTTTGCTGCGCGGCGGAAAGCTTCGCCCAGGCGGGCTTGGCGATGGCGAAGAACACCGGCTGGAGCATATGCGAGGTCAGGACGACCTGCTCGCTGACCTCGTAGAGCTTGGCGGCGTTGAAGATCGAGAGCGGGTTTTCCTGTCCGTCGACGGTGCCGGTCTTGAGCGCGAGATAGAGCTCGGGCATGCCGAGCGGCAGCGGACTCACGCCCAATGTCCTGCCGAGCAGCAGCCATTCCGGCCCCGCCGGCATGCGCAGCTTGACCCCGGCGAGATCGGCCGGCCCCTTCACGGCCCGCTTCGTGCGCAGCGAGACCTGCCTCGTGCCGAGATAATGCGTCGCGAGAATCTCGATCCCCATCTTCTCGGCGACGGCCTTGCGGTAGTCCTCGCCGAGCGGCCCGTCGAAGACCCGCCGCAGATGGGCATGGTCCTTGAACAGATAGCCGCGGTTGAAGAAGCCGAGCTCGGGCATCTGCTGCGCCACCTCGAAGGTGGTCATCGTGCTCATCTCGAGATTGCCGCGCTGCAGGGCCTGGACCTCGGTGCCCTGCTTGAACAGGGTCGAGGCCGTATGCACGCTGATCGCGATGCCGGCGGAAGCGGCGTCGACATCCGCCTTGAACGCATCGAGCGCCTTGGCGAGGAAATCGGTCGGCGGCGCCGCCGTCGAGACCCGGATCTGTACCGGCGCCTGAGCCAGAACCTGTCCGGCCGAGCCCAGCATGGCTCCGGCCAATGCGCCCTTGATGATGTCGCGGCGTGTCGTCATCGCCATTCCCCTTTTTCCGAGTTCGATCTGCCTGTGCGTGCTTACAACCCGAGTCCGCCCAATGACTTGCCGCCATCGACGAACAGGGTCTGTCCGGTGATGAAATGCGTCGCGGGCGAGGCCAGGAACGCGATCGCCCCGGCGATATCGGCCGGATCGGCCGCCTTTCCGCCGAGCTCCAGCTCCTGCGCCCTGGCATATTGGTCGGGCGGCATGGTGCGGGTCATCGGCGTGTCGGTGAAGCCGGGCGCGACCGAGTTCACCGCGATCTGACGCGGCCGGAGTTCCATGGCCATCGCCCGCGTCAGGCCGACCACCCCGGCCTTCGAGGCGACGTAATGTGCGAAATTGGTGCCGCCGATCGCGGCGCGCGAGGAGACCGTGACGATCCGCGCACCGGCCGTCATGCGGCGTGCGGCCTCCTGCGCGGCAATGAAGACGCCGATGAGATTCACGTCGAGCATCTCGCGGAAATCCGCGTCGCTGATCGCGTCGAAGGCGCGCGGCTGATAGATGCCCGCGACGCAGACCAGGGCATCGAGCCGGTCCGGCGCCGCGATCGCCGCTGCCACCGCCGGCCGGACGCAGACATCGAGCACGCAGGTCGCGACGCTGCCCGCCGGCGCCTCCTGCGCCAGCGTATTGAGCTTGCCACCGTCACGATCGGCCGCAATGACCCGGAATCCGTCGCCGGCGAGCCGCAGAACGGTCGCACGCCCGATACCGGACGCGCCGCCGGTCACGAAGGCGACGGGCGCGCCCATCTCAGGCCGCTTCCCGGATGACGACGCTGAGCGTGCCGATACCCTCGATTGCGGCATCGACCTTGTCGCCGACGGCGAGGAAGGTGCCCTTCGGCACGCCGACGCCGGCCGGCGTCCCCGTCAGCAGGACATCACCCGGATCAAGCGTCATGATGCGCGAGGCGGTCGCGATCTGCTCGGCGATCGAGAAGATCATGTCGGTCGAGCGACCGTCCTGCTTGAGGGCGCCGTTGACGGAGAGCTTCAGCCCGACATCCTGCGGGTTTGCGATGGCGGAAGCCGGAACGAAGCGCGGGCCGAGGGGGCAGCAGGTGTCGTTGGCCTTACCGGCCACCCAGTCGAGCTTGTAGAAGGTTTCCGGCGCGCGGTTATGATCGCGGGCGGAGAAGTCGATCGCGACGGTATAGCCGGCGACATGCTCCAGCGCGCGCTCGACCGTAACATTGCGCGCGGTCTTGCCGATCACGGCGGCGAGCTCGATCTCCCAGTCGAATTTCTCCGTTCCGATCGGCATGCGCACGGTTGCGCCCTCCCCGACCACGGCATTGCGCGGCGGCTTCATGAAGAAGAACAGCCGCTGCTCCTCCTTCTTGGCGCCCGGCATGCCCATCTCGGCGAGGTGGTCGAAATAATTGGCGCCGGCGCAGAGGATCTTCCCGGGATAGAGCAGCGGAGCCAGCCGCCGCGACGGCGTGACGCGATCGCCCGACTCGACCTTGCTCGCAGCCTCGGCCAGCAGAGGCCCGGCCCGCTCCCAGTCAGCAAACAGCGCCGCGATATCGCCCTGCCCGGCCCAGCCAACGCGCGCCAATGATGGCTCCAGCCGATAGAGAGCCTCGCCGACCTCGAGACAGGGGACAGCGGCGCCATCGACCTCGACCGTCGCCAGCGCCCAATGGATTTGACCGGGTTGCGCCATCACGTCGCCTTCTCCGAGAAACGCCTTGCTATAAGGCGAGGATGATTTTATAAAATCTACCTGTCAACATAAAATATGGACACCGAGATGAGAGCAGGTGCCGACGCCGAGGTTCTCGCGGAAAGCCGGTCGCAGGCCGAGCGCGCCTATCAGCTCCTGCGCGGCGAAATCCTGCATGGGGACCTGATGCCGGGCGAACGCTTAAGGGCGAATGACCTGCAGGACCGCTACAGCCTGGGCCTGACGCCGATCCGCGAGGCGCTGATGCGGCTGTCCTCGGAAGGTTTCGTCGCGGCCGAGACGCATCGCGGCTCGCGCGTCAGCGAGCTCTCGCCGCATGAATTCGCGGACCTGATGGCGACGCGTCGGGAGATCGAGCGTCTCTGCCTCGCCAAGGCGATCGCGCTTGGGGATGCCGCCTGGGAGGCCGAAATCGTGGCGGCGATGCACATGCTGTCGCGCGCGCCGCTGCCCGCCTCGCCGGAGGATCGCGAGGCGGCCGCGTTCTGGGAGGCGCAGCACCGCCGCTTCCATCAGGCTCTGGTCAGCGCCTGCGGCTCCGACTGGCTGCTGCGGTTCTGGTCGGTGCTGGCCGACCATTCCGAGCGCTACCGGAAGCTGCGCCTGCTGCGCCGCCATGAGGCCGGCGCCGAGGTCCGCGACGTCAACAGCGAGCATGTCGCGATCATGGACGCGGTCCTCGCCCGCGATACCGAAAAGGCCTGCCGCCTCATGGGCGCGCATCTGGCCGCGACAGAGACCAGCGTGCTGCGCCTGCTGCGCGCGGAAACCGAGAAAAAGGACGAACCGCGATGATCATCCGCACTGCCGTGCTCGAAGGCGAGGTTCCGGCGGCCGACAAGGCCCATTTCGATCGCGAGATGGCGGGGACCGTGCTGCCAGCGATCCGCCGCTATCCCGGCATTCGCGACGTCAAGCTGCGCTGGCAGGCCGAGCAGGAAGCCGGCGCCCCGCCGGTCTATCTGACCTTCGATCTGTATTTCGACAGCCTGGAAGCGATGCATGCCGCGCTTGCCAGCGATATCCGGCAGGAGGTCCGCCGCGAGCTCGGCACGATCATGCCGCTGTTCAAGGGCCGGGTTTATCACCTGATCCTGCGGCAGGACGATTGACCGGGACGCTCCGCGTCAGTCCATCTCTCGTACTGCCCACCAACGCCGGAAGCCTTCCAGTTCGATCGGCATGGCGCTGCCGCCGGCAGCGCCACGGGGATCGGACCATGACGCCTTTAGACGGCGACCGGTTCCCGCGCGATCTTGTCGAGCGAGGGGACGAGCGAGAGCAGCTCCCGTGTATAGGGATGGCTCGGAGCGGCGAAGAGCTCCTCCGTCGGCGCCTGCTCGACGATCTCGCCGCTCTTCATCACGGCGATGCGGTCGCACATCTGCCGGACCACGGCGAGGTCGTGGCTGATGAACAGGATCGACAGGCCCGCGAGGTCGCGCAGGTCCTTGAGCAGATTGAGGATCTGCGCCTGCACGGAGACGTCGAGCGAAGAGGTCGGCTCATCGCAGACGAGGAAGCGCGGCCGCGGCGCCAACGCGCGCGCAATCGCGATGCGCTGGCGCTGACCGCCCGAGAAGGCATGCGGGAAGCGCGCACCGGCCTGGCGGTCGAGCCCGACGGATTCCAGCAGGAGCGCCGCATCCTCCGCCGCATCCGCCTTGTTGGCGGCGAGATGGTAGAAGGCGATCGGCTCGGCGATGGCGGTCGCGACGCGCAGGCGCGGGTTGAGCGCCGAATACGGATCCTGGAACACCATCTGCAACGCCTTGCGCGCCACCCCGCCCCGCTTGGCGCCGATCGGCAGCCCGCCGAGCGTGACCGAGCCGGAGGTCGGCTTCGCGAGGCCCGCGATGGTGTTGGCGACGGTCGTCTTGCCGCAGCCGGATTCGCCGACAAGGCCGAAGATCTCGCCGGGCTCGACCGTGAAGGAGACGCCCTTCACCGCGCGGAACACGCGCGAGCCGCCGAGGAACCCGCCGCGCGCGCCGTATTCGACCACGAGGTTGTCGACGGACAGCTCGCCCGCCTTGGCCTCGTCGCCGCCGCCCATCCGGGCGCGGACCTGCTCCCGCGCCGCGGCGGTGCCGGGGCTCTCCTGCGCCGGCACCGGCAGGCGCGGCAGCTTGACGTCGACACGCGGGACGGCGCCGATCAGCGCCTTGGCGTAAGGGTGCTGCGGCGCGCCGAGCACCTGCGCGACCGGACCGCTCTCGACCACCTGCCCCTTCAGCATGATGGTGACGCGGTCGGCGACCTCGGCGACGACGCCCATATTATGCGTGACCAGCAGGATGCCGACGCCGCGCTCGTCGGCGAGCCCGCGGATCAGCTTGAGGATCTGCGCCTGCACGGAGACGTCGAGCGCGGTGGTCGGCTCGTCGGCGATGATCAGCTTGGGATCGCAGCACAGGGCGGCGGCGATGACCACGCGCTGGCGCTGCCCGCCCGAGAGCTGATGCGGGTAGGATTTCAGCCGCCGCTCCGGCTCGGGGATGCCGACGGCGCGCAGCAATTCCAGCGAGCGCTGGCGCGCCTCGGCGCGGCTGAGGCCGAGATGGTGGCGCATCGTCTCGCCGAGCTGGCTCTCCACCGTGAAGAGCGGATTCAGCGAGGTCATCGGATCCTGGAAGATCGCCCCGACATCCTTGCCCTGAACGATGCCTTCGGTGCGGCCGGTGCGGATATCGACCGGCTTGCCGCCGATCTCGATCCGCCCCTTGGCGACGCGCCCGGGCGCCTGCAGCAAGCCCATCAGCGCATTGCCGATCGTGGTCTTGCCGGCGCCGGATTCGCCGACCAGCGCATGGATCTCGCCGGGGGCGACCGTGAGGTTCACGTCGCGGACGGCGGTGACGACCGAGCCGTCGGCGAGCGGATAATCGACGGTGAGGTCGGTGATGGAGAGGGCTGCGGGTTTCATCAGCGCCCCTTCAGCTTCGGGTTGAAACGATCGCGCAGCCAGTCGCCGACGACATTGACCGCCAGCACGAGGATGACCAGCGTCACGGCCGGGAAGACAGCGATCCACCAGATGCCCGAGAAGACGAATTCGTTGCCGATGCGGATCAGGGTGCCGAGCGAGGGATAGGTCGGCGGCATGCCGACGCCGAGGAAGGACAGGGTCGCCTCGGTCAGCACGGCGGCGGCGAGGTTGATCGTCGCGATCACCATCACCGGGCTCATCACGTTCGGCAGGATGTGGCGGACCATGATGTGCAGCGGCGGCAGGCCGATGACGCGCGCGGCGCGGACATAGTCCTTCGAGGCCTCGACCATGGTGGCGGCGCGCACGGTGCGGGCGTACTGCACCCATTCATGGATGGCGATGGCGCCGATCAGGATCACCGGCGCCCATTGCGCCGTTCCCGCCTCCGGGAAGACGGCGCGGGCGATGCCGCTGACCAGCAGCGCCAGCAGGATCGTCGGCAGGCTGAGGATGACGTCGCCGACGCGCATGATGACGATGTCGACCCAGCCGCCGAAATAGCCGGCGAGCAGGCCGAGCACCACGCCGATGCTCGCCGCGACGATGACGGCGCCGCCGCCGATCGCGATCGAGACGCGCATGCCGTAGAGGATGGCCGAGAACAGGTCGCGGCCCTGGTTGTCGGTGCCGAGCCAGTGCGCCGGGTCGCCTTCGGGCATGAAGGCCGGCGGCAATTCGGCGTTCATCAGGTCGAAGCTCGCGACATTGGTCGGGTCGGTCGGCGCGATCCAGGGCGCCAGCAATGCGACCGCCAGCATCAGCACGACGATGGCGAGCCCGATCAACACCGAGACCGGCATCGGCAGGCGGCGCCGGCGCGCGGCCGGCCGGGGGGGAGCGGCGAGGCTCATGCGCGGCGCGTCCTCAGGCGCGGATCGATCAGGGTGTAGGTGAGGTCGACCGCCATGTTGATGACGACGAAGAGAAAGCCGACGAAGAGCAGATAGGCCGCCATCACCGGCACGTCGGCGAAGCTGACCGCCTGGATGAAGAGCAGGCCCATGCCGGGCCACTGGAACACCGTCTCGGTGACGATGGCGAAGGCGATCAGCGAGCCGATCTGCAGGCCCGTCACTGTCACCACCGGCATCAATGCATTGCGCAGGGCCAGGCGGAAATTGATGTAGCGCGACGGCAGGCCCCGCGCCTTGGCGAAGCGGATATAGTCGGAGGAGAGCACGTCGATCATCTCGGCGCGCACCAGCCGCATGATCAGCGTCAGCTGGTAGAGCGCCAGCGTGATCGAGGGCAGGATGAGCGAGGCCCAACCCGAGCGGGTCAGGAAGCCGGTCGACCAGCCGCCAATCTGCACCACGTCGCCCCGCCCGAAGGACGGCAGCCAGCGCAGCGTCACCGCGAAGATCAGGATCAGCCCGATGCCGGTGACGAAGGTCGGCATCGAGATGCCGACCAGCGAGAGCGTCTGGATGGCGCGCGTCAGCGCCCCGTCCGGTTTGAGCGCACAATAGACGCCGATCGGGATGCCGACGGAGAGCGACAGGAGCGTCGCCACGATCACCAGCTCCAGCGTCGCCGGCAGGCGCTCGGCGAGCAGGTCGACCACCGGGCGCTGGTTGCGGAAGGAGATGCCGAGATCGCCCTTCACCGTGCGGCCGAGGAAGTCGCCGTACTGGACGATCGCCGGCCGGTCGAGCCCGAGCGAGGCGCGCAGCTCCGCCTTCTCGGCGGGGCTTGCATCCTCGCGCGACATCATCGCGACGGGATCGCCGACATAACGGAACATCACGAAGGCGATGGCCGTCACCGCGAGCATGACGAGGACGGCCTGTCCAAGGCGAGACCCGATGGAGGCGATCACGGCGCGTCCTCCTCAGTTCACTTTGGCGAACCAGGGACGAACGTATTCGTCCGGGAACTGGGGCATGTCGACATTGCTCCGCATCGCCCAGGCCAGAGGCTGCTGGTGCAGCGGGATGAAGAGCGCCTGGTCCTTGGCGATCTTGAAGGCCTCGCCCATCAGGGCGCGGCGCTTGCCCTCGTCCAGTTCCACAGCGGTCTTGCGGGCGAGATCGTCGAGCGCGGGGATGACCATGCCGCCGGCATTGGAGCCGCCATAGCCGTCCTTGCGGGAGGCGAAGATGCCCGAGAGCACGCTGAAGCCGTCCATCTGCGGCAGCGTCGCCCAGCCCAGCATCCAGACATCGAGCTCGCCACGGTCCTGGCGTGGGAAATAAGTCGCCTTGCTCTCGGTCTTCACGTCGACCTGGATGCCGGCCTTGGTCCACATGCCGGCGATGGCGAGGCAGAGCTGCTCGTCGGCGATATAGCGGTCATTGGTGCAGGTCAGGCCGGTCTTGAAGCCGTTAGGATAGCCGGCTTCGGTGAGGAGCTTCTTCGTCTGGGCGAGGTCGAAGGCCAGCGGCTTGTCGATATCGGCGACGTAACCCGGCACCGGCGGCGCCACCATCGTGCCGGTGTTGCGCGACTTGCCGCGCATGATGCGCTTCTGGATGGCATCGAGATCGACGGCATGCCAGAGCGCCTGGCGCACCTTGACGTCGAGCAGCGGGTTCTTCTTGCCGGGGTCGGCATAGAGCTCCGGCTTCCAGTTGAAGCCGAGGAAGATCAGGCGCAGCGACGGGTCCTCGACCACCTTGAAGCCCTGCGTGCCCGTCACGCGCGGCACGTCCTGCAGCGGCAGCGAGGAGATCATGTCGATCTCGCCGGAAAGCAGGGCGGCAACGCGAGTCGCGTCGGACTTGATCGGCCGGAACTCGATGCGCTTGAGATTGTGCTCGGGCTTGTCCCACCAGCCTTCGTTGACCGTCATCACGGTCTTCGAATCCGGGGCGTAGCTCTCGAGCTTGAACGGGCCGGTGCCGTTGGCGTGCGTCGAGGCGAAGGTGGTGACGCCGGTCGAGGTGTTGCCCGGCTTCATCGAATTGTTCTTCTCGAGCCAGGACTTGCTCATCACGAAGATGCCGGTGAGGTCGTTGAGCAGCAGCGGATAGGGACCACTCAGCACGATGTCGACGGTCATGTCGTCGACCTTCTCGGCCTTCACGACCGTCGCGAGATTGCCCTTGTTGCGGGAATCCGGATCGATCGTGCGCATCACCGTGGTGACGACGTCGTCGGCGGTGAAAGATTCACCGTCATGGAACTTGACGCCCGGGCGCAGCTTGAAGCGCCAGCGGGTGGGCTCGACGATCTGCCACGAAGTCGCCAGCCCCGGCTCGATCTCGAGCTTGCGGTTGCGGCGCACCAGCGTGTCATAGACCATGAGCTGGATGTTCTGGGTGAAGCTGTCGAGCTGAGCGTTCGGATCGAAGGAGACCGCGTCTCCCGGAGCCGACCAGCGCAGCGTCTGCGCACCAGCGGATTGCGTCACCATGATCGCAAGGGCGCCAGCGAGCGCCATCAGACCGCGTTTCATTGTTATCCCCTCACTTTGCGTGAACGTCGCATGCATACAGAAACCAGCTGATATTGTATACGATAATTTATTGAATATGTCATCATCAACGCCTGAACGATAGGCGAGCGCCTCCGTCGGCGCAGGATCGGCAGAAACGTCAGGCGACGCCTTGGCGGAAAGCCAGCAAGATCGCATACTGCTCAAGCAAATTTTTGTATGCGATTTTAACGCGAACAAAGAAGGCGAAGGCCATGCCCGGCTGGTTGACGATCGAGAATGGAACCGTGCTCCCGATGACGCAACGGGAGATCATCGCAAACGGCCATGTCCTGATTAAGGACGATTGCATCGTCGCGGTCGGCCCCGGTCCGGCGCCGGAGCAGGAGGGCCTCACCCGCCTGGACGCGCGCGGCGGCCTCATCCTGCCGGGGCTCGTCGACGCCCATGCTCATGCCGGCCACGGCCTGACCAAGGGACTCGGCTCGGGATCGGGCGAGTGGATGAGCATCGCCGGGCGCGTCTACGCCCGGGCGACCGACGCGGCCTTCTGGCATGCCGAGGCGCGGCTCTCCGCGCTGGAGCGGCTGCTCTGCGGCACGACGACGGCCGCGCTGCTGATGGGCGGCGGTCCCGACATCATGCGCACGGAGACGCCGGAGGCGGCGGAAGCCCATCTCGACGGCGTACGCTCGGTCGGCGTCGCCGAGGTCTTGGCCGTCGGCCCCAACCGGCCTGACGGCCCGGCGCATTACCTCTCCTGGAACGGAGCCGAGAGCCGCGAGATTCCCGTCTCGCCGCGGGAGCAACTTGCCGTCACCCGCAGGCTGATCCAGATCCATAACGGGGATGCCGGCGCAACGCTGCAGATCGCCGTCTCGCTGCCGGTGTTTTCGGCCATCGACCTCGCCGCCGCGAGCGAGGATGCGCCGGCTGCGCTCAGCCGCGCCGCGCTTCGGCTGAGCGACGAGACGGGCGCCCTGCTGGTGCAGGACGGCCATCGCGACGGCAGCATGGCGGCTGCGGCAGCGACTGTGGGACTCGGCCCGCGCCACGCGGTCTTCGCCCATTCAATCGACCTGACCGAGGCCGATCGCGCGGCGCTGCGCGCCTCGGGTGCGGCGATCGCCCATAATCCCAGTGCGCTCATGTCGGTCTTCGGCCGCTGTCCCGCGCCGGAACTCGCGGCCGAGGGCATTACGGTCGCGATCGGCTCGGATGCCCCGGCGCCGGACCGGCCCTTCGACCTGTTCCGCTGCATGTTCCACATGCACCGCTATCACGCGACGCATTTCCACGACGATTCGGTGCTCCCGCCCTGGCAGGTCTTGGAGATGGCGACGATCGAGGGCGCAAAGGCCCTGAACCTCGCCGATCAGATCGGCTCGCTCGAACCGGGCAAGCGCGCCGACGTCATCGTCGTCGACTGGGCGAAGCCGCATCTGTGGCCGCCCGTCGAGCCGGTCCAGCGCCTGACGCGCTTCGCCAACGGCGCCGATGTCGCGAGCGTCGTCGTCGCCGGGCGGGTGCTGATGCAGGACCGCCGCGTCCTGAGCGTCGACCCCGCAGCGGTGCTGCGCGAGGCCGCCGGTGCCTACGAGACCATGATCGCCCGCGCCGGCCTCGCCGACCGCTTCCCCCTGCTCCGCGAAGGGCTGCCGCAATGACCGCCCTCCTCCTCAAGAACGTGCGCCCGATGGGCGCCGGCGCCACCGATATCCTGATCCGCGACGGACGCTTCGCCGATACCGGCCAATCGATTCCGGCCGGGATCGACACGATCGATGGCAGCGGCGCGCTGATGCTGCCCGGTCTCGTCGAGGCCCATACCCATCTTGACAAGAACCTGATCGGCATGCCGTGGTGGCGCAACCAGAACAGCCCGCGCCGCAGCGACCGCATCGAGACGGACCGGCGCGAGAAGAAGCGCCTCGGCATCGATCCCGCCCGCCAATCGGCGCGCCAGGCCGTGCAGACGCTGGCGTTCGGCGTCACCGCGATCCGCAGCCATGTCGATGTCGACACCGAGATCGGCACGGCCAATATCGCCGGCGTCATGGCGACGCGCGAGGCCTATCGCGACGTCGTCGACATTCAGATCGTCGCCTTCCCGCAGAGCGGCATGCTGATCCGCGAAGGTACCGTCGCACTGATGGAAGACGCGCTGCGGATGGGCGCCGACATCGTCGGGGGCCTCGACCCGGCCGAGATCGACCGCGACCCCGTGCGGCATCTCGACGTGATCTTCGGCATGGCCGAGCGCTTCGGCAAGCCGATCGATATCCACCTGCACGAGCTCGGCGAACTCGGCGCCTTCTCGATGGAGCTGATCATCGAGCGCACCCGCGCGCTCGGCTTGCAGGGGCGCGTCCTGATCAGCCATGCCTATTGCCTCGGCATGATCGAGCCGGCCCGGCACGACGCGCTCGCCGCCGGTCTCGCCGAGGCCGGCATCGCGGTGATGACGGCAGGCCCTGCCGGCTTTCCGGCGCCGCGGATCAAGCGACTGCACGAGCTCGGGGTCCTCGTCTGCGGTGGCTGCGACGGGCCGCGCGGCACCTGGAGCCCCTATGGACGGGGCGACATGCTGGAGCGCGCCGCGCTGATCGGCCAGCGCAACGGCTTCTCGCGCGACGAGGATCTGGAATTCGCGCTGGAGGCCTGCACCACGCTTGGTGCGAAGGCGCTCGGCCTGCCGGATTATGGCCTGGCCGCCGGCTGCAAGGCCGATCTCGTCCTGGTCGATGCCGAGACCGTGGCCGAGGCGGTCGCGGCCCCGCCAATGCGGCGGCTCGTGGTCAAAGGCGGCAGGATCGTCGCCCGCGACGGCGTCCCCGTCGGCGTCTCGGCGCCGTGAGCGCCACAGGCGAGGAAAGGCGGCTCATCGACCGGTTGCGGGTCGGCGCGCCGAGGGTTGTGGCGAAGTCCGCACCCCGATCCTCGGGACGCCGGTTGGAATGACGGAGAGGTCCTGCGCCTTTGCAACGTGTCGTGTCTTACGAAACGAGGTTGGCGCCATTCGGCATGAGGAGAAAGCGAAGCTGTGAGCGAACGGCAGAAAATCTAACGATGCCGGTGACAAATTTGCAGCGAAACAAGAGGACTATGTATAACCCCTTGATTTATATGGCGCGGGCGACGGGGCTCGAACCCGCGACCTCCGGCGTGACAGGCCGG
>JBDHTM010000027.1:0-51341 GCA_039808685.1 Allobosea sp. | reverse complement strand
CCCGCCTTGAAGGGGATCGCGCCTTGGCCGAGAGTGAGCGGATGAATCAAGCCGCGAAGCCCCTGGCCTGGGACGATTTCCGCCTGATCAAGGCGATCGCCGACAAACGGGCGCTGCCGGCCGCCGCGGCAGCGCTCGGCGTCAATCACTCGACGGTGTTCCGCCGCCTCGGCCAGATCGAGGAGGCTCTCGGCACCCGCCTGTTCGAGCGTCATCGCAGCGGCTATGTCGCGACGCCGGCTGGCGAGGAGATGGTGCAGCTCGCCGCCCGCGTCGACGACGACATCACCGCCTTCTCGCGCAAGCTCGCCGGGCAGGAGATCAAGCCGGCCGGCGAATTGCGCGTCGCCACCAACGATTCCCTGCTGGTCGACCTGCTGACGCCGCTCTTCGCCCGCTTCCTGGTGCAATGCCCGGATATCCGGCTCGACATCCTGATCGGCAACCAAGCTGCCAATCTCTCCAAGCGCGATGCCGATGTCGCGATCCGCGCCACGGACAATCCACCCGAGGCGCTGATCGGCCGCAAGCCGGCCCGGATCGCCTGGGCGCTCTATGGCCGCGCCGCCGATTTTCCCGAGACCGAGCCGCCCAGCCGCGAAAGCCTATGGGAGCGCAGCTGGGTCTCGCTCGGCGACCAGTTCACCATGCTGAGCGCGGTCCGCTATCTCGCCCGCCATGTCGCGCCGGAGCGCGTGGTCTACAAGCTCAACACTGTGCTCGGCCTTGCCGAGGCCGTTGAAGCCGGGATCGGCGTCGGTTTCCTGCCCTGCTTCATCGGCGATACGCGCCCTGCCCTCAGGCGCTTTGGCGACCCTGATCCCGATCTTGCCGCCGATCTGTGGCTGCTCACCCATCCGGACATGCGGCACACGCCGCGGGTGCGGCTCTTCCTCGATTTCCTGGCGGTTGAGCTCGGGCGGCTGAGGCCGCTGGTGGAGGGCGCGCGCCCGATCGGCGGAGCCGGGAGCCCGGAGGTTTCCTCGACCGACTCGGCGCTTGCATCGGCCGATCGGTAATATCCGGAGCCATAAGAACCCGTTTTGAGTGAAGCGTGACCCGTCATTGCGAGCGGAGCGAAGCAATCCAGGGGACCGGGTCGAACGCTTCAGCCCAGTCCCCCTGGATTGCTTCGTCGCTTCGCTCCTCGCAATGACGGTTCAGTCTGATCGAAATCCGCTTTAGACTCGCGCCATGGAGATCGTCATTCCCCTGATCATCGGCCTCAGCCTGATCTGGCTGATCGGCCGCGGCGTACCCTGGAACGCGAAGCTGATGACCATCGTGGTCACGCTCGCGATCATCGTGCTGATCGTGCTCCTGGAGCGCGGCGGCTACTGGCCGGAATCCTGGCGTCGGAGCTGAGGCGCGTGTCTTACGCCGAGACCAGCTTGAGCCCGACGATGCCGGCGACGATCAGGCCGATGCAGGCCAGTCGCAACGCGCCCGCCGGCTCGCCCAGCAGGGCGATACCCAGAATCGCCGTGCCGATCGTGCCGATGCCGGTCCAAACCGCATAGGCGGTGCCGACGGGCAACGACTTTAGGGCGAGGCCGAGCAGGCCGAGGCTCACGACCATGCTGATGCCGGTGAACAGCGTCGGGACGAGCCGGGTGAAACCTTGCGTGTATTTCAGACCGATGGCCCAACCGACCTCGAACAGGCCTGCGACGAACAGATAGAGCCAGGCCATGCCGGCGCTCCTTGAGACGGGGCGCGCGTTCCGCGCCAGAAACGGGACAGTTCGTCCTCGGCTTCGAAGCTATGGTCGGGAGCGGAACGATCAACCAGAGCCACGGCTGCATCGGCGCAAGCGACGCAGGCGCCACTGCAAGACGGGATCAGGCCGCGTCAGGCGCAGCGGGCTGCAGGGCCTGTTCGAGGATACGCCGGCACTCGCCGAGCTCCTTCATCACCGCCGTCAGGATGGAGACGTCGTCCAGCCCTTCGGGAACGGGCTGCCGGTAAGGCTGCGCTCGCTCGGCAGGACCGTCGGCAAAGTCATCCGGCCGGGCTGCCGAGCCGCCAGGCACAGATCCAGCAGCCGTGGCAGGCCCGATCGGCGCACCGCGTCCGATCGCCTGGACATGGCGCGGTCCTTGTTCCTTCAGGATGCGCTGGAGGCCCTTGATCGTATAGCCTTCGCCATAGAGCAGGCGCCGGATGCCCTTGAGCAGGGCGACGTCGTCGGGCCGGTAGTAGCGGCGTCCGCCGCCGCGCTTCAGCGGCTTGATCTGGTTGAAGCGGGTTTCCCAGAAACGCAGCACGTGCTGGGGTATGTCGAGGTCTTCGGCGACCTCGCTGATGGTCCGGAAGGCATCTGGGCTCTTGGTGTCCAATTCGGCCTCGGTATCGCCGGCGTGGAACTCCAGGCTCACTCAGTCTCACCCTCACCCGTCTGCCCGTTGATGCGGGCCTTCATCACGTTCGAGGGTTTGAACACCATCACGCGACGCGGCTCGATGGGCACCTCAACGCCAGTTTTGGGATTACGCCCGATTCGCTCGCCTTTGTCTCGTACGACGAAAGACCCGAACGAAGAGAGCTTCACATTCTCGCCGCGCGCGACCGCGTCGCAGATCTCGTCGAGCACCGCTTCGACGAGCTTCGACGACTCCGTCCGCGACAAGCCGATCTTCTGGTAGACAGCCTCGCACAGGTCCGCACGAGTGACCGTTTGCCCCGCCATTCATATCCTCCAAGGCGTCTAACAGACGCAGCGGAAAACCGCCGGCCCTTCGCCATTACGGACGGCGGACGCTAGGCGCCCCCGTCGCGCGGGTCAATCCTCAAGCGCGGTCAGTGTGCCGCCTTAAGCCGATTTCGACCCGAAATGGCGATGTTTCATGACAATTTTCGTGAGTTTAATGCCGCAACGTCACCAGCGGATCAAGGCCGAGCCCCAGGTGAAACCGCCGCCCATCGCCTCGACCAGAACCAGTTGCCCAGGCTTGATGCGGCCATCGGCATGAGCCTCCGCCAGAGCGAGCGGGATCGAGGCCGCCGAGGTGTTCCCGTGGCGATCGACCGTGATCACGACATGGTCGTGGCTGATGCCGAGCTTGTCGGCGGTCGCGTCGATGATACGGCGATTGGCCTGGTGCGGCACGAACCAGTCGATATCCGCGCCGGACAGGCCCGTCTGCTCGAAGGTGTGGCGCACCGTCTCGGCGAGGTTCGTGACCGCGTGGCGGAAGACCTCCTTGCCCTCCATGCGCAGGAAGCCGACCGTCTTGGTCGAGCCGGCACCGCCATCGACATAGAGCTTGTCCTTGTAGCGGCCGTCCGAGCGGATATGGGTGGTCAGGATGCCGCGATCGGCCAGCGTTCCCTTGCCCGGCACGGCCTTCAGCACCACGGCGCCGGCACCGTCGCCGAACAGCACGCAGGTGGCGCGATCCTCCCAGTCGAGGATGCGCGAGAAGGTCTCGGCGCCGATGACGAGGGCAGCGCGGGCGCCGCCCGTCGTCAGGAACTTGTCGGCCGTCGCCAGCGCGAAGACGAAGCCGGAGCAGACCGCCTGGACGTCGAAAGCCGCGCCGCCGGTGATGCCGAGCGCCGCCTGGATCTGAGTCGCGGTCGCGGGAAAAGTGTGGTCCGGCGTCGCTGTGGCGACGATGATCAGGTCGATCTCGGAGGGGTCGATGCCGGCATCGGCGATCGCCGCCTGCGCCGCCTTGAGGCCAACCACCGAGGTCGGCTCGTCATCGGCCGCGACATGGCGCTGGCGGATGCCGGTGCGCTGGACGATCCATTCGTCGCTGGTGTCGACATGCGCGGCCAGCTCCGCATTGGTGACGATGCGCGCGGGCAGATAGGAGCCGCAGCCGACCACTTGTGAGCGCAGGATGGACAAAGGAGATCGTTCCCTATTTCGCCTCGGCGGGCTCCGCGACCGTCAGCTCCGGACGCGTGCTCGCGGCGACCATTTCGCGGACCTTCGCCATCAGGTCCTCGCGTGCCATTTCATAACCCAGTTCGGCGGCGCTGGCGAAGCCAATCGCGTCCGTGCCGCCATGACTCTTGACCACGATGCCCTCCAGGCCGAGGAAGACGGCGCCGTTGGATTTGCGCGGATCGAGCTTCTCCTTCAGCGCCGCGAAAGCGCCACGGGCGAAAAGATAGCCGATTTTCGACATCAGCGTGCGGCCCATCGCGGCGCGCAGATAGTCGACGATCTGCTTGGCGGTGCCTTCGGCAGTCTTGAGCGCGATATTGCCGGTAAAGCCCTCGGTGACGACGACGTCGACCGTGCCCTTGCCGAGATCGTCGCCCTCGACGAAGCCGTGATAGGCGAGATGCGGCAGGTTGCTCTCGCGCAGGATGCGCCCGGCTTCCTTGACCGCCTCGACGCCCTTGATCTCCTCGACGCCGACATTGAGCAGGCCGACCGTCGGCCGGTCGAGATCGAGCACGACCCGGGCCATGGCCGCGCCCATCACCGCGAGATCGACGAGATGGCGCGCATCCGCGCCGATGGTGGCGCCGAGATCGAGCACGATGCTCTCGCCGCGCGCCGTCGGCCACAGGCCAGCGAGCGCCGGCCGGTCGACCTGCGGCATCGACTTCAGGCAGAATTTCGACATCGCCATCAGCGCGCCGGTATTGCCGGCCGAGACGGTGACATCCGCCTCCCCGGTCTTGGTCGCATCGATCGCGCGCCACATCGACGACTTGTAGCGGCCATAGCGCAGCGCCTGGCTCGGCTTGTCGTCCATCTTCACCGAGACTTCGGTGTGATGGAAGGTCGTGACGGCCTTGAGCTTCGGATGTTTGTCGATCAGCGGCAGCACCTGCTTCTCATCACCGAAGATGACGAAACGGGCATCCGTACGGCGCTCAAGCATCAGGGCGGCGCCGGGAATGACGACGGAGGGGCCGTGATCCCCGCCCATCGCATCGAGCGCGATTGTAACCGGTCTTGTCATGGAATTCTGGCGTGTCCCGGGAATGGCCGACCTTCGATCCGGGGCGGCTCAGTGCCGGCCGGACAATAGCGGTTTGGGCCAATGCCGCAAGCTACGCAAGGGCCGCAGAGCGCTTCACTCACCGCGTTTCAACTTTGCCAGCGCCGCGAAAGGCGATTCCGTGCCGATCTCGCCTGCGGAGGACTCGAAGCTGGCACCCGGCTTGCGCGGATAGGGATCAAGCGCCAGCGCCAGGAACTCCAAGGTGATGCCGCCGAGGTCGATGACCCCGTCGACGATCGGCTCAGGCGGATCATCCTCGTTCAGCAGCACCTCGATATCGATCTCGGCATCGTCGCGATCGTTGCGCCGGGCGAAGGCCGCAACATCCTCCTCCGGAGCGAAATCGAGCTGGACGGGCACGTCGAGCTGAACCGGGAACGGATCGAGCGTCACGACGCAGGCCTGGTGCAGGCGGGCCGCGATGCGGCCGTCGAGCTTCACGCGCTCGCCGTTGCGCGTGAGCGTATAGCGTCCCTCCAGCGACTCGATGGAGACGAGGCCGAGCAGCGTCGCGATGGCGGGCAGTTGCTCCGCCTCGGCCCGGACCACGACCTCGGTGCCGCGAGGACGGATCGCCTCGATGCGGACCGGATGCTTGAGTGGCGAAGCCGGCGGACGATCATGCGCCATGGGTAGCCTCCGCAACCGAGAAGACCGGGAAGAGGTCTTCCCGGTTCATGACGCCGTCGAGGTCGGCCGTGGCGAGCCGCTCCTGCGCAGCCCGCATATAGGCAGCGAGGGACGGCGCGGCTTCGGCTGCGCAGGCATTGCGGCCCAACGCCTCGGCCAACGGCTCCAAGCCGGGAGCCGCCAGCGCCGCCTCATAGGCCTGCACGCGGCCATAGAACATCTGGCCGATCTTCTTCATCTTCTTGGGCACGGCGATGTCGCTGACGCCACCATTGCGGAAGCCGAGCTCGAGATAGGCGAAGCAGGCATCGACGAAGTCCTGCGCCAGCTCGGCGGCCGGCGCCGGCAATTCGCGCAAACGACGCAGCACCAGAAAAACATGCAAGGTCAGCGATTCGAAACGGCCCTCGAAGCTGTCGGGAATCCCGCCATCGATATAAAGCGCAGGCAGACGCGAGGCCTCGGCGACCCGCCCGAACAGCGTGTCCACAGGAGAGCGCCGGTTGGCGCGCTTGCCGAACAACCCGAAAATCAACTCTTTGCTCCCGCCCGCTGTTGCCCAGGGCGCCCTCGCCTTGCCAAAGCCATCCTCGGGCGTTACGCCAACCCTTACCCTTTTGACAAGCGGCTTGGGGTCGTCCCGGCCGTGCTCGCCTTTCGGATCGTGCCCGCATGACGCAGATCACCCGCCGCACGGCTCTGCTCGGAGCCCTCGCGACCACCTCCCTTGTGCTGGCCGGCTGCGGCCCCGATGTCGGCGGCTTCGTGCTGCCGACCTCCGCCGGCATCAACGAGGAATTCAAGCGCGGCTTCGTGATGGACGACGCGCTGATCGCGCAGGTCAAGGTGGGGATGGACGTGCAGGCCGTGCTGACCACGCTCGGCACCCCCTCGACCACGTCGACGGTCGGCAACCGCACCTTCTACTATATCAGCCAGACGATGCGCCGCCGGCTCCAGTTCCAGGACCCGCAGGTCATCGATCAGCAGGTGCTGGTGATCTATTTCAACAAGAGCTTCAAGGTCGAGCGCATCGCCCATTACGGCCTGCAGGACGGCGTAATCTTCGACTTCATCAGCCGGACCACGCCAACCGGCGGCGAGGAG
Organism: Allobosea sp.; assembly: GCA_039808685.1. Lineage (GTDB taxonomy): Bacteria > Pseudomonadota > Alphaproteobacteria > Rhizobiales > Beijerinckiaceae > Allobosea. The sequence continues at coordinate 44,634 of JBDHTM010000027.1, read as the reverse complement.
CAGAGCTTCCTGCGCAACCTGTTCAAGGGCGTCACCAAGTTCAACCCGTTCGGGTCGTGAGCGGGACGCCTTCAGGCGACCGGCACCAAAAAGCCCGCGGCTCTCGCCGCGGGCTTTTTCATGTATGGGCGACAGCTCCGGTCAGGAGGTCGCCTGGCGAGCACGCAGCGGAAGCGTCATCGCCAGCACGCCCGCGATGACGAAGACGAGGCCGACCCAGGCGGTCGGCGCGAGCGCCTCCCCCAGGAAGACCATGCCGATCAGCACTCCGGTCGGGACACGCAGATAGGCGACCGACGTCGTCGCGACAGAGCCCAGCCGCGCGATCAGCCGGAAGTAGATCACGAAAGCAAGGGCAGTCGACACGAGCGAGAGCGCGATCAGCGCCTGGATCGACTGGGCCGAGGGCGACAGGGTCCAAGGCCGGTCCAGCAACAGGCTGAGCGGCAGCAGAACGAAAGCTCCACAGACCAGCGAGCCAGCCGCCGGCATGATCGGATCGAGGCCCTTGAAACTGCGCCCGAACAGCGCCGCCCCGCCATAGCAAATGCTGGCCGCAACCAGCGCCAGCTGCGCCCAGAGCTGCTCGCCGAAGCCCGCCATCGCCTGCGTTCCGACGATCAGGACAGTCCCGGCGAGCCCCGCCGCGATGCCGGCGAGGCGCAGGCCCGGCAGGCGCTCGGCCGAGGCCGATAGGCAAGAGAGCAGGATGACGAAGATCGGGCTGGTCGAGCTCAGGATCGTCGCCAAGCCCGCATCGACGCTGCGCTCGGCCCAGGCGATCAGAGTGAAGGGAACGACGCTGTTGAGACAGGCCTGGACCAGGAACCGCCGCCATGTCGGGAGATCGCGCGGCAGCCGGAGACCGCGCCAGCGGATGACGGCAAGCAGCGCCACGCCCGCGATCAGGGTCCGGGCCGAGATCAGGGTCAGCGGCGGGATCGTCTCCACGCCGAGCTTGATGAAGGTGTAGGAGCCGCCCCAGAGCCCGGCCAGCACCAGCAACAGGGCGAGTTCCACGGCGCGGTTCGGGGTGGCAGTGGAATTGTCGAGCGTTCGGACGGACATGGTTCCTCCTGGAGTTGGCGGACCATGCCAGCCTGGAGACACAGAAGCATGCAGGAACGCTACGGGCCCGACCGTAACTTCGGAGCTTGATTCAAGAGCTTGCGAAGATGATTCAGGCGACGGCAGCAAGCTATTGGCCCCGCGAGGTTTTCACGCCGCCAGTCGTCACTGCGAGCGAAGCGAAGCAATCCAGAGGGATTGGGCGAGAGGTTCAACCCGGTCCCTGGATTGCTTCGTCGCTCCGCTCCTCGCAAGGACGCCCTGTCATCACCCGCTCAAACGAAAAACCCGCGGCTTGCGCCGCGGGTTCATGGGCATCTCGGTGCTGCCTGCGCTCAGGAATGCGCCAGGATCGCCAGCAGCAGCAGGGCGATGATGTTGGTAATCTTGATCGCCGGATTCACGGCGGGGCCCGCCGTGTCCTTGTAGGGGTCGCCGACGGTGTCGCCGGTCACCGAGGCCTTGTGCGCGTCGGAGCCCTTGAGATGGCGCACGCCGTCCTTGTCGACGAAGCCGTCCTCGAAGCTCTTCTTGGCATTGTCCCAGGCGCCGCCGCCCGAGGTCATCGAGATGGCGACGAAGATGCCGGTGACGATCACGCCCATCAGCATGGCGCCGACGGCCGCGAAGGCGTTGTTCTTGCCGGCGATGGCATAGATCACGAAATAGGTCACGATCGGCGCCAGCACCGGCAGGAGCGAGGGCACCACCATTTCCTTGATCGCAGCGCGTGTCAGCATGTCGACGGCGCGGCCGTAATCGGGCCGGTCCTTGCCTTCCATGATGCCGGGCTTCTCGCGGAACTGCTTGCGCACCTCCTCGACCACCGAGCCCGCCGCGCGCCCGACCGCCGTCATGCCCATGCCGCCGAAGAGGAAGGGAATGAGGCCGCCGAGCAGCAGGCCGACGACGACATAGGGGTTGGACAGCGAGAAATCGACCGCCACGCCCTTGAAGTACTGGAATGCCGTGCCGCCGGCTTTGTTGGCCTCGGAAATGAAGTAGTTCAGGTCCGAAGTGTAGGCCGCGAAGAGCACCAACGCGCCGAGGCCGGCGGACCCGATCGCATAGCCCTTGGTGACTGCCTTGGTGGTGTTGCCGACCGCGTCGAGCGCGTCGGTGGAGTGGCGGACTTCCTTGGGCAGGCCCGCCATCTCGGCGATGCCGCCGGCATTGTCGGTCACCGGGCCGAAGGCATCGAGCGCCACGACCACGCCGGCCAGCGCCAGCATGGCGGTGGTGGCGACGGCGATGCCGAACAGACCGGCGAGGCTGTAGGTGACGATGATGCCGGCGATGATGACGATGGTCGGCAGCGCCGTCGATTCAAGGGATACCGCGAGGCCTTGAATGACGTTGGTGCCGTGGCCGGTCACCGAGGCCTGGGCAATCGAGACGACCGGGCGCTTGCCGGTGCCGGTATAGTATTCGGTGATGATGACGATGCAGAGCGTGACGGCAAGGCCGACCAGCGCGCAGAAGAAGAGCGCGCCCGAGGTGAAGCTGACACCCTGCGCCGTCTTGAAGGCGGCGGAGAAGCCGCCGAACATCGCGTAGTTCACGGCCGCGATGGCGGCGACCGAGAGCACGCCGGCGGCGATAAAGCCCTTGTAGAGCGCGCCCATGATCGACTGGTTGGCGCCGAGCTTCACGAAGAAGGTGCCGATGATCGAGGTGACGATGCAGGCCGCCCCGATCGCCATCGGATAGAGCATCATCGTGCCCAGCACCGGCTGGCCGGCGAAGAAGATCGCGGCGAGCACCATGGTCGCGACCAGCGTCACCGCATAGGTCTCGAACAGGTCGGCCGCCATGCCGGCGCAGTCGCCGACATTGTCGCCGACGTTATCGGCGATGGTGGCAGGGTTGCGCGGATCGTCCTCGGGGATGCCGGCCTCGACCTTGCCGACGAGGTCGGCGCCGACATCGGCGCCCTTGGTGAAGATGCCGCCGCCGAGACGGGCGAAGATCGAGATCAGCGAAGCGCCGAAGCCCAGAGCCACCAGCGAATCGATCACCGTGCGGCTGGAGGCCTCGAAGCCCAGGAAGGAGGTCAGAACGCCGTAGTAGACGGCAACGCCGAGCAGCGCGAGGCCGGCAACGAGCAGGCCGGTAACCGCGCCCGCCTTGAAGGCGACATCGAGCCCCTCGCCCAGCGACTGCATCGCAGCCTGTGCCGTGCGAACGTTCGCGCGCACCGAAACGTTCATGCCGATGAAGCCGGCGGCGCCGGAAAGCACCGCGCCGATCAGAAAGCCGATCGCGACCCATTTGCCGAGCAGCCAGGCGAGCGCGATGAAAAGCACGACGCCGACCATCGAAATGGTGATGTACTGGCGCTTGAGATAGGCCTGCGCGCCTTCGGCGACCGCACCGGAAATCTCCTGCATGCGCTGGTTGCCGGCATCGCGCTTCATCACATCGCCATAGGCCCAGACGCCGTAGGCTATGGAAAGCGCACTCAATATGATGATGAGAAGCAGAGCTGACATTCGATTTCCTGACCTTGAGCTTCCAGCCGTGGGAGCGTGATCGCTCCTCTTTGCAGCGTTGGACGTCAGGCAGCGAAAAAACGGGCCCTAAAGACTCAAGGCCCGCTCCGCGTCGCCAGTGTCAGGCGAATTTGTGGCAAGTTTCGACGACGAGCGCAAACGCCCCGGCTTACAAATTTGGTCGAATGTCAGGCAGATCTGCGAAAGCTCAAAGCGGGAGGTCGCGATTGACGTTCTTGTAGAGCAGATAGCAGGCGTCGCCATAGCCCGTCGGGTAGAATTGCTGCGGGCAGAAGCCGCCCATCCAGATGAAATCGCGCGCCCAGATCTCGTGCCAGTCGGCGCCGAGCAGGTAGAGCCCCTGCCCTTCCAGCATGTAGAGCCCGTGCTCCATCACATGGGTCTCGACCGCCGGGAAGCAGACGCCCGGCTTGAACCACATCAGGTTCATCTCGAAATCGAATCGCATGTCGCCATAGGGCAGCAGGAACTGGAAGCCGCGCCCCTCCATGCCCGTGTGATTCGTCATCGGCACCGCATCCTGATGCGAGACGATCGGCTCCGGCACGGCGAGCCCCAGCGCCGCCTCGTAGCGCTTGCGCAAAGCAAGGACGCGGATGGGCTCCGCCGATTCGTTGCGCAGGGTGAAGTCCGTCGCCGGCGGCAGATAGGCGAAGCCGCCGGCCGTGAGCACTTGCGCCGCGCCGGCGGCGACCGCGATCCGCGCCTCGCCCGTGAGGACGTAGAAGAAATGCTGGATGCCGTCCTCGCTGAAGGCGGCCGGCGTGCCGCCGCCGGGCGCGATCTCGAGCACGTACTGCGCGAAGGCCGCACCCATGACCGGTCCCGTCAGAACGCGGACGATCGTGTCGCGGTATTGCGGCAGGCGGCTGACCAGCACCCCCTCCGGCGGCATGAAGGCGTAGTTGCGTTTGATGACACCGCGATTATGCCCGATGGCGCCGGGCGGAACATGGCCGGCCGCAGGCGGAAAAGCGCGGTTGTTCATCAATCTGCTCCGACTTACCAGTTCTGCCGCTCAGGCCATGGACGGCCGCTGGAAACGCTGCCAGGCGACCAGCATGAGGGCAATCGCGACCGGCGGGAAGACGAGCCAGTTCACGGCGTTCCAGCCGCCATGGCTGAGCAGGCCCCCCGACGAGAAGGAAGCGATGGCGACCGAGCCGAAGACGAGGAAGTCGTTGGCGGCCTGGACCTTCACCCGCTCTTCCGGCCGGTAGCAATCGGTCACCAGCGCGGTCGCACCGATGAAGCCGAAATTCCAGCCGAGGCCGAGCAGGATCAAAGCCAACCAGAAATGGCCGACGCTCAGGCCGGTCAAGCCGACCACGGCGGCCAGCGCCGTCAGGCCGAGGCCCACCGCGGTGACCGTGCCCTTGCCGAAGCGGGCGATCAGGCGGCCGGTGAAGAAGCTCGGCCCGAACATCGCCAGCACATGCCACTGGATGCCGAGCGTGGCGTCGCCCACGGAATGGCCGCAAGCGACCATCGCCATCGGCGCCGCCGTCATCACGAAGCTCATCAGGCCATAGGCGACGAGCGAGGCCGTGACCGAGGCGATGAACTTCGGCTGGCGCATGATCGCCCCGAGCGGGCGCCCGCCAACGGAGCGGACCGCCGCGACCGGCGGCGCGCGCAGGCGGGAGACGATCAGGATCGCGATCAGGGCGAGCATGCCTTGCGCGACGAAGCTTGCGGCAAAGGGCGCCGCCGGCGTCAGGTCGCGCGTCCAGTAAACCGATTGCGGGCCGATGACGCCGGCCGCGAGACCGCCGATCATCACCCAGGAAATCGCGCGCGGCCTGAAATCGTTGGTCGCCGTATCGGCCGCAGCGAAGCGATAGCTCTGGACGAAGGAGCCATAGAGCCCGCAGACGAAAGTGCCCAGGCAGAACAGCCAGAACAGGCGCAGCGAGACGCCGCCGGCCGCAAGGCTCGCGCCCGTCGCGCCGACGAGCGCTCCGATCAGGTAACCGTTGCGGCGGCCCAGCCGGCGCATGATCATCGCGGCCGGAATGACGCCAGAGGCGATGCCGAGCTGGAGCAGGCTGACCGGCACGGTCGCGAAAGCCTGGTCGGCAACGAGCTGGGCGCCGACGATGCCGCCGAGCGAGACGATGATCGCCGGGTTGGCGCCGCCGAGCGCCTGGGCGCCTGCGAGGACGAGCGCATTGCGCTTCGCGAGCCTGTCGCCGTCGAGAGCCGAGAAATGCTGATTCATCACAAAGCGCCTTGCGGTCGCCGTGATGCGCCGCCGTCAGAAATGGGAGAAGGAGCCGCGCGCGAAACTCTGCGCCCCGCTCTTCCCGCGATAAGTCACCATGCCGGCCTCGGCGGTGATTCGCCCGATCGGCGTCAGCAGGAGCATCGCTCCCTCCGCCGCCGCAACCAGAGCAGGATATTCCTTTTCCGAGGCCGTGCAGAGAATTTCGTAGTCGTCTCCGCCGGTCCAGGCCAGTTCCGCCAATGCGGGAACAGCCATGAGCGCGGCGCGGGCCGGACCCGAGAGCGGGATGGCTTCGAGATCGATCTCGGCGCCAACATTCGACGCTTTCAGCAGCTTGGCCAGATCGCCGATGAGGCCGTCGGAGACATCCATGGCCGCGGAGGCATGGCGCTGCAACGCGTCGGTCAGCGCATGACGCGGCTGCGGATGCAGGTAGCGATCGGCGAGGAAGGCGCGATCCTCGACGCTCAGCCCGGCAACCCAATCCGGCTTGTCGGGTCCGTGGACTTCCAGGCCGAGCGCGCCGTCTCCGATGCTGCCGGAGACGAGCACGATATCGCCCGGCTTCGCGCCTGAGCGCCTGACCATGCGCCCGGCCGGGACCGTGCCGAAGGCGGTGATCGAGAGGGTGAGCGGCCCCGCGGTCGAGACGGTATCGCCGCCGATCAGCGGGCAGCCGGCGGCCTCGGCCATGCGGGCGAGACCGGCGGCGAAATCGGCGAGCCAGCCTTCGGTCCAGCTGCGCGGCAGGGCGAGCGTCAGGACGAAGCCTTCGGGCTTGGCGCCCTTGGCGGCGAGATCGGAGAGATTGACGGCCAGCGCCTTCCAGCCGATCGCACCGGGCGGATCGTCGGGAAAGAAATGGACGCCGGCGACGAGAGCGTCGGCCGTGACCACGACTTCGTAGCCGCGGCCCGGCCGCAGCAGGCCGGCATCGTCGAGAAGGCCAAGCCCGCCCGGCCCGGCGATCGGCGCGAAATAGCGTGCGATCAGCTCGAATTCGCCGGGGCGCTGGTTATCGGTCATGGGGCAGCAAGGCTCCGCAACTGTTCCAAGGTCATCCCGGACAAGCCGCGTGAGCGGCGCGGATCCGGATCCATGCCTGAACCTTCATTGGAAGTGCTCCGGAATGGATCCCGGGTCTCCCTCCGGTGGCCCGGGATGACGGCTGACGAGAACCTAAGCCGCCGGGTCGAACTCGTCGGCGCGGAAATCGCGGGCCATGCGATCGAGCACGGCGTTGACCATGCCGATCTCCTCGCCCTGATAGAACGCGCGCGCGACCGCGACATATTCCGAGATCACGGCGCGGGCCGGAACATCCTTGCGGAAGGCGAGTTCGTAGGCGCCGGCGCGCAGGATCGCGCGGACCACGGCCTCGACGCGCTTCAGCGGCCAGTCCTTGGCCAGAAGCTCGTCGACGGTGCGGTCGACCAAACGCTGCTCGCGGACGACGCCGCTGAGGATATCGCGGAAGAAGGCAATCTCGGCCGCCGGCAATTCGATCTCCTCGACCTCCTTGCCGATCCAGAAATGCTCGAACTCGGCCATCGCCTCGACGACGCCGCGGCCGCCGATTTCCATCTCGTAGAGCGCCTGCACGACCGAGAGCCGGGCCCCGCGCCGCTTCTCGGCGCGGCTCATTGGGACGGCTCCGCCAGGGAGCGCTTGTAGCGCAGCACCGCGAGCGCGGCTTCGGCGGCACCGCCGCCCTTGTTCATGTCCTCGCGGTTGGCGCGGGCCCAGGCCTGCGCCTCGTTCTCGACAGTCAGGATGCCGTTGCCGAGCGGCAGCGCGAAGGCGACCGAGAGATCCATCAGCGCGCGCGAGCTCTCGCCGGCGACGATGTCGTAATGGCCTGTCTCGCCGCGAATGACGGTGCCGAGCGCGACGACCGCCTCATAGGGGTCGACGGCCTCGTCGGCAGCGCGCAGGCCGATGACGATCGCCGAGGGGATTTCGAGCGCACCCGGGACGGTGACGACATCGACGCGGCAGCCGGCTTCTTCCAGCACGGCAAGCGCGCCCGCCAGCAATTCGTCGGCGTATTTGTCGTAGAAGCGTGCCTCGACCACGAGGACGCGGGCGCCGTCGATCTCGACGGCAGGAGTTGCGGCCTTGTCGGCCGAGGTCTGCCGGGGTCCGGCCATTTCTTTTGTCCTTCTTGGAATGTGATCGGGCTCGTTACCCTTGCGGGCGCGCCTCCGCAAGCCGCGCGGCATACCGTGCCATCAGATCGACCTCGACATGGACGGGGTCGCCCTCCCCACGCTGGCCCCATGTGGTGACCGCGAAGGAGTGCGGAATCAGCAGCACGGTGAAGACATCGTCCTTGACCGAGTTGACGGTGAGGGAGGTGCCGTCGAGGCAGATCGAGCCTTTGGTCGCGATGAAGCGGGGCAGCCCCTGCGGCGCGCGGATATGGAATCGCGCGGTCGCCCCCCAAGGCTCGTCCGGATCGGGCTCGATCGGCTCGATCTTGAGGATGCGCCCGACGCCGTCGACATGGCCGGTGACGAGATGCCCGCCGAGTTCCTCGCCGACCTTGAGCGAGCGCTCCAGATTGATCCGCGTGCCCGGCTCCCAGGTGCCGACATTCGTCTTCGCCAGCGTCTCGGCGGCGGCCTCGACCTGGAAGATGCAGCCGGGCTGGCCGTCGGTGCGCGGGCGCAGGGCGGTGACGGTCAGGCAGACGCCGGCGCAGGCGATCGAGGCGCCGATGGCGATGCCTTCCGCCTCGTAGGGGCAGGAGATCGCAAGGCGCTTGAGGCTCGGCCCCTTGCGCTCGGCCTCCACGACCTCACCGATGGCGGTGACGATGCCGGTGAACATCAGCCTCTCCTTGTGAAATGCTCGAAACGGTCCTGACCGATCAAGCCGGTCTCGACAAGGGGGTATAGATCGGGGTCGGCAAGCAGGGCGGCAAGGCCCGGACGCACGGCAAGGATGCCAGGCTGCCCCAGCGTTTTCGGGGAGGTCGAGACGATGACCTCGTCGGCGAGGCCGGCGAGCGCGAGCTTCTCGCCGATGCGCGGGCCGCCTTCCGAGAAGACACGATTGATGCCGCGCGTGCCGAGCAGGGTTAGCGCCTCGCGAAGGTCAAGATGGCCGTCAGGCCCAATCGAAACGCGCATGACCTCGACGCCGGCTGCGACGAGTGCCTGTTCCGGCTCGATCGGAGCGGTCTCGGCCGCGATCACCCAGACGGGGACCTCCCGGGCCGTACGGACGAGCTTCGAGGTCAGCGGCAGGCGCAGATGCGTATCGAGGATGACGCGGATCGGCGAATGGTCCGCTAGGCCGGGCAGGCGCACGGTGAGCTGCGGATCATCCGCCAGCACCGAGCCGATGCCGAGCATGATCGCATCGTGATGCGCACGCTGGAGATGGACCCAACCGCCGGCGACCGGTCCCGATACGGCGAGCGGCACGCCCCCTGCTCCACCGGCATAGCCGTCGGCGGTGCGGGCGATCTTGAAGGTTACCATCGGGCGGCCTCGCGTGATCCGCGTGAGATAGCCGCGATGCGACTGTCGCGCCTCCTCCTCCAGCACGCCGACCGTGACCTCGATACCGGCCGTGCGCAGCAGGGCATGGCCGAGCCCGGCGATGAAGGGATTGGGATCGGACATCGCCGAGACGACGCGCTTCACACCCGAGAGGATCGTATGCTCGACGCAAGGAATGCCGCCGCGCACCGAGCGATGCGAGCAGGGCTCGAGGGTGACATAGAGCGTGCCGCCCATCGAAGCGGCGCCTGCCCGCGCGAAGGCATGCGCCTCGCCATGCGGGCGGCCGCCGGGCTGGGTATGGCCGCGCGCGACGACGACCGGGCCATCGGGCGTCTCCCGGGTCACGATGGCGCCAACGGATGGGTTGGTCCCGGTCGTGCCGAGGCCGCGGGCGCCATAGGCCAGCGCCTGGCGCATGAAGGCGCGGTCGATGTCTCTTTGTCGTTCGGAGGCGTTCTCGGCGCCCGAACACGCCTTGGAATCAGTCATCGGCGCGGCGCGGCGGGGCGGAGACGCCCTCCTCCTCATTCGTGCCGAGCTGTCCGATCAGCTCCTCGAAATCCTTGGCCTCGCGGAAATTCTTGTAGACCGAGGCGAAGCGGACATAGGCGACGTCGTCGATAGCTTTCAGCCCCTCCATCACCAATTCGCCGATGGCCGAGCTCTGGATCTCCGCCTCGCCCGAGCTTTCGAGCTGGCGCACGATGCCGTTGACCATGCGCTCGATCCGCTCCGGCGCGACCGGGCGCTTGCGCAGCGCATGGGCGATCGAAATCTCCAGCTTGTCGCGGTCGAAGGGCGTGCGCCGGCCCGAGCGCTTGACGACGGTCAGTTCACGCAGCTGCACGCGCTCGAAGGTGGTGAAGCGGCCGCCGCAATCGGGGCAGACCCGGCGGCGGCGGATCGAGGCATGGTCGTCGGTGGGACGTGAATCCTTCACCTGCGTATCGAGGGAGCTGCAATAGGGGCAGCGCATGCGCGAATCCTTCGGCCTGACGGGCGAGACGCCCGACGCTTCTTTGCCCCAGCACCGGTTTCCGCGCCAGACGACGAGGTGCCGCTGCTGCTATGCTGCGCGGGGCGATGAACCTCGAAGCGCAATACCACGACGAAGACTCGACCTTCACAGCGAGCGCGGCGGAGCTTCTATCATGGCAGAGAACGGCGGCAATATGGGCGAAGCGTTCGGCGGCCTGGTGCTGCTGGCCTTCGATCTGCTCGATTCCGAGATCGCCCGGTCTCCGGAACGCCTAATCCAGACCTTCAAGAACCCCACCCTGCTCAAGGCTGCCGAAAATGCGGTCCTGAACTTCGCGAAGTCCCGCAACCCGACCGCCAGCTCGCAGCTGACGACCGAGGAGATCGGCAAGCTGCAGTCCTCGGTGATCGACGGCGTGAAAACAGCCGCGACCGAGGCCTATCTCAAGCAGATCAAGGACTCGTCGAAGTTCAAGGCTCTGGAAAAGCAGCTCAAGAATTTCGAGGACGCAGCGAAATCATCGGCGATCGGCGTCTGGGTCGATCACAACAAGGGCATCCTCTATGTGGTCGGCGCCGTGCTCGCGGTCGGTTCCGGCGTCGCGCTCTACATCACCAAGCCCTCCGGCACGCTCTACGGCATGGGCCTCCATGAGCTGGAGAAGCTGAAATTCGAGGTGCTGAAGGTCGGCGCGCTGAAACTCGGCGTCGGCAACATCATCTTCGACCCCACCGCCGAGCGCTATGGCGGCAAGGTGACCGGCAAGCTGGAATGGGAGCAGCTCAAGATCGACCTGTCGCTGCAGATCGTCACCGCCAATGCGAAGGCGCCCGAGGTCACCAGCGAGGTCGGGGTGAAATACGGTGTGATCAATCTGACGGCGACGAACAAGCTTGATCTGACGAAGCCGAAGGTCGACCTGACGCTGAGGCTCAGCGCCAACAAGGACCGCTTCGGCCTGTCGGTTGCCGCCAATATCAAGGACGACAACGTCACCGGCAGCGCCTCGGCCTCCTACAAGATCGCCGAGAGCCTGAAATTGGGCGTCGATCTGAGCCGCAAGAACCGCCCAGACATGGGGAACCAGACGGAGAACATGATCATGTTCGAGCTCAAGGGCACGTTCCCCTGAGCTCGAAGGGCGTGGCTTCCCGCTTCCGCTTCAGTAGATCGGGAAGCGCGCCGTCAGCGCCTTGACCTTGGCGGTGACTGCCTGCTCGATCGCGGCATTGCCTTCCTCGCCATGGGCCGCGAGCCCGTCGAGCACCTCGGCGATCAGCTCGCCGACCTGCTTGAACTCGGCGATACCGAAGCCGCGCGAGGTCGCCGCCGGGGTGCCCAGGCGGATGCCGGAGGTCGTCATCGGCTTCTCGGGGTCGAAGGGGATGCCGTTCTTGTTGCAGGTGATGTGGGCGCGGCCGAGCGCGGCCTCCGCCGCCTTGCCGGTCAGCTTCTTCGAGCGCAGGTCGACCAGCATCAGGTGGTTGTCGGTGCCGCCGGTGACGAGATCGAAGCCCTTGGCCTTCAGCGTCTCGGCCAGCGCCTTGGCGTTGGCGACGACGGCATGGGCGTAGGTCTTGAACTCCGGCTGCAGCGCCTCGTGGAAGGAGACCGCCTTGGCGGCGATGACATGCATCAGCGGGCCGCCCTGGATGCCCGGGAAGATCGCCGAATTGACCTTCTTCGCGATCGCCTCGTCATTGGTCAGGATCATGCCGCCGCGCGGGCCGCGCAGGGTCTTGTGCGTCGTGGTGGTGACGACATGGGCATGCGGGAACGGCGAGGGATGCGCGCCGCCGGCGACGAGACCGGCGAAATGCGCGATATCGACCATGAAATAGGCGCCGACCTTGTCGGCGATCTCGCGGAAGCGGGCGAAGTCCCAGTGGCGGGCATAGGCCGAGCCGCCGGCGACGATGACCTTCGGCTTCTGCTCGACGGCGAGGCGCTCCATCGCGTCATAGTCGATCATCTGGTCGACGACGCAGACGCCGTAGGAGACGACGTTGAACCACTTGCCGGACTGGTTGACCGGCGCGCCATGAGTCAGGTGCCCGCCGGCTGCAAGGTCGAGACCCATGAAGGTGTCGCCGGGCTGCATCAGGGCCATGAAGACGCCCTGGTTGGCCTGGCTGCCGGAGTTCGGCTGGACATTGGCATAGGTGCAGCCGAACAGGCGCGTGGCGCGCTCGATCGCGAGCTTCTCGGCGATGTCGACGAACTGGCAGCCGCCATAGTAGCGCCGCCCCGGATAGCCCTCGGCATATTTGTTGGTCATCACCGAGCCCTGCGCTTCGAGCACGGCGCGGGAGACGATGTTCTCGGAGGCGATCAATTCGATCTCGTCGCGCTGGCGACCGAGCTCCAGGTCGATCGCGCGGGCGATCTCGGGATCGGCGTCATGCAGCGAAGCGCCGAAGAAGGAGTTCGAGAGGTGCTTGTCCAGCGCGGCGTCGGTCATGTCCGGCTCCTGAAGTTCAACGGCCGGTGGCGCCCGGCTTCGTCGCGGCTCCCCTATCACGCGGCGGGAGGCTGTCCAAGCGATAGATGACCATGCGGCGGGCCGTGCCGCCGCCACGTGATCATGCGCCCGGCCTTCGGCGCTTCGGCAGGACGTTCTTCTCCGGCTCGGGACTGGACGGCGTATAGGCGAGCGGCCTGCGCGAGGCCGTCTTCAGCAGCGCGCGGAAGCTCGGACATTCCAGGTGAGTCGGCGCCCGACAGTCGGCGACATGGCGCAGCGCGTCCCGCAGCGTCCTGAGCCCGATCATCTGCCGCTGCAATTCGTCCGCCCGCGCCCGCAACTGCTCGCGCGGGATGTTCGGCTGCCCGTCCGCGCCGAACATCCCGGCGATCTCGTCCAGCGAGAAGCCGGCGGTCTTGCCGAGCCCGATCAGCGACAGCCTGAGCAGCACGTCGGAATCGTATTGCCGCCGCAACCCGCGTCGTCCCTCCGAGCGGATCAGGCCTATTTCCTCGTAGTAGCGCAGGGCCGATGCCGGCACGCCGGAGCGCTCCACGACCTCTCCAATATCCAGAAGCGACATGCTTGACCTCAAGTCGACTTGAATTCGTAGGCTCTGCCGAACGGATGAATTCGGCAAGAGGAAAGATCATGGAAAGTGTTGTTGGAACACAAGAAAGTCCGATCTGGCGGGACGCGCGCGCCGTCGCGCTGCTGCTGGCGGCGTCGCTCACCACCATGGCGAATGCGACGATCAGCCCGGCGCTGCCCGGCATCGAGCGCCTGTTCGCCGACGACCCACACGCCGCGCTGCTGACGCGGCTCCTGGTGCCGGCGCCGTCGCTCAGCGTCGCGCTGTTTGCCCCGCTTGCGGGCTTTGCCGCCGACAGGATGGGCCGGCGCGCGATGCTTCTGGCAGGCGTGGTGCTGTTCGTGATCGCAGGCTGCGCCGGGCTCGTCCTGCCCGATTTACCGTCGATCTTCGCCAGCCGCCTCGTGCTCGGTATAGCCGTCGCGCTGATCATGACGGCGCAGACCGCGCTCATCGGCGATTATTTCACCGGGGACGACCGCAATGCGCTGACCGGCCTGCAGATCTCGGCGCGGAATTTCGGCGGCCTGATCTTCATCTCGCTTGCCGGCTGGGCGGCGACCCTGTCGCCGCGTCTGCCCTTCGCGATCTATGGGCTGGCCGCGCTGTTCCTGCCGCTGATCTGGCTGGCCATCGTCGAGCCGCCGCGTCTCGCGGCAGCGCCGGGCGCCCTGCCGATGAACGGTCATGACGGGCATTGGTCCTGGCGCAGCCTGCTCGCCGCGCTCGTCCTGCTGCAAGGCGTGACGAACATGATCTTCTTCGTGATGCCGACGCAGATCTCGTTCTTCCTGGAAGCCCGGGGCTACGAGAGCGCGGTCATGACGGGATCGGTCCTCGGCCTGCTGATGATCTCGGGCGGCTTTTCCGCCCTGCTCTATCGGCGCGTCCTACGGGCGATCGGCCCAGCGGGCATCTTCGCGACCGGCTATGGCGCAATGGCACTGGGCTTCCTGCTCCTGTCCCGCTCCGCATCGCCGTGGTCGCTCTTCGCGGCTGCCCTTTTCATCGGGGCCGGCTATGCGCTGGTCTCGCCCAACTTCGTGGCGATAGCGCTCGATCTCGCACCCCCGCGCTCCCGCGGCCTGGCCGGCGGCATCCTGACCGCCTCGGTCTTCATCGGCCAGTTCTGTTCGCCGCTGGCCAGCACACCCCTCATCGCCGCCCATGGCTACGACGCATTCTATGGCGGCACGGCCTGGCTGCCGGCGACCCTGGCCCTGGTGGCCGCGCTGACGTCCTTCCGTGCGCTCTCCCGATCGAGGAACTGATCAACCGAAAGCACGCCCATGCCGATAGCGGGCCGCGCAGGGAGAATGCCGCGCGGCCGTCCTTATGGTTAACAATTTATGGCTTGCAGCTTGCTGCGTCTGACCTAACGCAATGCTGGATGCCTCCCGATGACACAGAACGCCCCAAAACAGCACGCGAGTCGGGTTCCAGATCCGACTCTAGCCATCCCAGGGCAGGTCAAGCAGGCTCTTTTCAGCGGCGCGAGCGTCTTCGTCCTGTCGATACCCTTGATGAGCCAGGACGCCGCCGCCGAGGCATGGCAACTCACCCGGCAATACTACCCGGGCGGCTCTACCGCCGTCTTTCGCCAGATCCCGGACGGGAACGGCCGAATCTCGAAGCTCAACAATCCCGCGCCCGGGAACAACTGCCCCGTCCCGGCCTTCGAGATCGTGAATCCCGGGCCGGGGGAAGCGCGCTGCGTCGGCTATGTCGTGCCGTCCTGGCTGACACGCTAGAGCATCGGACTAATATCAGTCCGGTGCTCTAGCATCTTGATTTTGCATCGGCTTTTTCCGAAAGCCGCGCTCCACTTTTGGGGCCGATGCTCCAATTCCCGCCACGGGTTCCGGCCACGAAAAAAGCCCACCGGAGACCGGCGGGCTTTTCGAAACGCGCTTGAAGCGGCGGCGTCAGATGTCCTGCTCGCCCTGCAGCGCGGCAACCGGCGCGGGCCCGAGGCCGTCCTTGTTGTAGATGTCGTCGCGGAACTGCACGCCGCCATCGGGCGTGGCCCAGGCCGTGATATAGACCCAGTAGCACGCCACCGGATCGGCAATGCGGGCATTGACGCGCTGGCCGGACTGGATGGTCTCGTCGATCTTGGCGCGATCCCAGCCGGGCGTGTTCTTCAGGAGCCAGGCGACGTAGTCGCGCACGTTCTGGACGCGCATGCAGCCCGAGGAAACGAAGCGGTAGTCGTCGCCGAAGATGCCCTTCGACGGGGTGTCGTGCATGTAGACGCCGTGCGGGCTCGGAATGTTGATGCGCACGAAGCCCAGCGAATTGAAATCGCCGCCCGGATCCTGCCGGAAGGTGTAGCGCGTTGCCTCGTCCGAATTCCAGTTCACGCTGGCCGGCGAGATCTCACCGCCGCTGGGCGAGATGATGCGGATCTTGTTCTCGGTAAGGTAGCTCGGCTCCTTCCTCATCTTCGGGATGAGGTCCTTCTTGATGATCGAAGCAGGAACCGTCCAGGTCGGATTGAAATTGATCTCGGGGATCCTGGTCTGCAACAGCGGCGACTGACGGTCGATCTTGCCGACACCAGCCGCATGGCGGGTCGCGACATGGCCGTTCTCGACGGTTTCGACCATCGCGGCCGGAATGTTGGCGACGACATAGCGGCCGCCGAGATTGCCAGACCAGCTGCGCAGCCGGACGACATTGGTCTCGAGCTGGCGGATGCGGCGGTCGATCGGCACGTTGAGGGCTGCGACGGTGGCGCGGTTGATCGCACCGGTGGTCGACAGGCCGACGCGCGACTGGAAGTGGCGCACGCCCGCCTCGACATAGGAATCATAGATGCTGCTTTCGCCGGCCGAGGCATCGAGATCGCCGGTGACGATCAGGCGACGGCGGAGGGCCACCACGCCCGGCCCCTTGGCGCCGACGCTCATGCGATCGGGCAACTGAACCTGCGGCCAGCCGCCACGCGCGGCGAGGTCGCGATAGGCCACGACCGCCTGCTCCGTCGCCTGCAGCGCTTCGGCCGACAGCATCGGCGTCGAGGATCGCGCCACGGCATTGCGGGCGCCGGCATCGTAGCTCTGGCGCCACTCGGCCTGCTGGGCGAGCGCCGGTGCAGCGGCGGCCGTGGCCACGCCCGACAGCAGGGCCAGCACGGTTTCGCGGCGGGTCAGGCTCAATTGCGACATCTCTTCCCTCTTCAAGACTTCACGCATGCATGCAGGCCACAAGAAAACGCCGCCTGGACGGGCGACGCTAACGGCACAATGGCGTGGCGGACGACCTTTCGATGCTCGACGGTGTCCTAGCACAGTTAACGAGGCGTGATGACAGAGGCGAATTTAGGGCATGGCAACGTTTTGCCGCATGCATGGCAGCAAAGCCACAGTCGAAATCCCGACTGGACAAAGCCGTATGGGCACGACCGGGATGACATCCCTGTCGTGCCCCTGCCAGGCGGGCAGCATGCAGACGCCGGAAACCGGCTGATATCTCAGAGCTTGTAGCGGATCTGGTCGGTCCAGAAGCGCTCCAGGCGCAGCAGGGCGTTGTTCATCCGCTCGAAATCATCGGCCGCGATGCCGCCGATCTGCTCGACCGTGCGGACATGCTTGTCGTAGATGCCCTTCACGATATCGTGCACGGCCGCGCCCTTTTCGGTGAGGCTGATCCGCACAGAGCGACGGTCGATGCGCGACCGGGCATGGTGGAGATAGCCGAGCTCGACCAGCTTCTTCACATTGTAGGAGACGTTCGAGCCGAGATAGTACCCGCGGGTGCGCAGCTCGCTGGCCGACAGCTCGGCATCGCCGATGTTGTAGAGCAGCAGCGCCTGCACGCTGTTGACGTCGTCCCGGCCGCGACGCTCGAACTCGTCCTTGATGACGTCGAGCAGACGGCGATGCAGCCGCTCCACCAGCGTGAGAGACTCAAGATAAAGAGGCTTCACGTTGAGCTCTGCTTCGCCCGTCTTGGCAACTTCCGAAGTCTTGACACTCGCTTTCATGGTATATCCCGCCTGTTGTGTGTCGGCCGGGATTTTTCTCCCGGTCCGCTTCTGAAACACACCATAGGATGGCTCGGATGAAAACGAGTTTAAATATCAGGATGAATCAGGGATTTACCCCTTTGGGTGAATCGTAAGTGAAGCCAGAAACGCTTAAGCTAAAGCGGTTCTTACCAGGACTCGGGGTAATCGAGGGGTCGGGCGGCTAACCCGCACTGTCATCCCGTGCGCGGTGCAGCGCGCAGCGGTGCGCCGCAGACACGGGACCGCGTGAAAGGCGCCTTTTCCTGAGGACGGTCCCCGTGTCTGCACAGCAGCGTTTCACGCTGCGGCGCGTGCGGGAAGACACGCTCTGCCGACGCGCCGCCAGCTACTCCGCCTCGTTCTCGGCTGCCCAGGTCGCCAGGAAATAGACGGCGATCAGCGCGATATAGAGGCCGACGAGCCAGGCCGTCATCGGCACGAAGCGCGGAAAGAAGAAGCCCAGCAGCATCTGGCTGATCGCAGCCAGCAGCCAGAGCACGCCGCCCCAGGTCGAGGTCAGCCAGAGGCCGACGGCGGCGACGAGATCGATCACCGCGAAATAAACGATGATCGCCTGGTAGCTCAGCAGGCGGCTCTCGAAGGGTGGCTGCGGATTGCCGGGCAGGCCGAAGATCACCATCCAGGCCGTCAGCCCCTTGGCGAGCCAGAAGGCCGAGAGCAGGCGCAGGAACCAGACGAGGACGACCCGCCAGCGGTTCGTCTGCTTGCCTTCGTCCTCGCCCGTCCGGAGGCCGCGCAGGGCCTCGCCGTCTCCGCCCAGACCCAAGCTCAACCCTCCAGCTTCAGCTCGTCGGTGCCGAGCGGCGCGAAATAGGCGTCGATATCGGCCTGCCGGACCTCGTCCAGCGTGGCCGGCCGCCAGCGTGGCGCCTGATCCTTGTCTATGACCACGGCGCGCACGCCCTCATAAAAGTCGTGCCCGCGAGCAATGCGCGAGACGATCCGGAATTCCGTGCGCATCGCTTCGGCGAAATCGAGACTGGCGCCGCGCCGCATCTGCTCGAAGGCGATGGCAACGCTGGTCGGCGATTTCACCGTGATGGTCTGCAGCAGCTTGCCGGCGAAGGCGTTGCCCTTCTCGGCAGCCTGCCGCAGGCGTGCGATCACCTCCGGTAAGGTTGCAGCGGTGAAGACCTCGGCCATCATCGCCCTCTCGCCATGCAAGGGGCCGGGGCCGCGCTGCAATGTGAACCCGGCGAGGATGTCGTCGAGCGAGCCGGGCTTCGTCAGCGCATCAGCGAGCTCCGCCATGCGCTCGCTGGGGACGCCATGGGTCGCGAGGCCCGCCGCCAGCGCGTCGGCCGCGCCAACCCGCTCGCCGGTGAGCGCGAGGAAGCCGCCGAAGCCGCTTTCGAGACGGGGCAAGGCATAGGTCGCGCCGACATCCGGAAAGAAGCCGATGCCGACTTCCGGCATGGCGAAGAGATAGCGATCACCGGCGATGCGATGGCTGCCATGCAGGGATATGCCGACGCCGCCGCCCATGACGATGCCGTCGATCAGCGCGACATAGGGCTTGGGATAGGTCTTGATGCTGTGGTTGAGGATGTATTCCTCGCCCCAGAAGGCGAGCATCTCGTCGTAGCGGCCGGCCTTGCCGCAATCATGCAGCCAGCGGATGTCGCCGCCGGCCGAGAAGGCCTTTTCGCTCGTGCTGATGACGACGACGCGCGTGACCTGCGGATCGCTCTCCCAGGCGTCGAGGGCGCGGGCGAGCTCGCGGACCATGCCGAGGCTCAGCGCATTCAGCGCCTTCGGCCGGTTGAGCACGACGACGCCGGCAGCGCCGCGAATGTCGCAGATGATCTCGCGATCGTCAGTCATGGTCCGATCCACTTCCAATGAGCTGCGGTTCTGGAAGGCGGGGCATGGCTTGTCAACGCGAGGGATTAGCGCGCTTGCGACCATGCGCCCTGTTTTGGAATCGTTCCGATGTGATAAGGGAAGCGTCGGCTGGCTTCGCCCGCATGACGAAGGCCGCGCCCGTTCCGTTCATCGCTTGAGGCAGTTGCCATGGAATCCCGGGTCGTGCGGCCTTTCCCCAGCTCTCAGCCCCGTCAGGACGAAGCGCCATCGCTCGGCCTGACGCGCCGCATGCGCCGCAATCGCAAGGCGGAGTGGTCGCGCCGGCTGGTGCGGGAATCGGCGCTGACGACCGATGACCTGATCTGGCCGATCTTCCTGATCGATTCCAGCGAGGCCCGCTCGCCGGTGGAATGGATGCCCGGCGTCGAGCGGCTCAATATCGACGAGGCCGTGCGCCAGGCGGCGGAAGCGGCCGCGCTCGGCATTCCCGCCATCGCGCCCTTCCCTTATGTCGACAAGGCTCTGCGCGACCCGACCGGCTCCGAGGCGCTCAACACCGGCAACCTGATGTGCCGCGCCGTACGCGCGATCAAGGCCGAAGTCCCGCAGATCGGCATCATCTGCGACGCCGCGCTCGATCCCTATACCTCGCATGGCCATGACGGCGTGATGGCGGGCGAGCGCGTCCTCAACGACGCCAGCGTCCAAATCCTCGTCGGGCAGGCGCTTGCGCTTGCCGATGCCGGCGCGGACGTCATCGCGCCCTCCGACATGATGGACGGGCGTGTCGGCGCGATCCGGGCGGCGCTCGACGGCGAGGGCCATGAGGACGTGCAGATCATGGCCTATGCGGCGAAATACGCTTCGGCCTTCTACGGCCCGTTCCGCGATGCGATCGGCACCAATGCCACGCTCGTGGGCGACAAGCGAACCTACCAGATGGACCCCGCCAATTCCGACGAGGCGATCGCGGAGGTGATGCTGGACCTCGAAGAGGGGGCCGATATGGTGATGATCAAGCCCGGCTTGCCCTATCTCGACGTGGTCGCGCGGGTGAAGGACCATTTCCGCGTGCCGACCTTCGCCTATCAGGTCTCCGGCGAGTACGCGATGATCATGGCGGCGGCGAATAATGGCTGGCTCGACGGCGACAAGGCGATGCTGGAAAGCCTGCTCGCCTTCAAGCGCGCCGGCGCCGACGGCGTGCTGACCTATTTCGCACCGCGCGTGGCGAAGAAGCTGAAGGCCGGCGCGTAAGCGACGGCATCGTAGAGGGTGTCATCCCGCACGCGCTGCGGCATGCAATGCCGCTGCGCAGATGCGGGATCGCGCTCCGGAGAGGCGTCTTCTCGTCATACGGTCTCGTGTCTGCGGCGCACCGCTGCGCGCTGCACCGCGCACGGGATGACAGCGCGCCCTGGCTAGCGCTACCGTCGCGCCCGCATGCGCCCGCTCCTCCTGTCGATTCTGGCTTTCGTCACGCTCGCCCTCGCGGGATGCGGTGCCGATTTCGATACGGACCAGATGCGGCTCTGCCGGCAGGCGATCCCGCCGCTCAATCCGCCGAATGCCCATATCGAGATCGAACGAACCACCAAGGGTCCGGTGCCGCGCGCGCTCAGGCTGCTCTACCGGGTCCAGCTCGGCGACGGCCTCTCGCGCCATCGCAGCATCGACTGCCTGTTCGCCAGCGAGGGCACCGGGCCGAGCCGCGGCGCGCTGGTCGGCATCGCCTCGGACGGGCGGCCGATGGGCGACGCGAGCTTCTATCTGCTGCGGCGCTTCTATCTGGAGGATCGCGCCTCGCCGCCGCCGGACCCGGCAGAGCCTGCGGCCGAGACCTTGCCGGCGATCCCCGCCAGCCTCGCCTACGGCCTGCAGCAGGGACTGAGCGCCCTGCCCTCTGCCGCGATCTACGGCATGCTCGCGGCGGCCTATGCCCTGGTCTACGGCCTGACCGGGCGGATCATCCTGAGTTTCGGCGAGTTCGCGGCGCTGGGTGCGCTCGCTTCCGTCGTCGGCGTCGCGCTGCTGCTCTCGCTCGCCGTCTCGACGCCGATCTCGGGCCTGGTCGTCGCCTTCACGGTCGCGATCGCCGTCTGCGCCCTGCACGGCTTCGCCATGGGCCGCTTCGTGCTGCGCCATCTCGAACGCGCCACCGGCCAGCAGATGCTGATCGCCACGATCGGGCTCGCCATCGCGATGTCGGAATATCTCAGGCTGGCGCAGGGGCCGGAACTGCGCTGGCTGCCGCCCGTCTTCAACACGCCGGTCGCGCTGGCCCATGCCGGCGATTTCGTGGTGACGCTGAATCCGCTGGCGCTGGCGCTGGCCATGATCGGACTCGGCGCGACGCTCGGCGTCGTCATGCTGATCCGACGCACGGCCTATGGCCGCGCCTGGCGGGCCGTGTCGGACGACGCAAAGACCGCGGCACTGTTCGGCGTCGATGCCCGCGCGGTCCATGATCTCGCCGTCATCGTCGCCTGCGCCTGCTGCGGCATCGCCGGCGTCATCGTCACCGCGATCTATGGCGGCATGGGCTTCGCCGGCGGGTTCTCGCTCGGCCTGAAGGCGCTCGTCGCGGCGATCCTCGGCGGCATCGGCTCGGTCAGCGGGGCGGCGCTGGGCGGGCTCTGCATCGCCGCCTTCGAAGCCGTCTGGTCGGCGACGCTGCCGATCGAGCAGCGCGACCTCGCGGTCTATTCATTGCTCGCCATCGTGCTGATCTGGCGCCCCGGCGGCTTTTTCGGCGACAGCGAATTGACGCCGCGCCGAGTGTGAGGCCAGTTCTTCGGCGTCGAGCGGAAACGAGACCGAGCATGAGCGAGAGCTTCGCGATCACCCCCGAGGATATCGACGCCGCGGCCGGGCGGATCGCCGGCCATGTGCTGCGCACGCCCCTGGTGCCGGCGCCGCGCCTTTCCGAGCTCACCGGTGCGACCGTGCTGGTGAAGCACGAGAACATGCAGGCGACGGCCTCCTTCAAGGAACGCGGCGCGGTCAACAAGCTGCTCTCGCTGAGCGAGGCCGAGCGGGCGCGCGGCGTCATCGCGATGTCGGCCGGCAACCATGCCCAGGCGGTCGCCTATCACGCCACGCGCTTCGGCATCCCGGCGACGATCGTGATGCCCGAACCGACGCCGCTGGTGAAGGTCGAGAACACCCGCGCCCACGGCGCCCGTGTCGTGCTGCATGGCGAGACGCTGTCCGAGGCGAGCCAGAAGGCGCACGAGCTCGCTGGAGCCGAACAACTGACCTTCGTCCACCCTTACGACGATGCCGCCGTGATGGCCGGACAAGGCACGCTGGCGCGCGAGATGCTGGCCGATGCGCCCGATCTCGACACGCTCATTATCCCGCTCGGCGGCGGCGGGTTGATGGCGGGCAACGCTGTCGCAGCCAAGGCGATCAAGCCGGGCATCGAGCTGATCGGCGTCGAAGCCGCGCTCTATCCCTCCTTCTTCAACGCCGTGCGGATGGAAGATCAGCCGATCGGCGGACCGACACTCGCCGAGGGCATCGCGGTCAAGACCGTCGGCCAGCTCACCTTGCCGGTGATCGCGAGTCTCGTCGGCGACATCGTGCTCGTCGGCGAGGACCTGATCGAGCGCGCCGTCAACGCTTATGCCAGTCTTCAACACAGTCTTGCAGAAGGGGCGGGCGCGACCGGCCTCGCCGCCATGCTGAAGGAGCCGGAGCGCTATGCCGGCCGCAAGGTCGGGCTTGTGCTCACCGGCGGCAATATCGATACCCGCCTGCTCGCCGCGATCATGGTGCGCGAGCTGGAGCGCGACGACCGCATCGTCGCCTTCCGCCTGACGACCAGCGACCGGCCGGGGCTGCTCGGCCGGATCGCGAGCCTGCTCGGCGACGAAGGCGCCAATATCCTCGAGGTCAGCCATGGCCGGCTCTTCCTCGACGTGCCCGCCAAGGGCGTCACGCTCGACGTCACGGTGGAAACGCGCGGAGCGGCGCATTCGCGCGCGATCGAGGACGCCTTGGCCAAGAACGGCTTCGCCCCGCGGCGGATTCTGCCGCGCGGTCTTGCGGAACCCGCCCGCTGACCAAACATATCCCTCCGGGCGCAGCATCCCGCGCGCCGATGGAGGATCGAAGTCGCGATGAGCGATACCCGTTATGGCCAGCCGCCGATCACGGCGCTGGAGCCGCGTCCCTATCAGAACGTCAGCGGCGTTCTCGGCTCGCGACTGTTCGCCTGGCTTGTCGACATTGTCGTGCTGTTCTTCCTGGGCTGGCTGGTCGTGTTCCTCCTCGCCGTGCTCGGCATCGTCACCTTCGGCGCAACCTGGCTCTTGATCCCGATCGCCACCGTCGCGACCGCGCTCGGCTATGCCGCGCTCACGATCGGCGGGCGCAAGCAGTCGACCTGGGGCATGCGCGTCGCAGGCTTACGGGTCGAGACCGCAACGGGCGGACGCCCGGATGGCCTTGCGGCCGCGGTTCATGCGCTGCTGTTCTATGTCGCGGCCGGCACCTTCCTGCTCTGGCTCGTCGATGTCG
This sequence comes from Allobosea sp., assembly GCA_039808685.1. GTDB lineage: Bacteria > Pseudomonadota > Alphaproteobacteria > Rhizobiales > Beijerinckiaceae > Allobosea. The sequence goes on along the minus strand of JBDHTM010000027.1, from coordinate 20,916 downwards.
CCTGCGGCTTCGCCCGCGAAGACCGGCGCATGGGCCACGACCTGCTGACCGGACTGGTCATCGTTCGCGCCTGACCGGCTGAGCCAGGTCAAAAGACCGCGAATCCACCTCCGATCGGCCGCACCGTGCTTGTTGCTGGTGCGGCCGATGTTACATTGAGAGTCGGAAGCTTCCGGGGAGCCAGCCGACGTGACGCGCCCGTTGCGGGATGCCCCGCAATTCTACCTGACCTCACCGACCGCGTGCCCCTATCTGCCCGGGCGCGAGGAGCGGAAGGTGTTCACGCATCTCGTCGGCTCGCGGGCGCGCGAACTCAACGACGTGCTCTCGCAAGGCGGCTTCCGGCGCTCGCAGAGCATCGCCTACCGGCCGGCCTGCGAGATTTGCCGGGCCTGTGTTTCGGTTCGCATCTGCGTCGACGATTTCCGGATGTCGCGGGGTTTCCGCCGGGTGCTCGCCCGCAACAGCGACCTGATCGGCGAGGCCCTGCCGCCGCGGCCGCGCTCCGAACATTACTCCCTGTTCCGCTCCTATCTCGACCAGCGCCATCCCGATGGCGGCATGGCGACGATGTCGGCGCTCGATTTCGCGATGATGGTCGAGGACACCCATGTCGAGACCAGCCTGATCGAATACCGCCGCCGCGGCCCCGATTCCGGCTTCACCGGGCGCGGTGAAGGCGATCTCTTCGCGATGGCCTTGACCGATACGCTCAATGACGGGCTGTCGATGGTCTACTCGGTCTATGATCCCGGGCTGGAGCCGCGCTCGCTCGGCACCTTCATGGTACTCGACCATGTCGCCCGGGCGCGCCGGCTCGGCCTGCCTTACGTCTATCTCGGGTATTGGGTCGAGGGTTCGCCGAAGATGGCCTACAAGTCGCGCTTCCTGCCGCAGGAGCGCCTGATGCCACAAGGCTGGGAGCGGGTCGACCGCAACGATTCAACCGATTGAAACGCATCCGCGACGCGCAGAAAACGCGCTTGCCGCACCTTGTTCCTCCCGACACTCTGGCGGCAACGGCCCGCAGGAGATGTGCGTGACAGCGGCCGAACCGGAGGAATGATGAGCCAGGAACTGACCGACAGGCTGGAGCGCTGCTATACCGGCATCATCCACGACACGATGCGGGCGATGGGCCTGAAGGACTTCGTCCTGCCGCCGGAACTGCGCCCGCTCCTGCCCGGCCAGAAGCTTGCCGGCCCGGCCTTCACCGTCGAGGGCAAGACCGGCGAATTCGACGCGCATGAGACCCTGCTCGGCTGGACCGGCCTGCTCTCGGCCGCCAGGCCCGGCCATATCTGGGTCTGCCAGCCGAACACCAACGAGATCGCGCTGATGGGCGAGCTCTCGGCCGAGACGCTGAAGAACAAGGGCGTGCGCGGCTGCGTCATCGACGGGCTGTCGCGAGACACCGAATTCATGGTCGAGATGGGCTTCCAGGCCTATTTCAAGGCCTATACGCCGCGCGACATCGTCGGCGCCTGGCTGCCGAAGGCCGTGGACGAGCCGATCAAGATCGGCGAGGTCTGGATCCGGCCGGGCGACTATATCCTGGCCGATCGCGACGGCGTCGTGCGCATTCCCGCCGAGATCATCGAAGAAGTTCTCGACAAGTCGGAGACCGCAATCTCGGCCGAGAACAAGGTCCGCACGGCGATCCTCGCCGGCACCGACCCGCAGCAGGCCTATCTGCAATACGGGAAGTTCTGAGATACCCACCCGGCCGTCATCCCGGGCCGAGCAAAGCGGAGACCCGGGGTCCATTCCGGAGCGCTTGCGAGTAATGTTCAGGCATGGATCCCGGATCGGCGCCGCCAAGGCGGCCTGTCCGGGATGACAGCCGGAGGAAGGAAACAGGGCTATGACCCACGATCCGCGTCTCATCCTGCTCGATCCGCGCGACAACGTGCTGGTTGCCCGCACCCGCCTCAAGGCCGGCGAGACGGTGGAGACCGGATCCGGGCCGGCCACGCTCGACCGTGACATCGCGCTCGCCCACAAGGTCGCGCGCCGTGCCATCGCGGCCGGCGAGAAGATCCTGAAATACGGTGCGCCGATCGGCGTCGCGACCGAGGCGATCGCGCCGGCCGTGCATGTCCATGTCCACAACATGCGCAGCGACTACACGCCGACCTATCACCTCGAAAACGAACGCAGCGCGGGAGCCTCGGCATGAACACGATGCGCGGCTATCTCCGGTCCGACGGGCGCAAAGGCATCCGCAACACCGTCGCGGTCGCCTATCTCGTCGAATGCGCCCACCATGTCGCACGCGAGATCGCCCTGCCCTGGCGCGAGGACGGCGTCCACGCCATCGGCTTTCCCGGCTGCTATCCCAACCCCTATGCCGAGCGGATGATGGAGCAGCTCTGCACGCACCCGAATGTCGGCGCGGTGCTGCTGGTCTCGCTCGGCTGCGAGAGCTTCAACAAATACGCGCTGGAGCGGGCGGTGCGCGCCAGCGGCCGGCCGGTGAAGACGATCATCATCCAGGGTACCGGCGGCACCCGCGCCTCGATCCGCGAGGGCCGCGCCTGGGTCGAGGAGCAGCGCGTCCTGCTCGATGCGCAGGAGACGGTGCCGATGGCGGTGTCCGAACTCGTGGTCGGCACGGTCTGCGGCGGCTCGGACGGCACCTCCGGCATCACCGGCAATCCGGCGGCCGGACGGGCCTTCGACCAGCTCATCGCGGAAGGCGCCGCCTGCATCTTCGAGGAAACCGGCGAGCTGATCGGCTGCGAGCACATCATGGCGGCGCGCGCGATCACGCCCGAACTCGGCGCCGAGCTGGAGAAATCCGTGGCCAAGGCGGCGCGCTATTACGCCACGCTGGGCTACGGCTCCTTCGCCGCCGGTAATGCCGAGGGCGGGCTTTCGACCATCGAGGAGAAGTCGATGGGCGCCTATGCCAAGTCCGGGGCCTCGCCGATCTCCGGCCTGATCAAGCCCGGCGACGTGCCGCCGCATGGCGGGCTCTATCTGCTCGACGTCGTGCCGGATGGCGAGGTGCGCTTCGGCTTCCCCAATATCAACGACAATGCCGAGATCGCCGAGTTGATCGCCTGCGGCGCGCATTGCGTGCTGTTCGTGACGGGGCGCGGCTCGGTCGTCGGCTCGGCGATCTCGCCCGTGGTGAAGATCTGCGCCAATCCCGAGACCTATCGCCGGATGTCCGAGGACATGGATGTCGATGCCGGGCGTATCCTCGAGGGCCGTGCCGGGCTCGGCGAGGTCGGCACCGAAATCCGCGACCTCGTTGTCTCGCTCGGCCAGGGCGGCCGGACGAAATCGGAAGAGCTCGGCCATCAGGAATTCATCCTGACCTACAAGAGCTTCGAGCCGCTCGGACCCGCCTGCCTCCCGGCAGCGTGAGCCGGTCGGGACGATATTACGAGGCTCGATAACGAAATTGCAACTTCTGGTTGCATAACTTGATGAGCCTGCCCCGAGCAGCAGGCACATCACGGACTGAACAACGGGGCCTCATCGCCCCGTTGTTCAGAAAGGACTTTATCGCCTTAAGAGTAAATCAAGCCGGTCCTACGTAGAGTACCGCCACTGCTTTGCCGTGGGGGCTCTCATGCTGCGTAACCTGACCCGAATGCCGGCGGATATGTCGTCGGATTCGCGCCGGCAGCTTCTCCATGCCGTCACGGACCTGTTCCTGCTCGACCACGACCCGAACGAGGCGGTGAAGGAGCATTACGCGGAAATCGCGGCCGGCTCGCTCACCCATCTCGGTGACGAGGACCGCAAGGGCTATGCCGACCGTGTCGCCACCCTGCCGACCCTGCCGCACAATCTTGCCGTCACGCTCGGCGGGGATGGCAATGCCGAGGTGGCGCGGCTGGTGCTGTCGCTCTCGCCGGTCCTGACCGATACCGACCTCGCCGCCATCGCGGTCAGCCAGTCGCAGCAGCATCTCGTCGCCATCGCCGAGCGCGCGCGCCTGTCCGAAAGCGTCACCGATATCCTGGTCGAGCGCGGCGACCAGAGGGTTCTGCACACCGTCAGCGCCAACGAGGGCGCGGCCTTCTCCGACCGCGGCTTCGACCGGTTGCTCGAACGCGGTGAGGGCGACGCCGCCATCACCGGCGCGCTTGCCCGCCGCTCCGACCTCGCGCCAAACCGAGCGCAGCGCGTGCTGCGCATCGTCGAGCAGTTCTCCGACGGCGGCGGTTCAGCACCCGCCACGGAAGCGAGCACCTCGCTCGCCCGGCAGGCCCGCCAGCAGCGCCTCGAGGTGAAGCTGCTGCTCTCCGACCTCGCCGCGAAGGTGCGCGAGGTCGACGATGTGCTCACAATGCTGGCCGACGAGGACCGTGCCTATCACCTCTCGCAGGTATTGGCCCAGATCGCCGATATCTCGATCGAGCAGGCCCTGCGCGTGCTGATGCAGCGGGATGCCAGCGGTATCGCCGTCACCTGCCGTTCGCTCGGCATCGGCACCACGGCCTTTCGCGCCATCCTGCAATTGCGGGCGCGGCGGCTCTACTTTTCCTCGCACGACATCGACGACGATGTCGACGCCTATGCCAAGCTCGACCTTGGGACGGCAGAGCGGACCCTGCGCTTCCTCAAGCTCAGGACCAAGATCAGTTGAGCCGCGGCCGCCAGCAGGCCACAAAACCGCGACATTCGCCTCGCTCCATGCTAGCTTCCGACGGGCGCGCTGTCGCGAGGATGCTTTCGACGTGAGATTTCCGCTTCTTTCCGCCGCGACGCTCGCTGCCCTGCTCGGCGCGGGCGCATCGGCGCAGGCGCAGATGTTCCTGCCCCTGTCCGGCTTCGCGCCGCTGCCCTCCTTCGCCTGGGACAGCCCCAGCCTCTCGCCGAAATGGGAGGGATCCTATGCCCGGATCTCCTCGGGCTTCCAGGTCACCAGCGGCAAGCATGTCCGCACCAGCGCCGGCCCGACGATCGGGCTCGAAGCCGGCACGATGCGGCGCGAGGGCAATTTCGTCTACGGCATTGCCGGCGCGATCGACTACGCGCCCGCGATCGGCGGTTACGGCTATCCGAGCTTCGGGAACGCTGCCTTCACGCGCGACCTCGCCGGCGCCTTCAGGGTCCAGGCCGGGGTCCTGGTGACGCCCGACGTCCTGCTTTACACCTCGGCTGGATTGAGCGCGGCCAACGAGACCTGGCGCTACGGCGCGACCAATTTCTCGACGCCCTTCAGCCGCAGCGATATCGCCGTGCGGCCCGAGGCGCGCGCCGGTGTGCTCTGGGCCGTCACCGACAAGCTGACGATCGGCCTCGAAGCCAGCATCATCGGGCAGGAAATCCGCTGAAGATTTTGATTCAAGCGGTTGCGGACGCGATTCCGGTTTCTCGTTCAAGACCTTGATTCAACGGCGCGAATTGCCCAGAGAGCGCGAGGAATCCCTCTCCTGTAGGGAGAGGGGGAGGGGGCAGGTGCAGGCCGTTGGACGAGTGATGCGCGACCTCAGCGTAGCAGCGACCACGTCACAGAACTCCGGTTAACGGCCTACCCTCACCCTGCCCTCTCCCCGTGGGAGAGGGTTCTCGGTGGTGGCTCCCATTCCTCTGTCGGCGAGGCCCAATGGCCTCATCCCCCGAACGTATTGCTCTTCGGGAAGCCCTTGGGCGGCAGGCGGCCGGCTTCGGCGCGGTGGCCGAGCCATTCCATGAGATCGGCCTGCGTCACCGTCCAGGTCCGACCGGAGGTGTCGAGCCAAGTCAGGCCGTCAGCCAGGTTGAAGGTCTTGGCGTCGGAGAGGCCGCCATCCTTGTAGCGTTGCAAACGCACACCCTTGCCGCGGCCCATCTCCGCCACTTCCGAGATCGGGAAGCAGAGCAGCTTGCGGTTCTGGCCGATGATCGCGACATGGTCGCCATCGGCCGGCACGGCCAGCATCGCGACATGTGTTCCGTCGACATTGAGCACCTGCCGCCCTTTGCGGGTATTGGCGACGACATCGTCGGCGGGCGCGACGAAACCCCTGCCTTCGCTCGTCGCCATCAGCAGCTTCGAGCCCGGCTTGTAGGGGAAGGCGGAGACGATCTCGGCCGTCTCCTCCAGCTCGATCATCAAGCGGATCGGATCGCCGAAACCGCGCCCGCCGGGGAGCTTTGACGCATCCAGCGTGAAGACCTTGCCGTTCGAGGCGAGCACCAGCACCTTCGCCGTCGTCTCGGTGAAGAAGGCCGTCTGGAGCGCGTCGTCGCCCTTGAAGGAGAAGCTCGACTTGTCCTGGACATGACCCTTGAGAGCGCGGATCCAGCCCTTCTTCGAGATGACGACCGTGATCGGCTCGCGCTCGACCATGGCCTGGGTCAGGTCGATATCGGCGGTCTCCGGCATACCCGCGAAATCGGTGCGGCGCTTGCCGATCGCGGTTTCGGGGCCGAAGGACTTCTTCACCTGGCGGATGTCCCAGGCGATCGTCTTCCACTGCGTCGCCTCGGAGCCGAGCAGCGCCTCGATCTGCTCCTTTTCCTTGGTCAGTTCGTCGAGCTCGGTCTTGAGCTGCATCTCCTCGAGCTTGCGGAGAGCCCGCAGGCGCGTGTCGAGGATCGCGTTGGCCTGGATCTCGGTGAGGTCGAAGACCTTCATCAGTTCGAGCTTCGGCTCGTCCTCCTCGCGGATGATTTTGATCACCCGGTCGAGATCGAGATAGACGATCAGCAGGCCGCGCAGGATCTCCAGGCGCTTGTCGATCTGGCCGAGGCGGAAGCGCGAACGCCGCTGCAGCACCTCGCGGCGATGGTCGAGCCAGGCGCGCAGAGCCTCGGCGAGGCCGAGCACGCGCGGCACCAGCCCGCCGGTCAGCACGTTCATGTTCATCGGAATGCGCGCTTCCAGCTCGGAGAGCTTGAACAGCGATTCCATCATCAGGTTGGCATCGACGTTGCGGGCGCGCGGCTCGATGACGATGCGGATGTCCTCGGCCGACTCGTCACGGAGGTCCGCGACCAGCGGCAGCTTCCTGTCGTTGAGCAGCTCGGCGATCTTCTCGATCAGCCGGCCCTTCGAGACCATGTAGGGAATCTCGGTGACGACCGCGAGCCAGGTGCCGCGGCCCTGGTCCTCGACATGCCAGCGCGCGCGGGTGCGGAAGGCGCCGCGTCCCGTGCGGTAGGTCTCCGCCATCGACTCGCGGCTCTCGACGATGATGCCGCCGGTCGGGAAATCCGGGCCGGGCACGAAGGTCATGAGCTGTTCGGAGGTCGTCTCCGGGTGCTGGATCAAATAGAGCGCCGCGTCGCAGAGCTCGGCCGCATTGTGTGGCGGAATCGAGGTCGCCATGCCGACCGCGATGCCCTGCGAACCGTTGGCGAGCAGGTTCGGGAAGGCGGCCGGGAGCACGACCGGCTCCTCGTCCTCGCCATTGTAGGTCTCGCGGAAATCGACCGCGTCCTCGTCGATGCCATCGAGCAGCAGGCGCGCGACCTCGGTCATCCGCGCTTCGGTATAGCGGTAGGCGGCGGCGTTATCGCCGTCGATATTGCCGAAATTGCCCTGCCCATCGACGAGCGGGTAGCGCTGGGCGAAATCCTGCGCGAGGCGGACCAGTGCGTCGTAGACCGACTGGTCGCCGTGCGGGTGGAACTTGCCGATGACGTCGCCGACGATGCGGGCGCATTTCTTGTGGACCTGTCCCGGATCGAGCCGGAGCAGCCGCATGGCGTGCAGGATGCGGCGGTGGACCGGCTTCAGGCCGTCCCGAGCATCCGGCAGGGCGCGGTGCATGATCGTGGAGAGCGCATAGGCAAGATAGCGCTCTTCGAGCGCCGATTTCAGATCGATGCGCTCGGACTCGTCTTCCGGCGGCGGATCGACCGGTTTGCCCATGCTGCGTCAGCCCTCGTCTTGTCCAAAATTCGCGCGGCTTCTATGGCACAGCACGAATCAGCCCGCCAGAACAATGCAGGTACGAAGCCCCCCGCGCAAACGCAGGGGACGCCTTTTCGCGCTTAGTCGGTGGATGATTCGTCAGGCGGCGCATTCGCCGCGGCCCGCGTCGCCATTTCGACCAATCGCGCCCGCTCTGGCGGCTCCCGCAGGCCGCGGGGATCAAGGATATGGCGGCGCAGGAAGAAGCCGGTCAGGGCGAAGCCCGAGAGGATATCGGCCGGCGACGGCCGGCGCCCGCCCTGCCCTTCGACAAGGAAAGACGGCAGCTTCAGCAGGCGGTCGAGATAGGGCTGAGCCGCCCGCCGGCTGACAGCCTTGCCGGATTTCGGCGAGACATGGGTCAGGTCATCGGGCAAGCCGGTGACGGCACAGCGCGCGAGATCAAGCCCGAAGCCCAGCTCCGTCAGCATCGCCAGTTCAAAGCGGATGATCAGGGCCGGCGCCATCTGCGCCTCATCGAGATGCGCGACGAGGACGGAGAGCCCTTCATAGAGGCCGGGATGCGGATCGCGTTCCGGCAGGAGGCGCAGCAGGCCGGCGATCGTGCCGAGCCCGTAGAGCGCGACCGGCGCCGCGATCAGGCGGGCGGCGTGGGAGGTCAGCAATTCGGCCTTGTATTCGCCGAGATGCTCATCGAGCCGGGCGCGCCAGGTCAGCGAGACATGGTTGCCGGGTTGGAGCAAGGCCTGCGCCTTGGCCGAGCGCCCGCCCCTGACGAGGCCGAGATGGCGGCCATGGTCGCGCGTCATCGCCTCCAGGATCACGGCGCTTTCGCCATGAGCCTTGAGGCCGATGATCGTGCCCTCGTCGGTCCATTCCATGGAGAGGGTTTAGGGCGGGAAGCGCAACGCTGCAATTTCACGCGCGGGTCATCCCGGGCGACCGTAGGGAGACCCGGGATCCATTCCGGAGCGCGTCCGATCAAGGTTCAGTAATGGATCCCGGATCTCCGCTTCGCTGCGTCCGGATGACGGCGTGTTTCTGAGACCTTCCAAGAGGCCTCACGCCACGTATTGCGCGATGCCACCGCCGAAGGACCAGTCCTCGCGCTTGACCTCGACGAGGTTGATGAAGATGTCGTCCGGCTTCAGGCCGGGCTCCTTCATGAGATTCTCGGTGATCGCAGCGTAGAGCTTCTTCTTCTGCGTGACGCCGCGCGTATTGGCGACGGTGAGCTGAATGATCACCAGCCTGTCGCTGCGGTTGAAGCCGAAATAATTGGCGTCGAAGACGAACTCGTCGGCGTCGTGCTGGTGGACGACGGCGAAGAGGTCCTTCTCGGGCACTTCGAAGGTCTCCCGCAAAGCCTTGTAGACGCCGTCGATGATGGCGGCGGGCTCGGAAGCCGGCCGGCCGCGGCGCATGGAAATCCTGATCAGGGGCATGGTCTGTCTCCGTATCGAGGCGCAACCGCGCCTGTCGAAGAGCACCATAGGCCGGCCCTTATAATCTGAAAATCGCATCTATTGTGATATCATTGATATGGTATCATGATTTATGAGCACCCTGGACATCGACGCCGTCGCCTCCTTCCTGCGTGCGGCCGAGCTGAAGAGCTTCACCCGCGCCGCCGAAGCGCTCGGCACCACGCAATCGCTGGTCAGCACGCGGGTCAAACGCCTCGAAGACGGGCTCGGGCGCCTGCTGCTGCAGCGCCATCCGCGGCTCGTCCGGTTGACGGCCGAGGGCGAGCGCTTCCTGCCCGCCGCCCGCGACCTGCTGGCGGCCCATGGCAAGGCGCTCGCCGCCTTCGCGGTCGCGCCCGAGCATATCGCGGTCGGCATCAGCGAGCAGGCTGTCGGTGCCAAGGTCCCGGCCGTGCTGGCGCGCCTGACGGCGCATGATCCGGGCATCGTCATCAATCTTCGGATCGAACCGTCGCGGATGCTGGAAGAGGCATTCGAGCGTGGCGAGCTCGACGTGGTGATCGTGTGCCGGCTCGCGGCAGGGCGGACCGGCGAAGTGCTGCGCGACGATGCGGTCGGCTGGTTCGCGGCACCTGACCTCGTGCGGCAGCCCGATGCGCCCGTGCCGTTGGTCAGCCTTGTCGCCGAATGCCGCATGCGCCGGCACAGCATGGACACGCTGGACCGCGCGGGAATCGCCTGGCGCGAGGCCTTCGTCGGCGGCGGCATGGCGGCGGTGGCGGCGGCTGTACAGGTCGGGCTCGGTGTGTCGCCATTGGCCACTCGGATCGCGCCGGCAGGCACGGTCGGTGTCGGGCCGGCATGGGGCCTGCCGTCGCTCAGCGGATCGCAGGTCGTGCTCAGGAGCAATGTCGCGACGCCGCGCGCGGGCGCTTTCGTGCGCGAGTTGGCGGCGGCGTTCCGGGGGTAGATGCTGGTAAAGCCGGCAAAAAAAGACTCGGACCCTTTGTCATTCCGGGGCGCGCCACAGGCGCGAACCCGGAACCCACGACCGGGTGAAATGCTAAGTGTTCGTTGCCGACGACCTACCCAGTCGTGGGTTCCGGGTTCTTCGCTGCGCGAAGCCCCGGAATGACAAAGGTGGTTCCGGCCAGGAACGGCTCGGCCGTTGCCTACCCGACGACGCGCTCCACCCGGCTGATCACCCGCTTCTCGCGCAACTCGCTGATGATGGCCGAGAGGTGCTTCAGGTCCCAGACCGTGAGGTCGATGGTGACGTCGGTGAAGTCCTGGTTCGGCCGGTTCATCGAGACGGAATCGATGTTGCCGTCATGCTCTGCGATCGTCGTGGTGATCTGGGCGAGCGAGCCGGGCTCGTTGATCGATTTCAGGGCGATGCGCGCCGGGAAGCGCTGCGGCGCCTTGTCGTCGAGATCCCAGCGGACATCGAGCCAGCGATCCGGCTCGTTGTCGAAGGCGGCGAGCGCCGGGGACTGGATCGGGTAGATCGTCACCCCCTCGCCCGGCGTCAGGATGCCGACGATGCGATCGCCCGGCACCGCCCCGCCATGCGGCGCAAAGCGCACCGGCAAGTCGCCGCCAAGACCGCGGATCGGGATCGCGGTGTCCGGCGCCTCGCCCGGCAGCTTGAACTTCAGGTTCTCGCCCTGGCGCAGCTCGAACCAGCCCTTGCCGTTGGCGGCGGTATTGGGCTTGCCGTCGGACGAGCCGCGCTTTTCCGGTTCGAGGTCGGGATAGACCGCCTTGACCACGTCGCCGGAATACATCTCGCCGCGCCCGACCGCCGCGAGCACGTCGTCGACAGTGTTGCGCGCAAGGCGCTTCAGCGCGGCCTTGAGCTTCTCGTCGGAGAAGGCGCGCTCGGCGCGCGAGAAGGCGCGTTCGAGGATCTGGCGGCCGAGACCGGCATATTGGCGGCGGACGGCGGCGCGGGTGGCGCGGCGGATGGCGGCGCGGGCCTTGCCGGTGACGACGAGCGATTCCCAGGCGGCCGGCGGGGCCTGCCCGTCGGCGCGCGTGATCTCGACCTCGTCGCCGTTCTGCAACTCGGTCAGGAGCGGCGCGATGCGGCCGTTGATCTTGGCGCCGACGGCGCTATTGCCGACATCGGTATGAACCGCATAGGCGAAGTCGATCGGCGTCGCGCCGCGCGGCAAGGCGATGAGCCGCCCCTTTGGCGTGAAGCAGAAGACCTGGTCGTGGAAGAGCTCGAGCTTGGTGTGTTCGAGGAATTCCTCGGGACTGTCGCCCTCGTTCAGCAGATCGACGGTGCGGCGCAGCCACTGATAGGCGCGGCTCTCGTCGGCGAGGCCAATCGGCTCGCCGGCGCGGCCGTCCTTGTAATGGGCATGGGCGGCGATGCCGTATTCGGCGATGCGGTCCATCGCATCGGTGCGGATCTGCAATTCGACGCGGCTGTGGCCGGGGCCGACGACCGTCGTATGGATCGAGCGATAGTCGTTCTGCTTGGGTGTCGAGATGTAGTCCTTGTAGCGGCCCGGCACCATCGGCCAGGTCATGTGGACGATGCCGAGCACGCGGTAGCAATCCTCCGGCTTCTCGACGATGACGCGGAAGCCGAAGATGTCCGAGAGCTGCTCGAAGGAGACGGATTTCCGCTCCATCTTTTTCCAGATCGAATAGGGCCGCTTGCGGCGCCCGAAGACCTCGGCCTGGATGCCGCTGGCGGCGAGCTTCTCCTTCAGGTCCTCCTCGATCTCGCCGATGACCTTGCCCTCGCGCGCGGTCACCTCCTCCAGCCGCTTTGTCACGGTGGCGTGGGCCTCGGGCTTGATATGGCGGAAGGAGAGCTCCTCCAGTTCCTCGCGCAGTTCCTGCATACCCATGCGGCCGGCGAGCGGCGCATAGATCTCGATCGTCTCCTCGGCGATGCGCAGGCGCTTCTCGGGCGGGACGAAATGGAGCGTGCGCATGTTGTGCAGGCGATCCGCGAGCTTGACCAGCAGGACGCGGATATCATCGGCGATGGCGAGCAGCAGCTTGCGGAAATTCTCGCCCTGCGCCGCCTTCTTCGAGACGAGGTCGAGCTTCTTGATCTTGGTGAGGCCGTCGACGAGCCGGCGGATATCCGGCCCGAACATGGTCTCGATCTCTTCCAGCGTCGCCGTGGTGTCCTCGACCGTGTCGTGCAGGACGGCGGCGACGATGGTGGCATCGTCGAGCTTGAGATCGGTCAGGATCGCGGCGACTTCCAGCGGATGCGCGAAGAAGGGATCGCCGGAGGCGCGCTTCTGCGTGCCGTGCGCGCGCATGGCATAGACATAGGCCCGGTTGAGCAGGTCCTCGTCGGTGTTCGGATTATAGCTCCTGACCCGGTCAACGAGCTCGTATTGCCGCATCATGCCCATGCGGGCCCCAGCCTCATCCTGCAATCGTTGCAACGTATTATTATTTGCACAGGCATGGTGGGCAGCAAGGCGTTTTCCGGATGGGGCCATGAAAAAAGCCCGGCAGTGCCGGGCTTTAGTGGGAAACGGTGAACAATCGATTCACATCCGATCGAAGTCCCGACTTCTCCGACGAGGATCAATCCTCGTCGTCGGCGCTCTCGGTCGGCGGCACGAGACCATCGAGGCCGCGCAGCAGGTCCTCTTCGCTCATGCGGTCGAACTGGACTTCGCTGTCCGGCGTCGAAGCGGTCGCGGGGTTGGCGAGGAGCGGAACGGTCTCCTGCTCCGGCTCGTCGACCTCGACATGCTTCTGCAGCGAGTGGATCAGGTCTTCCTTGAGATCCTCGGGCTTCAGCTTCTCGTCGGCGATCTCGCGCAGCGCGACGACGGGGTTCTTGTCGTTGTCGCGGGCGACGAGGATCGACGAGCCCGACTGGATCATCCGCGCGCGGTGGCTGGCGAGGAGCACCAGCTCGAAGCGGTTCTCGACCTTGTCGATGCAGTCTTCAACGGTAACGCGAGCCATGGCCGGCTTCTTCCGATCTCAGCGATGCAGGGAAATGGATTGAGCACGGCCTTACAGGCAAAGCCACCGCGATGCAAGAAATTCGCTCCCGGCCTCGCGTGACGCCTCAGGCGCCCATGCGGCGCACCATGTCGTCCAGCGTCGGCTCGAACCGGCCCGTAACCTCGCCGCCGCGCGCGCCCATGGCCGGCAATTCGTGCGGCTTGAGCTCGGCGAAGCGCATCCGCATCGTCGTGGCGACCCCCTCGCCGAAGGCGATCGCCTCGCGATTGCCGATCGAGGACAGGAAATTGATGGTGCTGGCGGAGGCATCGGAGATCGCCGAGCGGATGATCTGCTGGTCGCGCTCGTTGGCCAGCCGCATCGCGAAGACGGTCGAGCACTGCGACAGGATGGTCGGGTCTAGCTCGCCGGGACGCTGCGTCACGATGCCGAGATAGGCACCGTATTTACGGCCTTCCTTGGCGATACGGGCGAGCGCCTGCCGCGTCGGGGCGAAGCCGAGCGCCGGATCGGAGGGGACGTAGCGATGCGCCTCCTCGCAGAGCACGAGAATCTCGCAGGCGCCGAGGCTCGCGCTGGCGAGATCGAAGGCCAGGCGCGACAGCACCGAGGCCACCGCGTTCACGACCTCGGACGGCAGCCCGCCGAGCTGGAAGGCCGTGATCGGCCGGCCATGCATCGGGAGGCGGAAGACCTGGGACAGGATCGGCGCCACGGTCTCGTACATGTTGGCCCGGCCGAACATGAAGCGATAGCGAGGATCGCCATGCAGCGATTCCAGCCGCACCTTGAGCGAGCGCAGCGCGGCGCGGGGCCAGCGCTGCTCATGCAGGCCGATCAGCTCGTCGATGACCGTGAAGACGTCCTTGATGCGATAAGGCGTGGTGGCATCGACCGGCCCGCTCTGCTGGGCATCCACAGACTGCCGGGAGATACCCAGGTCGAGCGGGCGCTTCAGCAGGCTCGAGCCGAGATCTCGCGCCATATCCTGCGCGTTGGGCATGCGATAGCGAGCCCGCGCGGTCGAGACGACCTCGCGCAGGATGTCCGGCTCGTCGTCGAGAGCGGCGCGCCCCCGGAACACGACATCGGCCAGCTCCTCCTGCTTGAACATCCAGAAGGGCAGATCGAGGCTCTCGCCGTCGATCGTCAGGGCCAGGTCCGGAAAGGCGCTGGAATATTCATTATGCGGATCGAGAATGAGCACGCGCAGACGCGGGCGCACGGAGACCGCACGGCGCAGCAGCAGCGCAACCGCGCTCGACTTGCCGACGCCGGTCGTCCCGACCAGCGCGAAATGGCGCGAGAGCATGTCCCGGATGCTGACGGTAGCCGGGATGCTGGCATCCTGCGTGACATGGCCGATCTCGACGCCGGAACGATCGCCGAGATCGTGGACGAGCGCCAGGTCTCCCGAGCGGATGCGATGCGCGATCGCGCCGATCGGCGGGAAGGTGGTGATGCCGCTCTGGAAACGCGATCCGCCATCGGCGTTTTCCAAGACTTCGCCGAGGAACTCGACCTCGACCCGGATCGGATTCTCCTCCGCCTCGCTCCAGGCGGCCTCGACGGCATGCAGCTTGTAGACCAGCGCGACGATGCGGCTGGAACCCAGGTTGATCGACACCATCCGGCCGATCGCCCAGGCATCGCCCGCCAGCCAGTTTCCGGTGGACACCGCGCTGAGAATCGTGGCCCGCGAACCGTCGCAGGCAATAACGCGACCGAGCGCCCGCTCCAGCGGCTGGTTTGGCTCGCGCCTGTCGGGCAGAATATCGGCCTGGAAAGCCACGTTCTTCAATGGGAGTTGCATCGGCCAAGTGAAACTCTGTGATGTCGTCTGTCGACGTTATGGCACTTCGGTTACGATTACCTTCACAACACGCCGCCATTCCGCTTCAACGGGTCGCAATGGCTTCGCGACTCGCCGGCACTGATCACAATTGGTGGGCCCCGCATCACAATCCCTGCATTGAGCCGGGATGCCGCTTTCGTCTAAGCAGGTCTCGAACGAACAGGGGGAATGCGCCATGGCCGATCGGCTTCGTCTGGGCGTCAACATCGATCACGTCGCCACGGTGCGGAACGCGCGCGGCGGCGCCCTGCCCGATCCGGTCCGCGCGGCGCATCTCGCCATCGCCGCCGGCGCCGACGGCATCACCGCCCATCTGCGCGAAGACCGCCGCCATATCCGCGACGCCGACATGGAGCGCCTGGCCAGCGAATTGACCAAGCCGCTCAATTTCGAGATGGGCGCGACCGAGGAAATGATCGCGCTGGCGGAACGGCTGAGGCCGCATGCGGCCTGCCTCGTGCCGGAAAAGCGTGAGGAGCGCACCACCGAGGGCGGGCTCGATGTCGTCGGGCAGGAAAGCCATCTGAAACCCGCCATCGCCCGGCTGAAGGCCGCAGGAAGCCGCGTCTCGCTGTTCATCGAGCCGGACGAGGCGCCGATCGCGATGGCCGTGAAACTCGGCGCGCCGGTCATCGAGCTGCATACCGGCAGCTGGTGCCATGCTGTCCTCGACGGCGAGGCGGCCAAGGCAGAGACGGAATTCCAGCGGCTGGCGAGCGGCGCGGCGCTGGGCGCCGAGCTCGGGCTGGAAGTCCATGCCGGACACGGGCTCGACTACGATACGGCGCGCACGCTCGCCCGCGTGCCGGCCTTCGTCGAATTCAATATCGGCCATTTCCTGGTCGGCGAGGCCATCTTCATCGGCCTCGAAGCGGCTATCCGCCGGATGCGGCAGGCCATGGACGAGGGCCGCAGCGGACGCTGACCCTCATTCAGGCTCAGATCGCCTCCATCCAATTTCGCGAAGCTGTTCCTGTCGGGCGAAAAGCACGCTACATCGCCGGAATGATCCTCGGCATCGGCTCGGACCTCTGCGACATCACCCGGATCGAGCATTCGCTCGAGCGTTTCGGCGAGCGCTTCACGCATCGTGTCTTCACCGAAGGCGAGCGGATGAAGTCGGACCGCCGCGCGACCCGCGCCGCGTCCTATGCCCGCCGTTTCGCGGCGAAGGAAGCCTGTTCGAAGGCGCTGGGCACCGGCATGAGCCAAGGCGTGTTCTGGCGCGACATGGAAGTCGTCAACCTGCCGGGCGGGCGGCCGACCATGCGCCTGACCGGCGGCGCGGCTGAGCGGCTGAAAGCCATGACGCCGCCGGGCCATGAGGCCTTCGTCCATGTCTCGCTGACGGACGATCCGCCCCTGGCGCAAGCCTTCGTGGTGATCGAGGCGCGGCCGGTCGCCTGAGCCGCCCTTCCCTTCAAACGGAAACCGCCGCCGTTCCGGGGGCGCTGGAACGGCGGCGGCTTTGGGTTTTATCCGCCTGTTCGGGCGATCAGCGGCCGGTGACTTCGCCGGTCGGCTCATCGCTCAGCCAGCGATAGATCACGCCGCCGAGCACGCCGCCGATCAGGGGCGCGACCCAGAACAGCCAGAGTTGCTGCAGGGCCCAGCTGCCGACGAAGAGCGCCGGACCGGTGCTGCGCGCCGGGTTCACCGAAGTGTTCGTCACGGGGATGCTGACCAGGTGGATCAGGCAGAGGCCGAGGCCGATCGCCAGCGGCGCGAAGCCGGCCGGTGCCTTGCCATGGGTCGAGCCCATGATGACGAAGAGGAACATCATGGTCATCACCACCTCCATGAGGAAGGCCGAGACGAGATTGTACTTGCCGGGCGAGTGCTCGGCATAGCCGTTCGAGGCGAAGCCGCCGGCGAGGTCAAAGCCGGGCGCGCCGCGTGCAACGAGATAAAGAACGCCCGCCGCGACGATGGCACCGATCACCTGTGCCACGATGTAGGGAACGACCTGCCCCGCCGGGAAGCGCCCGCCGGCCGCGAGGCCGACCGTCACCGCCGGGTTGAGATGGCAGCCGGAGATATGGCCGATCGCATAGGCCATCGTGACGACCGTCAGGCCGAACGCGAGCGAAACGCCGAGCAACCCGATACCGACATTCGGAAACCCCGCGGCGATCACCGCGCTGCCGCAACCCGCAAAGGTCAACCAGAACGTGCCGATGGCTTCGGCGACGAGCTTCTTCGTACTCATGAGTGATTCCCCCATAATGTCGCGCAACCGTGATGCTGTTGGCGAAAATGAGGACCGTCAATCTGCATTGGGGGCCGAAGCCGCCCTCATACCGCCATTTTTCCGGCCGGAACTCGCGCGCGACCCTTCTCCACTATTCCTTGGCGCCCCTCCCCCTTACCGCTCTTGCGCGTTGTCGCAGGCGCGATAGTCGGCTAGACCGCGCTGGACTGCAGCCTCAGGAGCGCCCGCGTGGCCAACGACGTCGACAGCAAAAGCAAGGCGGCCAAGGAAGAAGGCGGCGTTTTCGAGACGATCAAGGTCGTCGTCCAGGCGCTGCTCATCGCGCTCGTCATCCGCACCCTGCTGTTCCAGCCGTTCAACATTCCCTCGGGCTCGCTGATCCCGACGCTGCTGATCGGCGACTATCTGTTCGTGTCGAAATACACCTACGGCTATTCCAAGCATTCGATCCCGTTCAGCCCGCCGCTGTTCTCGGGGAGGGTCTGGGCGTCCGAACCGAAGCGCGGCGACATCGCCGTGTTCAAGCTGCCGAGCGACGGATCGACCGACTACATCAAGCGCGTCATCGGCCTGCCGGGCGACCGCATCCAGATGATCGACGGCATCCTGCACATTAACAACCAGCCGGTGAAGCGCGAGCGCATCGCCGACTACGTGACTGCCGACAACTGGGGCCGCAGTGTTCCGGTGATCCGCTATCGCGAGACGCTGCCGAACGGCGTCAGCCACGAGATCATCGAGCGCGAGGGCGATACCGGCACATTCGACAACACGCAGGTCTTCATCGTGCCGGCCGGCCATTTCTTCATGATGGGCGACAACCGCGACAATTCGCTGGACTCGCGCGACCGCAGCGTCGGCTATGTCCCCTTCGAGAATTTCGTCGGACGGGCCGAGATCATCTTCTTCTCGATCGAGGACGGGGCTTCCGCCTGGAAGATCTGGGAATGGCCCTCCACGGTTCGCTGGAACCGTCTGTTCAGCACCATCAAGTGAGCAAGGTGGGCGACGGCGGGCGCAAGGCCCCGGACACGGCGCGGCTCGAAGCAGCGCTCGGGCACCGTTTCGCGGATCCGAGCCTGCTCGCGACCGCTCTCACCCATATGAGCGCCGAGGACTCGCGCCTCGCCAGCTACCAGCGCCTCGAATTCCTCGGGGACCGCGTGCTCGGCCTGTCGGTCGCCGAACTGCTGTTCCGGCAGTTCCCGCAGTCGGAGGAAGGCAATCTCTCGCGCCGGCTCGCCGATCTCGTGCGCAAGGAGACCTGCGCGGAGGTGGCTCAAAGCTGGAATCTCGGGCAGTTCATGCGGCTCGGCGAGGGCGAGATCCTGGGCGGCGCCCGCAAGAACAGGGCGATTCTGGCCGATGCCTGCGAGGCGATCATCGGCGCGGTCTTCATCGACGGCGGCTACGAGGCGGCGCGCGCGCTGGTCGAGCGCGCCTTCGGCGAACGCATGCTGAAGCCGGTCCGGCCCTTGCGCGACGCCAAGACCGCGCTGCAGGAATGGGCGCAAGGGCGGGGCTACCCGACGCCGACCTATAGCGAGCGCGGCCGTTCCGGCCCCGACCACGCGCCGGTCTTCGTCGTCGCGGTCAAGATCACGGGGCTTGCCGACGCCGAGGCGCGCGGCCCCTCCAAGCGGCTGGCCGAGCAGGCCGCAGCCGAAACGTTCCTCAAGCGCGAAGGCCTGTGGAACGACAACCCGGAAGGCGAGAATGTCTGAATCCGATCAAGCCACGCGCTGCGGCTTCGTCGCGCTGATCGGCGCGCCCAATGCCGGCAAGTCGACGCTGCTGAACCAGCTCGTCGGCGCCAAGATCTCGATCGTCTCGCGCAAGGTGCAGACGACGCGCACGCAGGTGCGCGGCATCGCGCTCTCCGGCACGGCGCAGATCATCTTCGTCGATACGCCCGGCATCTTCGCGCCCAAGCGCCGGCTCGACCGTGCCATGGTGACCAGCGCCTGGGGCGGCGCCACCGATGCCGACCTGATCGGCGTGCTCGTCGATGTCGCGCGCTTCGACCATGAGGAAAACACGGCGCTGTTCGAGAAGCTCGCCGAGCTGAAGCAGCCGAAATTCCTGATCCTCAACAAGATCGACACTGTGCCCAAGGAGAAGCTGCTCGAGATCACCGCCAAGGTGAACGAGCGCGGCCGCTTCGAGGCGACCTTCATGGTCGCGGCGCTGACCGGCTACGGCGTCAAGGACATCCTGGCCTGGCTGGAGAAGCGCCTGCCGCTCGGCCCCTGGCTCTACCCGGAGGACCAGATCTCCGACGCGCCCCTGCGCTTCCTCGCCGCCGAGATCACCCGCGAGAAGATGTTCGAGCGGCTGCATGACGAGCTGCCCTATCGCTCCACGGTCGAGACCGAGAGCTGGCAGCAGAAGCCGGACGGCTCCGTCCGCATCGAGCAGACGATCTATGTCGAGCGCGAAGGCCAGCGGAAGATCGTGCTCGGCGAAGGCGGCCAGACGATCAAGGCGATCGGCCAGAAGGCCCGCGCCGAGATCGCCGAGGCGGCCGAGGCCAAGGTGCATCTCTTCCTGTTCGTGAAGGTGCGCGAGAACTGGAGCGACGATCCGGAGCGTTATCGCGAAATGGGGCTGGAATTCCCCAAGGGCAAAGCCTGAGCGGCGCGGAAGGCGCGATGCGCAGCGAGAAGGACAAGATGCTGGCCGGCGATCTCTACCGCGCCGACAGCCCCGAGCTCATCGCCGACAACCGCCGCATCAGCGCCTGGATGGAGCGCTTCAACGCGACCGGCGCGAAACCGGACGAACGGCCGGCGCTGTTGCGCGAGGCGTTCGGCCATGTCGGCCGCGACGTCGTCATCCGCCCGCCCTTTCATTGCGACTACGGCTACAACATCAGCCTCGGCGACGGCGTCTTCCTGAACTTCAACTGCATCATCCTCGACGTCGTCGCGGTCACAATCGGCGACGGCACGCAGATCGGTCCCGGCGTACAGATCCTGACCGCCGACCACCCGCGAGACCCCGAGCAGCGCCGGCAGATGCTGGAATTCGGACGCCCCGTCCGGATCGGGCGCAATGTCTGGATCGGCGGCGGCGCGATCATCCTGCCGGGCGTCACGATCGGCGATGACGCCATCATCGGCGCGGGCAGCGTGGTCACGCGCGACGTGCCGGCCGGCGCCACGGCCGTCGGCAATCCGGCTCGCCTGCGGCCCTGACGTAACGGAGCATTGAGCTGCGGCAAGACGCCACGGCCATCCCTGCAACTTGTCAAATTTCAGTCACGGAACGACATTGTTCGAACGCGTTTTGCTTCCATTTTGATGCCTTAAGGTATTTCAGCAGGAGTGATTGCCATGAGCGCCGCACCGCGCATCGCGCTGTTCATCGATGGCGCCAATCTCTACGCCACTTCGAAGCAACTCGGCTTCGACATGGACTACCGCCGCTTGCTGCGCGAGTTCCAGGGCCGCGGCAACCTGATCCGCGCCTTCTATTTCACCACATTGGTGGAGAGCGAGGAGTATTCCTCGATCAGGCCGCTGGTCGACTGGCTCGACTACAACGGCTACCGGGTCATCACCAAGGCGGCGAAGGAGTTCACCGATGCCACCGGCCGGCGCCGCGTCAAGGGCAACATGGATATCGAGCTGGCGAT
>JBDHTM010000026.1:0-51410 GCA_039808685.1 Allobosea sp. | reverse complement strand
TCGTCTCGGGCAGCGTCTATGCCCTGCTGGCGCTCGCCATCGTGGTGATCTTCAAGACCTCGGACGTGCCGAACTTCGCCCAGGGCGAGGTCTTCATGGCGGCGGGCTATGTCGCGCTCTATCTCTTCGTCTTCCAGAAGATGCCGATCTGGGTCGTGCTGCCGGCGACGCTGGTCGTGGCCTTCCTCGCCATGGCGCTGTTCCGCCGCTTCGTGCTCGATCAGGTCGCGAAATCGGCCAAGGACCTCGTCTATCTCGTCATCGCGACGCTGGGCCTGTCCTATGTCCTGAAGGGCCTCGTGCGCCGCACCGGCTTCGGCGACACGCCGCGCTCCTTCCCGGCGCTGGTGCCGACCGATTCCATCATGATCGGCCAGGCCTCGGTGACGCTGCTCGACCTCGCCATCTTCGGCACCGCCGTCACGGTGATGGCTGCTTTCTTCTGGATGTTCAACTACACCAAGACCGGCCGGGCCATGCGCGCCGTCGGCATGAATCCCAAGGCCGCCCAGCTCGTCGGCGTCGACCTGCGCCGCTGCCATATGCTGATCTGGGGCCTGTCGGGCGTGATCTCCGCCATCGCGGCACTGCTGATCTCGCCCAAGATCCTGATGACCGCCGACATGGGCTCGATCGTGATGCTCGCCTTCGCGGCGGCGATCGTCGGCGGCTTCTCCAGCCTGCCCGGCGCTGTCGTCGGCGGCTTCGTCATCGGCATCGTCGAGAATCTGGTCGGGCTGTTCATCTCGTCGCGCGCCATCGTGCTCGCCCCCTTCCTCGCCATCCTGATCGTGCTCGTCCTGCGTCCGCAGGGCCTGTTCGGCGGGAAGCTGACGATCAAGAAGGTTTAAAGCCCGGTGTCGTCGCCTCCTCTCGCATCCTCCGCGCCAACGAGGCGCGCGCTCTCCGGCCCGGCCCTGATCGGGCTTGTGGCGGCCGTGATCGTCGTCGTGGCGCTACCCGTCTTCACCTCGGGCTATGTCGTCTACATCGCAAACCTGCTGCTGGTCTTCGTGGTGCTTTGCCTCGGCTTGCACATCGTCATCGGCGAGACCGGGCAGTTCTCGATGGCCCATGCGGCCTTCTACGGCATCGGCATCTATGCGAGCGCGCTCGCCAATCGCGCGGTCGACCTGCCCTACCCCGTCGCCATGCTGTTCGGCGCGCTCGTCGCCGGCGCCGTCGGGCTGTTCATCGGCGCGCTCGCGCTCAGGATGCGCGACATCTATCTCGCGCTCGCCACCTTCGCCTTCGGCGAGGCGATGCAATGGGTTTTCGCCAACTGGAACAGCGTTACCAACGGCCCGAACGGCCTGCGCATCAGCCCGGCCCGCTTCGGCCCGATCGAAATCCTGAGCGACAAGCAGGCCTATCCCTTCGTGCTGTTCTTCTGCCTGGTGATGATCGGGCTCACCGTGGCGATCTCGCGCTCGCGGCTGGGCCGCTCCTTCCGGGCGGTGCGGGAGTCGGAGGTCGCGGCGATGGCGATGGGCATCGATGTCCGCCGCGCCCGCATCGTCTCCTTCGGGCTCTCGGCCGCGATCGCGGGCTTTGCCGGCGGCATGTTCGGCCTGTTCCAGACCTTCATCCATCCCGACAGCCTCGGCTTCCAGACCACGATCCTCGTGCTCACCATGGTCGTCGTCGGCGGGCTCGGCTCGATCGCGGGCGCCATCGGCGGGGCGATCGTCTTCGGCCTGATCTCGGAGGTGCTGCGCCAGGCGCCGCAATACCAGGAGATCATCTACGGCGCGATCCTGATCCTGTTCATGATGTATGCGCCGCGCGGCCTCTTCGCCTTCATCGGCGACCGCATCCGGGAGGCGCGCCATGGCCGTTGAGAGCGCTCCGTTCCTCAATGTCGAGGGGCTGACCATCCGCTTCGGCGGGCTCACCGCGGTCGGCGGGCTCGACATGGCCGTGGCCAAGGGCTCGATCCACGCCCTGATCGGCCCAAATGGTGCCGGCAAGTCGACGACCTTCAACTGCATCTCGCGCTTCTACTCGCCGAGCGCCGGGCGCATCACCTATGACGGGCGCGACATCACCCGCATGCCGGCCCGCGAGATGGCGGGCCTCGGCATCGCCCGCAGCTTCCAGAACCTCGAGCTCTTCGGCGAGCTCACGGTCTTCGAGAACGTGCTGATCGGCGCCCATGTCCATGCCGGCCGCTCCTGGCGCGACGCGATCAGCGCCCGCCCGCGCGGCATCGTCGAGCATGTCGAGCAATTGCTGGAGCGCACGGGGCTGACTTCCTACGCGCAGACCAAGGCGCGCAATCTCGATTTCGGCCACCAGAAGATGGTCGAGATCGCACGCGCGCTCGCCATCCGCCCAAAACTCCTGCTGCTCGACGAGCCGGCGGCCGGCTTGCGCAACCGCGAGATCGCGGCACTCGACCGCCTTCTCTGCGAATTGCGCGAGCGCGACGGCATCACGATCCTCCTGGTCGAGCATGTCATGCAGTTGGTCATGTCGATCTCGGACAAGATCACGGTGCTGAGCTTCGGCACCAAGATCGCCGAGGGCACGGCCGCGGAAGTGCGCGCCCATCCCGCCGTGATCGAAGCCTATCTCGGCCGCGATGCGGCGACCGCCGGGGAGGCGAACCATGGCTGACCTCCTCGAAATCGACGGCATCTCCGCCGCCTATGGCCGCATCCAGGCACTGTCCGAGGTCTCCCTCAAGGTGCCGGAGGGGGCGATCGTCGCCCTGCTCGGCTCGAACGGCGCCGGCAAGAGCACGACGCTGAACACCGTCTCGCGGCTCGTCCCGGTGACGAAGGGGCGCATCCGCTTCGCCGGCGAGGAGATTCAGTCCTGGGCCTCGCACAAGGTCGTCTCGGCCGGCGTGCTGCAGGTGCCGGAGGGGCGCGAGGTCTTCCGCGACATGAGCGTGCGCGAAAACCTCGACATGGGCGCCTATCGCCGCAGCGACGCCGCCGGCATCAAGCGCGATCTCGACCGGGTGTTCGAGTACTTCCCGAAGCTGCAGGAACGCCTCCAGCAGAAGGCCGGCACGCTCTCGGGCGGCGAGCAGCAGATGCTGCTGATCGGCCGGGCTCTGATGGCCGGCCCGCGTCTGCTCCTGCTTGACGAACCCTCGCTCGGCCTCTCGCCGGTGCTGGTGCAGCAGATCTTCGCGATCATCGAGCGGCTGAACAAGGACGGGCTCACCATCCTGCTGGTCGAGCAGAACGCAGCGATCGCGCTGGGCTGCTCGACCTATGCCTACATCCTCGAGAACGGCGAGATGGCCCTCGAAGGGGCATCCGCAAAACTGCGGCAGGACGACAGCGTCCGCCGCACCTATCTCGGCGGCTGAGCCGGGGCGCGACACGGACAGGAACCGGCTCATGGCTACGCCGCAGGACAAACCCATCGCCCTCGTCACGGGCGGCGCTCGCGGGATCGGCCGAGCCATCGTGGAGCGGCTTTGCGTCGACGGCTTTGCGGTCGGCATCCTCGACCGCGAGGCGGAGATCGCGGCAGCGCTGGTAAAGGAGCTTGAGGCGCAGGGCCACAGCGTCTTCTTCGAGCCGGTAGACCTCGCCGATCATGCCGACCTCTCCGCGCTGGCGGAGCGGCTGCCGGTGGCGCAGGCGCTTATCAACAATGCCGGCATCTTCGAGAACAAGCCGTTCTTCGATCTCGCGGCCAGCGATTTCGGCCGGATGATGGACGTCAACGTCACCGCCCTCTTCCTGCTCTCGCAGGCGGTGGCACGGCGGATGGAAAAAGGCGGGCGTATCGTCAACATCGCCTCCCGCACCTTCCTGGGGGCGCGCAACCACGCCCATTACGTCGCCTCGAAGGCGGCCGTGGTCGGGCTGACGCGGGCGATGGCGATGGAGCTTCTGCCGCGCGGTATCGCCGTCAACGCGGTGGCGCCGGGCGGGGTCGCGACCGAGATGGTGGCGAAGCAGTCGGAAGAGGCGCGCGCCGCCCTGCTCGCCCAGCAGCCGACCGGAGCGCTCGCAGCGCCCGAGGATATCGCCAACGCCGTCGCCTTCCTCGCCTCGCCGCGCACCAATTTCATCTACGGCCAGGTCCTGCTCGTCGACGGCGGGAAGTCGCTTGGCGGCGGCATGGGCGGCTGAGGACATGGCGATGAGCGAGAGCTTCGACGAAATCCGCGACGTCGTCGTGGTCGGCTCCGGCGCCGGCGGGATGGCGGCGGCGATCACCGCCGCCAAGGCCGGGCTCGACGTGCTGCTGATCGAGAAGAGCGAATATGTCGGCGGCAGCACGGCCGTCTCGGGCGGGGCGATGTGGGTGCCGGAGAACCCGCATGCCGCCAAGGCCGGCCATGCCGATACCCGCGAAGCGGCGATGACCTATCTCGAAGCCGTGCTCGGCAACCGCCTGCGGCCGGACCTGATGCGCGCCTTCCTCGATAACGGGCCGGAGATGGTCCGCTTCTTCGAGCGCGAGACGGCGCTGAAATTCGAGGCACGCACCTGTTCGCCGGACTATCAGCCCGAGCTACCCGGCGCCTCGAAGGGCGGCCGCACGATCGACCCCGCCCCTTACGACGGCAACGAGCTCGGCGCCGATTTCGCCCTGCTGCGCCCGCCGCTGAAGGAATTCACCGTGCTCGGCGGCATGATGGTCAACCGCAAGGATATCGACGCGCTGGTCGGCCGTTTCCGGAACCTCGCCAACTTCAAGCACAGCGCGAAGCTGCTGATCCAGTACGGGCTCGACCGTCTGCGCTATCCGCGCGGCGCGCGCTTGCTGATGGGCAATGCGCTCGCCGGGCGCCTGCTGAAGTCCGCGCGACAGGCGGGCGTCGACATCCGCACGCAGACGCCGGCTGGCTCGCTGATCCTGAAGGACGGGGCCGTGATCGGCCTCACCGTCAAGGGAGCGCAGGGCGAGCGGCGCATCGGCGCGCGGCGCGGCGTCGTGCTGGCGAGCGGCGGCTTCCCGGCCAATGCCGCGATGCGGGGCGAGCACATGCCGCATGCGGATGTGCATCGCTCGATGGCGCCCAAGACCGATACCGGCGACGGCATCGCTCTCGGCCTCGCGGCGGGCGGCGCCCTGCGCGACGACAATATCGGCGCGGCCTTCTGGACGCCGGTCTCCGTACTGAAAAAGCCGGACGGCAGTGAGGTCCAGTTTCCGCATCTGATCCTCGACCGGGCCAAGCCCGGCCTGATCGCGGTCGACGGCCAGGGCCGCCGCTTCGTCAACGAGGCGACCTCCTATCATGGCTTCGTCGAGGCGATGCATGCGAGCGGCGCCGTGCCTGCCTTCCTCGTCTGCGACAGCGACTTCCTGCGCAAATACGGGCTTGGTCTCGTCCATCCCGGTTTGAAGACACCGAAAGCCTTCGTCGAAGCCAGCTATCTGTTTGAGGGAGACAGCGTCGCTGCGCTGGCGGAACGCATCGGCGTGCCGACCGAAACTCTCGCGGAAGCCGCCGCCGGCATGAATGCTGCGGCGCGCTCCGGCACAGATGCCGCCTTCGGCAAGGGCTCGAGCGAATACAACCGCTATCTCGGCGACCCCAACAACAAGCCCAATGCCTGCCTCGGACCGATCGAGACCGCGCCCTTCTATGCCGTGAAGGTCTGGCCTGGCGATATCGGCACCGCGACCGGCCTGACCTGCGACCCGCAGGCGCGCGTGCTCGGTCGCGACGAGAAGCCCGTCGCCGGGCTCTATGCCTGCGGCAACGACATGAACTCGATCATGGCCGGCGCCTATCCGGGCGCCGGCATCACGCTCGGTCCCGCGCTCACCTTCGGCTTCATCGCCGGACGGGCGCTCGCCGCCGAGCCCGACCGCCTGCCGCGCTGAGAAAGGCCACCACGATGAAGCTCTACCAGTCCGCCACCTCGCCTTTCGTCCTCAAGGTCCGGATCGCCGCCGCCGAGCTCGGCTTGCTCGACCGGATCGAAATGCTTGACGTCTCGCAGGAGTATAAGGCCGGCGGCCCGCTCGCGCGCGAGCAGAACATCATCAAAACCAACCCGCTCGGCCAAGTCCCGACCCTGCTGCTCGAAGACGGCTCTGCGATCGCCGACAGCCGTGTCATCTGCGAATATCTCGACGGGCTCGGCGGCGGCTCGCTGTTCCCGGCCGAGCCCAAGGCGCGCTGGAACGCCCTGACCGAGCAGAGCTATGGAGACGGCCTGCTCGATGCGGCGCTGGCAGCCCGCTATGAAGGCCTCCTGCGCAGCGAGGAGCAGCGCTGGCAGCGCTGGATCGACGGCCAGCTCGCCAAGGTCCATGCCACGCTCGACCTAATCGAGGGCCAGGCCGCCGGCTTCGGCGGGCGCGTCGATATCGGCACGATCACCTTCTACTGCGCGCTGTCCTATCTCGACCTGCGCTTCGCCGACCTGAACTGGCGCGAGGGCCGGCCGCAGGCGGCTGCCTGGTTCGCCAAGATCGGCGAGCGTCCCGCCTTCGGCGGCCAGAAGCTGGGCTGAGGCCAAGGCAGGCAGGAGGCGGCGATGGGTGCGAATCTCGGGCTTGCTGGCCGGACCGTCCTGATCACCGGCGGCGCCTCCGGCATCGGGCGGGAATGTGCGCTGGCTTTGGCGCGCGAAGGCGCCGCCGTCGCCATCGCGGACGCGAACGCGCAGGGCGCGACTGAGACCGTCTGCGAAATCGCGGCGCTGGGCGCCCGCGCCATCATGGCGAGCTTCGACGTGCGCAGCCCGACCGCGACCGAAACCGCAGTCGAGGCGATCGACCGTGATCTCGGCCCGCTCGACGGATTGATCACGGCAGCCGGCATCTCCCGCCCTGCCCCGGCCACCGAACTTGCCGCCGATAGCTGGGAGGCGGTGATCGGCGTCAATCTCTCCGGCACCTTCTATTCCTGCCAGGCGGTGGGTCGGCGCATGGTCGCGCGCGGGCGCGGCGCCATCGTCACGATCGGCTCGATTTCATCGCTCGGCGGACAGTCCGGCCGCGCGCATTACTGCGCCTCGAAGGCCGGCGTCGTCGGGCTGACGCGCGACCTCGCCGTCGAATGGGGTTCGCAGGGCGTCCGGGTGAACTGCATCGGCCCGAGCGCGACCGACACGCCGATGATCCGCCGCGGCATTCCCGAAAGCTTCGTCTCCGGTGTGATGGAGGACCGGACGCCGCTCGGGCGGCTGGCGCAGCCCTCGGAGGTCGCCTCCGTCTGCCTGTTCCTGCTCTCGGACCTCGCGAGCTACGTCAACGGCGCGCTGATCATGGCCGATGGCGGCGTCTCGGCCGGCTTCTTCACGCGCGGCCATGGCCGCGACTTCTCCTCCAAGGCCCTGCTCGCGCAGGGCGTCTACAGCGAATGAACCGGAGACCGACATGAGCAAGCTCGCCCTCGTCACCGGCGCCGGCCGCGGCATCGGCGCGGCCATCGCCCATAAGCTCGCGGCCGATGGCTGGCGGGTTGCCGTCTGTGATCTGACGAAGGAGCCGGCGGCAGCGGTCGCAAGTGCCCTGCCCGGCTCCGGTCATAGCGGCTGGGCGGTCGATGTCTCCAGCGAGGCCTCGGTCGAGGCGCTGTTCGATGCGGTCGAGGCGGCGCATGGACCGGTGACCGGGCTGGTCTGCAATGCCGGCGTGCTCCTGATGGCCGCCGATGGCGAGCGGCCGACCATCTTTGACATGACGCTCGACGACTGGGAGAAGACCCATGCGGTCAACACGCGCGGCGTCTTCCTGAGCATCCGCGCCTATGCCCGTCGGCGCCGGGCCTTGCCGGTCGAAGGCGGGCGCGTCACCACGACGAGCTCGGTCGCGGCCGAGCTCGGCGGCTATCGCGGCTCGGCCAGCTATATCTCGTCGAAATCGGCGATCCTCGGCTTCACCAAGGCGATGGCGCGCGAATTGTCGTCGCTCGGCATCACCGTGAATTGCGTTGCGCCCGGCGTGATCGACGCGCCGATGCTTGCCGCGGCGACGCCGCGCTCGGCCGCGCCGGGCTCCATGGATGCCTTGGCGCGGGCTGTGCCGCTCGGTAGGCTCGGCACGCCGGAGGATATCGCCGGGGCGGTGTCCTTCCTGCTCTCGGAGCAGGCCTCCTACGTCACGGGCGCGACGATCGACGTCAATGGCGGCTACCGGATGGCCTGACTGGGGAGACTGAGATGATCCTGCACGGCTATTTCCGTTCTTCGGCCGCCTGGCGCACGCGCATCGCCTTCAACCTGAAGGGCGTGGCGCCGCAGAGCATGAGCCATAATCTGCGCGATGGCGCCCAGAACGAGCCGGCCTATGCGGCGATCAATCCGCAGAAGCTGATCCCGGCGCTGGAACTCGACGACGGCACGGTGCTCACGCAGTCGCTTGCGATCATCGGCTGGCTGGATCGCGAGGTGCCGCTGCCGCCACTGTTCCCGGCCGACAATGCCTTGCGTGCTCGCGTCGAGGCCTTCGCGCTGGTCATCGCCTGCGAGACCCACCCGTTCCAGAATCCGAAGATCCAGAAGCGCCTGCGCAGCAAGGGATTTTCGGAAGCCGACGTGCAGGACTGGCTCGCGACCGCGATGAACGAGGGCTTGAGCGCCTGCGAAAAGCTGATCCGGGACCAATCCGGCCCGTTCTGCTTCGGGGATGCGCCGACCTTGGCCGATATCTGCCTCGTGCCGCAGATCGGCAGCGCCCGGCGCTACGGGATTGACCTTGCGCCCTATCCGAAGCTTGTCGCGATCGACGCACATTGCGCCACGCTGCCCGCCTTCATCGCGGCAAGGCCCGACCGGCAGCCGGACGCGGTCTGAGCCGGCTCACATCAGGATGCGCATCAGCTCGTTCTGCGAGGAGATTCCGAGCCGCGCATAGGCGCGCTTGCGATAGGTCAGGACGGTGTTGATGCCGACCCCGAGTTCGAGCGCAATGCCCTCCGAAGTCAGGCCGGCGGCGACGAGCGCGCAGACATCCCGCTCGCGCTTCGACAGCCCGGGCGCGGCCCTCTCCAGCCGGGCGTGGAAATCCTGGGCGGCGCCACGGCCGTCGGCCGGCTTCGTCACCTCGTAATGCCGCCAGAGCGCCGCCATCAATAGCGGCGCGCTCTCGACCAGATTGGCGATCTCAGCCTCGCTGAAGCTCTCCTTGCGGCGGCGGTAGATGCTGAGCCGCATCGTGCCAGCCTCGCGGCGCTGTAGCAGCGAGAAGCGCTCCGACAGCCCGACCGAGAGATAGCATTCGCTGCGATAAGCCGAGCTTTCGATATCGCCGGCTTTCATCCGCACGCCCCAGCAATCGGCCTCCTCACCATCATCGAAATTAATCGCGTTGGCCGGGTCGGCGCGCCAGTGCCGGGAGACGTAGCGGCGGGCGATATCGAGCGCCGGCTGCCCGGAATTGTAGTGGTTCTCGGCCAGCAGCGTGTGGACCTCGCCATCGGGCGCCGCGACGAAGGCGGTCACGATTTCGGTGCCGGTGAAGCGGCGGGCGATATCGAACAGGCCGCTGGAAAAATCGGAGCGGCCGACGCTTTCGATCACCCGCGGCATGGTCGCCAGGATACTGCGCGCCGCCAAGGCCTGCTGGATGGCCACAAGCTGCATTCGAACCTCCCGCCGGCCCCTCTTTCGGCCCGGCATAGCCGGCGGCGGAGGCCGTTTCAGGCTCAAAGCGTTAACAGTATCCAACTTCGCATGCAAATTTTCGGGCGATGCGGGACCGCGTTCCGGCATGCGTTTTCAGTCGACGAGGCCACGCTCCAGCGCCACGTCGATGCAGCCGTGAATATGCTCGCGGAGCAGCCTTTGCCCCTCGGCTGCGTCGCGGCGCAGAGCGCAGTCGAGCAGGGCCTTGTGGTCCTCGGTCGAGGTCGGGCCCCAGAAAATGAAGAACACCATCTGGTAGCGCAGGTAGCGGTCGTAGATGCCGGCATGGAGATCGAGCAGCGCCTTCGAGCCGCAGGCCGAAACCAGCGCCTGATGGAACTCGAAATCGTAGCGCTTCCATTGCTGCGTGCCGGTCTCGTCGCCGGCGAGCAGGCGCTGCTCCATCCGGGCGAGCTTGTGATGGGCGGCGACGACCCGCCCTTCCCACTCCACGTCGCCGGCTTCGAAGGATTGCGCCAGCGCGTTGCTCTCGATCAGCAGGCGCAGGTCCGCCAACTCCTTCAGGTCCGTTGCCGAACAGGGCGCGACCTGGAAGCCGCGCTGCCCCTCCGCGACCACGAGGCCTTGCGGCGCCAACCGATTCAGGATCTCGCGCAAGGTGCTGATGCCGACGCCATAGACGGATTTCAGCCGGTCGAGTGGCAGGCGCTGGCCGGGCCGGAGCACACCGAAGACGATGTCGTGCTTGATGCGTTCATAAGCCTGCTCGCCGGTGGAGAGAACCGGAATCTCGTCGCCGCCGATATCGAATGCCGCGTCCGTCATGCTGCTCAAAATCCCTCAGGCATGCCTGTCAGGAAGCAAGGCTGTTGCGAACCTGACTCTGACACTTCCACAGATCAACTGATGATCGATGAATTATCAGTTGATCTTGATTTCATCTTGTATCACGTTCGTAGCAGGGAATGCGAGCGAGGCTGCGAGAGCCTGGCCTGGGAGGATTTCATGTCGGAGAAGGAAGGGCCCGCCCGCGCTCATTCGGGCAGCGCGGCCGCATCGCGCCGCATCTACATCCTGAACGGTCCCAATCTGAACCTGCTCGGACAGCGCGAGCCTCACATTTACGGTTCGACGACGCTGGCCGAGATCGGCGAGCGTTGCGACGCGAAGGCGCGTTCGCTGGGGTTCTCGGTCGATTTCCGCCAGACGAATTTCGAAGGCGAACTGGTCGAGAGCGTGCAGCAGGCGCGACAGGAAGCCTGCGGGATCATCATCAACCCGGCCGGCTACAGCTTTACCTCGGTCGCTCTGCTCGATGCGCTGAAGATGTTCGAAGGCCCGAAGATCGAGCTGCACATCTCGAACGTGCATGCGCGCGAGAGCATCTATCACAACTCACTGGTCTCGCGGACTGCGACCGGGATCATCATCGGGATGGGGGCCGCCGGCTACGAACTCGCCATCCAGGCAATGGTTGGCCTGCTCGCGGAGCGGAGCTGAACGGTGTCTCCGCCTGCCCCGCCCCACAAGGCGTCAGGCGCGCAACATGCGCAGCACGGTGTCGATCGCAGCGGCGCGGCGGCGGACCAGCGCCTCGGGCGCGCCCATGTCGTGGCCGAAGACCTGACGGATGCTGGCGCGGTTGGAGACGTTGTAGAAGGCGAGCGCGCTGATCGTCAGATGGATGTCGAGCGCCTCGATTCCGGGCCGGAACAGCCCTGCCGCGACGCCGCGTTCATAGACCTCGCGGATCATGTCGATGGCGGAGAGATTGAGCGTCGCGATCCGGTCGGAGGTCGCAAGATGGCGGGCATGATGGATGTTCTCGACCATGACAAGCCTGACGAAATCCGGGTTCTCGGCGTGATAGTCGAAGGTGAAACCTGCCAGCAGCGTCATGGCTTCCACCGGCGGCAGGCTGGCGAGATCGAGGCTGCGCTCGAAGCCGCGGATGCGCTCGTACATCTCCTCCAGGACGGCGCGATAGAGCCCCTCCTTGTCCCCGAAGTAATAGTAGATCATCCGCTTGCTGGTCGCCGTCCGTGCGGCGATCTCGTCGACGCGCGCGCCGCTCAGCCCGTTCTCGACGAATTCCTCCTTCGCCGCGGCCAGGATGTCGCGACGGACGCCTTCCGGGTCCTGCGTCCAGGACGCCGGCTTGCGACCCGTTCCCTTCGGCACGGAGGCTGCCTTGCTCATGCTTCACCCGCAGGAAGCCGGCTCGAAGGCCGGGTCGGACGCATTGAAATGGACAAGGCGGTACATTGCGCTTGACCAAATGAACTAGATGGTACAATTAACATGTCGTCGGCAGAGCGCAAGCCGGCGAAGCTGAACACTAAGGCACCCGAAAGAGGTGCTACGACTGCGGACGGGAACCGGATCGACCCCTTCGAGAAGGTCGGCCGTAACTGCGTCGGACCGAAAAGTGGTTTCCGCTTTTCGGATGAATCCGATGCAATACCAGGGAGATAGATCATCGTTACCGCGCCCCGTGGGCGCTCGATGATCTCGGGAGCGCCATGAACTACAAGCTCGATTTCACGCCGGTGATCGACGGGATGCCCGCCCTGCTGATGGGCTGCCTCGGCACCTTCCTGCTGGCGATCTGCGGCATGGCGCTGGCCATCGTCATCGGCGTCGGCGGCGTGATCCTGCGCGACTCGCGCTTCGCCCCGGTGCGCTGGCTGGTGAAGGCCTTCGTCGAGATCATCCGCAACACGCCCTTCCTGGTCCAGATCTTCTTCATCTATTTCGCCCTGCCGCTGGCGGGCCTGAGGCTTGACCCGACGCCGACCGCGATCATCGCGCTCGGCATCAATGGCGGCGCCTATGCGATCGAGATCATCCGCGGCGGCGTCCAGTCGATCAGCAAGGGCCAGATCGAGGCGGGGCTGGCGCTCGGACTGCACAAGGCGCAGGTCTTCCGGCTGATCGTGCTGAAGCCGGCTCTGCGCGCGATCTTTCCCTCGCTGACCAGCCAGTTCGTGCTGCTGACGCTGACCACCAGCATCGCCTCTGCGATCTCGGCCTATGAACTGACCTCGGTGGCGCAGCGCATCGAATCCGACAGTTTCCGCTCCTTCGAGGTCTACGGCACGATCACGCTGTTCTACCTCGTGATCTCCTGGGTGATGATGCGCTTCTTCGCGGCGATCTCGACCCGCTACTTCAGCTATCCGGTGAAGTGAGGGCGCGATGGGATCGAACGAATTCCTCTTCCTGCTCACCGGCCTGAAATGGACCGTGCTGCTCTCGCTCGTCGGCTTCGTCGGCGGCGGCGTGTTCGGGCTCGCGATCGCGCTGATGCGGGTCTCGGGCCGGCCGCTGATGGAGCGGTTCACGTCGGGCTATATCGCGCTGTTCCAGGGCACGCCGCTGCTGATGCAGCTCTTCGTGGTCTATTACGGTCTCGCGCTGGTCGGGCTGAAGCTCGATGCCTGGGTCGCGGTCGCGATCGGCTTCACGCTCCATGCCAGCGCCTATCTCGGCGAGATCTGGCGCGGCTCGATCGAGGCCGTGCCGAAGGGCCAGACCGAGGCCGCCAAGGCGTTGAGCCTGTCCTATGTCTCACGCATGCGCGACGTCATCCTGCCGCAGGCGATCCGCATCTCGCTGCCGGCGACGATCGGCTTCCTCGTCCAGCTGATCAAGGGCACGTCGCTTGCCGCCATCGTCGGCTTCACGGAGCTGACGCGCGCCGGCAACATCGTCTCCAACCAGATCTTCCAGCCGCTGCTCGTCTTCGGGATCGTCGGCACCCTCTACTTCCTGCTGTGCTGGCCGCTTTCGCTCTACGGCTCGCATCTGGAGCGCCGCATGGCTATCGCCGCGCGCTGACCACCCCGTTCACCGCAGAACCAACCACCAAACACGAAGAGGGAGAGAAACATGATGAAGTCCAAAACCACCCGCCGTAGCCTGCTGATCGCCGGCACTGCTGCGCTGGCGATGCCCGCTTTGCTCGGCAGCCCGGCGCAGGCGATCACCCCGGCCGAGATCAAGGCCAAGGGCAAGATCGTGGTCGGCATCCAGGGCGACAATCCCCCGTGGGGCTTCGTCACCAGCGCCGGCAAGCAGGACGGTCTCGACGCGGATATCGCGACGCTGTTCGCCAAGGAGCTCGGCGTGCAGGTCGAGTTCGTGCCGCTCGAGGTCAACAACCGCATCCCGGCGCTGACCACCGGCCGCGTTGACGTGCTGTTCGCGACCATGGCGATGCTGCCCGAGCGCGCCAAGGCCGTGCAGTTCTCCAAGCCCTATGTCGCCAACACCATCGTGTTCATCGCCCCGAAGAAGGACAAGGTCACCACCAACGAGGATATGGGCCGCTACACCATCGCCGTCGCCAAGGGCGCGGCGCAGGACACGCAAGTGACCAAGAACGCCCCGGCGAACACCACGATCCGCCGCTACGACGGCGATGCGCCCTCCATCCAGGCTCTGGTCTCCGGCCAGGTCCAGGCTATCGGCGGCAACATCTTCTACATGCAGCGCATCGAGCAGGCCCGTCCCGGCGAGTTCGAGAACAAGCTGGAATTCCAGAACCTCTATAACGGCGCCTGCACCCGCCTCGGCGAGAAGGAGATCAACGCCGCGATCAACAGCTTCATCGACAAGATCAAGGCCAATGGCGAGCTGCAGAAGATCTACGACAAGTGGATGAAGGTGCCGGTGCACAAGTTCCCGGAGAGCCTCGAAGGCATCACCTTCACCGCGAGCTGAGCGCGCGAAGAGACGAGGTCAGGGCCATGAACCAGCCAGCTGTCCAGAGCGCCGCTCCCGCGGACGCCATGATCGCCATGACGCATGTCGAGAAATGGTATGGCGAGTTCCAGGCCCTGACCGACATCAATCTTTCGGTCCGCAAAGGCGAGCGCATCGTCCTCTGCGGGCCGTCAGGCTCGGGCAAATCCACCCTGATCCGCTGCATCAACCATCTGGAGAGCTACCAGAAGGGCGAGATCAAGGTCGGCGGCACCAGGCTCGGGGATGATGCGAAGACGATCGATGCGGTGCGCCGCGAGGTCGGCATGGTCTTCCAGCATTTCAACCTGTTCCCGCACATGACCGTGCTGCAAAATTGCATGCTGGCGCCGATGCGCTCGCTCGGCGTGAGCAAGGCGGAGGCCGAGGCCACCGCCCGCAAGCTGCTCGGCCGTGTCAAGATCCTGGAACAGGCCGAGAAATACCCCGCGCAGCTCTCGGGCGGCCAGCAGCAGCGCGTCGCCATCGCCCGGGCGCTCTGCATGAAGCCGAAGGTGATGCTGTTCGACGAGCCGACCTCGGCGCTCGACCCCGAGATGGTCAAGGAGGTGCTCGACACCATGATCGCGCTCGCCGAGGAAGGCATGACCATGATCTGCGTGACGCACGAGATGGGCTTCGCCCGGCAGGTGGCGAACCGCGTCATCTTCATGGCCTCCGGCGCCATCGTCGAGGAAGCGCCGCCGGAAGAGTTCTTCCACAACCCGCGCCACGAGCGGACCCGGAAGTTTCTCGGCGAAATCCTCAGCAAGCACTGACCCACCCGTCCGGCTCGGCCGGACACCTTAACGGAATGCGATCGATGTCCCGCCTCGTCTATGTCCTGAACGGCCCGAACCTGAACCTGCTCGGCAAGCGCCAGCCGCATATCTACGGGCACGAAACCCTGGCCGATGTCGAGCGCGACTGCCGCAAGCTCGCCGAGGAGCTGAAGCTGGAACTGCGCTTCCATCAGTCCAACCGCGAATACGAACTGATCGACTGGATCCACGAGGCGCGCGAGGACGGCGCCGGCATCGTCATCAACCCGGCCGCCTTCACCCATACCTCGGTCGCGCTGCTCGATGCGCTCAACACCTTCGAGGGGCCGGTGATCGAGTGCCATATCTCGCAGGTGCATAAGCGCGAGGCCTTCCGCCACCATTCCTATGTCTCGCTGCGTTCCGACGGCGTCATCGCCGGCTTCGGCACGCAAGGCTACCAGCTCGGCTTGCGGCGCATCGCCAAGCTCCTCGACGAGAAAGCCGCGTGAGGGTCGCCCCGATGGCTCCGGTAAAGATCGCGGTGATGGGGGCGGGCCTGATCGGCAAGCGCCATGCCGCCCATGTCCGGGCCGAGCCCGGCGCCGTCCTCTTGGCGATCATCGATCCGGCTCCGGCCGGCAAGGCTTTCGCCGAGGAGATCGGCGTCGCCTGGTATCCGGGTTTCGACGCCCTCCCCGCGGGTGAAAAGCCTGACGGCGTCATCGTCGCGACGCCGAACCAGCTTCATGTCAAAAACGGGCTGGAGCTGGTCGCGGCCGGCATTCCCATGCTGGTCGAGAAGCCCCTGGCTGACAGTGTCGAGAGCGCCCGAAAGCTCGTTCAGGCCGCCGAAACGGCCGGCGTGCCGCTGCTCGTCGGGCATCACCGCCGTCACAACCCGATGATCCGCAAAGCGCGCGAGGCGATCGATGCCGGCCGGCTCGGCCGCATCCTGACACTCAACGGCCAGTTCTGGCTGGTGAAGCCGGACGATTATTTCGAGGTCGACTGGCGCCGGCAGGACGGCGCGGGGCCGGTCCTGCTCAACCTGATCCACGATATCGACCTGTTCCGCTATCTCTGCGGCGAGATCGTCGGGGTACAGGCGCTGAGCTCGAACGCGGTGCGCGGCAATCCGGCCGAGGAGACCGCGGTCGCCATCCTGCGCTTCGCCAATGGCGTGCTCGGCACGGTCAGCGCCTCCGACACGGTGGTCTCGCCCTGGAGCTGGGAGCTGACGACCGGCGAGAACCCGGCCTATCCGCAGCAGGATCAGTCCTGCTACCAGATCGGCGGCACCCATGGATCGCTGACGATCCCGGCGCTCGAACTCTGGAGCCATGCGGACAGGCGCGGCTGGTGGGAACCGCTCCGCCGCGAGCGTATCCCCTTCGCGCCCGAAGATCCTTTGCGGGCCCAGATCCGGCATTTCTGCGCGGTGATCCGCGGCGAGGATGAACCGCTCGTCTCCGGCCGCGAAGGTCTCGCGACGCTCGCCGTGATCGAGGCCATGAAGCAGGCGGCACGCACCGGCGCTCCGGTCGAAATCGCCTCGGAGCCAGCTCCCGCGAGGGCCTCGGCATGATCACGGGCACGACACGATTGATCGGCCATCTCGGCTACCCGACCGAGAGCTTCAAGGCGCCGATGATCTACAACCCCTATTTCGAGCGCGAAGGGATCGACGCCGTCGTCGTGCCGATGGGCTGCCGCAGCGAAGACTATCCCGCTTTCCTCAAGCTGTTCTTCCGCCTGTCCAATGCCCATGGCGCGCTGGTGACAATGCCGCACAAGGTCACCACGACCGGGCTTGTCGATGTAATCTCGCCGACCGCCGCGATCGCCGGCGCCTGCAATGCCGTGCGCCTCGAAGCGGATGGCCGGCTCGCCGGCGACATGTTCGACGGCGAAGGCTTCGTGCGGGGAGTCCTGCGGAAGGGGCACAAGCTCGCCGGCGCCCGCGCGCTCGTCGTCGGCACGGGCGGCGTCGGCTCGGCCATCGCTGCTTCGCTGGCAAAGGCCGGCGTGGCCGAACTCAGCCTGTTCGACAGGCAGGCATCCGCGGCCAAGGAGCTCGGTCAGAGATTGACCGCGCACTACCCTGCCCTGCGC
Source organism: Allobosea sp. (assembly GCA_039808685.1). Classification (GTDB taxonomy): domain Bacteria; phylum Pseudomonadota; class Alphaproteobacteria; order Rhizobiales; family Beijerinckiaceae; genus Allobosea. The sequence continues at coordinate 34,267 of JBDHTM010000026.1, read as the reverse complement.
GTCGCCACCGGCTCGAACGACCCTGACGGCTTCGACATCGTCGTCAATGCGACACCGCTCGGCATGAAGCCCGGCGACCCGCTGCCGGTCGATGTTTCCCGCCTGCCGTCCTCCGCCTTCGTCGGCGAAGTCGTGATGGCACAGGAGATCACGCCCTTCCTCGCCGCGGCCCGCGCACGCGGCTGCGCTGTGCAGGTCGGCACCGACATGCTGTTCGAGCAGATCCCCGCCTATCTCGAATTCTTCGGCCTGCCCACGACCACGGCCGAGGATCTGCGCGCCGTCGCGAAGCTGGGCTGAGAGGGGGCATCCCATGATCCCGTCGATCGCGACCGTTTGCGTCTCCGGCACCCTCCAGGAAAAGCTTGAGGCGATCGCCGCCGCCGGCTTCAAGGCCGTCGAGATTTTCGAGAACGACCTGATCGCCTTTCCCGGCTCGCCGGCGGAAGTCCGGCGCATCTGTGGCGATCTGGGACTCACTATCGTCACCTGCCAGCCCTTCCGCGATTTCGAGGGCATGCCGGAGAACCGCCGCCAGCGCGTCTTCGACCGGGCCGAGCGCAAATTCGATCTGCTGCAGGAGCTGGGCACGGATTTGCTCTTCGTCTGCTCCAGCGTCTCGCCGGAAGCTCTCTCGGGCATCGACCGGCTCGCCGCCGATTTTGCCGAGCTCGGCGAGCGGGCGGGACGGAGGGGCTTGCGCGTCGGCTATGAGGCGCTGGCCTGGGGGCGGCATGTCTTCGACTATCGCGACGCCTGGGAGATCGTGCGCCGCGCCAACCGGCCGGAGGTCGGGATCGTGCTCGATTCCTTCCACATCCTGGCGCGCGGCCTCGATCTCACAGCGATCGGCTCCATCCCGCGCGACAAGATCGAGATGGTGCAGATGGCCGACGCGCCGCTACTGCAGATGGACCCGCTCTCCTGGAGCCGGCACTGGCGCTGCCTGCCAGGACAGGGCGATCTCGACCTCTCCGGCTTCATGCGCGCGCTGGTCGCGACCGGCTATGACGGCGTGCTCTCGCTCGAGATCTTCAACGACCGCTTCCGCGCCGGTTCGGCCCGTTCGGTGGCGCTGGACGGCCATCGCTCGCTGATCTGGCTGCTCGACGAGACCGCGCGACAGGTCGGAAAGCCGGTGCCCGGCGCCGTGCCGATGCCGCCGCCCGCCCCGGTCCAGGCGGTCGAGTTCATCGAGTTCACGGTGTCGGAGGCCGAGCGGCCGGGCTTCGAGACGCTGCTGCGCGCGCTTGGCTTCGCACGCTCCGGCGCGCATCGCTCGAAGGATGTCGATCTCTGGCGCCAAGGCGATATCCGCGTCGTGCTGAACAGCGAGGCCGACGGCTTCGCCCATAGCTACCAGATCACCCATGGCACCTCGGTCTGCGCGCTGGCCCTGCGCGTGCCCGATGCGCAGGCCGCGATCGCGCGCGCCAAGGCCCTGCTCGACGTGCCGCATGCCGGCGCGATCGGCCCCCAGGAGCTCGACATTCCGGCCGTGCGCGGACTCGGCGGCAGCCTGCTCTATTTCCTCGACCACGCCTCGGCGCTCGGGCGCTGGGCCGAGGTCGATTTCGAGGCAACCGGGGAGACCGGAAGCGATGCCGGGCTCACCGGCGTCGACCATGTCTCGCAGAGCATGCAATACGAGGAGATGCTGACCTGGCTCCTGTTCTATTCCTCGCTGTTCGAGACGCGGAAGACGCCGAGCCAGGCAGTGCTCGATCCCGGCGGCGTGGTCCAGAGCCAGGTCATCGAGAGCGGCCTCGACGGCAGGAACGGCCACGGCCTCAGGCTTATCCTCAACGGCTCGCAGAGCCATCGCACGCTCTCGGCGCGGTTCATCACCGACTTCTTCGGTTCGGGCGTGCAGCATATCGCCTTCGCAACCGACGACATCGCCGCGACCGTCAAGCGGCTGGCTGCCAATGGCGTCGCCATGCTACCCATCCCCGAGAACTATTATGACGACCTCGAAGCCCGCTCCGACCTGACGGGCGAGGAGATCGACGCGATGAAGGCGCTGAACATCCTCTATGACAGCGATGCCGGCGGCGCCTTCCGCCAGGCCTATACGCAGACGCTGGATGGCGGCCTGTTCTTCGAGATCGTCCAGCGCGACGGCTATGCCGGCTATGGCGCCGCCAATGCCGGTATTCGGCTCACTGCGCAATCCAGGCTCGCGCGCCCGATCAGCGTTCCCGCACCGAGCCATGGCTGAGGAGAGGCCCGTCACGATGAGCCGCCTGATCCTTCCCTATGCGGCCCCGGATATCGGGCAGCCGGCCTCGCTCTTTCCGGATTACCGCTCGACCGTGGCGCGCAGCCCGCGCCAGGCCCCGATCGCGATCCCGCAGACGCTAACCGAGGTCACCGGTCCGACCGACTGGTCGCGCCTGATGGGGCCGGCGATGGCCGACCTCACCATCCAGCACAAGGGTGAGCCGCAGGGCCAGCGCATCGTGGTGACCGGCCGCGTGCTCGACGAGAATGGGCGGCCCGTGCCGAACACCGTCGTCGAGATCTGGCAGGCCAATGCCGCCGGCCGCTATATCCATGCCAAGGACGATTGGCCGGCGCCGCTCGATCCGAACTTCACCGGCGTCGGTCGCGTGATCACGGACGAGCTAGGCCGCTATCGCTATGTCACGATCCGGCCCGGCGCCTATCCCTGGGGCAACCACAAGAACGCCTGGCGCCCGGCCCATATCCATCTCTCGCTGCTCGGCCCGGCCTTCGCGACGCGACTGGTCACGCAGATGTATTTCCCCGACGATCCGCTGATCGAGATCGACCCGATTGCCAATGCCGTGCCGATGCCCTATCGCCAGCGCATGGTCTCGCGCTTCGACATCGGCACCACCGTGCCGAACTGGGCGCTGGGCTATGTCTTCGACATCGTGCTCAAGGGCCGCGACCAGACGCCGTTCGAGGACGACCATGACGACGACCACTGATCTCGAAGCCCGCAACGCGGCGCCGCGGCAGGACAGCCAGGACCCGTCGATCTTCGGCCAGACGCCATGGCAGACGGTCGGCCCCTATTTTCACTATGGCCTCCCCTGGAAGGGCGGCGCCGACCTCGTCGGACGTTCCGATCTGGGCGCCCGCCCCGACCTGATGCCGCCGGAGCATTTCCTGCTTTCGGGCTCGAATGTTTCCGGCACGCCCGCCGGCGAGGTCATCGCGCTCGCGGGCTGCGTCTACGATGCCGACGGCAAGCCGATCGAGGACGCGATGATCGAGATCTGGCAGGCCAATGCCAATGGCCGCTATGCCAGCCCGGATGACGATCGCGCGGATATCGCGCTCGACCGGCATTTCGTCGGCTTCGGCCGCGCCTCGACCGACAGGGACGGCGTCTACCGCTTCCGCACGATCCGGCCCGGCCGGGTGCCCGGCCCCGGCAACAGCCTGCAGGCGCCGCATGTCGCGCTCTCGGTCTTCGGCCGCGGCCTGCTGAAGCGCCTGCCGACGCGGCTTTATTTTGCCGATGGCGAGGGCAACGAGACCGATCCGATCCTCGCCCTCGTCCCGGAAGCGCGCCGCCACACCCTGATCGCCCAGCGCAAGCCGGACGGGACGTGGTGGCTCGACATCAACCTCGCCGGAGAGAACGAGACGGTGTTCTTCGATCTGTGACGCGCTCCCCAGCTTTGCCGTGAAACGCCATCGTCATTCCGGGGCTTCGCGTCAGCGAAGAGCCCGGAACCCATGAACACGGCGCTGTTCCAGCTATCGTCATGCTCGCCCTTGTGGCGAGCATCCACGTCTTGAACACCGTTCTCGATCGACAAAGGCGTGGATGGTCGGGACAGGCCCGACCATGACGGCAACGTCGTGTTCATGGATTCCGGGCTCGCCGCTATGCGGCGCCCCGGAATGACGGGATGGTTCCGGGAATGATTCGGCAGGCGTCCCTCAAGCCGCCTTCTTCCGCTCCGCGATCCGCGCGAGATCGGTCAGCAGCCGGCGCGTCGCCTTCAAGCGCTGCTCGACCGTGTCGAAATCGTCGATGAAGACGACGCGCATGTCGGGGCGCACCTTGGCCAGCGTGCCCTGCTTGGCGACGAAGCCGACCAGCCCTTCCGGATTGGCGAATTCATTGTTGCGGAAGGCGACGATGATGCCCTTCGGCCCGGCCTCGACCTTCTCGACATTGGCGCGCTTGCAGAGCGCCTTGATCGCGACGATCTCCAGAAGCTGGTTGACCTCCTCCGGCAGCGGGCCGAATCGGTCGACCAATTCGGCGCCGAAGGATTGCAATTCGGCATCGTCGTCCATGGTCGAGAGGCGCTTGTAGAGCGTGAGCCTTAACGTCAGGTCGGCGACATAGTGCTCGGGGATCATCACGGGCGCGCCGACCTGGATCGCCGGCGACCATTGCGTCTCGGTCTCGAACTCGATGCCGGCCTTGAGCGCCGCCACCGCCTCCTCCAGCATCTGCTGGTAGAGCTCGTAGCCGACTTCCTTGATATGGCCGGACTGCTCGTCACCGAGCAGGTTGCCAGCGCCGCGGATGTCGAGGTCGTGGCTGGCGAGCTGGAAGCCGGCGCCGAGCGTATCGAGCGATTGCAGCACCTTGAGCCGCTTGTCGGCCTGCTCGGTCAGCTTGCGGTTGGCCGGCACGGTGAAGAGCGCATAGGCGCGCGTCTTCGAGCGGCCGACGCGGCCCCGGAGCTGGTAGAGCTGGGCGAGGCCGAACATGTCGGCGCGATGGACGATCAGCGTGTTCGCGGTCGGGATGTCGAGGCCGGATTCGACGATCGTGGTCGAGAGCAGGATGTCGTACTGGCCCTCGTAGAAGGCCGTCATCACGTCTTCCAGCGTGCCGGCCGCCATCTGGCCATGGGCAATGCCGACCTTGCACTCCGGCACCTGCTTGTCGAGGAAGTCCTTGACCTCGGCGATGTCCTCGATGCGCGGCACGACATAGAAGCTGCGCCCGCCCCGGTAGCGCTCGCGCAGCAACGCCTCGCGCACGATCAGCGGGTCGAAGGGCGTGACGAAGGTGCGCACGGCGAGGCGGTCGACCGGCGGCGTCGCGATGATCGAAAGCTCGCGCACGCCGGTCATGGCGAGTTGCAGCGTGCGCGGGATCGGCGTCGCCGACAGCGTCAGCATATGCACCTCGGCGCGCAGCTCCTTCAGCTTCTCCTTATGGGCGACACCGAAATGCTGCTCCTCGTCGACGATGACGAGGCCGAGATCCTTGAAGTCGACGCCCTTACCGAGCAGCGCATGCGTGCCGACAACGATGTCCATCGTGCCATCCTTGGCGCCCTGCTTCACCGCCTTGAGATCGGCCGAGCCGACGAAGCGCGAGGCCTGTCCGACATTGACCGGCAAGCCGGCAAAGCGATCGGCGAAGTTGCGGTAATGCTGGCGGGCGAGCAGCGTCGTCGGCACGACGACCGCGACCTGCTTGCCGTTGAGCGCGGCGGCGAAGGCGGCGCGCAGCGCGACCTCGGTCTTGCCGAAGCCGACATCGCCGCAGACGAGCCGGTCCATCGGCCGGCCGGCCGCGAGATCGTCCAGCACGGCGTCGATCGTGTTCTGCTGGTCTTCCGTCTCCTCATAGGGGAAGCGGGCGATGAACTCGTCATAGACGCCAGCCGGCGGCACGAGACGCGGCGCATCCTTGAGCGCGCGGGCGGCGGCGATCTGGATGAGCTTGCCGGCCATCTCGCGGATGCGCTGCTTGAGCTTGGCCTTGCGCGCCTGCCAGCCGCCGCCCCCGAGCCTGTCGAGCTGGACTTCAGTATCCTCGGAGCCATAGCGCGACAGAAGCTCGATATTCTCGACCGGCAAGAAGAGCTTGGAATCGCCGGCATAATGGATTTCGAGGCAGTCATGCGGCGCGCCGGCCGCCGTGATCGTCTGCAGGCCGATAAAGCGGCCGATGCCGTGATCGACATGGACGACGAGATCGCTCGGCGCGAGCGAGGAGAGCTCTGCGATGAAATCCTGCGGCCGGCGCGTCTTGCGGCGCGGGCGGACGAGACGGTCGCCGAGAATGTCCTGCTCGCCGATGACCGCGAGGCGTCCGGCCTCGAAGCCGGTCTCGAAACCCCAGACCGCGAGCGCAACCGTGCCGGGCTTGAGATCGAAGGCCGCGCGCAGCGAGCCCGTCATCTGGACGCTCTTCAGCCCGTGGTCTTCGAGCACATGGGCGAGGCGCTCGCGCGAGCCCTCAGACCATGCGGCCAAGATGACGCGCCTGCCGTCGGCCTCCAGCGCGCGGACATGGGCGACGGCCGCCTCGAAGACGCTGCCGGACTCGCCGGCGCGCTCGGCCGCGAAGCTGCGGCCCTGCTTGCCGCCGAGATCCAGGATCAGCTTGCCCTCGCTCTCGGGCAACTGGAACGGCGTGAGCGTCGCGACGCCGGAGATATCGACCACGCCGCGCCAATCGGCCGGCAAGAGGTAGAGCGCGTCCGGCGGCAACGGCTTGTAGGGAATCCCGCCGCCCCCGCCCTGCTCCAGTGCGGCCTTGCGGGCGTCGTAATAGTCCTTGATCAGGCTGATGCGTTCGCCGACCGCGTCCTCGGCCTGATGGTCGAGCACGAGCGGCACATCCGGCAGATAGGTGAACAGCGTGTCGAGCTTCTCCGCCAGCAGAGGCAGCCAATGCTCCAGCCCGGCCGGGCGGCGGCCTTCGCTGACGGCTTCATAGAGCGTGTCGTCGCGGCCGGGCGTGCCGAAGGTCGAGATATAGGACTGGCGGAAGCGGCGGATGCTCTCGCTCGTCATCTGCGCCTCGGACATCGGCACGAGGTCGAGGCCGCGCAGTTGTCCGGTGGTGCGCTGCGTCTCCGGATCGAAGGTGCGGATCGATTCCAGCGTGTCGCCGAAGAAGTCGAGCCGGATCGGCGCCGGCATGCCCGGCGGGAAGAGATCAACGATACCGCCGCGCACGGCGAATTCGCCGGTCTCGCGCACGGTCGAGGTGCGCAGATAGCCGTTGATGTCGAGCCAGCGGGCCAGCTCCTCGGTATCGACCATGTTGCCCGGCGCGGCTGAGAAGCTCTCGGACGCGACCTTGCCGAAGGCGGGAACGCGCTGGAGCGCGGCGTTGACGGTGGTCAGCAGCAGGCGCGGCCGGTCGCCGGACTTGGTCTTGGCGAGGCGCGACAGTGTCGTCATCCGGTGCGCCACGATGGCCGGCGCCGGCGAGACGCGGTCATAAGGCTGGCAATCCCAGGCCGGGAAGCTCATCACCTCGAGATCGGGCGCGACGAATTGCAGCGCGTTCTCAAGTACCTGCAGGCGCTGGCCGTCACGCGCGATGAAGACGAGCAGCGCCGGGCCTTCCGCCTTCCTGGCGCGGGCGCGGGTCAGGTCGGCTAGCACGACGGCGTCGAATCCATCGGGCACGCCGGCAAGCGTCGGCTTGTCGCCACGGTTCAGCGCATCGAGCAGGCGGTCGAGCTGCGGCTTGGCGATCTGGGACGGGGGAGGAATGCTCATCGGTACGCTTCAGTTTTGACTATCGCTTGTCATTCCGGGGCGCGCTGCAAGCGCGAACCCGGAACCCACGACTGGGTGCGACTGCGGTGTTCGGTTGCCAGCGGCTCACCCAGTCGTGGGTTCCGGGTTCTTCGCTCCGCGAAGCCCCGGAATGACAACGGTGGGGGCCGCCCGAGCCTTCACACATGAAGCGGCTTGTCGTGAGTGTGGAAAGCCTTGAGCTTGCGGAAGAGTTCCGTGTCGTAATTCGCCGGCACGGGCGCCTCCCCGGTCACCCAGCTCAGCAGGTCGCGGTCCAACACCTCGATCAGGCGCTCGAACTCGTCAAGCTCGGCATCGCTGAAACCGGCGATGGCGTCGTCGGCGAAGCGGCCCATGATCAGGTCCATCTCGCGCATGCCGCGATGCCAGGCGCGGAACAGGATCTTGCGGCGGCGCGGGTCGAGATCGGCGCTGGAGCGGGTCGAACCGGACATGGGAACCTCGGCAAGAAAACACCAGGCCCTAAAACCTGGGGGATGGCGCAATGAGTGCGGGGCCGGCCCCGTCGCGGAGCCTGCCTCGCCGGGTTATATAGCGACGCAACCCGGCGAAGTCAGCGGCCGAACCGCCGCGATCTTCGCGCTCCTGACAATTGCCGAGACGTCTTGCGCCCTACGATCCTCGATCCGCTCTTCGCTCCCGTCACGACGCTTTCCGGCGTCGGGCCCAAGCTCGGCAAGGTGCTGGACAAGTTTCTTGGCGACGAGGCGCGGCCGGCGCGCGTCGTCGACCTGCTATTCCAGCTCCCGACCGGTGCGGTCGACCGGCGGCCGAGCCCCTCGATCGCGGATACGCCGATCGGCGATGTCGCGACCTTCACCGCCCGCGTCAGCGAGCATCGCGCCGCCCCCGCCGGCAAGAAGGCGCCCTATCGCATCATCGTCGAGGACGAGACCGGCGACGTCACGCTCGTCTTCTTCCATGCCGATTCCCGGCATCTCGCCCAGACCCTGCCGATCGGTGCCTATCGCCTGATCTCCGGCAAGCTCGAGCTCTGGGAAGGCATGCGCCAGATGGTGCATCCCGAGCGCATCCTCGATCCCAAGCTCGCGGCGACGCTACCGGCCTTCGAGCCGGTCTATCCGCTGACCGAGGGCATCGGCCAGCGCATGATGATGCGGACCGTGCAAGCGGCGGCCGAGCGCTGCCCGGAGATGCCGGAATGGCAGGACCCGGCCTTCCTCGCCAAAAGCGACTTTCCAACCTTCCATGCCGCGATCGAGGCCCTGCACCATCCGGCCGATCGCAAGGCCGCGGAGGGCGACACCGTCGCACGCCGCCGCATCGGCTATGACGAATTGCTCGCAAGCCAGATCGCGCTCGCCCTCGTGCGCCGCCAGCAGAAGAAGATCGCCGGCCGCGCCACCACCGGCGACGGCGGCCTGCGCTTCCGCATCCAGTCCGCCCTGCCCTTCGAATTGACCGAGGGCCAGCGCAAGGCGATCGCCGATATCCATGCCGACATGGCCAAGCCCGAGAAGATGCTGCGGCTGCTGCAGGGCGATGTCGGCTCCGGCAAGACCGTGGTCGCGCTGATGGCGATGGCCGCCGCCGCCGAGGCCGGCCGGCAATCGGTGCTGATGGCGCCGACCGAAATCCTCGCCCGCCAGCATGCCGAGAGGCTGGCGCCATTGGCCGAGAAAGCCGGTTTGAAGCTTGCTTTGCTGACCGGACGTGAGAAGGGCGCCGGCCGCAGGCAGGTGCTCGCGGGACTGGCCGACGGCACGATCGACATCGTCGTCGGCACCCATGCGCTGTTCCAGGAGGGTGTCGCCTTCCATGATCTGGCGCTTGCCGTCGTCGACGAGCAGCACCGCTTCGGTGTGCACCAGCGCCTGCTGCTGGGGTCCAAAGGCGAGGCCGTCGACGTCCTGGTGATGACCGCCACGCCGATCCCGCGCACGCTGGCGCTGACCTGGTTCGGCGACATGGACGTCTCGATCCTCTCCGAGAAGCCGGCGGGCCGGAAGCCGATCGTCACCCGCGCCGTGTCTTCCGAGCGCTATGACGAAGTCGTCGGCGCCATCGGACGGGCTATCGAAAGCGGCGCGCAGGCCTATTGGGTCTGTCCGCTCGTGCAGGAATCCGACACGCTCGACGTCGCCGCCGCGCAGGAGCGCTATGACGCTTTGCGCGAGGTCTTCGGCGACAAGGTGGGGCTGTTGCATGGCCAGATGCCCGGCCGCGAGAAGGATGCCGCCATGGCCGCCTTCGTCGCCGGCGAGACCCGCATCCTCGTCTCCACCACGGTGATCGAGGTCGGCGTCGACGTGCCCAATGCCAGCGTCATGGTGATCGAGCATGCCGAGCGCTTCGGCCTCGCCCAGCTTCACCAGCTCCGCGGTCGCATCGGCCGAGGCTCGGCCGCCTCGACCTGCCTGCTGCTCTACAAGGGACCGCTCGGGCCGATCGCCGAGGCGCGACTGACGATCATGCGCGAGACCGAGGACGGTTTCCGCATCGCCGAGGAGGATCTGCGCCTGCGCGGCGAAGGCGAGGTGCTCGGCACCAAGCAATCGGGCTCGCCGGACTGGCGCATCGCCCGGCCGGAGATCGATGGCGACCTGCTGGCGGCGGCGCGCGACGATGCGCGGTTCCTCATCGAACGCGACCCGCATCTGGAGACGCCGCGCGGCCAGGCGATCCGCGTTCTCCTCTACCTGTTCGAGCGTGACGTGGCGATCCGGCTGCTGCGGGCGGGATAGGGCTCGCGAACCTCGTCGTCATTCCGGGGCGGCCGGAGGCCTGAGCCCGGAACCCATGAACACCGGAGTTCGTGGGCACGCGCAACGGCATACCGGTCCGCCCGCGCTGGAATGAGCTGTGTTCATGGGTTCGGGCTCGTTGCTGCGCAACGCCCCGGAATGACGGCAGGATAAAGAGCAATCCCGATCAAGCGCGGCGATCTTGCCTGAGCCATGGTGCCGGCGCTTCGTGGAGAGAACATGGACCCGGTCAAGGCAGCCATCTGGTGCATCGAGAGCCGCTTCACCGCCGATCTCACCCTCGACGAGATCGCCGAGGTCAGCGGCGTCTCGCGCTTCCATCTCAGCCGGGCCTTCGGCGCGGCGACCGGCCGCTCGGTAATGCGCTATGTGCGCGAGCGCCGATTATCGGAAGCGGCACGCCAGCTCGCCAACGGCGCGCCCGATATCCTCTCGGTCGCGCTCGACTGGGGCTATGGCTCCCACGAAGCCTTCACCCGCGCCTTTCGCGAGCAGTTCGGCCTCACGCCGGAAGAGCTGCGTGCCCGGCGCGACCTCTCGTCGCTCGCCCTCGTGGAGTCCCTGTCCATGCATGACATCACCCCTACCCCCATCTCCGAACCGCGCATCGTTACCGGCAAGCCCATGCTGATCGCCGGTTTCAGCGGCCATTTCTCGATGGACAAGACGCAAGGCATCCCGCTGCTCTGGCAGAAGATCGCCCCGCATTTCGGCCATATCCCCGGCCAGCGCGGCTATGTCGCCTATGGTGCGAGCTACAATTGCGACGACAGCGGCGCCTTCGACTATATCGCCGGTGCCGAGGTCTCTTCCTTCGGCGACCTCGGCGACGAGTTCGCGCGGCTGAGCGTGCCGGAGCAGCTTTATGCCGTGTTCGAGCATAAAGGCCACATCACCGGCATCGCGCAGACCTACAAGGCGATCTGGCAGGACTGGCTCCCGAAATCGGGCCGTGAGCCCGAGATGGGCGTCACACTGGAGCGGATGGACGAGCGCTTCGACGGCGCCACAGGCAACGGCACCGTCGAGATCTGGGTGCCGCTCAAGCGCTGACCGGCGGCTTCGTCTCGATCTTCGGCTTGCCGTTCTGGTCGCCGGGCTGGATCAGCCCGGCCGACATGATGAGCTTGGCGCCATCCTCGACCGAGATCGAGAGCTCGATGACCTCGCGCCGCGGCAGATAGAAGAAGAAGCCTGTGGTCGGGTTCGGCGTGCAGGGCAGGAAGACGCCGATCTGCTCCTCACCATCCGGCAGCCTCCCTGCGATCTCGGGCGCCGCCGCCTGCGCGATGAAGACGATCGACCACATGCCCGGCTGCGGGAACTGCACCATTCCGACCGTACGGAACGAGGTGCCGGATTGCGAGAAGATCGTCTCGAAGACCTGCTTCACGCCCTTGTAGAGGCTACGCACCACCGGCATGCGGTCGAGAATCGCCTCGCCCGCATTGATGAGCGAGCGCCCGACGAGATTGGCGGTGAGGAAGCCGAGCAGCGTCAGCCCGACCAGCGCAATGACGAGGCCAAGCCCGGGAACCGGATAGGGTAGATAGGCATCGGGCAGGTAGGCGCTCGGGATGAGCGGCTTCACCAGCCCGTCGATGAAGTTGATGAACCACCAGGTCACCGAGGCCGTGATGGCGAGCGGCGCGGCGATGACGAGCCCGGTCAGGAAATAGCGGCGCAAACGCGCGCCCCAGGTCGGGCGCAGGATTTCCGTAGGCAGGATGAGCCGCGGATCGGGCGGGCCGGCTGTCATGCGTTATCCCACCCCACTATCGCGATCTCCAGTTCCCTTGCGGACGCCTTGTCGCGCCGCGATATGACAAGATAAGCGAGGCGGCGCCATCCGCCATCCCAGCATTTCGGGCAAGCAAGGACGAGACCGTGAGCGAGAACGATCAGCCGCGACGCCGATGGTCGCGGCCGTTGCTGTTCGCGCTGGGCTGGGTCTTCACCGGGCTCGGGGTGATCGGGCTCGTGCTGCCACTGATGCCCGGCACGGTCTTCCTGATCGCAGCGGCCTGGTGCTTCTCGCAATCGTCGTCTCGCTTCGAGGCCTGGCTCGTCGGCCATCCCAGGCTCGGGCCGCACGTTCGGCGCTGGCGCAAGACCGGCGCCATCGCCAGGCGCGCGAAAATCCTCGCCTGCGGCTCGATGGCGCTGAGCTTCATCCTGCTCACGCTGACGAGCGCGCCGCCGATCGCCCTGACGACGGCGGCGCTCTGTCTGGCTGGCGCGGGGCTTTATGTCGCTAGCCGGCCGGAAGCCTGAGCGAACCTCACTCCACCGTGACGGATTTCGCCAGATTGCGGGGCTGGTCGACATCCTTGCCCATGAAAACCGCCGTCTGATAGGCGATCATCTGGATCGGCAGGGCGTAGACGATCGGCGCGAAGGTGGGGTCCATGTCCGGCATCACGATCGTCGCCTCGGGCTCGATGCCACATTCGGCAGCGCCCTTGGCATCGGTGATCAGGATGATGCGCCCGCCGCGAGCCACGACCTCCTGCATGTTCGAGGCGGTCTTCTCGAACAGCGCGTCGTGCGGCGCGACGACGATGACCGGCATCTCCTCGTCGATCAGCGCGATCGGCCCGTGCTTCAGCTCGCCTGCCGGATAGCCTTCGGCGTGGATGTAGCTGATTTCCTTGAGCTTCAGCGCGCCCTCCAGAGCGAGCGGGAAGCTGGTGCCACGGCCGAGATAGAGCACATCCTTGGCCTTGGAGAGCTCGCGCGCGAGCTTCTCGATCTCCGGTTCCAGCTCCAGCGCCTTGGCGATCAAGCCAGGCAGCGTGATCAGGTTCTGCACATGGTGCGCCTCCTCCTCGGCGGAGAGCGTGTCGCGCGCGCGCGCCGCAGCGAGCGCGAGCGAGGCGAACACGGCGAGCTGGCAGACGAAGGCCTTGGTCGAGGCGACGCCGATCTCGGGGCCGGCGAGCGTCTGCGCGACGGCATCGCTCTCGCGCGCGATCGTCGAGGTCGGCACGTTGACCACCGAGAGGATCGCCTGATCGTTCTGGCGGGCATAGCGCAAGCCGGCCAGCGTGTCGGCGGTTTCGCCGGACTGCGAGATGAAAAGCGCCAGGCCCTGATCGGGCAGCGGCGCCTCACGGTAGCGGAACTCGGAGGCGACATCGATCTCGACCGGCAGCCGCGCTAGCTTCTCGAACCAGTATTTCGCGATGAGGCCGGCATAGTAGGACGTGCCGCAGGCGCTGATCGTCAGGCGCGAGAGACCCTTCCAGTCGATCTTGTCGCCGAAAGGCAGGCGCACCTTTCCGTTGGCCATGTCGAGATATTGGGTCAGCGTATGGCCGACCACCTCCGGCTGCTCGTAGATCTCCTTGGCCATGAAGTGGCGGTGATTGCCCTTCTCGACGAGGAAGGCACCGGCGGCGACGCGCTGGGCGCGGCGTTCCACCTGTTTGTTGGTCTTGTCGTAGAAGGTCGCACCACGGCGATGGAGCACGACCCAGTCGCCCTCTTCGAGATAGGCGATGAGGCTGGTGAAGGGCGCGAGCGCCAGCGCGTCCGAGCCGAGATACATCTCGCCATCGCCGATGCCGACCGCCAGCGGCGAACCCTTGCGGGCGCCGATCAGCAGGTCTTCCTCGCCCTGGAACAGGAAGGCGAGCGCGAAGGCGCCGCGCAGCAGCGGCAGGCTGGCCGCAATCGCGTCGACCGGATTCTTGCCGCGATCGAGCTCGCGGGTGACGAGATGGGCGACGATCTCGGTATCGGTCTCAGTCTCGAAAACATAGCCGCCGGCCTGGAGCTCGGCGCGCAGTTCCCGGAAATTCTCGATGATGCCGTTATGGACGACGGCGAGCTTCGCGGTTGCATGCGGATGGGCATTGGTCTCGTTGGGCTTGCCATGGGTCGCCCAGCGGGTGTGGCCGATGCCGATCAGGCCCTCGAGCGGCTCGCTCGACAGGCGGGTCTCGAGATTTTTCAGCTTGCCCTCGGCGCGGCGGCGGGCCAGCCGGCCGCCTTCCAGCGTCGCGACGCCGGCGGAATCATATCCGCGATACTCCAGCCGTCTCAGCGCCTCGACGACCTGTGTTGCGACCGCTTCCTTGCCGAGAATCCCGACGATGCCGCACATGGGCAACCCCTCCAGCCATTGCTGTCGGCAAAGCGCATAGCCGCGATCGGCGCGCATGCCCAATCAATCTACATGACGAACTGTGAACGGCGAATAGCCCGATTTGCCATGATTCCGTGCTATTCGGCCGCCTTCTTGGCCGCCTTGCGGGCGGCGGCGACCGTGCGGAAGGCCTTCGCCCAGCCTTCCTTCTCGACCTGCCTGGCGCGGCCGATGGCCAGTGCGTCCGGCGCGACATCGTCGGTGATCACCGAGCCGGAGCCGATATAGGCGCCCTCACCGATCGTCACCGGAGCCACCAGCGAGGAGTTCGAGCCCACGAAGGCATTGGCGCCGATCGTCGTCTTCGACTTGTTGAAGCCGTCATAGTTGCAGGTGATCGTGCCGGCGCCGATATTGGCGGCAGCGCCCACCGAAGCATCGCCGATATAGGTGAGATGGTTGACCTTGGCGCCGGGCCCGATATCGGCTGCCTTCACCTCGACGAAATTGCCGACCTTCGCCTTCTCGGCCAGCCGCGTTCCCGGCCGCAGCCGCGCGAATGGGCCAATATTCGCGTCCACGCCGACCCGGGCGCCCTCCAAATGCGAGAAGGCGTGGATCACGGCGCCATCGGCCACCTGCACGCCCGGCCCGAAGACCACGTTCGGCTCGATCACGACATCGCTGCCGATCTCGGTGTCGTAGCTGAAGAAGACGGTTTCGGGCGCGATCAGAGTCGCACCGCCGACCATGACGGCGAGGCGCTTGCGGCGCTGGAATTCGGCTTCCGCGGCGGCGAGCTGCACGCGATCGTTGACGCCCTGGACCTCGCTTTCCGGGGCCCGCAGCGCCACCGCGTCGAGACCCCGGGCGCGCGCAACGGTCACCGCGTCGGTGAGATAGAATTCGCGCTGGGCGTTGTCGTCGCGGATCGCCTCGAGGATCGACAGCGCGTGCTCACCGGAAAGTGCCATCAACCCGGCATTGCAGAGCGTGATGCGGCGCTGCTTCGGCGTCGCGTCCTTATGCTCGACGATCGCTTCGAGATGGCCGTCATGCTCGACGAGGCGGCCGTAACCGGTCGGGTCCTTCGCTTCGAAGCCGAGCACGGCGACGGCGGCGCCTCCGGACAGCGCCTCGCGCAACGCCGCGAAGGTCTCCGGGCGAACGAGCGGCGTGTCGCCGAAGGCGATGATGACGTCGTGATGATCCGAGGCGAGAGCGTCCTTCGCCGCCAGCGCGGCATGCGCCGTACCCCGGCGCTCATGCTGGATCGCGATCTGGGCGTGCGGAAGAAGCCTGAGCGCTTCTTCGCCGACCTCCGGGCGCTCGGAGGAAATCACGACGGCGACGTCGTCGGCGCCGGCTTCCGAAACGGCCGCGAGCGCATGGCCCAGCAGCGAACGCCCTGCGACCGCGTGGAGCACCTTCGGGCGCCCCGATTTCATGCGGGTGCCCTCTCCGGCCGCCAGGACGATCGCGAGGCAGGATCGGGCCGGCTGCATTTCGGTCATGTTTCTCGTTTCCCTTGCAGGGCATGGTCGAACCACAGCCCGCACATCACAATCGCATTCACGCATGCTGGCGTTGCAGGCGCCGTGGATAGCCGATCCGCGCGCCTTTTGGCAAAGTTCAATCGCGGCGAAAGGCAGCTTTCGAGGGCGATGTTCATGCCAGCCTGGCCACGGCGTGATTTCGAAGGACCGCACCCTGCGAAAGGCGTGCATCTTCCCGGTCGGAAAGGCTTTTCAGGCCAACTGGAAATGCTCTAGAAGCGCGAAGGGCGAGGGCGTCGCCCGCGTAGTTTGGATCCCATGTCGAAACCCTTGAATCGTAGGCAGTTTCTGGAAGGCGCCGCCGGCGGCGCGGCGCTGCTCTCGCTGGCCGGCCCGGCCGCGGCGCAAGCTCCGACTGGCGCCGCTTCCTTCAATATCCCCGCCCTCGTGGACGGGCAGCGTTTCGACCCGGCTTTGGTCGTCGATGCTGCCAGGGCCCTGGCGCAGCGACCGCTGATTCCGCTCGCTGCCAGCGATCTGCCCGAAGGTTATACCGCCCTGCCCGCAGATCAGTATGCGGGTATCCGGATGCAGCCGGGCGCCACGGTCTGGGCCGGCGAGAATCGCGGCTTCACGCTCGAGCCGCTGCATCGCGGCTATGTCTTCTCCAATCCGGTGAGCCTGTTCACGATCGAGGATGGCACGATCCGCCGCATCGCCTTCGATCGCAGCAAGTTCGATTACGGACGTGTCGCGCCGCCGCCAGGCAATGCCGATCTGCAGTTCTCGGGCATGCGGATCGCGGCCGGGCTGGAGCGCCCCTTCGAGGTCGCGGTCTTCCAGGGCGGCACTTTCTTCCGCGCCCTGGCACGCGGACAGAATTTCGGCGCGATGGCGCGCGCACTGATTCTGAGGCCCGGCGAGACGCGCGGCGAGGAGTTGCCGTTCTTCCGGGCTTTCTGGATCGAGCGGCCGAGCCCGGCCGTGGGCTCGCTGGTGATTCACGGCCTGCTCGATTCGGAGAGCGTCGCCGGCGCCGTGCGGATGACGCTGCGCCCGGGGGACGTCACCTTCATCGATGTCGAGATGACGCTGTTCGCGCGGCAGGCGCTGGACCATGTCGGCTTCGGCTGCACGAGCGCGACCTTCCTCTCCGGCCCGCAGAGCCGGCGCGTCTTCGACGACCTCCGGCCCTCGATCGGCGAAGTCTCCGGCGTGCAGATGCAGTCGGGCGCCGGCGAGTGGATCTACCGGCCCGTCAACAACCCCGCGACCCTGCAGGTCTCCTCCTTCGTCGACGAGAATCCGAAGGGCTTCGGCCTGGTCCAGCGCGAGCGCGACCCCGCCGCCTTCCAGGACGACGACCAGCGCTTCGAACTCAGGCCGAGCGTCTGGATGGAGCCGCTCGGCGACTGGGGTTCCGGTTCGGTGCAGCTCATCGAGATCCCGAGCGATTCCGAGCCGAACAAGAACATCATCATGTACTGGCGGCCGAAGCAGCCGCTGGCGGCCGGCAGCGAGACCTCGCTGAGCTACCGCCAGGCCTGGTGCTGGCAGCCGCCGGAGCGCCCGCCTCTGGCGCTCGCCACCCGCTCGCGCCAAGGCAAGGGCTCGCAGGGGCGCCGGCGGCGCTTCGTCGTCGAGTTCACCGGCGACAAGCTCGCCGACCCGGCTCTCGTCGCCTCGACGCGGGCGACGATCACGGCCCAGCCCGGCGCCGTGCACAACATTCGCCTCTGGCCCTATCCGGAGCGCAAACTGATGCGGGTCGGCTTCGAGGTCGATCCCGGCAACGAAAATCTCTCTGAGCTCCGGCTCGTCCTGCAATCGGGCGGTCAGCCCGTCTCTGAGACCTGGTTGAATCGATGGACCTGGTAACGGCGCCCCGCCGCGACGCCATGGAAGCGGAACAGCGCAGCTACAGCGCGGCCCGCGAGCCAGCCACGCCCCCTGAAGAGCCGCTGGTCATGCCGGTGCAGTCGTTCCGAAGCTGGAACGCTTCGGATCGCCGCGCACCGGCTGATCCGCGCAATTGGAAGACGCCTTGGCTGAAGCGCCTCTTCGTGTTCGGCGGCGGGTTGGCCCTCACCGCTTTCGGCGCCTGGGAAATGTACAATGTCGTGTCGGTCAGCCGCACGACCTCGCTGCAGTACGCCTTGCTCGTGCTGTTCACGATCAACTTCTCGTGGATCGCGCTCGCCTTCACCAGCGCGCTGCTCGGCTTCTTCGGCGTCCTGTTCGGCGCCGGCCGGGCGGACCGGGCCGAAACGCTCAAGCACCGCACCGTCGTGGTGATGCCGATCTACAACGAATCCTCGGCGCGCATCTTCGCGGCGGTGGCCGCGATCCGGGAATCGGTCGAGGCGACCGGGCTCGGCGACCATTTCGACTATTTCATCGTCTCCGACACCACCAACCCGGATGTCTGGGTGGCGGAGGAGCGGGCCTTCCTGGCGCTGCGCGAGCGGCTCGGCCCGAACAGCCGGGTCTATTACCGGCACCGCCCGAAGAACCATCATCGCAAGGCCGGCAACATCGCCGATTTCGTGACGCGCTGGGGCGGGCTCTACGAGCACATGGTCGTGCTCGACGCCGACAGCCTGATGACCGGCACATGCATCGTGCGCCTCGCCGCCGCGATGGAAAACGATCCCGACGCCGGCATCATCCAGTCGCTGCCGTTGATCATCAACCGCAACACCTTCTTCGCGCGGCTCCAGCAATTCGCGGCACGGGTCTACGGCCCGGTCATCGCGACGGGCCTCGCCATGTGGTCCGGCCGCGACGGCAATTACTGGGGCCATAATGCGATCATCCGCACCAAGGCCTTCGCCGACCATTGCGGCCTGCCCGACCTGAAGGGCAAGCCACCCTTCGGCGGCCACGTGCTCAGCCATGATTTCGTCGAGGCGGCGCTGATCCGCCGCGCCGGCTGGTCGGTCTACATGCTGCCGGACCTGACAGGCTCCTACGAGGAAAGCCCGCCCTCGCTGATCGACATCTCGGTGCGCGACCGGCGCTGGTGCCAGGGCAATCTCCAGCATTCGCGAATCATGGGCGCCAAGGGCTTCGTCATGCCGACGCGCCAGCATTTCGCGACCGGCATCATGGGCTATCTCGCTTCGCCGCTCTGGCTGATGCAGCTCGTGGTCGGCATCCTGATCGTGCTGCAGGTCAACTACGCGCGGCCTGAATATTTCACGCAGGAATTCACGCTCTTCCCGGTCTGGCCGCGCTTCGACCCCGAGCGCGCCTTGCGCCTGTTCGCGATCACCATGGGAATCCTGCTGGCGCCGAAGCTGTTCGGCCTGCTGCTGACCCTGTTCAACACCAAGCTCCGGCAGGCCGGCGGCGGCGCGATCCGGCTGATCGTCTCGGCGCTGATCGAGGTGCTGTTCTCGGCCTTCTTCGCGCCGATCATGATGCTGATTCAGTCCGGCTCGGTCTTCCAGATCCTGCTCGGCCGCGACACCGGCTGGAACCCGCAGCGGCGCGACGACGGCTCGATCCCGCTGAAGGACATCATCCGCCGGCATCGGACCCATACCGTGCTCGGTCTCGTCACCGGCCTCTCGGCCTTCATGATCGCGACCTCGCTCTTCGCCTGGATGTCGCCCACCATCGTCGGCCTCGTGCTGGCGATCCCGCTGTCATGGGCCTCGGGCCAGCTCGCCATCGGCCTCTGGCTCAAGCGCCACAAGCTCCTGATGACGCCAGAGGAAGGCGCCCCACCCGCGATCGCGACGCGCGCCAACGAATTGCAGGCCGAGTTCGAGAAGGCCGGCTACGACGATGCCGACGCGATCAAGGCGCTGCATGGCGACCCCGAATTGCGCCATGCCCACGAACTGATGCTGCCCTATGGCCAGTCGCGCCGGCGCGGCGAGATCGAACCCGACCGCGCCGTGGCTCAGGCCAAGCTCGTCGATGCCGAAACGGTCGACGACGCCGCGATCTGGCTGAAGCCGAAGGAGCGCATGGTCGTGCTGCACGACCGGGCGCTGATCGGTCTGCTCGCCTCACTGCCGCCGGTCGAGGCGAAGGGCTGACGCTGTCAGTATAACTGCTCCGTCATTCCGGGGCGGGCCGCAGGGCTCTGGAGACGGCCCCTTCATCGCCTGGGGTATAACTGCTCCGTCATTCCGGGGCGGGCCGCAGGCCCGAGCCCGGAACCCATGAACACGACATTCTCGTCATGGTCGGGCTTGTCCCGGCCATCCACGTCTTCCTTCGTCAAACGTCGTGTTCAAAACGTGGATGCTAACCACAAGGGCGAGCATGACGGCTTGTGGAGCCGTGTAGTGTTCATGGGTTCCGGGCTCTTCGCTGCGCGAAGCCCCGGAATGACAGGGATGGTGCTGGACGGCCGGCCGCCGCCTCAACCCTGCTCGAAGGCCACCATGCAGCCGAAGGCGTGCTCGGCAGGCACGAAGAGGCGCTCGTCGCCGCGCTGGAACGACACTTCATTCTCGGCCAGCCGCGCCGCCACGGCTTCGAGATCGGGCACCGAGACGCAGAAGCCGAGGAACCGGGCCGGCGTCGTATCCGGCTCGACGAGATAGGCGCCCTGCGCCGCCTCGGGATCGAGCACGTCGATGCGCCCGCGCGGGAGGGCGAGCACGTAATCCTCGTTGCCCTCGATCACCTCGGCGCCGCCGCTGAAGGCCGAGAGGAAGCCGCGGTGGAAGGCCGGCTCTTCGGCGAGCATGACGACGGCTGAGAGCGCCGTCGCCCCGTTCGGATGCTGCTGGAAATCCGGGTTCCAGAAATTCTGCGGCTCGAATTGCTGGCAGACGAAAAAGCCGCATTCCGGTGCCCGTGAATCGGCCGCGAAGGCTAGCTCGAAGGCGACGCGGACGTCGCTGCCGTCAGGCCGTCTCGCCCGGCGCTCGAAGAAGAAGGGCTCGAAATCGCCGATGCCCTGCGCCTTGAACGCGGCGGCGTCGGCCTTGGCGTCCTTGCTCTCCAGCACCAGCATGGAAAGCCCCTCGCCCTGCCCGGCCAGCGCCTCGCGGACGAAGGCGCCGAAGGAGAAGCGACGTTCGCCATGGGGCGGGATCGCGGCATCGTCGGCGATCGTCACCAGTTCGAGGAACGAGCCGGGAAACTGCACGATCCGGTTCTCGGTGCCCCAGGGATGACGGTTGCGGGCGCCGACGCGGAAGCCGAGCTTCTCGTAGAAATGCCAGGCGGCATCGAGATCCCGGACACCGATGACGAGATGGTCGAGGCCACGGGGCGTTGAGACTGTTGCAGGCATGGCAGGCTCCGTCGACAGGCGTATCGGAGTCCAAGGCTAGCACAGATCAAGGCGCGGTCATGCCGCCTGTTCAGGGCTCGATATAGTGCGGGAGGAAGCGCGAGGTATTCTTCGTGATGGGCGAGGCATCCTCGCGAATACAGAGCCCGCAGGCCTGCGAGGCGACGAGCCAGGAACCGAGCACGGCGTATTTGCCGTCGGCCGCGAACAGGTTGGTCGCGGCATCCTGCAGGACATGGCCCTCGGCGCCATAGGGGCCGTCGTCGCTGTCGAGCACGCGGCCGCGTTCCAGCAAGGTGACGTTCGCGCCCTCGCGCGAATAGAGCGGCTTGCGGACATGGCGGGCTGAGAGCGTCGCGCAGCGCGGATCGCCCTCGAAGAAGGCCGGCAACAGATTGGGATGGCCGGGTTCCATCTCCCAGAGGCAGGCGAGCAGACCCTTGTTGGACAAGATCGCCTTCCAGGGCGGCTCGATGAACTGGCAGCCCGAACGGCTAATCGCCTTGCCGTAGCTCTCGCGGAACATCCATTCCCAGGGATAGAGCTTGAACAGCGTCTCGATCGGCTGGTTGGCGCCATCGCAGAAGCGGCCATCGGAGAGCAGTCCGAGTTCCTCGATATAGGTGAAGCGGGCATCGAGTCCGGCCTGCACGGCGCAATCGGTGAGGTAGTCGACCGTGCCCTTGTCCTCGGGGCTGCCCTGCACGCAGGTCAGGTGCAGGCGGTAAGGCGAAGGCTCGCGCAGGTCCTTAAAGGCCGCGATCAGCCGCTCGTGCAGCGAGTTGAACTGGTCGGAGCCCTTCGGGATCGCGCCACGCGCCATCGCCTGCTCCAGCCAGTCCCATTGCACGACGCTCGATTCAAACAGGGCGGTCGGGGTGTCGGCATTGTATTCGAGGAGCTTGGCCGGCCCGCGCCCATCATAGGCGAGGTCGAGCCGGCCATAGAGATTGCGCTCGCCGCGCCGCCAGCTGTCGCGGATATAGTCCCAGTGCTCGGCAGGGATCGCCAGCTTTGTCAGCGTTTCCTCGTGATCGAGCGCCTTCTCGATGAAGGCGAAGCAGAGCTGCTCGATCGCCTCGGTCGGCCCCTCGATATCGCGCTCGATCTCCTCCAGCGTGAAAGCAACCGCCGCGCTCTCGTCCCAATAGGTCTCGCCGTCGATCGTATGGAAGGCGAAGCCCAGGCGCTCGACCTGTTCGACCCAGTCCGGGCGGGGCGGAAGCGTGACGCGGTGCATGTCAGGACGAGGAATGCGAGGAGAAGGAGCGCGCGGTCGAGCCGAAGCCGCCGCGCGACGAGACACTGGTCGTCGAGATGCTACCGCCGCGCGAGCCGCCGGCGAAGGCGGCCGTGACGGTGCTGCCGGAGGTCGTCGAATAGGCGCGCGAGCGGCTGCTGCTGCCCCAGGAACCGGAGGATGAGGACGAGCTTGAGGATGACGAACTCGCGGCGCGCGCCTGTTGGCATTCCGGCAAGGTCGAGCCCGGCGGGCAGGCGGCGGCGGTCGGCGGCATCAGGGGCTGGGCGGGGCCGCCCGACAGGCCGCGGGCCAGCATGAAGCCCGCCAGCGCCGGGATGAAGTATTGCGCGCCGCCGATCATGGCGGAGCTACAGCCATTGGCGCCGTATTGCGTCTCGCAGGCGGTCTGGCTCTGGAATTTCGGCGCGTCCTTTAGCCGCGCGGCGGTCGCCTCCGAGAAAGCGGTCTCGCATTGCTGGGCGGTGAGCTGCCCGGCCGCCCGGCAGTCGCTCAGACTGTTATAGACGAGGTTCTCCTGCGGATCCTCGCCCGTCATCGACCAAACCGTCGCGACGAGGAGAACGCCGACGGCCCCGAGCCCGATCTGCGAGGAGCGCTTCATGACCGCCTGCCTCATTCCGTCATGCTCGCCGCGGCCAGCGTCCCGGACACGACGGCGAAGACCGCGAGCATCGCCGCCGAGGGCAGGTTGTCCTGCTCGATCTTCCGCGACAGTTCGGGAATCAGAAGGCGCGCGACGCCATAGGCCGCGAACTGGATGACCATCGCCGCGACGGCCCAGAGCACGCAATCGGCAATGCTGCTGGCCTGCGAAATCGCCTGTTCCAGCGGCAGGGAGAAGCCGATGATGTTGCCGCCGAGCGCGACGGCCGCCGAGAGATTGCCGCCGCGGATCAGAGCGATCTCGTCATGCGGCGTCATCCACAGATAGAGCGCCGAGAAGGCGGCGATCAGGGCCGTGCCGACGACGAAATAGAGGAGGAATGCGGGCAGGCCCGCCATCGAGATCGTCATGCGCCCTGCCCCCGTGCCGATGCGAAGACTCTCAGTCAACGATGCCACATAGTCAGGCTAACGCGAAAACTGCACAAGCCGTCATCTAAAAGGAGGATGCGCCCCATGACGACCCGGGAAGCCCGCTGTGCCTGCGGGCAATTGCGCATCACCTGTTCCGGCGAGCCTGTGAGCGTCTCGCTCTGCCATTGTCGGGATTGCCAGAGGCGGACCGGCAGCGCCTATGGCGTAGCAGCCTTCTTTGCGCGCGGCGACATCGCGGTGTCCGGGCAGTACAGCGATTACGAACGGCCGGCCGATAGCGGCTATCGCGTGCTGCACCATTTCTGCCCGGCCTGCGGCAGCACAGTGTTCTGGGAGCCGTCGCGCAAGCCGGAAATGGTCGCGGTCGCGATCGGCGCTTTTGCCGACCCGGATTTTCCCGGGCCGGGCAAGGCGGTGTTCGAGCAGCACCGCCTGCCCTGGGCGACGGTGCAGCTCGACAAGGCCTGATCAGACCAGGCGGCTCTGAGCCTTCGCCGCCTCGATGAAGCTGGCGAAGAGCGGATGCGGCTCGAACGGGCGCGACTTCAACTCGGGATGATACTGCACGCCGATGAACCAGGGATGGTCGGGATACTCGACCGTCTCGGGCAGCAGGCCGTCGGGCGAGAGGCCGGCGAAGCGCATGCCTTTCGCCTCCAGCTGCTCGCGATAGCCCATGTTGACTTCGTAGCGGTGCCGATGGCGCTCGGAGATCTCGGTCGAGCCGTAGATCTCGGCGATCTTCGAGCCGGCCGCGAGCGTCGAGGCATAGGCGCCGAGGCGCATCGTGCCGCCGAGATTGCCGCCGGCCGCACGCTGCTCCAGCTCGTTGCCGCGCATCCATTCGGTCATCAGGCCGACGACCGGCTCCTCGGTCGGGCCGAACTCGGTCGAATTGGCGTTCTCGATGCCGGCGAGCGAGCGCGCCGCTTCGATGACCGCCATCTGCATGCCAAAGCAGATGCCGAAATACGGCACCTTGCGATTGCGGGCAAAGGTTGCCGCCTTGATCTTGCCCTCGGCGCCGCGATGGCCGAAGCCGCCGGGCACGAGGATGCCGTGGACATGCTCGAGGAAGGGCGCGGGGTCTTCCTTCTCGAAGACCTCCGACTCGATCCAGTCGAGATTGACCTTCACGTTGTTGGCGATGCCGCCATGGGTCAGCGCCTCGATGAGGGACTTATAGGCGTCCTTCATGCCGGTATACTTGCCGACGACGGCGATGGTGACCTCGCCCTCCGGGTTCTTCACGCGCTCGGAGATGCGCTTCCAGTTGGTGACGTCCGGCTCGGCCTTGGCGTCCATGCCGAAGGCGGCGAGCACCTCGGTGTCAAGCCCCTCGGCATGGTAGGAGAGCGGTACATCATAGATCGAGGCGACGTCGCGGGCCTCGATAACCGCGGTCTCCCTGACATTGCAGAACAGCGCGAGCTTGCGGCGCTCCTCGCGCGGGATCTCGCGGTCGGTGCGGCAGAGCAGGATGTCGGGCTGAATGCCGATCGAGCGCAATTCGGCGACCGAATGCTGGGTCGGCTTGGTCTTCAGTTCGCCGGCGGTCGGGATATAGGGCAGCAGCGTCAGGTGCACGAAGATGCACTGGCCGCGCGGCAGCTGCTGGCTGATCTGGCGGATCGATTCGAGGAAGGGCAGGCTTTCGATATCGCCGACCGTGCCGCCGATCTCGACCAGCGTGAAGTCGTAGCCCTCGTTGCCGGTGAGCACGAATTCCTTGATGGCGTTGGTGACATGGGGAACGACCTGGATGGTCGCGCCGAGATAGTCGCCGCGGCGCTCCTTGGTCAGGATGTCCATGTAGATGCGGCCGGTGGTGATGTTGTCACCCCGGTTGCAGGGCCGCCCGGTGAAGCGCTCGTAATGGCCGAGGTCGAGATCGGTCTCGGCGCCGTCGTCGGTGACGAAGACCTCGCCGTGCTGATACGGGCTCATCGTGCCCGGATCGACGTTCAGGTAGGGGTCGAGCTTGCGCAGGCGGACCGTATGGCCGCGTGCCTGGAGAAGGGCCGCGAGAGCCGCCGCCGCCAGGCCTTTGCCAAGCGAGGACACCACGCCGCCGGTGATGAAAACATACCGCGTCATGGGAGTTCACCTCTATCGCCACGGGTTCGATTCGCTAAGCGCGTTCTGAGCAGTCCCGCCTTGCCCTGCGCGCTTGTCCACAAAAGAGAAGGCCGGTCGCCCGGCCCCTCCAAACTCAAAAGAGAAGGGCCGGTTTCCCGGCCCTGCCCTGTATCACTGCTGCGGCGCCGCTGGCGGCGTCGGCGGCTGGGCGCCGCCCTGATTCTGGTTCTGCATCTGGCGGAGCTGGTCGAGGACGCCACCTGCATTCGGAGCGCTGGGACCCGCCGGCGTGCCGGGCGTGGCCGGGGCGGAGGTCGCAGGCGCGCCGTCGATGATCGAGCGCTGGACCCGGCCGCGCGTCGCCATCACGGCCAGCACGATCGAGGTCAGGAAGAACAGGCCGGCGAGGATCGCGGTCGCGCGGGTCAGGGCATTGGCCTGGCCACGGCCGGTCATGAAGCCGCCGACGCCGCCTCCACCGCCGGAGCCCATGCCGAGGCCGCCGCCTTCGGAGCGCTGCAGCAGCACGACGCCGACAAGCGCGACCACGATGATCAGGTGGATGACGATGAGAACGTTCTGCATGGTCTCACGAAATGGGCATGGCGCGGGCCGCCGCCAAGGGCCACCCGCTCCTCCTCGAAGGTCGAGGCGAATTCGGCGCGGCACATAACATGCGTGAGCCGGCAGCGCCACCCCTGCGTGCCGGCCTATTCACGCGAGGGTGTTCAGCCGGCGCAGGCGCGGGCGATCGCCAGGAATTCCTCGGCCTTGAGGCTGGCGCCGCCGACGAGCGCGCCGTCGACATTGGCGACATTCATCAGCTCGGCGGCGTTCGAAGGCTTCACCGAGCCGCCATAGAGCAGGCGCACGCCGGCCGCGGCTTGCTTGCCGAGCAGGCGGCCGAGCTCGGCGCGGATCGCCTCATGCATCTCGGCGACATCGGCCGCCGTTGGCGTGAGACCCGTGCCGATCGCCCAGACCGGCTCATAGGCAACGACGAGCGTCGCGGGCGTCGCGCCCTCCGGCACCGAGCCGCGCAATTGCTTCCTGACGACGGCGAGCGCCTTGCCGACCTCGCGCTCGTCCCTGGTCTCGCCGACGCAGACGATCGGGACCAGCAGGGCTTTCTGTGCGGCCTCGGCCTTGGCCTTGACGGTCGCATTGGTCTCGCCATGCAGCGTACGGCGCTCGGAATGGCCGACGATGCAGAAGCTCGCGCCGGCGTCAGTGAGCATCGCGGCGGAGATTTCGCCGGTGAAGGCGCCGGACACCTGCGTGCTGCAATCCTGCCCGCCTGTCGCGATGCGCGAGCCGATCAGGGCTGCGGTCGCGGCGAAGAGCAGGCTGGAAGGCGGGCAGATGGCGAGGTCGACGCCGGCTTTAAGCGCGGCGTCGTAGCCTTTGGCCACCTCGGCCGCGATCGCGAGGTCGGCCTTCAGGCCATTCATCTTCCAGTTGCCCGCCACCAGCGGCTTGATGCTGCGCGTCACGTCGATCCTCCAGAAATGCTGCCTCGCGCTCTAGCAACGGCCGGCCGGCGCCGCAATCGCATGCGAGGCCTCAGGGCACGCGCAAAGGCGATTGCTCGGCGGCGATTGCGGCTTTCGCCGCCGGTTCCTATAAGCAGCGCCGACAATGACGCGCGCGGGCTCGTTTGCGCGCCACGAACAGGTTCAGGGAAAGACAGCTTCCATGATGATGCAGGGCATCCGCAAGGCGAGTCAGGGTTTGCTTGGCAAGCTCGTCATCAGCGTCCTGTTCGGCATCCTGATCCTCGCCTTCGCGATCTGGGGCGTCGGCGACATCTTCCGCGGCTATGGCCGCAACGAGGTCGCCAAGATCGGCAAGGCCGAGATCAGCATCGAGCAGATGCGGACGGCCTATCAGAACGAGCTCCAGAACCTGATCCGCCAGCAGCGCCGCCAGATCTCGCCGGAGATGGCGCGCGCGCTCGGCCTCGACCGGCAGGTGCTCTCCCGCCTGCTCACGGAGTCGACGCTCGACCAGACGGCGCAGAGCATGGGGCTCGCCGTCTCCGACGAGACGATCCGCAACCTGATCTTCGACGACCCGGTCTTCCGCGACGCCGCCGGGCAGTTCTCCCCTGCCCGCTTCAACGAGCTGCTGCGCTCGAACGGCTATACCGAGCAGAGCTATGTCGCGCTCCAGCGCTCGATCATCCTGCGCCAGCAGCTTTCCGAGATGCTGACCGGCGGCCTCGTGGCCCCGGTCGCGCTGCAGGAGGTCGGCAACCGCCTGCGCAACGAGAAGCGCTCCATCACCTTCGCACGCATGCCCGCGAGCGCGGCCGGCGAGATCGCGGCGCCGAGCGAGGACCAGCTCAAGACCTTCTTCAACGACCGCAAGATCGCCTTCCGCGCGCCTGAGTACCGCTCGGCCGCCATCCTCTCGATCACCGCCGAGTCGCTGGCCGACCCCGCCAAGGTCACCGACGAGGAGGCCAAGGCGCGCTACGAGGCGACCAAGGCCCAGCGTTTCACGGCGGTCGAGACGCGTACCGTGCAGCAGATCCAGTTTCCGAACGAAGAGGAAGCCAAGGCGGCCAAGGCCAAGATCGACGGCGGCGAGACCTTCGACGAGATCGCGACCGAACGGAACGTCGCCTTCAACGACCTGACGCTCGGCACCTTCACCCGCGAGCAGATGATCGACCCCGTCGTGCGCGACGCTGCCTTCGCTCTGGAGGAAGGCGCCGTCAGCGCCCCGGTCAAGGGCTCCTTCGGCACGGTACTGCTGCGCGTGACCAAGGTCGACGCCGCTCATGTCCGCCCGTTCGAGGAGGTCGTGGCCGAGGTGAAGAAGGAGCTGGCGACCAGCCGCGCGGCTGCCCGCGTCACCGAACTGCATGACAAGATCGAGGATCAGCGCGCCTCGGCCAGGCCGCTCGCCGAGATCGCCAAGGAGCTCGACCTCCAGCTGCGCAATGCCGGCCCGATGAGCGCCAGTCTCACGCGCCCCGACGGCACGAAGGAGGAGGCGCTGCCGGGCGGCGATGCCACGCTGCAGGCGATCTTCCGCTCGGATATCGGCGTCGATAACGAGGCGCTCCGCCTGCCCCGCGACACCGGCTATGTCTGGTTCGACGTCACCAAGATCGATCCGGCGCGCGAGCGGAGTTTCGACGAGGTCAAGGCCGAGGTCGAGAAGCAGTGGCGTGCCGATGAGACTTCCGCGAAGCTCTCGACCAAGGCGCGCGAGCTTTCGGAGCGGCTCGACAAGGGCGAGAGCTTCGACGCGGTCGCGGCCTCGGCCGGGCTCACCATCGAGACCGCCGCCGATCTCGGCCGGCAGGATCAGCGTCCCGAGTTGCCGTCCACGGTCGTCGCGCAGGTCTTCGGCACCGCTGCCGGCAAGAGCGGCTCGGCTGCCGGGCCCGATGGCTCGCGCATCCTGTTCAAGGTCGATTCCGCGACCGTCGCGCCTTATGTCCGCACCACGCAGGAGGCCGGCAATTTCGAGCGCCTGCTCTCGCAGAGCGTGAGCGAGGACATCATGCTGCAATATGTCGCGAAGCGGCAGGCCGAGCTCGGCGTCAGCATCAACGAGGCCGCCTTCCGCAATGCGACGGGCGGGGCGCAGAACTGACGATGCAGCCGCTGCAGGATTTCGAGCGCTTCGCGCAGACCTACGAGACCGGCGCCCCGCAATTGCTGCGGCAGGCGCTGGTCGGCGATTGCGAGACGCCGGTCGCCGCCTTCCTGAAGCTGCGCCATGCCACGACCGGGCCGGCTTTCCTGCTCGAATCGGTCGAGGGCGGCGCCGTGCGCGGCCGCTACTCGATGATCGGGCTGGAGCCCGACCTGATCTGGCGCTGCCATCACGGCCAGGCCTCGCTCTGCCGGACGGCGCTGGGCGAGACCTTCCTCGACGATCCGCGCCCGGCCTTCGAGAGCCTGCGCGCGCTGCTGGAAGAAAGCGCCATTCCGGAGGCCGAGGGCCTGCCGCCGATGGCGTCCGGCGTCTTCGGTTATCTCGGTTACGACATGGTCCGCCTGATGGAGCGCCTGCCCGAACCGAAGGAGACCGGCACCGGCGTGCCCGACGCCATCCTGACGCGGCCGACCTTGATGGTGGTGTTCGACGCGGTGCGCGACGAGATCCATGTCGTTACCCCGGTCCGGCACATGCCGGGCGTCGGTGCGCGCCATGCCTATGAGCGGGCGCAGGAGCGGCTGGAGGCCGTGGTGCGGGCGCTGGAAGGCGCCCTCCCCGCAGAGGCCGAGATCGACATCGCCAACCTGCCCGAGCCGGTCACCACCTCGAACACGAGCGAGGCCGAATATCTGGAGATGGTCGACAAGGCGAAGGAATACATCCGCGCCGGCGATATCTTCCAGGTCGTGCTGTCGCAGCGCTTCGAGGCACCCTTTGCGTTGCCGCCCTTCGCGCTCTACCGGGCGCTGCGGCGGGTCAATCCGGCGCCCTTCCTCTGCTATCTCGATTTCTGCGATTTCCAGATCGTCTGCTCGAGCCCCGAGATCCTGGTGCGCCTGCGCGACGACACGGTCACGATCCGGCCGATCGCCGGCACGCGGCGGCGCGGCGCCACCGAGGCCGAGGACAACGCCCTGGCCGAGGAGCTGCTGGCCGATCCGAAGGAGCGCGCCGAGCACCTGATGCTGCTCGATCTCGGGCGCAACGATGTCGGCCGCGTCGCCGAGATCGGCACGGTCAAGGTCACCGATTCGTTCTTCATCGAGCGCTACAGCCAGGTGATGCACATCGTCTCGAATGTCGAAGGCAGGCTCGACCCGAAGCACGATTCGCTCGGCGCCCTGATCGCCGGCTTCCCGGCCGGGACGGTCTCGGGCGCGCCGAAGGTTCGGGCGATGGAGATCATCGACGAGCTGGAGCGCGATGCGCGCGGCGCCTATGCCGGCTGCATCGGCTATTTCGGTGCCAATGGCGAGATGGACACCTGCATCGTGCTGCGCACGGCGGTGGTCAAGGACGGGCGCATGCATGTCCAGGCCGGCGCCGGCATCGTCTACGATTCGAACCCGGCCTCCGAGCAGGAAGAATGCATCAACAAGGCCAAGGCCCTGTTCCGCGCCGCCGAGGAAGCGATCCGCTTCGCCGCCCGGACCGGACGCGGGCAGTAGGCATACGCGGCGGGGCCGGGACGCGCTGCCGGCTTTTCTCGGAAACCGGATGTCATCCCGGGCTTGACCCGGGATCCATCGGAGGCCCTCAGAGCTCTACGATGGATCCCGGATCGGCGCGGCTTCGCCGCTTGTCCGGGATGACGGCGCCCTTCTGCCAAGGAGCGGCGAGCCTCAGAATGAAAACGCCCCGCCGGTCAGGCGGGGCGTTTTTTGTTTCGGTGGGCCTCAGTGCCCCTTGCCGGACCCCGCCGACATCCGGTCGACCCAGGCGATGCCGAGCGCCGAGAAGATGAACACGACATGGATCAGCGTCTGCAGCAGGACGCCGGTCTCGGTGTAGTTCGCCTTGCCCTCGATGCCGATATTGCCGGCCTCGATGAAGGTCCGAAGCAGATGGATCGACGAGATGCCGATGATCGCCATGGCGAGCTTGATCTTGAGCACGCTGGCATTGACGTGGCTCAGCCATTCCGGCTGGTCAGGGTGGCCCTGGAGTTGCAGCCGCGAGACGAAGGTTTCGTAGCCGCCGACGATGACCATGATCAGCAGGTTCGAGATCATCACCACGTCGATCAGTCCCAGCACGACCAGCATGATCTGCTGCTCGCTGAAGGAGGTGGCGTGGCTGATGAGGTGCCAGAGTTCCTTGAGGAACAGGAAGACGTAGACGCATTGCGCCACGATGAGGCCGATATAGAGCGGCAGCTGCAGCCAGCGCGAGCTGAAGATCAGGGCCGGCAGCGGCTTCAGGGGCCCGAGAGCGGCAGGCTGGGCGGACGGGTCGCGCGGTTGCGCCATGGTCGGATTCCGATCCTTTCAAGCAGATCATTGGTCTATGGATGCAACGCTGGATGGCGGGGAAATCCCGTCCGCGCAAGCAGCCGGGCGTTGCTTTCGTGAGCAAAAGCGACGGGAGCGTGACGGCCCATTTATGCCCGGATTGACTGTTAGCTTTCCCTGTGGTCACCGGACCGCTACATTCGAATCCAAACGGGGGAACATGCGGAGTTCCGCTCGCCTGGTATCGCAGAGGAGTTTCGTCATGATCAGGACGCTCGCCGTCGCCGCCGCCCTAGCCGGCGGTGCCCTAATCGCTCTTCCGGCTGCGGCCGCCCCGCTCGCTCCCGCGACCTCGGCTGTCGCGACCGCACAGCCCGGCAGCGATCTCGTCCAGAACGTCCAGTACTATCGCCGCTACGGCTATTACCGCCGCGGCCCGGCCGTCGGCGCCGGCATTGCGGCCGGCATCCTCGGCGGCGCGCTCGCCGCCGGTGCATTGGCCGCCCCGCCCCCGCCGGTCTATTACGAACCGGCGCCCGTCTATGTCGCTCCGCCGGTCGTCTATGCTCCGCCGGCACCGCGCGCCTATGGCTATAGTGTCGAGGACACCGACGCGGTCGCCTACTGCTCGCGCCGCTTCCGCAGCTACAACCCGGAAACCGGAACCTATATCGCCGCTGGCGGCGTCGTCCGCGCCTGCCCCTGACAACAGGCGACAGCGCGGCCGCAGATAAGGACTCCCCGTAGCGATGCGGGGAGTTTTTCGTTTGCGGTCGAAAGCGGCTTGCCTTGGCCGTGGCCCTGCCGCTTATCTGCGGCTCGTCTGAATCGGAGCGTCTCGTGCGGATCGCCACCTGGAACGTCAATTCGGTCAGGCAGCGCCTCGGCCATCTCCTCGACTTCCTGAAGGAGGCGGAGCCCGACGCGCTCTGCCTGCAGGAGATCAAGTGCCTGGACGCCGATTTCCCGCGCGCCGAGATCGAGGCCGCCGGCTGGCAGGTCGAGACCCACGGCCAGAAGACCTTCAACGGCGTCGCGATCCTGAGCCGCTCGCGGCTGGAGGACGTGCGACGCGGCCTGCCGGGCGACGATGGCGACGAGCAGGCGCGTTATCTTGAAGGCGTGCTGCCGCTCGGCGACGGCGTGGTCCGTGTCGCGTCGATCTACCTTCCCAATGGCAATCCGCCCAATACCGAGAAATACC
Source organism: Allobosea sp. (assembly GCA_039808685.1). Taxonomy (GTDB): domain Bacteria; phylum Pseudomonadota; class Alphaproteobacteria; order Rhizobiales; family Beijerinckiaceae; genus Allobosea. Next base: position 1,689 of record JBDHTM010000026.1, on the reverse strand, counting down.
CTTACAAGCTCGGCTGGATGCATCGCCTGACCGCCCATGCGCGGATGCTGCTGGAGCAAGAGGAGCCATTGGTGCTGGCCGGCGACTACAACGTCATCCCCGAGCCGCGCGACGCCCGCGATCCGGCCGCCTGGGTAAGCGACGCGCTGTTCCTGCCGCAGACGCGGGCCGCCTTCCGCGGGCTGATTAATCTCGGCCTCACTGAAGCCCTGCGCAGCACGACCGATGCGCCTGGGCTCTATACGTTTTGGGATTATCAGGCCGGCGCCTGGCAGCGGAACAACGGCATCCGGATCGACCATCTGCTGCTTTCGCCGCAGGCGGCGGACCGGCTTGCGGGCGTCAGGATCGCCAAGCATGTCCGCGGCTGGGACAAGCCCTCGGACCATGTGCCGGTGATGATCGAATTGCACTGAGGGCGGGATACGTCTCGGAAACCGATAGCGTTCGCGCTTGCCGGCGCATGAGCCACGACGTCATTCCGGGGCGCGGGCGCAGCACGCGAGCCCGGAACCCAGAACCGATGCCGCTGATCGGAAAAGCATCCAGAGCCGGGCGCCTCCTTTTTCAAGGGCATCGGCTCTGGTTTCCGGGCTCAGGCCTTCGGCCTGCCCCGGAATGACGGGGTGGTTCCGGAGAAAATGTTAGCTCAGTTCTGGGCCGCACTGCCGCTGCGCGAGTTCAGCAGATGCTGGCGCTCGATCAGGGCGAGCGCCGCCGAACGGTCGTTGGCCGAGGCGGCTGCGAAGGCCATATCGTGCCGCTCGATGATCCAAGCCTCGCGGGCCGGGTCGGCGCCCTCGCGGGCCATGGCGAGCCACATCAGGCCGAGCACGGGCTGGCGCGGCACGCCCTCGCCGCCACGGATCAGCATCTCGCCGAAGGCGGCGCGCGCGGGCGCATGGCCCTTCTCGGCAGCAAGCTTCATCCAGCGCGCCGCCTGGCGCGGGTCGCGGCTGGCGCCCTGCCCGGTCATGTAGAGGCGGGCGAGATTGTACTGGCCGTCCGGGTCGCCGAAATAGGAGGCGGCATAGTGGAACATGTCGAAGGCCCGGTCGGGATTGGGCTTCACATAGCTGCCCTTGATGCCGTCCGAGAAATAGTTGCCGAGCGCGACGAAGGCGCTGCCGACGAGGCGCCCGTCGGCCGTGCCGGGAATCGCGTCGGCGTTCTCGTCCGCGATCTTCGAGAAATACTCGAAAGCCTTGAGATCATTGGCCGGGACGCCCTCGCCACCCGCATACATCCGGCCGAGCTTGTACTGGGCCGTGAGATGGCCTTGGGAGGCCGCGTACTCGAGCGCACGGACGGCACCGACCTTATTGCCGGCGCTGGAGTCGCGCATCCAGGCCTTCAACGCGTCGCGTGCACTGGTGAAGGGCACGAGCGGCAGCGCCGTATGGGCAGTGGGCGTATTGGGGGCGGGAGCGATGGCCGCGGCACCCGAGCCGCCGGGCGCGGAATCGTCCGGCTCCGGCAGCGCCCCGCCCGGAATGGCGCGCGGCGGCAGCAGCTTCGTGCCTGAAATGTCCTGCGCCAGGACGGCTTGCGAGCCGCCGAGCAACAGAAACAGGCATGCTATGGTCGAGCTAGATATCCGCATAGCAATGGGTTTCGGCCGCCCCTCCTGGGTGGGTGACGGCGCCGCCTTTGGCGGAGCCGACGGTCTGCGCGTATTTCCACAGCGCG
>JBDHTM010000025.1:0-52247 GCA_039808685.1 Allobosea sp. | reverse complement strand
AGCCGAGGATGGCGTTGAGCTCGCCTTGCAGCTTGGGCAGATCGGCCTCCGGCACGGCGATGCGCGCGAGATGCGCGACGCGTTTGACGGTGGCGAGATCGACCGACATGGCGGACTCCTGGATAGGGCGCGGATCGCGCGCCGGAAACGGTTCGCCGCGCTATAGCGCGGCGAACGGGCAAAGGTAAATCAGCATTGAGCGGTCAGGCCGGTTTCTCCGGCTCAGATCGCGAATGCCTCGCCCTTCTTCGGCAGCACGACTTCGATGCCGCTGCCCTGCATGCCGGCGACGAAGGCATCGGCATTCTGGTCGATGATCGGGAAGGTGCCGTAATGACTGGGGATCGCCACCTTCGGCTTGACGAAGCGGGTCATCGCCAGCGCGGCTACCTTGCCGCCCATGGTGAAGCGATCGCCGATCGGGCAGATGCAGGCCTCGACGCCGTGGATCTCGCTGAGCAGCGCCATATCCGAGAAAATGTCGGTGTCGCCCATATGCCAGAGCGTCTTCTGCCCCTTCGCCTTGATGATCGCGCCATTGGCGCTGCCGACGGGGACATTGACGCCGCCCTCGCCCATCCCAGCCGAATGGTCGGCACGGGTGAGCGTGACGCTGAACGGACCGAGATCGACCGTGCCGCCGGTGTTCATCGGCTGGAAACTCTTCAGCCCCTGCGAGGCCAGATGCATGGCGAGGTCGTAATTGGTGATAACCGTCGCGCCGGTCTTCCCGGCGATGTCGAGCGTGTCGCCGACATGGTCGCCATGGCCGTGGGTGACGACGATATGGCTGATCCCCTTCGAGATCGCCGCGACATCGCCCTCGAAGAGGGGATTCCCGGTGAAGAAGGGGTCGATCAGGATGGCGGCGCCGTCGAGATCGACGCGGAAAGCGGAATGGCCGTACCAGGTGAGTTTCATGCGATTTCTCCAAAGCCGTACGGATCAGTCGAGATGTGTCGTCGGGTATAGATCATTCCAATCGGGGTTGGCACGCTCGATGAGCGCGATCTTCCAGCCTCGGCGCCAATGCTTGATGCGCTTCTCATGGGCAATGGCTTCGTCCGGATTGTCGAAATGCTCGGCATAGACGAGGCGCAAAGCGCCATAGCGGGAGGCGAATTCGGAGCCCTCGGCCATCGCGGTGCTGCCCTACCCGGCGCGACAACGCGTTGGTCACGCCGACATAGAGCGTTCCGTGCTTCTTGCTGGCGAGAAGATAAACCCACACCAAGGAATCCCCGCGTCGTCGTCCCGGGCGAAGCGGAGCGAAGACCCGGGAGCCATTCCGGAACGATGCCAGATGCACGCACCGGCGCTCAAGATTGCCAGGTTCTGGAATGGATCCCGGATCGGCGCGACTTCGCCGCTTGTCCGGGATGACCGCGTTGGGAATGTATCGACAAGCCGGAATAGCCCGTGCAGGTTCGTGCGATGATGCCAGATGGAAATCGCCCCATGACCGCCCCCGCCAAGGTCTCTGGTCAAGAATTGGCCCGCCGGATCGCCCAAGGGCATGGCGACGAGCCGGCTGATCTCGTCGTCAAGGGCGCGAAACTCCTCGATCTCGTCACCGGCACGCTGGTCGAGAGCGACATCGCGATCTGCGGCGATACCATCGTCGGGACCTATGGCAGCTATGAAGGCAAGCGCACCGTCGACGCGAAGGGCCTGATCGCCGTGCCCGGCTTCATCGACACGCATCTGCATATCGAATCCTCGCTGGTGACGCCGCTCGAATTCGAGCGCTGCGTGCTGCCGCATGGCGTGACCACAGCGATCTGCGATCCGCACGAGATCGCGAACGTGCTCGGCACGGAAGGCATCCGCTATTTCCTCGCCTGTGCCGAGGCGATGCGGATGGATTTGCGCGTCAATCTCTCAAGCTGCGTGCCGGCGACGCATCTCGAGACGGCCGGCGCGCAGCTCGAAGCGTCCGACCTGACGCCGATGATGGATCATCCGAAGGTGACCGGCTTGGCCGAGTTCATGAATTTCCCGGGCGTGATCCATCGCGATCCCGGCTGCCTCGCCAAGCTGGAGGCGTTCTCGCATCGCCATATCGACGGTCATGCGCCGCTTGTCCGCGGCATGGACCTCAACGCCTATCTCGCCGCCGGCATCCGCACCGACCACGAGACGACGACGGCCGACGAAGCCCGCGAAAAGCTCGCCAAGGGCATGGCGATCCTGATCCGCGAGGGCTCGGTCTCCAAGGACCTGCATCAGCTCATCCCGCTGATCTCGCGCGATGCCTCGCCCTTCCTCGCCTTCTGCACCGATGACCGCAACCCGCTCGACATCGGCGAGGAAGGCCATCTCGACTACATGATCCGCACCGCCATCGCAGAGGGTGCGGATGTGCTGGCGACCTATCGCATCGCCTCGCTCTCGGCCGCGCGGAATTTCGGCCTGTTCGATCGCGGCTTCATCGGGCCGGGCAAGCGCGCCGATATCGTGCTGGTCGAGGACCTCGCAGCCTGTTCGGTGAAGCAGGTGCTAGCCGGCGGCCGGCTGGTCGAGGAGGCGCTGTTCGCGGACCGGGCGACGATCGCGCCAGTCGGGCTCGGCAGTGTAAGGTGCCGGCCTGTCACGCCGGCGTCCTTCCGCGTGAAGGCCCGCGACGGCGAGACGCCGGTGATCGGCGTGGTGCCGGGGCGGATCATCACCGAGCGCCTGGCGATGGCCCTGCCCTCGCGCGACGGCGAAGCGTTGCCCGATCTGGCGCAGGACGCGATCAAGGTCACGGTGATCGAGCGGCATGGCAAGAACGGCGGCATCGCCACCGGCTTCGTCCATGGCTTCGGCATGAAGCACGGCGCCATCGCTTCCTCGGTCGGGCATGACAGCCATAATCTCTGCGTCGTCGGCGTCGACGAGGCCTCGATGGCGGCGGCGGCCAATCGCCTGATCGCGATCGGCGGCGGCTTCGCCGTAGCGGATGGCGGCGAGGTCATGGCGGAACTGGCACTGCCGGTCGCCGGACTGATGAGCGAGCAACCCTTCGAGGCGGTGCGACACGATCTTGAGAAGCTGCGTGCCGCCGCGAAGGCGCTCGGCGTGGTTCTGGCAGAGCCCTTCCTGCAGGTCGCCTTCCTGACCCTGCCGGTGATCCCGCATCTCAAGATCACCGACAAGGGGCTGGTCGATGTCGATCGGTTCGATTTTGCGTAAGGTTGCGGTATAGCCGGGCTTTGAATCGCTTACAGGCAAAAGCTCGCAACTTGATTCAATGGCCGAGTTTCAGATCCGCTCGTCCAGCGCCGCCATGACCTTCTCCGCCACGAGCCCGGAAACACGCGCGTTCGACTCCACCGTATTGCCGGCGATATGCGGGGTCAGGATCAGGTTCGGCGCGCCGGCGAAGACCTTGGCGGCGTCCTTGCCGAGCGGCTCCTGCGCGTAGACGTCGATCGCCGCGCCGCCCAATTTGCCGGCCTTGAGCGCCTTGACCAGAGCCGCCTCGTCCATGATGCCGCCGCGTGCCGTGTTGATCAGGATCGCGTCCGGCTTCATGCGGGCGAAGGCCTTCGCATCGATCAGGCCGCGGGTTTCCGCGGTCAGCGGGACATGCAGGCTGACGACATCGGCCTGCGCCAGCAACTCGTCGAGCTCCAGCCGCCGCACGCCGCTCCAGGCGGGATCGTCGGCGGCCAGGCGCGGATGGTAGGCGGCGACCTCCATGCCGATGGCGCGGGCGTGATGGGCGACGTCGCGGGCGATCGACCCGAAGCCGACGAGGCCCATCAGCTTGCCCGCGATCTCGCGGCCGATCAGCTTCGTCTTGGGGAACTCGCCGGCGAGCATCGCGGCATTGGCGAAATAGGCGCCGCGCAGCAGGGTCATCGTCGTGCCGATGACATATTCGACGACGGAGAGGCTGTTGGCCCCGGTCGCGGGGAAGACGCGGATGCCGCGCGCGGCGCAGGTCTCCATGTCGAGATTGTCGAGACCGACGCCGAGGCGACCGATCACCTTGAGCCGCTTCGCCGCCTCCAGAACCTTGCCGCGGACCTGCGTCTGGTTGCGCACGATCACCGCCGGGACATCGGCGAAGAGCCGCGCCATCTCGTCCTGGTTCGCATAGAGTTCGGGATCGTAATGGACCGAAAAGCGCGCCTTCAGGTTGGCGACGGCGGTGTCGTCCATGAATTCGGTGATGACGATGTCGGTCATGGCGCGGTGCTGACGAGGAAGCGGAGGCGTTGATCGGGGCCGTAGAGCGGCGCGACGAAGGTCTCGATCAACCGCCCGCCATTCTTCTCGATGATGCGGCGCGAGGCGAGATTGGTCGCGTCGCAGGTGATGGTGATCTCGGGCAGGCCGGCCTGGCGCGCCACGGCCAGCATCCCGGCGAGCGCGGCGGTGGCGTAGCCGTGGCCGGCGAAAGCCGGCAGGATGGTGTAGCCGATATGGCCGAGCACGTGCTCCGGCAGGGCCAGGATCGGGCGGCCGTCCTTCTCCTGCCAGCGCAGGTTGATCGAGCCAACGAAGGGGCGTTCCGGGCGGTCCTCAGCGAAGATCCAGCGTGTCGGGCCGGGGATACGATCGACCTCGCGGCCATCGGGCAGGCGGATGCGGCCGGGACCGCCGCGTATCTCGGTGAGGAAGGCGTCTGGATCGGCGGCGATGGCGGCAAGCTGCTGGGGCGCGACGTTGCGCGTCGTATTCGGCGACCAGCCGCTGCGCAGAGCCGCCTGATAGGCGTCGAGCAGGGACTTGTCGGGAACTTGGAGCGAAATCCGCGCCGGCACGGGAGGCATCCTTCTCGAGCGGCGGCGCCGCTTACCAAGCCGGCGCATATAGCCTGATAACCGGTCATGCGCGATGACTTCCGCGCGACAGCTGCCAGGAACCCGTCACGGGCCGGACGCAGCAGAGCAGGTATTGCTCGCGAGGCGGGCCGGCGCGTGATACCGCGATGCCATGACCAGCGCCGTCGTCCCCCTCGAAGCCTTCATCGACCTGCCCGCGCATGCGCGCCTGCTCGGGCTCGATCTCGGCAGCAAGACGATCGGGCTTGCCCTCTCCGACCTCGAACGGCAGATCGCCACGCCGCTGGAGACGATCCAGCGCGTCAAATTCGGGCTCGACGCGGCGGCGCTGCTGAAGATCGCGGGAAAGCATCAGGCCGCCGGGCTCGTGATCGGCCTGCCGCTCAACATGGACGGCACCGAGGGACCACGCGTGCAGTCCACCCGCGCCTTCGTGCGCAACCTCCTGCCTCTCACCGACCTGCCGATCGTGTTCTGGGACGAGCGCATGTCGACGCTGGCGGTGACGCGCACCCTGCTCGATGCTGATGCCTCGCGCGCCAAGCGCGCCGCGGTCGTCGACAAGATGGCCGCAGCCTATATCCTGCAAGGCGCGCTCGACCGCCTGGGCCGGCTCGGGCCACACGCCCCGAAGGAAGACGACGGCGAATACGACTGAACGCCGCCCGCCGGACGGCCAAACGGCCTTCGTGCGCGTCGAAGCGATTTCATCAGGTCGATTCCCTGTCAGCCAATTCCCTCGTCATCCATGACGCCGAAATCCGAATAATCCGCTCACAAAGAAAGGCCCGCGCGAATTGCGCGGGCCTTGCAGGCTCAGCTGCGACCGACCTCAGCGATAGTCGCGGAAGTCGTAGTAGCCATAGGGGTTGTAATACCGCCTCGGAGCGACGTAGACCGGCGCCGGCGGCGCATAGTAGTCATCGTCGTAATAATAGTAGCCCGGCGCCGCATAAGCGCGGTTCTGAGCCGCGATCGCCGCGGCACCCAGGATGCCGAGGCCGATGGCGCCGGCCACCGCCGCGCCGCGCGACGGGCCACGCCAATGGCGATAGCGGTACTGCGAATATTCGACCTGCGCCTTGTCGAGGCGCGCCGCGTCGACGCCGCGCACGTCCTTCGCCATGGCGGGAACGGCCACGCTGCCTGCGGCGACACTGGCTACGGTCAGCACAATGGCAGCCTTTTTCTTCAGAGACATCATGACGGCATCTCCTTTCGCGAGATCGCTCCAATCTTGTCGGGAAACTTGGCGCGATCCGATTGAATGGGACCTGAACCAATCGCGGCAGCATTGCGGCAGAGGCAGGGCTGGCCTCCTCCCGCGTCCTTGCCGCCCATGACGGGGCATGACAGGGACAGGTCGGTTCGAGAATTAGAACGGCTGCCGGTCCCTATTGTTCCCACCGCAGCCTTCCTCCCTCCTTTTCGGCTCCTGCCATGCTCGATAGCCTGATCGCCGTCTTCCTCGTCATCGCGACGGGCTGGTTTCTGAAGGCTCGCAATATCGTCTCGCCGGCGCATTGGGTCGGCGTCGAGCGTCTGACCTATCAGCTCCTCTTTCCGGCGGTCGTGATCCATACGTTGGCCATGGCCGACCTGCGCAGCATGCCGGTCCTCGGCATGGGCTCCAGCCTCGTCCTCGCCATCCTGAGCGTCGCCGCCATGCTCGTGTTCGTCCGCCCACTGCTGGAACGGGGCGGGATCGGCGGCCCCGCCTTCACCTCGATCTTCCAGGGATCGGTACGCTGGAACACCTTCGTCGGGCTCGCCCTGGCCGCGGGGCTGCAGGGCCGTACCGGGACCACACTCATGGCAATCGCCGTCGCCTCGATGATCCCGCCGCTCAATGTCATGTGCGTGTTCGTGCTCGCCCGCTTCGCGAGCGGCAGGCCGATGGGCCTCGGCGCGACGATCCGCTCGATTCTCTACAATCCTTTCATTTGGTCTTCGGCGGTCGGCCTCGCGCTCAACCAGGTCCAATGGCTGCTACCCAGCGCCTTCACGGGCTATCTCGACGTGCTCGGGCGCGCTTCGCTCGGCATCGGCCTGCTGGTGGTCGGCTCGGCGCTTGATCTGAACAAGCTGGCGCGGCCGCGCCTGGCCCATCTCGTAGCCGTCGGCCTCAAGCTCGCGGTCATGCCGGTGCTCGCGTGGCTCTATGCCGGCTGGTTCGGCGTCACCGGCCCGGCCTTGGCGATGACGGTGGTTGCAGGTGCGGTGCCCACCGCGACAGCCGCCTATTTCCTGGCACGGGACCTGGGCGGCGATGCGCCACTGATGGCAGAGATCACCACGCTCCAGACGCTGATTGCGCTGGCGACGCTCCCGGCAGCGGTTTACCTTCTCGTTTAATATACTAGAGCTTGAAATTCATTCATATTTGCAATCTAAAATTGCATATCCGTTGAGGGCCACAACCCCGCCGGACGAGTTGGTCCCCCAGTATGGGAGGGAATCCATTCGCTATGAAGCATAAAGTTTCCAAGCTGGTCTCGCTCGAATGCGTGGCGCAAGAGAGCGATGACGACGAAGTTCCCAACCGGCCGATGTCGCCGCTGGAAGCCGCCTCCTTCATCGAAGGCATGACGGCCGAGCTCCGCGTCATGGCCCGCAACACCAAGCTCAGCGCTCTCAGCTACTTCCTGGAGATGGCCAGGATCGAAGCCTCCGCCGAGATCGAGCGCCTGGGCGCGCCGAGCAGCGAAAAGCACTGAGCCGCCAGGCCGAGGGATGGTTCAAGGCAGATTGCGCGACAAGGTCCCGCCGGGATGGCGCCGTATCGCCCCGGCCAATTCCAGCTCGACAAGAACATGGCCGACCTCGCCGGCAGCAAGCCCGCTGGCGCGGACGAGATCGTCGAGCGCGATCGGCGCCGGGCCGAGCAGATCGAGCAGGACTCGGCCAGGATCGGGCGCGCTGCTTGTCCGACGGGGTGACGAAGGTTCCGCCTCGAAGCCGTCCTCGTGCTGGAAATAGCCGGGGGCCGGCGTGATTTCAGGGAGGTCGAGTTCGTCCCACATCGCCTCGGAGGCCGCCGCCCCGGCAACCTCTCGCATGGCCCGGGCGGGAAAGGACAAGTCGAGCTCCCGTTGCCGCATGGGCTGCAGCGCCTCGATGACATGGGCCGATTCGGCGCAGAGCGTCGCACCTTCCCGGATGAGATGGTTGCCGCCCTCGGCCCGCGGATCGAGCGGCGAGCCCGGCACCGCGAAGACCTGCCGCCCCTGCTCGTTGGCAAAGCGCGCGGTGATCAGCGAGCCAGAGCGGCGTGCCGCCTCGACCACGACCGTGCCGAGCGACAGCCCCGAAACCAGGCGGTTGCGCCGGGGGAAATCGCGGGCCCGGGCGACCCAGCCGAGCGGCATTTCGCTGACGATTGCGCCGCGCTCGACGATGCGCCGGGCGAGCGGGATGTTCTGCGGTGGATAGATCTCGTCGAGCCCGCCGGCGAGCACGCCAACCGTGCCGGTCTCCAGGCTCGCTTCATGGGCGGCCGTGTCGATTCCGCGGGCGAGGCCCGAAACCACGGTGAAATCGGCCTCGCCGAGATCGCGGGCAAGCCGTGCGGTGAACTTCATGCCGGCGGCCGAGGCATTGCGCGAGCCGACCAGCGCCACGGCGGGCCGTTGCAGAAGCGCGGCCTGCCCGAGCACGGCCAGAAATGGCGGGGCCGAATCGATCGCCTGCAGCGGTATGGGATAGTCGGCTTCTCCCAGCGCGATGAAGCGGCCGCCGAGACGCGACATGCCGTCGAATTCACGTTCGGCCTCCCCGGCAGGGCAGATGCGGATATCGCGGCCCGCCTGCCGGGCAAGGTCCGGCAGCGCGTCCAGCGCCGCGGCTGCGCCGCCGAAGCGGTTCATCAGGGAGCGGAAGCTGCGCGGGCCGATGCTTTCGCTGCGGATCAACCGCAACCAATCGAGGCGCTGGCGATCGGAGAGGACGATCCCAGCCATGTCTCCGTCAGCCCTTCTGGCCGATCTTGCCTTCGCGCCCGGCCAGCAGCCGGGCGATGTTTTCCCGGTGCATGATCCAGAGCAGGACGGTGAGGATGGCCATGACGACGGCAGCCTGCGGCATCCCCGCCCAGAACCAGAGCAGGAACGGCGCGATCACGCTGGCGATCAGCGCCGAGAGCGAGGAATAGCGGAACAGATAGGCCAGTCCCAGCCAGATCACGGCAAAGGCGAGCGCGACCGTGGCCTTCACGCCGATCAACACGCCGATATAGGTGGCGACACCCTTGCCGCCCTTGAAGCCGAGCCAGATCGGGAAGAGATGGCCTAAAAAGGCGCCGATGCCCGCCGCCAGCGCGGCTTGCGGCCCGCCGAGGACATGCGCGCCGACCAGAACCGCGACGGTGCCCTTCAGCATGTCGCCGACGAGGGTCGCCGCCGCGAGCTTCTTGTTGCCGGTGCGCAGGACATTGGTCGCGCCGATATTGCCGGAGCCGATGCTGCGCAGGTCGGGGCCACCGGCGAGTTTGGTCAGGATGATGCCGAAGGGGATCGAGCCGAAGAGATAGCCGACGACGAGGGCGATCAGCGTGGCGGGGCCGGAGAGGCCCCAGTTCAACGTCTCAGCCATTCAGCCCCTCGTGCGTCCGCTCAGCGGCCGGTAGAATAGAATCGGTCTCGATGAATAGAAAGCTCGCCCGATTGAAAACGCGCCGTCATCCCGGACAAGCCGCGTGAGCGGCGCCGATCCGGGATCCATGCCGGAGCGCTTCCGTCCCAAGTTCAGGCATGGATCCCGGGTCTCGCTTCGCTCGCCCGGGATGACCCGTGCAGGAAATGCACCAGTCAGCGAGGCTCAGCCCGACTCGGCCTCATAGACTGCCCGGCCGCCGACGAAAGTCGCCGCCACGATGCCCTCCAGCCGCGCTTCGTCGAAGGGCGAGTTCTTGGCGCGCGACTTGAGCTTGCGCTTGTCGACGACGAAGGGCGCCTCGGGGTCGAAGAGGACGAGATCGGCGGGCGCGCCGACCACGAGCTTGCCGGCGGCAAGACCGATCAGCGCGGCCGGGCGCGCCGAGAGCGCGGCGAGGAGCTGCGGCAGGCCGATCTGCCCGGCCTGGACCAGGCGCTGGGCGGCCGAGAGCATGGTCTCGATGCCGAGCGCGCCGTCGGCGCATTCGGCGAAGGGCTGGCGCTTGGTCTCGACATCCTGCGGGTCGTGATCGGAGACGACGACGTCGATCACGCCCTCGGCGAGCGCCGCGACCATGGCGAGGCGATCGTCTTCATGGCGCAGCGGCGGCGTGACCTTGCAGAAGGTGCGGTACTCGCCGACATCGTTCTCGTTAAGAGTGAGATTGTTGATCGAGACGCCGCAGGTGATGCGCACGCCGTCCTGCTTGGCGCGGCGCACCAGCTCGACCGATTCCGCGCAGGAGATCATGGCGGCGTGGTAGCGGGCGCCGCTGGCGCGGGCGAGGCGGATGTCGCGCTCCAGCATCACCGTCTCGGCCTCGATCGGTATACCGGGCAGGCCCTTGCGGCTGGCGAATTCTCCGTCGTTCATCACGCCGGTGCCGCGCAGGTCGGGGTCCTCGACATGGTTCATGACCAGGGCGTCGAAATTGCGGGCATAGATCATGGCGCGGCGCATGACCTGCGGATTGCGCAGGCCCTTCGCGCCATCGCAGAAGGCGACCGCCCCGGCCTCCAGCAGCAGGCCGAACTCGGTGATCTCCTTGCCCTCCAGCCCCTTGGTCAGGGCAGCGCAGGAGAGGACGTTGACGACGGCCTTGTCGCGGGCGCGGCGCTTGACGAAATCGATGATCGCGGGGTCGTCGATCACCGGATTGGTGTCCGGGCGGCAGACCACCGTGGTGACACCGCCGGCTGCGGCGGCCTGCGAGCCGGTGCCGAGCGTCTCGCGGAATTCGGCGCCGGGCTCGCCGAGGAAGGCGCGGAGATCGACGAGGCCGGGCGTCAGCACCTGGCCCTTCGCGTCGATGCGGCGCACGCCCTCGTCCGTGGCGGGCGCGCCCTGCCATTCGACCGATGCGATCGCGCCATTGCGCATGAGGACGGAGCCTGTGCCCTCACGACCCGTCGCGGGGTCGATCAGGCGCGCGTTGACGATTGCGATGTCCTGCGTGTCAGCCATGTTCGGTCTCTTTACGCTCAGACATTCGGCAGGTGCTGGGCCAGCGCGTCGAGCACCGCCATGCGGACGGCGACGCCCATCTCGACCTGCTCGCGGATCAGCGACTGGGCACCGTCGGCCACGGCGGAGGAAATCTCGACGCCGCGGTTCATCGGGCCGGGATGCATCACCAATGCATCCGGCTGCGCCCGCGCCAGCTTCTCCTGGTCGAGCCCGTAATAGCGGAAATACTCCTTCGCCGAGGGCACGAAGGCGCCGTTCATGCGCTCGAGCTGGAGGCGCAGCATCATCACGATGTCGGCGCCCTCCAGCCCCTTGTTCATGTCGGTGAAGATGTCGACGCCCATGCGCTCGATGCCGGGCGGCAGCAGCGTCGTCGGCGCGATCAGCCGGACCTTGGCGCCGAGCGCGTTCAGCAGGATGATGTTGGAGCGGGCGACGCGCGAATGCAGGATGTCGCCGCAGATCGCCACGGTCAGGCCCTGAATACGGCCCTTGTTGCGGCGGATCGTCAGCGCATCGAGCAGGGCCTGGGTCGGGTGCTCATGGGCGCCGTCGCCGGCATTGATCACCGAGCAGCCGACCTTGCGGGCAAGCAGGTTGACCGCGCCGGCCGCATGGTGGCGCACGACGATGATATCGGGGCGCATGGCGCTGAGCGTCGCGGCGGTATCGATCAGCGTCTCGCCCTTCTTCACCGAGGAGAAGGCGACGGACATGTTCATCACATCGGCGCCGAGGCGCTTGCCGGCGAGCTCGAAGGAGGCCTGCGTCCGGGTCGAGGGCTCGAAGAACAGGTTGATCTGGGTGCGACCGCGCAGGGCCGTGGTCTTCTTCTCGACCTGCCGGGATAGGGAGACATAGTCCTCCGCCCGGTCCAATAGCGCTTCGATGTCCAGATGGGACAACCCCTCGATCCCGAGGAGATGGCGGTGCGGGTAGAGCGGTGCTGGCGATGTCATTTGAAGCAGGCTGTTTAGGCGCGAGTCGGGCGCGGCGCAAGCGGCCCCGGACCGGGAGGGCGCATGTCCTGTGAGTCGTGGAACTTTCGGCCGGACGGGGCTACCAATCGGTTTTCCGCCATGCGTGAGGATGCCGCCTTGTCCAGCTCGACCGATGCCTTCGTCCCTGCTCCCGATGGCACCCTCTGGCAGACGATCGCGCCCGCCAAGGCCGGTTTCGACCCGGACAGGCTGAAGGCCGCGGTCGATTTCGCCCGCGAGCAGGAAAGCCCCTGGCCGCGCAGCCTCTACTATCCGGACGGCAGCTATGTCGGGAATGTCGAGTGGAACGAGCGCGGCCCCTGGACCGAGATCGTCGGCCCGGTGCGCGAGCGCGGCGGCCCGGCCGGCTTGATCCTGAAGGGCGGGCGCATCGTCGCCGAATGGGGCGACACTGCCCGCACCGACATGACCTTCTCGATCGCCAAGAGCTATCTGTCGGTGCTCGCCGGCATCGCCTTCGACGATGGCCTGATCAAGGATGTGGACGAGGCCGTCGGCAAGACGGTTGCCGGCCCGGTCTTCTCCGGCGCGCATAACGGCCAGATCACCTGGCGGCACCTGCTGCAGCAGTCGAGCGAATGGCAGGGCGAGATCTTCGGCAAGTCCGACCAGGTCGACCATAACCGCCAGATCGGCCCCGGCGCCGACAACAGTCGCAAGGGCCAGCGCCGCGAGCTGAAGACGCCCGGCACCTTCTACGAATATAACGACGTGCGGGTGAACGTGCTCTCCTACGCGCTGCTCGAACGCTTCCGCCGGCCGCTGCCGGAGGTGCTGCGCGAGCGCGTGATGGACCCGATCGGCGCCTCGCCGGACTGGCGCTGGGAGGGCTACAGTACCTCCTTCGTCGAGATCGACGGGCGCTCGATCCAGTCGGTGCCGGGTGGCGGCCACTGGGGCGGCGGCCTCTTCATCGGCGCGCGCGACCATGCCCGCTTCGGCCTGCTGATCGGCCGGCAAGGAGACTGGGGCGGCCGGCAGATCCTGTCGCGGGACTGGGTCAAGCGTATGCTGACGCCCTCGCCGACCCTGACGAATTACGGCTATCTCTGGTGGCTGGCGGCGCGCCCGGGCGTGCCGGCCTCGTCCTTCTCGGCGCTCGGCGCCGGCAGCAACGTGATCTGGGTCGATCCGGAGCAGGACGTCGTCGCGGTGCTGCGCTGGATCAACGGCGCCCAGACCGACGCCTTCATCGACCGGCTGGTGGCGGCGCGGAGCTGAGGCCCCGCTTGCAAAGCCGGCGATCGCCCCCATGTCTCACCGCTGCATCAGCGGGCCGGCGATCGTCGTCACCATCCATTCGGGGTTTGACAGAGCCGACGCGCTGAACCACTTTCGCGCGCATCTTCCGAACCGCAGCGGTCTTGCGGGTCGCGGAACCGTCCGTCAGGACCGGCTCCGCGCTCTGATCAGGGCTGTCATCGAGACACGACATCATGAAGCTCCTCGTCGTCGAGTCGCCGGCCAAGGCCAAGACGATCAACAAGTATCTGGGCTCCGACTACGAGGTCATCGCCTCGTTCGGGCATATCCGCGACCTGCCGGCCAAGGACGGCTCGGTCGAGCCCGACAATGATTTCTCGATGAAATGGGAGATCGAGGGCCGCGGCGCGAAGCAGGTCGCCGAGATCGCGCGCGCCGTGAAGGGCGCCGAGAAGTTGATCCTCGCCACCGACCCGGATCGCGAGGGCGAGGCGATCTCCTGGCATGTGCTGGAGGCGCTGAACCAGAAGCGCGTGCTGAAGGGCATCCCGGTCGAGCGCGTCACCTTCAACGCCGTCACCAAGGACGCCGTGCAGAAGGCGCTGGCCAATCCGCGCGCGATCGACCAGGCGCTGGTCGATGCCTATCTGGCGCGTCGCGCGCTCGACTATCTCGTCGGCTTCACGCTCTCGCCGGTGCTGTGGCGCAAGCTCCCGGGCGCCCGCTCGGCCGGCCGCGTGCAATCCGTCGCGCTCAGGCTGGTCTGTGATCGCGAGCGCGAGATCGAGGCTTTCCGGCCACGCGAATACTGGTCGCTGGTGGCGACGCTCGCGACCGAATCCGGCCAGACCTTCGAGGCGAGGCTCGTCGGCGCCGACGGCAAGAAGATCGCAAGACTCGACATCGGCAACGAAGAGGAGGCCAAGGCCTTCAAGGCGGCGCTGGAGACCGCCCTCTTCACCGTCAGCGAGGTCGAGGCCAAGCCGGTCAAGCGCCATCCGCAGCCCCCCTTCCAGACCTCCACGCTGCAGCAGGAGGCCTCGCGCAAGCTCGGCCTCGCGCCCGCGCGGACGATGCAGCTCGCGCAGCGGCTTTACGAAGGCGTCGATATCGGCGGCGAGACCGTCGGCCTCATCACCTATATGCGAACCGACGGCGTCGACATGGACAGCTCGGCCATCGCAGCGGCGCGGCGCGTCATCGGCAAGGAATTCGGCGAGAAATACGTGCCGAACGCGCCGCGCAAATACACGGTCAAGGCCAAGAACGCGCAGGAGGCCCACGAGGCCATCCGCCCGACCGATCTCGGCCGCCTGCCCGCCATGGTCGCGCGCCATCTCGAACCCGAGCAGGCCAAGCTCTACGAACTGATCTGGAAGCGCACCATCGCGAGCCAGATGGAGTCGGCCGAGATGGAGCGCACCACGGTCGATATCGCCGCCAAGGTCGGCGCCCGCAATCTGGAGCTGCGCGCTTCCGGTCAAGTCGTGCTCTTCGACGGCTTCCTGACGCTCTACCAGGAGAGCCGCGACGACGAGGAAGACGAGGACAGCAAGAAGCTTCCGGCGATGAAGGCCGGCGACAAGCTGGAGAAGCGCGCCATCGCCGCCGACCAGCATTTCACCGAGCCGCCGCCGCGCTTCTCTGAAGCCAGCCTGGTCAAGCGCATGGAAGAGCTCGGCATCGGCCGGCCCTCGACCTATGCCGCGACGCTCTCGACCCTGCGCGACCGCGAATATGTCCGCGTCGAGAAAAAGCGCCTCGTGCCCGAGGACAAGGGCATGCTGGTCACGGCCTTCCTCGAGAGCTTCTTCGGGCGCTATGTCGAGTTCGACTTCACCGCGAATCTCGAAGAGAATCTCGACCGCGTCTCGAACGCCGAGATCGACTGGAAGGCGCTGCTGCGCGCGTTCTGGGACGAGTTCCAGGCCTCGATCGGCGAGACGAAGGACCTGCGCGTCGGCGACGTGCTGGAGGCCCTCAACGGCATTCTCGGCGACTATATCTTCCCGAAGAAGGCCGATGGCTCCGATCCGCGCGTCTGCCCGAATTGCGGTAACGGCCAGCTTTCGCTGAAGCTCGGCAAGTTCGGCGCCTTCGTCGGCTGCTCGAACTATCCGGAATGCCGCTATACGCGCCCCCTCTCCGTCCCCGCAGCCGATGGCGAGGCTTCGGCCGAAGGCGGCCAGGGCACGCCAGGCGTACGCATCCTCGGCACCGATCCGGTGACGAACCTCGAAGTCACGCTGCGCGACGGGCGCTTCGGCCCCTATATCCAGCTCGGCGAGGGCGAGAAGCCGAAGCGCTCCAGCCTGCCCAAGGGCATGAGCCCGGCCAGCGTCACGCTGGAGAAGGCGCTGGCGCTGCTCTCGCTGCCGCGCGAGGTCGCGCGGCACCCCGAGAGCGGCGAGCCGATCCTCGTCGGCATCGGGCGCTTCGGTCCTTACGTCCAGCATGGCAAGGTCTACGCCAATATCGACAAGGACGACGACGTGCTCGAACTCGGTGCCAACCGCGCCATCGACCTGATCGTCGCGAAGGAGAGCGGCGGCGGACGCGGCGGCCGTACGGCGGCGACGCCGGGCCGGGCGCTCGGCGAACATCCCGCCGGCGGCGCGCTGGAGGTCAAGGCCGGGCGCTACGGGCCTTACGTTGCCTGGGGCAAGATCTTCGCGACCCTGCCCAAGGCGATGGCGCCGGAGAGCATCACGCTCGAGCAGGCGATCGAGCTCGTGAACGCCAAGGCCGCGACGAAAGGCGGCGCGAAGGGCAAGGCCGCTGGGGCCAAGGCGAAGGCCACGACTCCGGCGAAGAAGGCCGCTGCGAAGAAGGCGACGGCCAAAAACGCCGCCGACGCAGAGCCCGCCGTGAAGAAGGCGCCGAAGGCCGCGCGCGGCTGACGGCGACGAGCTTCCGCGAGCGGCATGACTGCGGCTTGCCAGCCGGTCGAATCCCGCGGGAGGCGTCGTCCCTTGGCCTCTCAACCTTTCGTGGAGCCGGCCCGCCCCCTCGCCAGGCTGCGCCTGCTCCATCGTTGACTTCGCCGGCGATGGGAGGAGGATACCCGCTCTGATGCGTCACCACGCAAGAGAGGGGCGCCTAATCATGACCATCGCCAAGAAGCTCCAAAGCTATATCGACGGCCAGGGCATTGCCTATGACACCGTCGCCCATCATCGCACGGCCACCAGCAGCCAGGCGGCGCAGGCGGCCCGTATCCCCGGCGGCAAGCTGGCCAAATCGGTCGTCGTCCATCACGAGACCGGCTATGTGCTCGCCGTCGTGCCGAGCACGCACCGGATCGAGCTGTCGCGCTTGCAGGACATGATGGAGAAGCGGCTCGGCCTCGCCTCCGAGGACGAGATCAGCTCGCTGTTCTTCGATTGCGACATCGGCGCAGTTCCGCCGGTGGGGTCGGCCTATGACGTGCCGGTGATCCTCGACAAGAGCCTCGGAGAGGCCGAGGAGGTCTATTTCGAGGGCGGCGACCACCGGACACTGGTGCATGTCAGCGGTGCCGACTTTCTCGACCTGATGAAGGATGCGCGAGTGGCGAGCTTCAGCCACCCTGCCTAGGCAACTCCGCGTTTCTTCGAAACGCAAGGTTGCTCCCGGCCCTTGTCTGGCGCCGGTCAGGCCGACGGGTATCAGCCGTTTCCTGCGACCACGACGAGGCGCTTGACCTCGCCGCGCAGGAAGGCCTGCAGGAAGCGGTCGTAATCCTTGAACGAGATGCAGCCGTTCGAGTCGCCGCGCGGCCCCAGGAGATAGGTATGGGCGAGCAGGCCGGCACGGCCGTGGATCGCGCCGCTGCCGCCGACCGGATTCAGGCGGATCGCGCGCACGCCATGGAACAGAGCCTCGCGCTCGGTCAGCGTGTAGGTATGCGGCGGGGTGACGCCCTTCATCCGGACATGGGCGTAGCGGACATCGTCCATCATCTCGCCGAGGCCGGAATGCGCTTCGAGGCGCTCGCCATTCGGCATATAGACCGTCTTGGCGGCGATATCGTAGATCGCGGTGCCGGCTTCGGCGGTGCGCGTCGGCGTGCCAACCGAAGGGCTAAGCCGGCTGATGCGCCCGCGATCGACGATATCGTCCTGCGGCGCGGCATAGGCGAGCGCGGTCCCGGTCGGCTCGGCCTGCTTCTGCACGCCGAAGAGCTTCTCGAAGAAATTGCGGTTGTCCTCGGGCGTCGGCGCGGCGGCCGCAGCCGTGCGGTTGCGGCGTTGCGTCGCCGGCTGCGCGAGGCGCGGCTGAAGCTGTTGCGGCTGAATCTGCTGGGGCCCGGCCTTCGGCAGCAGGTCGAGGGGACGCGGCACCGGCATGGGCGCGGCCTTCTCCGCCAGCGTGACCGGCGGCTGCGGCGGCAGCGGCAGGGCGGGTTCGGCTGGAGCGACAGCGGCGAGCGCGGATGACGGCGGCTGAGCGGCCGGCTGGAAGGCCGAGCGGAGCGGCGCGCCCTGGACGAAAGCTCCGCCCTTGCCGCCGGAGAGAGAGGGATCGAGCAGGCCGCTATATCCCGGCACCTGCTGCTGCGCGACCCGAGCGTTCGGTGCCTTGCGGGCGGTTGCGGAGAGGGAATTGCTGGCATCGGGAGCCGGAGCGCCCTGCCCCAGCATCCAGAAGCCGGACATTGCGCCACCGCTCAAGGCGAACGCGACGAGGAGCCCCTTCAGCAGGGGACGGCGGCGACGGCGCGGCCGCACATAAGGCGCGCCACCTTCCCGCACATAGGTCGCATAGGTCATCCGCCGCACTCTCGATACGCTTACGCCACGCCCGGCGGCCGCAGGCACAGCGTCGCTGCCCGCATCTCGACAAGGGGAGATGCGATGCACGTCGCGGTGTGACAGAGCGTGCCGGGAGAACCCAAAATCCGTTCCGTATCGATAAGGCGCTGCCTTGGTTAATCGCCGGTGAACCGCATCGATAATTTTTCGCCTTTCACGCGGCGGATCGGACTTCAGCGCGGGATGCATGACCATCGAAAGACGGCGCGATCGAGTCCGGAGGATGGAGGAAGAAAGACGGGGATTTTTCGTGAGCTGCCCCGATTGGCCCATCTTTTCCGGCGAGGCTGCAGTCTCAGCCCATTTTTCCCAAACCGGCCGTCGAATCGGATATGTCGCAAGCATCGCAACCGCAGGAGTTGCAGCCGCCGGAATCGCAGGATTCCGACGCGCCTGCGCCGGAGGCCGGAACCGCCGTGAGCCAGCCAGCCGAGCCGAGGAC
The DNA here is from genome assembly GCA_039808685.1 of Allobosea sp. Taxonomy (GTDB): domain Bacteria; phylum Pseudomonadota; class Alphaproteobacteria; order Rhizobiales; family Beijerinckiaceae; genus Allobosea. The sequence continues at coordinate 33,913 of JBDHTM010000025.1, read as the reverse complement.
GAGTTCCGTCGCAGCCCTGGGCGCGATCGTCAGCGGGGCGCTGATCCTGCAGATCGCCTCGACCATCGTGAACACGGTGGTGCCGCTGAAGATGGCGCTGGAGCAGAAGGCCCCGCTGCTGATCGGCCTCGTCGGCTCGGCCTATTCCGTCGGCTTCCTGGCCGGCTGCTTCGTGATCCCGACCTTCATCCGCCGCGTCGGGCATATCCGCGCCTTCGCGGTCTTCGCGGCCTTACAGGCCGTCTTCACGATCAGCTTCGCGCTGACGCCGCTCGACATCTGGGGCATCTCGCGGCTCGGCATGGGCTTCGGCGGCGCCGGCCACGCGATCTGCATCGAAAGCTGGATCAGCGGCCAGGCCAAGGCCGGCCAGCGCGGGCGCCTGTTCGGCTTCTACCAGATCCTCAACCGTCTCGCCCTGATCGGCTCGCAGATCGGCGTCGGCTATGTCTCGCTTCAGTCGCACGACATCTTCCTGCTGGCGAGCGCCACCTTCTCGATCGCGCTGATCCCGGTCGGCATGACCCGCGCCAAGGGGCCTGAATCAGGCGAAGTCGTCTCGGTGCGCCTCAACACGATGTGGCAATACGCGCCGGCCTCGGTGATCGGCTGCCTCTATGTCGGCCTGATGGGCGGGGCGCTGACCAATGTTGCTCCGGCCTACGGCATCCTGATCGGGCTCGACCAGGCCTGGGCGATCCTGCTGACGGCCGGCATCCAGATCGGCGCACTCGTGCTGCAATGGCCGCTCGGCCTGCTGGCCGACCGGGTGGAGAGCCGCAAGATCATGCTGAGCGCCACGGTCTCGGTCGTGCTCTGTTCGCTGGCGCTCGCGGCCGTGCTCTGGTTCTCCGTACCCCATACGCGCTTCTGGCTGTTCGGGCTCTTCGCGCTGATCGGCGCCGGCGCGATGCCGATCTATACGGTCGCGGTCGCGCATGCCTATTTCCGGCTCGGGCGCGAGCGGGCGCTCGGCCTTTCGGCGCAGCTGCTCTTCCTCTGGGCGGTCGGCTCGGCGATCGGCCCGCTGGTTTCCGCCGCCTTCATGCAGGCGGCCGGGCCGAACGGGCTGCTTGCCTATCTCGGCGGGCTCTCGGCGGCGGCGGCGGCCTACCTCGCGTTCCGCCTGCGGCGCAACCCTCCTTCGGCCAACCCGTTCGGCGAGCGCCTGCCGGCGCCGCCGACCATTCCCGACGTCTCGCCCTCGGGGCGCCGGGGCGTGTCCGAGGGGAAGTAGGCGGAGAAACACGGTCATCTCGCGAGGGAATGACCGCCGTCATTCCGGGCAAGCGCGCAGCGCTTGAGCCCGCAATCCATAACCACAGCGGCAGCCGGACGAGGCGGAGCGGCTCATGCCCTTTTCGGTATGCCACAGCGGTTATGGATTCCGGGCTCGCCCTGCGGGCGCCCCGGAATGACGGCAGAGATTCCGAGAAAAACAGCCGGCCTTATTTCGCCACCGCGTGGCGGCTCGGCTTGGCCTTGAGCTTCAGCTCTTCGAGGTCTTGCCGCTCGCGCGGAGTGTTGCGCATAAGCTGGTCCTTGCCGGGCGCATACTGCACCGGCTGATCCGCATCGACGCCGTACCAAGCCGCCGCACGCAGCACGAAGGACGGGTCGGCCAGGTGTGGACGCCCGAGCGCGACGAGATCGGCACGGCCGGCGGCGACGATCGTGTTGACCTGATCGGCCGTGGTGATGTTGCCGACGCACATGGTCGCGACCTCGGCCTCGTTGCGGATGCGATCCGAGAACGGCGTCTGGAACATGCGGCCATAGACCGGCCGGGACTCGCGGGCGGTCTGGCCGGTCGAGACGTCGACGAGATCGCAGCCTTCGGCAGCGAATGCCTCGGCGATGGCAACGGAATCCGCCGCCGAGAGGCCGCCCTCGGCCCAGTCGGTCGCGGAGATGCGCACCGACATCGGCTTCTCGCGCGGCCAGATTTCGCGCAGCGCCCGGAAGACCTCCAGCGGATAGCGCAGGCGGCTCTCGACCGAGCCGCCATATTCGTCGGTACGTTTGTTGGTCAGTGGCGAGAGGAAGCTCGCCAGCAGATAGCCATGGGCGCAGTGCAGCTCCAGCATGTCGAAGCCGGCCCGCTCGCCGCGTTCGGCGGCAGCGACGAACTCGGCCTTCACCCGGTCCATGTCGGCGCGGGTCATTTCACGCGGCACCTGGCTTTCCGGATAATAGGGCAGCGGCGAAGCCGAGATGATCGGCCAGGCGCCCTCCGGCAGCGGGCGGTCCATGCCTTCCCACATCAGCTTGGTCGCCCCCTTGCGGCCGGCATGGCCGAGCTGGAGGCAGATCTTCGCTGCCGAATTCGCGTGCACGAACCCGACGATCCGCTTCCAGGCGGCTTCCTGCTCGTCGTTCCAGAGGCCGGTGCAGCCGGGGGTGATGCGGGCGTCGGGCGCGACGCAGGTCATCTCGGTGAAGATCAGGCCGGGGCCGCCGATGGCGCGCGAGCCGTAATGCATCAGGTGCCAGTCACCCGGCAGGCCGTCCTGCGCCGAATACTGGCACATCGGCGAGAGCGTCATGCGGTTCTCGACCCGCATCTCGCGCAGCTTGAAGGGCTGGAAGGCTGGCGGCACGGGCGAGCCGTCCTTGCGCCGCTTCGCCAGATCGCCCAGACCATCGGCGACGAGCTTGTCAACCGCGGTGACCATTTCCGGCGCGCGTAGCGCCAAATTGTCATAGGTGATCGCCTTGGAGCGGGTCATGAGGCCGAAAGCGAAGCGCAGGGGCTCGAAATCCCAGAAGCGCTTCAATTCCTCGAACCAGACCAGCGAAACATCGGCGGCGTGCTGCGTCTTCTCAACCTCTTCGCGGCGTTGCGTCTCGAACAGCCTGAGGCCGGCCGCGACATCGAGCTTGGCCTGCCCCATCGCCTTGTGCAGGGCGATCGCGTCCTCCATGGCGAGCTTGGTGCCGGAGCCTATCGAGAAATGCGCCGTCGCCTTGGCGTCTCCGATCAGCACGACGTTCTCGACGACCCAGTGACGGCAGCGGATCATCGGGAAATTGCGCCAGAGCGAGCGATTGGTGATGAGCCTGTGGCCCTGCAATTCCTCGGCGAAGACGCCTTCGAGGAAGGCGGCCGACTGCGCCTCGTCCATGGCGCCAAGCCCCGCCTTCGCGAAGGTCTCGGGGTCGATCTCCAGCACCCAGGTCGAGCGGCCGGCCTCGTACTGGTAGCAATGGGCGATGAAGAGCCCGTGCTCCGTCTCCTTGAAGAAGAAGGTGAAGGCGTCGAAGGGGCGGGTCGAGCCCATCCAGGTGAAATGGTTCGGGCGCAGGTCGGTCTGCGGCTGGAAGCGCTCGCGCCAGTTCTCTCGGACGCGGCTGTTGATGCCGTCGGCGCCGACGACAAGATCGTAATCGCGCTTCAACACCTCGATATCCGCGATCTCGTCGCCGAAATGCAGCTTGACGCCGAGCTCGCGCGCCCTCGCCTGCACCAGCATCAAGAGCGAGCGGCGCGAACAGCCGCAGAAGCCGTTGCCGGGCACGCGGAAGGTGTCGCCCTTGAAGTGAATCTCGATATCGTCCCAATAGGCGAAGTTGTCGCGGATCGCGGCATAGCTCTCAGCATCCGCCGCCCTGAAGGTATCGAGCGTCTGGTCGGAGAAGACGACACCGAAGCCGAACGTGTCGTCGGGCTGGTTGCGCTCGAAGACATCGACCGTGAGCTCCGGCCAGTCCCGCTTCATCAGCAGCGCGAAATAGAGCCCCGCCGGCCCTCCGCCCACGACCGCGATACGCATCGACGCCTCCATCGGGAACTCGGCCGACCCGGCCATGAGAAATTATTTTAAGCCTAAAATGTTTTTGGCCTCAAGAGGCCTTTGCGGCAATCCCGCCGGAGACGCCGGGGCCGGGCATCATGAAACGCTGCGCCAGCCGGACTTTTTGCATCGCAAGATGCTCCCGCCCCACCGTCATCACCAGACCGCTTGCAAATTCCTTCAGACTTAAAATATATTCAGCGCCGGAGGTCGAACGCCATGGCTCTGCAGGGACAGCGCGCGCTGGTGACGGGAGGCGGGCGCGGCATCGGCCGGGCCATCGCCGCCACACTGACGGCGGCAGGGGCCCGGGTCAGCATCCTCGGGCGCGATGAAGTGACCCTGCGCGATGCCGTCGCCAACGGCGTCGCGGCCGATTTCGCCGCCTGCGACGTGCGCGACGGCGCCTCGGTTTCCGCGGCGCTCAATCGGCTCTCGGGCGAACAGGCCTTCGACATTGCCGTCGCCAATGCCGGCGCGGTCGAGACCGGCCCGTTCATGCGCAGCGACAGCGAGCGCTTCCGCCGCATGCTCGACATCAACCTGATCGGGACGATCAACCTGTTCCACGCCACGCTCCCGGCCATGCTGGAGCGCCGCCGCGGCCGCCTGATCGCCGTCGCCTCGACGGCAGGGCACCGCGGCTACCCTTATGTCAGCGCCTATACGGCGGCGAAACATGCCGTGGTCGGGCTGGTGAGGTCTCTGGCGCTGGAGACGGCGCGCTCGGGCGTCACCGTCAACGCCGTCTGCCCTGGCTATGCCGATACCGACATGGCGACCGCCAGCATCGACACCGTCGCCGCCAAGACCGGCAAGAGCCGCGAGGACGCGCTGGCGGCGATGATCAAGGACAACCCGCAGGGCCGATTGATCGCGCCGGAAGAGGTCGCCGCCGCCGTGCTCTATCTTTGCGGGCCTGGGAGCGATGCCGTCACCGGCCAGTCGCTCATGATCAATGGTGGGGAGTTCTGAGATGGAGACGCCCTCCTCCCTGATCCTCGATCGCGAGACCAAGGCGAACGAGCGCCCGGGCGACCACAAGGACGAATTGCGCCTGTGGCTGAGAATGCTGACCTGCTCGACCCTGATCGAGACGGAAATCCGCAATCGCCTGCGCGAGGAGTTCAAGACGACTTTGCCCCGCTTCGACCTGATGGCGCAGCTCGACAAGACCGCGGTCGGCATGACGGTCGGCGAGGTCTCGCAACGCCTGATGGTGTCCAACGGCAATGTCACCGCCGTCGTCGCTGGCCTCGTCACGGACGGGCTCGTCGACAAGCGCTCCGCTCCGCAGGACCGGCGCGTCCAGATCCTCACTCTGACGGCCCAGGGCCGCAAGGTCTTCCGCGCTATGGCCGAGCGCCATGAGGACTGGATCGCCGAACTGTTCGCCGGCCTCGATCAGGCCGAGATCGCGCAGCTGTTCCGGCTGCTCGGGCAGACCAAGACCTCGCTGCATCGCGCCATCACGGGGCGCCAGGACAATGCGATCGGTATGGCGGGAGGAGAAAACGGATGAGCCAGCAGATGAGCCGCGCCAATGCGACCCTTTTGCCGTTGAAGACCTTTCAGCCCGTGCATTTCGCCCTTTCCGTCTCCGGCAAGGTCGCGACGGTGACGCTGAACCGACCTGAGAAAAAGAATCCGCTGACCTTCGCAAGCTACCGCGAACTCACGGATTTCTTCCTGGCCGCGCAGAAGGAGGAAGAGGTCAAGGCGATCGTCGTCACCGGCGCCGGCGGCAATTTCTCCTCGGGCGGCGACGTCTTCGAGATCATCGGGCCGCTGGTCGCGATGGAGACCAAGGACCTGCTCAAGTTCACCCGGATGACGGGCGAACTGGTCAAGGCGATGCGGGCCTGCCCCCAGCCGATCGTCGCCGCGATCGACGGTGTCTGCGCCGGCGCCGGCGCCATCGTCGCCATGGCGTCCGACCTGCGTCTGGGCACGGCCGGCAGCAAGATCGCCTTCCTGTTCAACCGCGTCGGGCTTGCCGGCTGCGACATGGGCGCTTGCGCGATGCTGCCGCGGATCATCGGCCAGGGCCGCGCTGCCGAATTGCTCTATACTGGCCGTGTGCTCAAGGGCGAGGAAGCGGAGCGCTGGGGCTTCCTCAACCGGATCTGCGCGCCTGAATCCGTGCTAGCGGACGCGCAGGCGCTCGCCGCCGAGCTGGCGGATGGCCCGACCTTCGCCAACGCCATGACCAAGCGCATGCTCGAAATGGAATGGGCGATGTCGGTCGAGAGCGCGATCGAGGCCGAGGCCGTGGCGCAGGCGTTGTGCATGCAGACCGAGGACTTCTCCCGCGCCTATCACGCCTTCGCCAACAAGCAGAAGCCGGTCTTCGAGGGGAATTGAGATGGGCATCGCTTCTCCTCTCGGTCTCGGCATCCTCGGCGACACGCTGAACTGGCCGTTCTTTGGAGAGAGCCACCGCGCCTTCGCCGCCGAGCTCTCCGGCTGGGCCGATTCCTATCTCGCCGACCTGCCGCATGACGACGTCGACGAAGCTTGCCGGGCGCGCGTCGCGGCCCTGGGCGCGGCGGGCTTCCTGAAAGCCGCCGTGCCGGCCGCCTATGGCGGCCTCACCGACAAGCTCGATGTCCGCACGCTCTGCCTCGCCCGAGAGATTTTGGCCGCGCATGACGGCCTCGCCGATTTCGCCTTCGCCATGCAGGGGCTCGGCACCGGCTCGATCAGCATCGCCGGCTCGGAGGACATGAAACGGCGCATCCTGCCGGATGTCGCCGCCGGCAAGCGCATCGCCGCCTTCGCCCTCTCCGAGAAGGAGGCGGGCTCCGACGTCGCCGCGATGGCGACCACCGCGACGCCGGACGGTGCATCCCATGTCCGCATCGACGGCGAGAAGAGCTGGATCTCGAATGGCGGCATCGCCGATCATTACGTGGTCTTCGTCCGCACCGGCGAGGCACCGGGTGCACGCGGGCTTTCCGCTTTCCTGGTCGAGGCCGGTACGCCGGGCCTCGCCATCGCCGAGCGCATCGAAGTGATCGCGCCGCATCCGCTCGCGACTTTGCGCTTCGAGAACTGCCGCGTGCCGCTCGAAAACCGCATCGGCGGGGCTGGCGACGGCTTCAAGATTGCGATGGCGACGCTCGATATCTTCCGTTCCACGGTCGGCGCCGCCGCTCTCGGCTTCGCGCGCCGGGCGCTGCACGAGACGATCGCGCATGCCAATGGCCGCAAGCTCTTCGGCGGCACCCTCGGCGATCTTCAGCTCTCGCAGGCGGCGATCGCCGACAGCGCTGCCGAGGTCGATGCCGCCGCCCTGCTCGTGTATCGCGCCGCCTGGACCAAGGATCGCGGCGCGGCGCGCGTCACCCGCGAGGCTGCCCTCGCCAAACTTGTCGCGACCGAGAACGCCCAGCGCGTGATCGACCGGGCCGTCCAGATCCATGGCGGCCTCGGCGTCACCAAGGGCGTCAAGGTGGCGGAACTCTACAGGGAGATCCGAGCGCTGCGCATCTACGAGGGTGCCAGCGAGGTCCAGAAGGTCGTGATCGCGCGCGACCTGCTCAAGACACATGCCGCTGGAGCACGCGCCGATCAGGTTGCACTGCAACCTGATCGGATAACGCGTTCTCCAATCAAGAATTAGAGACGGATTCACCGATCAGGCCAGCGGCCTGATCGGATCCGGCTCTAGGCAAGGGAACGACATGACAGCAACCGGGTTCGCGAGATCGGGGCATAAGGACAGCTTCGCGCGGGACAACCTGCCGCCGCGCGCAAGCTGGCCCGATCTGAGAGTGGAAGAAGTAGGGCTGGCCTATCCCGAGCGGCTGAACTGCGTCTCGGAACTGCTCGACACGCATGTCGCGGGGGGGCGTGGCGGGCGCACCGCCGTCATCGCCAGCGACCTGCACTGGAGCTATGCCGACCTCGCCGAGAAGGTGAACCGCATCGCCAATGTGCTGACGCGCGATCTCGGCATGGTCAGCGGTAACCGCGTGCTGCTGCGCGCCGGCAATACGCCGATGATGGTCGCCGCCTATCTCGCCGTCATCAAGGCCGGCGGCGTCGCGGTCGCGACCATGCCGATGCTGCGGGCGGGCGAGCTCGCCTATCCGCTGCGCAAGGCCAGGATCGCGCTGGCGCTCTGCGACCACCGCCTCACCGCCGAACTCGAAGGCGCCAAGGTGCAGGTGACGGATTTGGCCCGCATCGTTACCTTCGGCAGCGGCGCTAGCGAGCTGGAAGCGCTGATGGCGCAGCCGGGCTATGAACATTTCGAAGCCTGTGACACGGCTCGCGACGATGTCTGCCTGATCGCCTTCACGTCCGGCACGACCGGCGAGCCCAAGGGCACCATGCATTTCCACCAGGACATGCTGGCGATCTGCGACTGCTACGGGGCGCGCGTGCTGAAGGCCTCGCCGGACGACCGCTTCACCGGCTCGCCGCCGCTGGCCTTCACCTTCGGGCTCGGTGGGCTCGTGCTCTTTCCGATGCGGATCGGCGCGGCGATGGTGCTGCCCGAGAAGGCCGGCCCGGCCGACCTCGTCGATGCGATCGAGCGCTTCAAGGTCAGCGTCGTCTTCACCGCCCCGACCGCCTATCGCGCCATCCTCGACAAACTCGACGGGCGCGACATTTCCTCGCTTCGAATTTGCGTTTCCGCGGGCGAGGCGCTGCCCAAGGCGACCTTCGACGCCTGGCAGGCCCGGACGGGCATGCCGCTGCTCGACGGCATCGGCGCGACCGAAATGCTGCACATCTTCATCGGCGCACCGCGCGAGGCGATCCGGCCAGGCTCGACCGGGCTTCCGGTGCCGGGCTACGAGGCGAAGATCGTCGACGAGAGCGGCAAGGACGTGCCTGACGGCACGCCTGGGCGCCTCGCCGTGCGCGGCCCGACCGGCTGCCGCTATCTCGCCGATGCGCGGCAGGCGAAATACGTCCTCAACGGCTGGAACATCACCGGCGACACCTATCTGCGCGATGCGGACGGCTATTTCTGGTACCAGGCCCGCTCCGACGACATGATCATCTCCGCCGGCTACAATATCGCAGGTCCCGAGGTCGAAGCCTGCCTCCTGACCCACCAGGCGGTGGCGGAATGCGGCGTGGTCGGCGCGCCCTGCCCCGAGCGCGGGCAGGTCGTGAAAGCCTATGTGGTGCTGCGCAAGGGTTTCGAGGGCGACGACGCGCTGGTCAAGACCTTGCAGGAGCATGTGAAGGCCGGCCTCGCGCCGTACAAATATCCGCGCGCCATCGCGTTCGTCGAAGCCCTGCCGAAAACCCCGACCGGCAAGCTGCAACGCTTCGTCTTGCGCCAGATCGCTCAGGGCGAAACCTGATTTTCCCGTCAACAGAGCCTGAACGGCCGAAACCGAGGCGACACGCCATGTCCGACCAATCGCAATCCCGCGCCATCCTGCCCGAGGGCTGGCCGCAGCCGCGCGGCTATGCCAACGGCATGGTGGCGGAAGGCCGCGTGCTGGCGACCGGCGGGCTCGTCGGCTGGGACGCGCAGGGCGTCTTCGCCAAGGGCTTGATCGGCCAGTTGCGCCAGACCTTCCTCAACATCAGGGCGGTGGTCGAAGCCGGCGGCGGGCGTGTCGAGGATATCGTGCGGCTGACCTGGTACGTCACCGACATCGCGACCTATCGCGCCAGCCTCAAGGAGATGGGGCCGGTCTATCGCGAGGTCTTCGGCCGGCATTTCCCGGCCATGGCGGTGGTCGCGGTGGCGGCGCTGGTGGAACCGGAGGCGATGGTCGAGATCGAGGCGACGGCGGTGATCGGAAGGTAATCCCCGCCGCCGTCAGATCCCCGCGCCGTCCTGCAAGGTCCCGGTCGGCGCCTTGCGCCAGAGCCGCATATGCAGCGCCCGCAGGCCCGGACGCAGCAGGATGTCGCCAAAGGCGAGCGCGAGCGACGCGGCTGCATTCGCCGTCAGGACAAATGCGGCGGCGAACAGCCCCGCCGTGCTCAGGACGCGCCAGCTCACGCCGGCCAACCAGGCCTTGCGGTCCGGCGTACCCGGCCGGCCGACGATGCGGATGATGCCGCGCTTCGTTCGCGCCAGCGCCCCGCCGTCGCCTACAGCTTGCCGTGCGTGCCCCTCGTCCGGCTCGACGAAACCGAAGGCGACCGTCTCGTTGCTGATGCGGTCGATCAGGATGAAGCCGCCGAGCTCGCGGCTCTGCGCATAGGGCAGCGAGACCAGCGGCCGATCGAGGCGTAGCGTGACGAGGCCGATGCCGTTCATGCGCAGGCTCTGCGCCGGCAGCGGCTGGAAGCCCTCGATATCGATGCTGTGGTGCAGCCTCTCGACCGTGGCATTGGCGCTCTGCGTCGCGAGCTTCACCAGGAACTGGCCACCTTCGAGCATGGCGCGTTCGCCGGTCCAGAGCAGGCGCGCCTTCAGCCCGCGGCTGACCGGCAGTGCCGTGCCGGCGGCGGCGATGACGTCGCCGCGCGAGATGTCGATATCGTCCTCCAGCGTCACCGTCGCGGCCTGACCGGCGGCGATCTGGCTGGCCTCGCCTGCGGCGCCGATCAAGCGCGCGATACGGCTCTTGCGGCCGGAGGGCAACGCCACGACGGGATCGCCGACGCGGGCGCGCCCGGCCACGGCCGCACCGGCATAGCCGCGGAAGTCGAGATCGGGCCGGTTGACCCATTGCACCGGCAGGATGAAGCCTTCATCGGCTGGCGCCGCCCGCGCGATCGCGACGCCTTCGAGATAGGGCAGCAGCGCCGGCCCGTCATACCAGGGCATCAGCCCGGAGGGCCGCATGACGTTTTCGCCGTCGCGCGCCGAGACCGGGATGAAGCGGATCGAGGCGAAGCCGAGGCTTTGCACCGCTGCGCGATAATCAGCGACAATCCTCTCGAAGACGGCTTCGTCATAGCCGACGAGGTCCATCTTGTTGATGGCGACCACGACATGGCGGACGCCGACCAGCGAGACGATGAAGGAATGGCGGCGGGTCTGCGGCAGCAGGCCTTTGCGCGCATCGACCAGGATGATCGCGAGATCGGCCGTCGAGGCGCCCGTCGCCATGTTGCGGGTGTATTGCTCGTGGCCTGGCGTGTCGGCGACGATGAAGCTGCGCGTCTGCGTCGCGAAATAGCGATAGGCGACATCGATGGTGATGCCCTGCTCGCGCTCGGCCGAGAGGCCGTCGACCAGCAGCGCGAAATCCGGCGCCTCGCCCTGCGTGCCGAACTTGCGGGAATCGGTGTCGAGGGCGCTGAGCTGGTCGTCGAAGACCGCGCCGGCCTCGTAGAGCATGCGGCCGATCAGTGTCGACTTGCCGTCATCGACCGAGCCGCAGGTGATGAAGCGCAGCAGCGAATGCTGGCCGGTTTCGCTGGTGGCCGGCGTATCGTTGGCGGGAAGAAGGTTCTGGGCCGGTTTCGGCACCCTCAGGTTTTTCTTGGCCAGATTCCTGGCTATAGCGAAGCCCATCAGAAATAGCCTTCCTGCTTCTTCTGCTCCATCGAACCCGAGCCGTCATGGTCGATGACGCGGCCGTGCCGCTCGGAAGACCGCGATGAGCGCATCTCGGCGATGATGTCGGTGAGGTTCGCCGCCTCGCTCTCGACGGCGCCGGTCAGCGGGTAGCAGCCCAACGTGCGGAAGCGGACCATGCGGGTCTCGACGGCCTCGCCGGGGCGCAGTTCCATGCGCTCGTCGTCGCGCATGATCCAGGCGCCGTCGCGCCGCACGACCGGGCGCGGCGCGGCGAAATAAAGCGGCACGACCGGGATGTTCTCCAGCGCGACATAGTCCCAGACGTCGCGTTCGGTCCAATTGGACAGCGGGAAGACGCGAAAGCTCTCGCCGCGATGCTTGCGGGTGTTGAAGAGCTGCCAGGGCTCCGGGCGCTGGTTCTTCGGGTCCCAGCGATGCTCGGCGCTGCGCAGCGAGAAGACGCGTTCCTTGGCGCGGCTCTTCTCCTCGTCGCGGCGAGCCCCGCCGAAAGCGGCATCGAACCTGTAGAGGTCGAGCGCCTGCTTCAGCCCTTGCGTCTTCATCACGTCGGTATGGACGCGCGAACCGGAGGTGAAGGGATTGATCCCGGCCTCGACGCCCTCACGGTTGATATGGACGATGAGGTCGAGCCCGAGCCGCTTCGCCGTCTCGTCGCGGAAGGCGATCATCTCGCGGAACTTCCAGGTCGTATCGACATGGAGCAGCGGGAAAGGCGGCCTGGCCGGGTAGAACGCCTTCATCGCCAGATGCAGCAGGACGGCCGAGTCCTTGCCGATCGAATAGAGCAGCACCGGCCTATCGCAGGTCGCGACGACCTCGCGGATGATGAAGATCGCCTCGGCTTCGAGCTTCTGGAGATGGCTGAGCTGGATCATAGGTGCGCCTCCACCGGTCCGGATTTCCCGCGCGCCAGCTTTCCGTCCGGCCCGACATGCAGGCCGCATTCCTTGGCTGCATCGTCCTCCCACCACCAGCGGCCCGCCCGCTCGGGCTCGCCGGGGCGAATGGCACGGGTGCAAGGCTGGCAGCCGATCGAGACGAAGCCTTGCGCATGCAGAGGGTTGATCGGCACGCCGTTCTGCTGCGCGAAGACAAGTGCGCGCTCGCGCGTCCAGTCGATCAGCGGGCTCGCCTTGACGAGGCCCCGGGCAGGATCGGCCTTCGCCAGCCTGACGCCGCCCCGCGCCGCCGACTGGTCGGCGCGCAGGCCCGTCAACCAGACGGACGCACCGGCCAAGGCCCGGCCGAGCGGCTCGACCTTGCGGATGTCGCAGCAGGATGTGCGGGCATCGCGCGAGGCATAGAAGCCGTTGATGCCGTTCTGGCGGACATGGAGCTCGAGCGCGTCGTGGCGCGGGTAATAGGGGCGGATCAGGATGCCGTAGCGCTCCTCGGTCTCCTGCCAGAGCGCGTAGACCTCGGGGAAGAGTCGACCGGTATCGAGCGTGGCGAAGGTGACGGGCAGCCTCGCCGTCGCGATGAAATGGGTCAGCACCTGATCTTCGAGCCCGAAGGAGGTGGTCAAGACGACGGGGCCACCGGCCTGCGCGACGATACCGGCCAGACGCTCGGGAACCTCCGTCGCGCCGAACGCGGCATCGAGCGCGGCTGCACGGGCCGACAAGGCTTCTGCCGACGCGTGCGTCGCGGGTTCGTCCGAGCCGGGGCTGCTCGCCATGGTCTGGCACCTGTTCGGTAAATCGAACGAACCACTTATACCCATGACGGCAAAGGTTCAATTTACAGCAGGTAGCGTGTTTTTTCTTATTTCACGTCGATGGGAGAAGTTTGTTTGGCGGACGGATCGGGACGCCTCGGGGAATGGTGCCCTGCCCACCCCCCACCGTCACCTCGGACAAGCGACAAGGTCGCGCCGATCCGGGATCCATGCCCGAGCCTTTCCGCAAGAGGTTCCGACATGGATCCCGGGTCTCCCTTCGGTCCCCCGGGGTGACCGGCGTGGAGATGGAAAAGACAGAGCGGACAGAACGCTACCAGCTCAATGGAAATCCCGCGATTTCGGGAGGATGCGGACATTGCGGGGATGCCGATGACGCGGCAGTGGCGGATTCTTCAGTTCGTCGACCGGCATCGGAACCTCGGCGCGATGCGTGTCCGAGAGCGAGAGCAGGTCGATCGAGCGGTCGACGATGCGCTGGGCCATGAGATGGGTGACGCCCTCGACGCTCTTCTGCACCCGGCCCTCGACCAGCATCAACCGCGCGCCCATGACCTCGCGGCGGAAGCGCTCGAACAGGCGCGCCCAGATCACGACATTGGTGATGCCGGTCTCGTCCTCCAGCGTGACGAAGATGGCGTTGCCATTGCCCGGCCGCTGGCGCACCAGCACGATGCCGGCCGTGCGGGCAAAGGCGGCATCGGGCTTCGCCTCGGTCTCGGCGCAGCTCAGGATGCCTTCGCGGCGGAAGCGCGGGCGCAGAAGCTGCATCGGATGCCCCTTCAGCGAGAGACGGACGGTCTGGTAATCGGCAACGATATGCTCGGCCAGCGGCATGACCGGTAGCGCCATGTTCCGTTCCGAGCCAAGCTCGCGCGCCTGCGCAGCCTGGAACAGCGGCAGCGCCGCATCGTCCGGCAGGCGGCGCACGGCCCAGAGCGCCTCGCGGCGGTCGAGGCCGAGCGAGCGGAAGGCATCGGCATCGGCGAGCAGGCGCATGGCACGGGGGGGAAGGCTGGCGCGACGCATCAGTTCCTCGACGTCGCGATAGGGGCCGCGCCCTTCCCGCTCCTTCGCGATGGCCTTGCCCCAATCCTCCCTGAAGCCATCGATCTGGCGGAAGCCGAGGCGCAGCGCGAAGGGATCCTTCTGTCCCCCGCCCTTCTCAGCCCTCATCCTGAGGAGCGCCGCAGGCGCGTCTCGAAGGATGTTCCAAGAGGCTCCGGAGGCATCTGGAGCATCCTTCGAGACGCCGCTACGCGGTTCCTCAGGATGAGGACTGTATTTCTCGGGACAACCACCATCGTCATCCCGGACGGAGCGAAGCGAAGATCCGGGATCCATGCCTGAGCCTTCGTCAGGATCGCTCAGGCATAGATCCCGGGTCTCCCTTCGGTCGCCCGGGATGACTGAGCCATTTTCTTCAAAGTCCTCGACCGCCTCCAACCCGTTATCCCAGTAGCTCAGGTTCACATCGACCTGCCGCGGCTCGACGCCGCCGTTCTCCTGCGCCTCCCGGACGATCTGGGCCGGGGCGTAGAAGCCCATCGGCTGCGAATTCAGCAGCGCACAGGCAAAGGCGGCCGGGTGGTGCTTCTTCAGATAGGAGGAGATGTAGACCAGCTTGGCGAAGGAGGCGGCGTGGCTCTCCGGGAAGCCATAGCTGCCGAATCCCTTGATCTGATCGAAGCAGCGCTGGGCGAAATCGCGCTCATAGCCGCGCGCGACCATGCGCTCGACCATCATCGCCTCGTAATTGCCGATGGTGCCGGCATTGCGGAAGGTCGCCATCGCCTTGCGCAGGCCGTTGGCTTCGATGTCGGAGAATTTGGCGGCGACCATGGCCAGCTTCATCGCCTGTTCCTGAAAGAGCGGGACGCCCTCGGTCTTGTTCAAGACCTCGAAGAGCTCATTCTTGTCACCTTGGCCAGGTGCTGGAGCCGGGTAGGTCACGGCTTCGATCCCTGCCCTCCTCTTCAGGTAAGGGTGCACCATATTGCCCTGGATCGGGCCAGGCCGGACGATCGCGACCTGGATGACGAGATCATAGAATTTCCGCGGTTTGAGCCGCGGCAGCATGTTCATCTGTGCCCGGCTTTCGACCTGGAAGACGCCCAGCGACTTGCCTTCGCAGAGCATGTCGTAGGTTTCCTCCTCTTCCTTCGGCACATCGGCGAGCCCCCAGTCGATGCCCTCGTGCTCGCGCAGCAGATCGAACGCCTTGCGGATGCAGGTCAGCATGCCGAGACCGAGCACATCGACCTTCATCAGCCTGAGTTCGTCGATGTCGTCGCGGTCCCATTCGATGAAGGTGCGGTCCTTCATCGCGGCATTGCCGATCGGCACGGTCTCGTCGAGGCGCCCGCGCGACAAAACGAAACCGCCGACATGCTGCGAGAGGTGCCGGGGATAACCCAGCAGCCGGATCGCGAAGTCGACGGCACGGCGGATCGTCGGATTTCTCGGATCAAGCCCGGCTTGGCGGACCCGGGCATCGCCGATCTCGCTGCCCCAGCTCCCCCAATTGGTATCGGCGATGCGGGCGGTGACGTCCTCGGTCAGGCCCAGCACCTTGCCGACCTCGCGAATGGCGCTGCGCGGCCGGTAATGGATCACGGTGGCGGCGATGCCGGCACGTTCGCGACCATAGAATTTATAGATCCACTGGATCACCTCCTCGCGCCGCTCATGCTCGAAATCGACGTCGATATCGGGCGGCTCGCGACGTTCGGTCGAGATGAAGCGCTCGAACAGCACGTCGTTCTCGGCGGGATCGACCGCGGTGATGCCGAGCACATAGCAGACGGCGGAATTGGCGGCCGATCCACGACCCTGGCAGAGAATGCCCTTGCTGTCCGCGAATTCGACGATCTGGCGAATCGTCAGGAAATAGCGGGCGTATTCCAGCTTCTCGATGAGAGCGAGCTCCTTCACCAGCAGCTTCTCGACCTTGTCCGGCACGCCGTCGGGGTAGCGGATCAGGCAGCAGCGGCGGACCAGCTCCACCAGCCAGTCCTGATCGTTCCAGCCGGGCGGGACCGGCTCGTCGGGATATTCGTATTTCAGCTCCCCCAGATCGAATTCGACGCGGGAGAAGAGATGCTGCGTCTCTGCGATCGCCTCGGGCGCGTCTCGGAAGAGGCGGGCCATCTCCTGCGGCTGCTTGAGATGGCGCTCGGCATTGGATTCGAGCAGCCGCCCCGCCCGCTCGATGGTGACGCCCTCGCGGATGCAGGTCAGCACGTCCTGCAGGTCGCGCTGCCCGATGGAATCGTAGAGCGCGTCATTGGTCGCGATCAGCGGCGTGCGGGTCGCCGCGGCGATGTTCTTCAGGCGCGCGAGGCGGCGGCGGTCATCGCCGCGCCGATGCATGGTGGCGCCAAGCCAGACCGCGCCGGGCGCGGCCTCGTCGAGCCGGGCGAGCAGCCCCGGCAGAGCGTCAAGCTTGCGGCCCGGCATCAGGATCACCAGCAGGTCCCGCGCATCGTTGAGGAGATCGTCGAGGACGAGCCGGCATTCGCCCTTCTTCACGCCGTCCTTCAGATTGCCCTGGCTGAGCAGCCGGCAGAGCCGGCCCCAGCCCGCGCGATTGGCCGGATAGGCGACGATATCGGGCGTGCCGTCGGCGAAGACGAGACGGCTGCCGGTCGCGAGCTTGAAGTCCTTCGCCATCGCCTTCATCCGGTCGGAGGTGAAGGGCAATGCGGAAAAGTCGGGATTCTCGACCCAGATATGCTCGCCGGGGCTGCCACCCTCCTTGACCTTGTCGGGCGCCGGCAGGCCCTCCTCGCGCAACTGCCTGAGGGTCGCCCAGGCGCGCACGACGCCTGCCACCGTGTTGCGATCGGCGATGCCGATGCCGGAATAGCCGAGCAGCAGCGCCGTCAGCACCATATGCGGCCCGGGCGAAGCGCCGTGCAGGAAGGAAAAATGCGTGGCGGCAACAGGTTCGGCGAAGGTATTCGCAATCTGATTCATGCGAAGAGCCCGTGCAGGAACCAGCGCGGCGGGGCGGCGTCAGCCTCGTAGAAGCCGATGCGGTAGAGCCAGAAACGGCGGCCTTCAGCATCCTCGACGCGGTAATAGTCGCGCATCGGCTCGTCCGAGCCGTCGCGCCACCATTCGGGAGCGATGCGCTCCGGGCCCTCAGCGCGGGCGACGTCATGGATGAGACGGCGCCAGCGGAAGCGGATCGGCGGTCCGTCCGGCACCTCGGCGATGGCCTCGACCGGTTGGGGCGGCTCGAAGAGCTGGAGCGGACGGGTCGGCGGCTCCTGCGGCTCGGGCGTCGACCAGGGCGTTTCCGGCAATGGCGCGGCGGCCGACAACGCTTTCGCGGCGCGGACGGGGTGATGTGTGTCCTGCGCCGCGAAGCGCAATACCCGGTCGCGGCCGAAGCGGGTGACGAGCCGGTCGACCAGATCGGCCACCGTCGCCTCCTCGATGGCCCGGCCGTCGAGGCTGTGCTGGGGCGTGTCGAGCGGCTCGCAGAGCGGTACGGCGAGCTTGATCGCGTCGAAGCCGAAGCCGGGATCGAGCGGGTCAGACAGCGTCTCGACACGCTCGCGATAGAGCCGGAGCAGTGCCTTGGCGTCGCGCGACGGGCGGCCGGTCTCGATGGCGAGGCGGCGGACGACGCCGTCGCTGCGGAAGAATCCGAGCTCGAAGATGCGCCCGCCCTCGCCGCGCGCTTCCAACACCCGCACCGCCTCCCCGATGAGCCTGACGACCACGGCCTCGAGGCTCGCGGTAGCGGCGAAAGGCTCGGCAAAATGGCGCTCGACCACGCAATCGGGCGGCGGACGCAAGGGCGTGATGCGGCGATCCTCATGGCCGAGAATGCGCCGGAGCTTGACTGCCAAAGCCTCGCCGAAACGGGCGGAGAGCGTCTCAGAGGGGCGTTCCGCGAGATGGTCGAGCGTCTTGAGGCCGGCGCGGGAGAGCGCGATCACGGTCTCGGCGTCAGTGTCCAACGCAGCGGTCGGCAGCGAGCGGAGCCACGCCTTCTCCTGGCCGGGCGGGATGATGCCGCCACCGCCGTGGCGGGCGCAGGCGCGAGCGGCGTCGGGCGTGCCGGCGATGGCGGCCTTGAGCTGAAGACCACCGCGCTGCATGGCGCGCGCGGCCAGATTGCCGAGCCCGGCCTCGCCGCCGAAGAGATGGGCGCAGCCGGTGATGTCGAGCATGAGGCCATGCGGCTCGTCGAGCGCGACCAGCGGGGTGAAACGATCACAGAAGCCGGCGAGCGCTTCAAGGAATTCGCGATCGGCCTGCGGTTGCGTCTCCAGCGCGACGAGATCGGGGATGCGGGCGCGGGCATCGGCCAGCGTCATCCCGCGCGTCAGGCCGAGCGCGACGGCGCGCTGGTCACAATCGACGAGGCGCAGCGCATTGCCCTGCATTTCGGTCAGGACATGCGGCTTCTCAGCCGGCGCGCCGGAGACCGGAATCGCGCCCGTCCGCCGCAATCTGTCCGTCGCCAGATAGGGGAACCAGAGGGCGAGATAGCGGCGCGGCATGGTCTGTCCGGAAAGCTCGATCGAAAAGGCTGCGTTCCGCAAAGCAATGTCGGTCACGGTCCCACTCCACACGCCACTCGCGCTCCGCCGCACCGCCGCGCTGGCGCAGCAATCTCAGGGCGAAGGCCGGCGCGCCCGGCGCATTCGCCTCCAGCGCCCGGGAGGCGAGCGCCCTCACCTGCCAGCGCGTTCGCGCCGCGCTCGGCGCCTCAGTCGCCGCGACCCGCAGCAGCAGCACCGGCACGCCCGAGGTTTCCGCCGCCAGGGCGAGGCGCCGGCTTGCCGTCAGGTCGAAAGGACGCGGCTCGCCCCATGGCTCGATCAGCACGGCGCCGAGCGCCGGGCAGCGCGCGCCTTCCGCGCCCGCCCGCAAGACGCCCTCGCCGTCGCGCGCCCGCACCAGCAGCAGACGCGCCGGATCGAGGCCGAGCTCGTTCAGGCCCGGCGCATGCAGCCGCCCGGCCTCGGCATCGACGAAATCCTGCCGCGCCCAGAGGATGGGGCGCTGGCCGGAGCTATTCCGCATTTCTCCACGCGAACCGGCGCCCGTCTCGTTCGACAAGGTTCCAGCCTTCTCCTCCGCCTGCCCTGCCCGCAACGCGAGGCCGAGCGCGAAACCGGTCGCCGCGGCGAGATCGGCGACCTCGGCAGCGTAGATCTCATGCAAAGCCGCCCGCGCGATCCCGCCGTTCAGGACCTCGTCCAGCCCGGGCACGCCCAGGCCGATCCGGCCGGCCGCAGCCGGGCCAATCCGCAAAGCGGCTTCGGCAAGGCTGCGGCGCAGATCGGACAGGGTCGGTGCGGTGTCGGGCATGGGAGCACGGTAATTGTTCTCTATTTGTTCTTTATAGAACGCTCGCCACCTGAAGGCGAGTCGAGTCTTCCGGCCTTCCCATGCCCCTGCCAGCCGATGACGCGGATCAGGCTTCGCCCTTTACGGCATGCGCCCGAACCGACCGAGCATGGCGGATCGCCCCGCCACAGGTTAGCCTCGTCATCATGTGGGGGATTCTCTCGACCTACTGGCCGCATATCCTGGCCGTCATCACGATCGCGATGTCGACCGTCGCCGGCGTGCATGCGGTGATGACGAAGGATGAGGTGCGCGCCGCCATCGGCTGGGTCGGCGTGATCATCCTCTCGCCGATCGTCGGACCGCTGCTCTACGCCATCGCCGGGGTCAACCGCATCCGGCGCGCCTCGATCCTGGCCAACCGCCCCGGCCATGGCATGGCGGCCGCCGATTTCCATGTCGAGGATGAAGCGGTCGCCACCGATTTTGGCAGGCGCTTCCTCGCGCTCAAGACGCTCGGCGACCGCGTCGCCCGCCATCCGCTGACCACCAGCAACCGCATCGAGATCCTGGAGACCGGCGACGAGGCCTATGGCGCGATGCTCGCCGCCATTGCCGCGGCCGAGCGCAGCATCATCCTGGAGAGCTACATCTTCGACCGCGATCCGATCGGCCTGCGCGTCGCCGATGCGCTGATCGACGCGCATCGGCGCGGCATCGCAGTGCGGGTGCTGATCGACGCCGTCGGCGCACGCTATTCGGTGCCGAGCATCGCCGGGCATCTGCGCGAGGGCGGGGTCGCCGTCAGCGTCTTCAACGGCAACATCATCATGGGGTTGAGATTGCCCTATGCCAATCTCAGGACCCACCGAAAGATCATCGTCGTCGACGGCATCGTCGGCTTCATGGGCGGCATGAACATCCGCGAGGGTTTTACCCGCGAATTTGCCAGCGATGCCTTCGCTCATGACACGCATTTCAAGGTCGAAGGCCCGGTCGTCGCCGATCTCTTCGCCGTCGCGGCTGAGGACTGGTGCTTCGCCACCGGCGAGGCACTCGCGGGGGACGCCTGGGCGATTCCGGCGCTGGAGCGCGGCACCATGCCGGTGCTGGCGCGCGCGGTGCCGTCTGGGCCGGATGCCTATCTGGAGACCAATCACAAGCTGTTGATGGGCGCCCTGTCGGTGGCGCGCGACTCGGTCAAGATCATGTCGCCCTATTTCCTGCCGGACCAGGAACTGATCAGCGCGCTGGTCACCGCAGCGCGGCGCGGTGTGGCCATCGATATCGTCGTGCCTTCGGTCAACAATCTCGTACTGGTCGACCGCGCCATGACCGCGCAATTCGACCAGATCCTCAAGAATTACTGCCGGATCTGGCGCTCGACCGGCGCCTTCGACCATTCCAAGCTGCTCGCCGTCGACGGCAGCTGGGCCTATATCGGCTCCTCCAACCTCGATCCGCGCTCGCTGCGCCTGAATTTCGAGATCGATCTCGAAATCCTCGACCATGGTTTCGCCCGCGAGATCGAGCGACGGATCGAGACGGTGATGGCGAGCGCGATTCCGGTCACGCTTGCCGGCCTGCGCGCCCGGCCCTATGTCATGCGTCTGATCGACAGGCTGATCTGGCTCGGTTCGCCCTATCTGTGAGCCAAGACGGTCATCTCCCTGACGCCATGGATGCCCAAGCCGTCACCCGCCCCACCAAGGCGGGTCCGGCGCACGAGCCGGCGGAGCGATGCAGAAGAAGAACCCGAGCCTGCCCGCCAGCATCATCGCCTCGCTGCGCCAGCGCAAGAACCGCCCCGGCACCGTGCCGGCGGGCGAGAACGGCCGCCCCGGCGGCACGCTCGTCGCCTCGTACAACGTCCATAAATGCGTCGGCGTCGACGGCCGCTTCGACCCCGGCCGGATCGGGCAGGTGATCCGCGAGATCGCGCCCGATGTCATCGCCCTGCAGGAGGCAGACAAGCGTTTCGGCGCCCGCCACGGCCTGCTCGACCTCGCCCGCCTGAAGGAAGAGACGGGGCTCGTCCCGGTTCCCGTCGAGAGCGCCAATGCAGCAGCGCATGGCTGGCATGGCAATGTCGTGCTGTTCCGCCAGGGGCTGGTGCGCGATGTCCATCAGGTCTCGCTGCCGGGGCTGGAACCGCGCGGCGCGCTGGTCGTCGATATCGATCTGGAGAGCGGTGCGGCACTCCGCATCGTCGCGGCCCATCTCGGGCTGCTCAGGCGCTCACGCTCGCAGCAGGCGCGCATGATCATCGACCTGATGCGCAGCCGGGACGAGCGCCCCACTCTCCTGCTCGGCGACCTCAACGAATGGCGGCTCGGCGGCCGCTCGGCGCTGAGCGCGCTCGATGCCGCCTTCGGCGCGATGCCGGTGCCGGTGCCGAGCTTCCCGGCCGGGCTGCCCCTGCTGGCGCTCGACCGGATCATCGCCAACCGCCCGGAAATCCTGTCGGAGGTCGCGGTCCACGACACGCCGCTGGCGCGCGTCGCCTCCGACCATCTGCCGATCAAGGCCTTCGTCGATCCAACCATGGCGGCGCTGCCGGTGAGCGCACCCGAGCTCGTGCTGGTGCCGGCTGAGGCCGGGCCCTCCAGAAAACCGGCCGTGCAGGACAAGGAAGCACCCTTGCCGCTGCCCAACTTGTCGTCCGGAAGGAGCCGCAGCGGCAGCAATCGCGAACTCGTGCGCAAGGCCGGCGACCAATTGAAGCGTGCCGTGAAACGCACCTTGCGCCGGCCGGATACCCCGACGCGGTAGGCAGAGCCGACACTGCCGGATCATTTCCAGCCACCGCTCTCGTCATTCCCGGGCGTCCGCAGGCGCGAACCCGGAACCCACGACCGGATGGAACATTTCGTGCCGATTGCAAGCCGCTCATCGCAGGCGGAGCGGGCTGCTGGCTCTGATCCAGTCGACCAGGATCCGGATCGCGCTCGGCAGGCTTATCGCCCGCGCAGGAAATCCGCCGCCTGATAGCTCCAATAGGTCAACTGGACGGCCGCCGTGCCGAAGGGGCCGCCGTTCCAGACCAGCCCGAAGGGCGCGAAGAGCTTGTAGCGGTCGCTGGCGCCGCGGATCGCCTCGGCGATGACGGTGCCGCCGATCGCGGTGGTGTTCATGCCGTGACCGCCAAAAGCCGTGCAGTACCAGACGCCCGGACGGTATTGGCCGATCTGCGGCATGAGATGGCGAGCATAAGACATCAGCCCCGACCACGCCGTTTCGATCTTGAGCCCGGCGAGTTGCGGATAGGTCGTGACCATCTCGTGACGCAGGATCGCGGCGACGTCGCGCGGCTCGGTCGTCCGCGTGGTGATGCGCCCGCCCCAGAGGATGCGGGAGCCGCCCTCGACGACGCGATAATAGTCGCTCGCGCGCCGGTCGTCGCCCACGCCGGTGTCGATGCGGATCGCCTGGCGGATCAGCTCGGGCGCGGCCTCGGTCAGCAGGACATAGGTCGCGATCGGGATATAGGCGCGGCGCAGGGCCGGCAGCACGGAGCCGGTATAGCCGCCGGTCGTGAACAGCACCTGCTCGGCCTCGATCGTTGCCTTCGCCGTCTTCAAGCGCTTCACGGCGCCGTCGAGCTCGCAGGAGACGACCGGCGAGCCCTCATGGATACGGCCGCCGAGCCGGACGATCTCGCGGGCAAGCGCGCGGGCATAGTTCAGCGGGTGGAAATGGAAAGCGTCGTCCGCGGTGAGCGAGGCGTGGTATTTCGGCGAGTTCAGCAGTGCGCGGGTCTCCTCGCGCCCGAGATAGCGGAGCTTGCGGCCGAAGCGCTTCTCCTGCGTATCGCGGATCGCCTGGAGCCCGGCGCCGCCGTCATAGCGGACGACCTTCATGATGCCCGGCGACGGCGCGGCTTCGGTGATCGCGAGGCTGTCGATGTTGCGGCGGACGATCTCGACGCCCTCCATCGTCAGCCGATAGAGCTCGTCGGCGTGGTCGCGACCCGCCTTGCGCTCGATCGCGGCGAGCGAGGTCGCGTAGCCCGGGCTGACGAAGCCGCCATTGCGGCCCGATGCGCCCCAGGCGACGCGCTCGGCCTCCAGCAGCAGGACGGACCGGCCGGCGCCGGCGAGGTCGAGCGCGGCGGTGAGGCCCGCCAAGCCGCCGCCGACGATGCAGATATCGGTCTTCAGCGTGCCTTCGGCCGGCGGGTAGCTCTCCTGCGTCGCGAGCGTGCGGCGGTAATAGGTGTCGATATAGGAGGAGGGCATGCGGTCTCGCGGAGGCAGGCGGCGGGTTGTTTTCGTTGTCGGCTTGCGCGCGATCCGCAGCCGGTTTCCACGGCAGCGGATCGCGGATATCCGGGCTTATTCGGCGGCTTGCGCCGAGCGCGAGCCTGGCGGGTCGAAGGCCTGGATCGGCGGCAGGTTGCCGTCGAAGCGCGCGACCTGCACCGTGGTGAGTTGCCCGGTGCAGCCCTGCGCCAAAGCCGAGGTGCCGACATCGCGGGTCAGCACGTTCGGATTGCCGTGGACGCAGAGCGGCTTGTCCTCGTTCGGATCGACGGGGTCGTACCAGGCGCCGGTCGGGAGCTGGATCACGCCCTTGCGGATGCCATCGGTGACACGGACAGCCGCGAGACAGGCGCCGCGCTCGTTCGAGAGACGTATGATGTCGCCATCGGTGATGCCACGCAGCGCCGCGTCGTCGGGATGCATATGCGCGACCTCGCGGCCGCGATGCTTGGCGTCGCTGCTATGGCCGCCGAAATCGAACTGGCTATGCAGGCGGGTCCGGGGCTGGTTGGCGACGAGCACATAGGGATTGGCATCATCGGGAACATTGGTCGCGCCGAGCCAGGTCGGGTGGCCAGGGCAATCTGCCTCGCCGAAGCCGGCGATCGTCTCCGAGAAGATTTCGAGCTTGCCTGATGGCGTCCCCAGCGGCGAAGCGTCCGGATCGGCGCGGAAGGCGCGCAGCTTGCCGCCATCGTCCGGCTGCTGCGGCAGGTCGAAGCCCTCGCCCGCCCAGAACTCGGCGAAGCTCGGTGCCGGCAGGCCCTTTGCCGCCAGCGCCGCGCGGGTCGGCTCGTAAAGATGCTCCAGCCACTGCCGGGCAGTGCGCCCCTCGGTGAAGGCCTCACCCGTGCCGAGGCGCTCGGCGAGATCGGCGAAGATCGCGTAATCGTCGCGCGCCTCGCCATAGGGTGCGACGACCGGATGCATCGGCACCAGCAGCGGATCACTGGGATTGCCACCGATATCCTCGCGCTCCAGCGTCATCGTGCAAGGCAGCACGATATCGGCGTGGCGGGCCGTCGCGGTCCAGGCGAGCTCGTGCACGACCAGCGTGTCGATGCGGGCGAAGGCCTCGCGCAGGCGGTTGAGGTCCTGATGGTGGTGGAAGGGGTTGCCGCCGGCCCAGTAGACCAGCTTGATCTCGGGATAGGTCCTAGTCTGGCCGTTATAGCGATAGGTCGTGCCCGGGTTGAGCAGCATGTCGGCGATGCGCGCGACCGGGATGAAATCGCTGATCGGGTTCTTACCCTGCGAGAAGGTCGGCATCGGCACTGCGTTGTAGCGCCGGCCGTAATAGGCGATGGCGCCGAGGCCGTAGCCATAGCCGCCGCCTGGAAGCCCGATCTGGCCGAGCGCTGCCGCGAGCACCATGCCCATCCAGACCGGCTGTTCGCCATGGGTAGCGCGCTGTAGAGCATGGGCCACGACGATGAGCGCGCGCTTGCCGTGCAGGCGCTTGGCCAGCGCGAGGATCTCCTCGGCCGGCAGCCCGGCGATCGGAGCGGCCCAGGCCGCATCCTTGGGCTGGCCGTCCGTCTCGCCAAGCAGGTAGCGTTCGAAGACCGGCCAGCCGACCGTGTAGCGATCGAGGAAGGCACGGTCGTGCAAACCGTTGACGACGAGCGTGTGGACCAGCGCCAGCATCAAGGCGGTATCGCTGCCTGGAATGTTCGCCAGCCACTCGGCCCCGGCCTCCGCCGGCAGGTCGGCGCGCAGGGGGCTGACCAGCACGAATTCGCAGCCGCGCGCCTGCGCCCGCTCCATCGCGCCGCGCTCGACATGGCGGCTGGTTCCGCCGCCGGCGACCATGCTGTTCTTCAGCGCCATGCCGCCGAAGGCGAGCACGATCTCGCTGTGATCGGCGATCTGCTCCCAGGAGACATTGCGCTTCACCAGATCCTCGTAGTCGCCGATGATATGCGGCACGAGGACGGAGGAGGCACCCGAGGAATAGCTGTTGACCGACTTCACATAGCCGCCGGTCGAGGTGTTGAGGAAGCGGTGGATCTGGCTCTGGGCATGGTGGAAGCGACCGGCGCTGGCCCAGCCATAGGAACCGCCGAAGATGGCGCCGGGGCCGTGGTCGTCACGCACGCGGCGCAGCTCGGCGGCAAGCTTGTCCAGCACGGCCGACCAGGACATCGGCACGTATTCGTCGCGGCCGCGGCGGTCGTCGGGCCCCGGCCCGTTCTCCAGCCAGCCACGCCGGACCATGGGCTGGGCGATGCGGGCGCGGTGGCGCAGGGCCGCCGGGAAATTCTGGATGATGTCGTTGGGATCGGGATCGACCGGATGGGGGCGGACTTCGAGCTGCCCTTCCTTCATGCGGGCTGAGAACACGCCCCAATGCGAGGTATGCGGGCGGAACGCCTCGCCTTCGGTCACAGCTTCGCTTGCCGGAACGACTGGAGCCGCCATCGCCTTCACCTTCACCTTTCGGACTGGAACAACTTTCCCTCATTCCGCCTGTCCGCGGCGGATCGCAAGGGGCTTTCGCGTCTTGCCGGCCAGCGCCAGACGCTTAGCCGCATGCGGAAAGGCCCGGCTGCAGGCAGCAGCCGGGCCTTCCTTATGTGACCGAACGGATCGATCCGATGCTCAGCGGATCGGCGCCGCGTACATCAGGCCGCCATTGCTCCACAGCGCATTCTGGCCGCGGGCGATCTTGAGCAGCGACTTCTCGCCGAGATTGCGCTCGAACATCTCGCCGTAGTTGCCGGCCGCCTTGATGGCGTTATAGGCCCAGTCGTTCTTGAGGCCGAGCGCCTCGCCGAAGGTGCCTTCCTTGCCGAGCAGGCGCTTGATCTCGGGATTGTCCGACTTCTCCCGCATCTCGTCGACATTCGCCTGGGTGACGCCGAGCTCCTCGGCGGTGAGCTGCGCGAAATGAACCCAGGTGACGATGTCGAACCACTGGTCGTCGCCATGGCGGGTGACGTAGCCGAGCGGCTCCTTCGAAATCGTCTCCGGCAGCACGATATGGTCGTCCGGCGCCTTGAAGCGCATGCGCTCGGAATAGAGGCCGGAGGCGTCGGTGGTGAAGGCGTCGCAGCGGCCGCTCTCGTAGGCCTCGGTCGCCTCGTTGTTGGTGGCGAAGGTCACCGGCTCGAACTTCATGTTGTTCTTGCGGAAATAATCCGCGGTGTTGAGCTCGGTGGTGGTGCCCTGCTGGATGCAGATAGAGGCGCCGCTGAGCTCCTTCGCCGATTTGATGTTCATCGACTTCTTAACCATGAAGCCCTGGCCGTCATAGTAATAGATCGGGCGGAAGTTCTGGCCGAGCGTCGTGTCGCGGCTCATGGTCCAGGTCGTGGTCGCGGCGATGAGATCGGTCTCGCCCGACTGCAGCGCGGTGATCCGGTCCTTCGACGGCAGCTGGATGAACTTGACCTTGGACTTGTCGCCGAAAACGGCCGCGGCGAGCGCCCGGCAATAGTCGGCATTGATACCGGTCAGGACGCCGTTCGCGTCGGGAACAGCGAAGCCCGCGAGATTCGCGCCGGTCCCGCAATTCAGGACGCCGCGCGACTGGATGGTCTTCAGGGTCTGCGCTTCCGCCGAAACCGAAACGGCGCAAACGACAGCAGCGGCAAGCGCCAGGGTAAACTTCATCGTTCAATTCCCATATGACAGTAGTACCGACGATGTTCCACGCGGCCCCGCTCCCGTCAATCGGTAGCGAGCTTGCGGCTATTCATGTCGAGCCGCGCGGCCCCGGCCAAACCGGCCCGGCCCCTCTGGCGCCGGCATCACCGAGGACGCTATGGAGGCTCCGGCGGCATCCTGCCGCTCAGCGCTTCGGCATTGCCGCCCGACCGGAAGCCCCGCATGACCCGCATAGCCGTCATAGCCGATCCGCATTTCCATGACGTGACCTACCGGGCCGGCAGCCCGCGTGCGCCATCGGCGGCCACACGCAGCCTTGCCGACACCGTCGCCTCCACGCGGGTATTCAACGAGAGCTATCCGGCCCTGCCGGCTCTGCTCGACGATATCGTGGCGCGCGGCATCGAACTCGTCATCCTGGTCGGCGATCTCACCGATGACGGCCAGCACGCGACGATGGCCGCTGCGACCGCCCTGCTGCAGGATTATTCCGACCGGCACGGCCTGCGCTTCCTGGCGACGCCCGGCAATCACGACCTCTATGCCATCCATGGCCGCCACCAGTCGAAGCGCTTTCTCGATCCCGATGGCAGCCATGTGCTGGTGACGAGCGATCCGGCTGCGGAAGTGGAGGATTCGACCGCCCTCATTCTCAGTCCGGAGATGTATTGCGGCGGCTACGACGCGGCCATTCCCGCCATGGCCGAGCTCGGCTTCTTCCGACGCCCCTGGCACCTGCATTGGGAAAGCCCGTTCGGACAGGACGATGCGCTGGCGACCCGCAGCTTCGAGATCCGCTCGGCCGATGGCGGCACCGTCCGGCGCATGATCGACAGCTCCTATCTGGCCGAGCCCATCGCCGGGCTCTGGGTGCTCTCGATCGACGCCAATGTCTTCGAGCCGCGCGACGGCAACGGCGATCCGACACTGGAAAGGAGCTATATCGACAGCACCGATGCGGGCTGGAACGCGATGCCGCGCCACAAGCCCTTCGTCCTTGCCTGGATGCGCGATGTCGCGGCGCGGGCGAAGGCTCTGGGCAAGACGCTGCTCGCCTTCTCGCATTATCCGGTGCTCGACCCGCTGAACGGCACCACGGCCGACGAGGCGCGCCTGCTCGGCGATACCTCCTTCGTCCGCCGCGCGCCCACCGCCGCCACGGCGGAGGCTGCCGCGGCGACCGGCATACGCATCCATTTCAGCGGCCATCTGCACATCAACGACACGGCGCGCGTGGCGAATGGCGACAATTGGCTGATCAATATCGCCGTTCCCTCGATGGTCGGGTTCCCGCCGGCCTACAAGATCGCGACCATCGCGGATGGGCATCTCGCCATCGAGACGGTGGTGTTGGCCGAGGTGCCGGGCTTCGACCTCGCCTTCGATCTCTACAAGGCCGAGGCGAAGCGAACCGGCGAGCATGACGGCGGCATCGCCTCCACCACGAGCCATGGCGCCTTCCTCAGCACGCATCTCGCGGAGATGGTGCGCCGCCGCTACCTGCCGAAGGAATGGCCCGCCGATCTCGCCGCGCTCGTGCCGCAACTGACCCTGGCCGATCTCGACCGGCTGGCGGGGGTCGCCGCGCCGCTCGCACCGGACGATGTGACCCCGGAGGCAACCAGCGCGGAGGCCCTGCCCTTCTTCGACCTGGTGGTGGACTGGTACCGGCTGCGCAAGGGCCGGCATGTCGCGCTCGACTTTGTCGCGCCGGAGCGGCTCGAGGCCTATCGCAAGCTCGCCGCGCATTATCGGGCCGGCGATTGGGCCGCGACGAGCGTGCAGGCCCGCATCGCGAGCTTCCTCGCTATCCTGGAAAGCTATCTTGCGAGCCTGCCCTCGCGCGATTTCAGCATCGATCTCGCGAACGGCGTGGTCGAGGAGCGGCCCGTTTCGGCCTGACACCTCCGCCGGCCGTGAAGCTTCACAGCCGGCCGAGGGTTGCCGTTGTTACTGCAGATCGGCGAAGGCGAGCTTCAGGCGCGCGACGGCTTCCTCGACGACACAGCGCGGCGTCGCCAGATTGAAGCGCAGGAAGCTCTCGCCGCCCTTGCCGAAGGTCGGGCCGTGATTGACGGCGATCTTCGCCTGCTTCTCGACACGGGCGGTGAACTCGGCCGGGTCCATTCCCGTCCCCGAGAAATCCGCCCAGGCGAGATAGGTCGATTCCAGCGGCATGGAACGCACGCCCGGAATCGAATCGACCCCTGCGTCGAACAGCCGGCGGTTGGCGTCGAGATAGAGGTTGAGCGCATCGACCCAGGCCGCTCCCTCCGGGCTGTAGGCAGCGGTCGCCATCGCCATGCCGAAGGAATTCGGGGAGATGCCGAGCGCGTCCATGCGCCCGCGGAAGAGCTCGCGCAGCCGCTCGTCGGGGATGATGACGTTGCCGATATGGGCGCCGGCGATGTTGAAGGTCTTGGTCGTCGCCGTCATCATAACCAGGCGGTCCATGATCTCGGGCGCCGCGACCGGCATCACCGTGTGCTTCTGGCCGGGCATGACGA
This sequence comes from Allobosea sp., assembly GCA_039808685.1. Classification (GTDB taxonomy): domain Bacteria; phylum Pseudomonadota; class Alphaproteobacteria; order Rhizobiales; family Beijerinckiaceae; genus Allobosea. The sequence goes on along the minus strand of JBDHTM010000025.1, from coordinate 4,277 downwards.
GGTCGTGGTGGATCTCGTCCGAGACCAGGATGAGGTCGTGGCGCTTGCAGAAATCGGCGATGGCGCGCAATTCGTCGCGCGTCCAGACGCGCCCGCCCGGATTATGCGGCGAGCAGAGGATCAGCATGCGCTCCTTGCCGGTCATCGCCGCATCCCAGGCGGGAATGTCGAGGACGTAGCGCCCCTCCTCCCGCGCCAGCGGGCATTCGACGACCCGGCGGCCCGACGCGGTCACGATGCGCGCGAAGGCATGGTAGACCGGCGTCATCAGGACGACGCCGTCGCCGGGCTTGGTATAGGCCTCGACGCAGAGCGCCGTGCCGTTGACGAGGCCATGCGTGGTGAAGACCGAGGCCGGCTCGACCTCCCAGCCGTGCCGGTTCAGCATCCACCAGCGGATCGCGGCGAGATAGGCGCGGTCATCGCCGAAATAGCCGTAGACGCCGTGGGCGTTCATGCCGTCGAGCGCATTCTGCACGCAGGCCGGCGGGCGGAAATCCATATCCGCGACCCACATCGCGATGCCGCCATCGGCCGGCACGCCATAGACGGTTTCCATCTTGTCCCATTTGGCCGAATGGGTGCCGCGACGATCGATCCGCTCGTCGAAATTGGGAGAAAGCTGCATGAGACCCTGCCGGCTAACACGGAGAATATCCTTCCCCTAGCAGGTCTCGCGAGAGAACACAGCCACTGCCCTATGCAACCCGGCAGAACGAGGGGCGCATTCATCGCAGAGCAAACGAAGACGGAACGACACGACCAGCGCGTGTGGAGAACGCGCAGGTGACGTGCCGTCGCATGAGGTATCTCGCTTCTCGACCGGCGGGGGCATGACCGGGCCGCTCTATACCCGCTCGGAGACAGCCTTTAGGTTTCGCTCCGGCTATGAATCGGGGCGTTCAATGTTCATTGTCTTCCATGAGTTGCCATTGACGTTGATGTTTATCGCAGTCCTGTCGATAAGCGTCATGGTCTGCTGGTTCCTGATCGGCCTCACACGCTTCGCTATTCCGCGTTTCGGTTACCAACTGGATGAACCGCTACCGATCCGGGACTCGATCATCAACGCATGCGGCGGGCTCTTCGCACTCATGGTCGCCTTCTCCGCGGCAGGCATCTGGAACGACGCCGTCGCCGCTCGGAACGCCGTCCAGCGCGAAGCGGATGCGATGGAAAGCACGATGGTTCTTTCGGCCGCGCTGCCGGAAGCGGCACGCCGGACGTTGCACATGGCTCTGCAAGCTTACCTGCAGGGCGTCATTGCCGCCGATTGGCCCGCGATGGCCAAAAGCCTCCCGCCCAACGATCCCATCTTCGATCAATCGGAAAAACAGTTGCTGAGCGCGATCGAGTTCGTTTCGCGGCAGGGCGTCGCGTCGTCGGATTCATTGGTCTATGCGCCGCTTCTCAACCAGCTGCTTCAGGTCCGGCACGCGCGCCTCGCACGCCTCATCTCCTCGCAGGCCGGCATCACCTGGGCTCAATGGTCGGCCATGTGGCTGATTTCCACGGCAACCTTGCTGGCGATCATCATCTGCAACAGCCACGCCTTCCGCATGCAGATCGTTGCGGCGCATCTCTATGTGCTCGTCGGATCGGCGGCCTATTTCGTGATCCTCGCGCATGATCGACCCTTCGTCGGCAGGATATCGGTCCAACCGACCGCTTTACAGGCGCTCGTCGCGCACTGAAGCTGATCCGTGGCGAAGCGGCGATGCCGGCCAGGCTACGCTGCTGAGCCCCACTGCCGCCACCGTCGTATCCCTCCCGTCCAAACCCGGAAAGCGAATGATTTCGACCTGGAGACGCCACAGTCCTCGCTTGACTCTTGGGCAGGTTTTCCGTCTTCAAATGCGTTCTGCCGAGTTGGGGGGCGGTAACGCAATGTGCTATCGTGTTGGGCTAATCGTCGGCTTTGCCCTGGCCGTCTCATCCGGTGCTTGGGCCCAGAAGCCAAATTTCGACGGTGCTTGGCTTGAAGAGGGACTACCCTGCGCCGACGTCTTCACCTCGAACGGAAAGACCGTCAGCTTCAAGCGGCCTGCCAACCTCTTCGTCACCGCCTTCATCGTGCGCGGCCAGCGGCTCACGACCCCCCTCGCGACCTGCCGCATCGGCCGGATCGACCCCAAGGGTGATCGGCAGCTGCTCAATCTCAGCTGCACGACGGCGGTCGCAACGGAATCGACAACGGCCATCCTTGCCCTCACAGCGGATGGCGGGCTTCAGCGCTACAACGTCACCGATGGAACCGCCTCGGCCAAATACCAGCGCTGCATGCCCGGCGCGCCGAAAACACCCTGAATCTGAGCCTGCACGGCGTCGGGGAAGACGGACCATTCCTTCGAAGACCAAGATCTGACCATGCCTGCCCTCGTCCACATCGTCGACACCGACGCGACTTCGCTGGCCGACATCGACGCGCTGCTCCGGGAAAACGGGTATCTGACAAAGGGCCATGCCAACGCAGACGGGATCCTGCACCACAAGATCGGGGGGGAACGCGCGAGTTGCGTCGTGATCGACACGGAAGAGCCCGATCGATTGGTCCCTTTCGTCGTCGATCTGTTCAGCAAGGCCGGCCTGAACTTGCCGGTGATCGTTCTCACCGATCATGGGGACGTCCGCTGCTGCGTGAGAGCCATCAAAGCCGGCGCGGAGGACTTCTTCTCGAAACCTTTCGAGCGCTGCGAATTCATCGAGGCCGTCGATCGCGCGATTTCGCGCTATCGCCAGGCCAGCGAGCGGGACGGCTGGCTTCGTGTCGGCTCCGCCCGGCTCGAACGGCTGACTAAACGCGAACGCGAAGTCTTCGATCGCATCATCCGGGGCAAGAGGAACAAGCAGGTCGCCTTCGAGCTCGGCACGACCGAGCGAACCGTCAAGGCCCATCGCCACAAGGTCATGGAAAAGATGCAGGCTCGATCCGTGGTCGAGCTCGTGACCGGGGCCGAACGGCTCGGTCTACTTGGTGCCGTCGCTGGATAAGGCCTCGGACGCGGCAGGAGATCACCCGCGCCCTGAGGGCAGCCCGGATCGAGTCCGGACGGGGCCGCCGGGGCGTACTGCCGGCGTGAAGCGGATCGTGGAACGGCCGGGGCGACAGCGATCCGATCAATCGTCCTCGTCGTCATCATCGCGCCAGCGACGACGATAGTAGCGGCGCATCCGCTCGCGCTCGCGCTCCCGCTCGCGTTCCCAGCGATACCGCCGATAGCGCTCGTAGCGGTCCCTGCGGTCTTCCCACTCAGGGGGCTCGAAATACTGCGCCTGAACAGCTCCCGTCGCCGCCACGCTCGCAACGGCTCCTCCCATCAGGGCAGTGAGGAAACCTCGCCGGTTCATGAGTTTCTCCCCTCGGGTTCGTCACCGTTCGGCCGAATGTGGCCTATCGGAGATGAACGAGCGATGAGAGAAGCGGTTCCGGGGGTCGCAACGGGGGCTTGGACAGGTCGATTGCGATTGATCTTGGCCCGGGAACAGCGCCTTCGATCACGCACCCAACGTCGCACTAAGGACGCTTTTTGCCCGCCTCAAACCCATATTGGAGCGCAAAACCTTTCGCAGTTGACAGCGAGGCTGCCGGTGCTTCGCAGAGCCTCAATCCCTCGGCGATCTTCGGCCAGAAATCCGGAACGGCGACCTCGGCAGAACTGAAGTTACGTCGCGATCGTCTAAAAAGACCCGTTCGGACCACGTCCGGCCGCTGCGATACCGATCAGGCGGCGCGGCTTGGGGCCTCCTCAGACGGCATACCATCTTTGATGATGCTTTTGAGTTGCTGCCGCAGTTCGGGCGTATCCTGATGGCCATGCACCGCGACCGCATGCTGAACGGCCACCTCCAACAGTTCGGCTTCACTATCGGCGCTGATCGCGATCGAGCAATTCATCTGGCTCGGGAATGCACGGCAGTCTACGAACTTACGTCCCATGGCGTCCTCCCCGCTTGGTAGATCTCAGGCCCCCTTCCGGTGAACGAGGGCTGCTTCTCTTAATTTTACGCCTCGGCAGGAGGCTTGGCAAAAGGCGCGCCGAGTCGTGGGGATGTCGCTCGCTCTTGTGGGCGTCGATCGCTACCGGTACCCCGGTTCCGCGCGACGGCGACGAAGCGTGAAGCGATCTCACGTTCGAAATCCAGAGTGTGAAAAGCTCTCCGGCAGTGGCGCGGGACGCAAATCGGGGACATCGTGGGCCGCCTCGATTGTCAGCGTCAGATTATCGTTTGATTTCAGTCGCTTGTACCACCCTGAAAAGATGGCGCGGTCTACGGGA
>JBDHTM010000024.1:0-52642 GCA_039808685.1 Allobosea sp. | reverse complement strand
TCGAGAGTGCGGCGCTCCGCTCGCGCTACCTTCACCGTCTTCCGAAGCCTGGTGAATGGGCGCTTCAGGAACAGGCATGGCGAATGTCCGATTCCCGGCAACGGCCCAATTTCCGAAAGTGGCGCAGGGTCAACTGCCGAATAGTGCTGCATCCATGCCGCGCCCTCGGGTACCCATATGGATGTGCGACTCGATGCCAGTCAGCCTGTACGCATTGGAGATGCCGAACTCGTTCTTGGCGCTGGGCACACGCTCGACATGCGCCAGGTTGTTAATCGCCAGGACACTCAGGCCGGCTTTGATGTGCTCACGGGCGATGCCGGAATATTCGGTGATCTTGTCGTAGCTGATATTCGCCATGTTGGTGTCGTCACCACGGCGAGCCGCGAAGAGCAGATAGAGCTTCAACGCATTCAGTTCGGCGGGTTTCCGCAAGGTGAAGTCGTCGAAGAACGCCATGCGATCGCCGTGATAGAGCGACTTGCACGGCAGCTTTGCCCAGTCCCTGGTCGGATCAAAACGCAGCAGCCCATAATAGCTGCGCCCTCCACCCTCGCGCTCGATGATGCTGCGCTCCTCAAGGATGGCCAGGCCCCGCGCCAGCTTGGCACGGCTTCGCCCGATCAGCATCTCCAGCAGATCGTATGTGATGAAGCCCACGCCCGACTGATCATCGGCGTGATGGGCAAGCGCGATCAGCGTCATCAGCGCTGTCGTGTTGTCGGCATTGCTACCGGCCTTGCCCACCCACCGAAAGTTTTGCAGGCCGCCCTCGTTGATCCACGCAGACGGCAGCTTCACCCAAGGCTTTCTCATTTTTGCCGATCCTTGGCGATGGTCATGACGGCGTGAATGGCGAACGCCGCGAGGGCAAAGGCCGCGATGACCGCGACCCAGGTGATGACGTCCGGAGGAATGGTGGCGACCGCCGTGATGGTGGAAGGCAACTGCGACATCGAAGGAACTCCGTTTTGTTTTTTCGATGCGATTTTTTTAAACGGACTATCCAGTTATACTCTAGAGACAGTTGCCCCACAATTGGCGGCCTTCGAGGGACATTAACTGTTCAATATCAAATATATAGACCTTCCAAATTCAGTTCATATAGGTTCCTGAAACAGTTCACGAAGGGCGTTTCATGTACGATGCAGGCCTTGGGCTGGTCTTGGCCGGCCCTAACCGGGGCATCGGAACAGCCGCGATCCCTGTGTTACTCTGCGCGCGCGTGACTGCTTCAGCTATGCGAAGGTCCGTTGAGGGTCAGAATCCGAATAAGCCGGCGTCTGAAGTCATGCTCGCGCGGCGCAGCGAAACAGGTCCACGTAGTCCACCGACGCGAGGTCCGACAGACCGCAGGCATCTTCGATCGAAAACCAGGTCAGCTCAGTGTGCTCGTCGTCCATGATTGCGGGTTCGCCCCTTAGCCGACGTTAGGAAGGTCCGATCTTGGATAAGTTCCTAACGGTTGTGCTGGTCGAGCGACAGCAAGCACACTATCGACCAGAACGCTGACGGCGAGAGCCCCTGGCCCGTCTACTAGCATGCCACATTCCAGATTCGCGTGCCGCGATCGACGAAGGAGATTGGCAGAGCCCACATAGGCGCTCACACCATCAGCCAGGACGATTTTGGCATGGAAGGTCTCGCCCAGCGTGGTCTCGTCGCCTTCTTCGGAGAAACTGTAGTCGAAAATCCCGGTCGTGAGGGTTCTCAGATGGAATCCGTGTTGCCCGCAGCCCATCAACTGGGAGGTGTCCCGGAGAATCAAGAACCGTTCTGTCGCCGCCGTAGACTCGAAAAGCTCGACCGCCCACGCCGCGCCGGCCTTGTCGATGAAGGGCACCATAATGACGAGGCGGTCGACCGCACGACGCGCAATGTGGGTAAAGGCGTCGTGGGTGTCGGTGAGGGTAGTGAAGGCTGCGCCGGAATGGCGCTTCAACGCATCTGCGAAGCGGCTCTGCTCGCCGGGCAAGGTGACGACAAGTCGTGTCGTACCCTTTGGCGAAACGAGGTCTCGCGCCCTCATGTCCGCACGCGCGGGTCGAAGAACCCGACGATGGGCGGCGCCGTCGCGGCCTCCCAGTTCGGCGCCGGTCCACCACGCAGGGCGGCGCGGGATAGGAGTTGGTTGGAGGCGACGCAGGTCGTCTCGCTGACCATGATGCAGGCTGGGCAGGCGCCGCCGCGCGCATCGCACAGCGAACCCGAGCCGCAACGCAGAAGGCGAGGATCTATCGCGCGCCGCAGGTAGTCTTCGGCGTGGTTTCGCCACATGGCGGAGATGTTACCCAGGTCCGGCGTCATCCCCTTGCGATAGAGAACGAATGCGAGGTCAGCCGGGAAGAGGTGTTCGCCTAGGCCGTCTGCATCGAGGCCGGACAGGTCTGCCAGCGAGTGCATCAACTGGTGGGCCAGGCTGTGAAGCAGGAGATAGACGTAGGCGCCCAGCGATCTCGGCGTGCCGCCCCGCTCGCGGTCCTTGTAGTCTTCCAGGAACGGCCCGAAGTCCTGGTAAGTCTCAATCAGGAGTTGACCGATATGGACCCCTGCGGGCGGCGTATCGGGGACCTGGTTCAGTTCAAGCCAGCGCCGGACCTTGGCCTCGTCCAGCCTGAAATACAGCGCTTCGTTGCGTTGTCGTGTGACGTAGATCGGGTGCTTGCGTGCACCTTGAATCGGCAGGGTATCGAAGGCCTTGAGACGAACGGGCATGGACACCGAGCGCCCCTGTGTCTCGCGCTGGTAGATCGGGCCAGACGACACCCGCGAGTAGCCGAAGCTGAACTCGCAGATCGGCAGTCCGCGGATCAAGACCATTCGCTGAACGCCCATCGTGTCGAGGAGCGGTCCGATCGTGCCGCGATAGCGGGCTAGGGCGGTGGGATCGCCTGCGACATCGGAGAGCTGTGCGTCAGGCGTCATGACATCAACGGCCTCGAACACCGGAAGCCGTTCGGCGATGTGCTCTTCGACGAAGGCGCTGTGCTGTAGCGCCAGGCGGATAGGATCGTAGCGGCGCGCCCAACCCTCCCGGTTCAGCGCCGCACGAACCAGGGCTGGGCTCTGGATCTGCCCGCGCTCGACGACGCCGCTTTCGTACCAAGTCTCCCGGGCTTGGGTGATAGCGCCGCGCCAGCGGAGAATTCCTTCTTCCGACCCGCGCTCTTCGGCGCGCCGCAGCATGTCGACAAGATCCTGGTAGTCTTCCCATTCCGTGGTCCGCCCCGCGTTGCGAAGCGCGGCCTCGATGTCGGCGTCGCTCGGCTCGGCGAACGGGACATCGTAGATGCGCGCAAGTGCGCGGGAGAGGTCGAACCGCCGACCTTCGGTCAGCAGGTCGACTACGTCGGCGTTGCGGAACTCGATGAAATTTCCGCGCTGAGGATAGAAGGCCGAGTTCGCCCGGTACGAGACCGGAAGCATGTTCACTTCAATGAATTCGTACTGCCGCCCGCCGGCTTGGCGATCAGCTTCGAGGATTTCGTAGGTGTCGTGGTCGGGCTTCTTCAGCTCCTTGGCGACGCCGCACTCGTTGCAGACGAACCGCCATTCCGAGAAGACCGGCGCGCCGTTGCGCAGCGAGTAGTTCCGGGCCCCGCAGGTGCAGACATCGATGCGATGCACACGGGAATCGGCGGGATCGAAACGATAGCCGCTGGGGCTCAAAGGCTCGATGCTTCCGGACCAATGGGCATAGACGACATCGACCTGGGCCCACCTGCCGTCATGGTCGCCGCAACGGCGCGGCAGCGGCTGGCGGTCGAGTTCCTCGACCGACGCGAACTCGCGGATGCGGCTGCAGACCCCGCACTGGAACATCAGCGGATAGGGCACATAGCCCACCACGCTGGGGTCCGTGGTCTCGAAATGCTGGCGATCGATCTCCACCTGGCCCGTGCGGACATTGTAGAAATCGGAATCGAGAGCCAGGGCCGGGGCGACTTCGCCGGCCGGCCGGACGGACAAGGCCCGGGACTGCCAGTTCTCGGCGAACTCGCGGACGCCGTCGAAGATCTGGTTCTCGGTGGTCCGGTCCACCTGCACCGGCTTTCGGATCGGGACGGACCGACAGATGCCCTTGCCGCCTTCCCAGGTGAGCAGAACGCCCGGGGCGTAGGAGGTCGCGAGTTGGATCCGGGAGCGCACCATCTTCGGCGGCTCCAGATCGGGATTGGCGGGCGGTTCGAAGCCGCCGCGGATGGCGGCCGGGCGGCGATCGCGCCAGCCGCCGTCCCGCTGCGGAGGACGGCCATTGGGCGGGCGGCTCACGCGTTTTCTCCATCAAGCTCGGCGTCGGTTTCCGCCACGGCACCCCGCTGACTGCGGATGGCGCGCATCACCCGCGCGAGGGCGGCCGGTTCCACCCGCGTGTTGTTGGTCCTAGAGGCCGGGTCGTAAGCAGAGCCTACGATCATGCCGGCCTCGTCCACGTCGCGCAGCGAGGTCATTGGCTTCTTGAAGACCGCGGTCTGGTCGGCCCAGTAGTCGCGCAGCCGGCTCTCGGTGGATTGTGCCTTCATGGAGTTAGAAAACTCCTGCGAGGCCCGGTCGACGAGGCGGCGATAGGGTTCGTCGTAGACGGGCCGGCCGACGTGATCGCGACCACGCCCTTCGAACCCAACGGCTCTAAGGATGAAGTTGCCGATCTCGTCGGGGAACCGAATGGGTTCCCGGCGCGCGTCGCCGCCGAGCCGTCCCACGTAGTCGAATTGCGGTGCGCGTTCCTTAATCGCGTCGGCGGTGCGGATGAACTCGACGCCTTCCTTGGTGATCGCCCAGGCTTGGATGTAGGAGGCGAACACGCGGCGGATGGCGTTCTCTGCCCAGCGCTCCACCGCCGGCGGCGCGATCATCCGCTCCAAGAACCGATGGAAGATGTCGTGCGTCTCGACGACGTAGCGGTCGCGGCGGCTCTGCGGCGTGGGCAGCAGCATGACGAAGCCGATGTGGGTCCGGCCGACCCGGCTGGACGCTTGGATGTACTCGGCGACGTCGGACGGCAAGCCGGCGAAGAACATGCTGTTGAAGCGGTCGACGTCGACGCCATGGCTGATCGCGGAGGTGGCGACGATGTTTCGGACGAGGCTGTCAAGCGGCGGGTATCTTTGGCCGGCGAAACTGCGCTCGGCGTCGCCCATGACGGTCTGGATGTCCTTCATGTCGACGCCGCCGGAGATCAGCCGGCTGTCGAAGTGCTCGATGGGCACGCCGGCCGCCTGGTGTCCGAGACGCACTGCGGCGTCGAGGGCGTCCATGATCTGGTCGCCGCCCTTCTTGTTCGTGACATAGGCGAGCGCGATGCGGTGAAGGTCGACTACCGCGAGGACATCCTCATCGCGACCGTCGGCGACACAGCGATCAATGGCGGCCCGACGCCAATCTCCAGCCCGGCCTGGGCTGATGGCCGCTCGCAGGCGGGCGACCGCTCTGGCGCGGGTCTCTTCAACGACTAGGTCAGCCCAAAGCTCGCTGATCAGGGTGTGGAAGACGCCGAGCACATGGACCGACGTTACCGTGTGGGTCGCGTCGTTGGTCATGAGCGAGACGTAGAGCCTCATCCAGGGCGATGTTGCTTCAGGCGCCTCCCAGGACGGAAGCGCCTCGGCCAGCTGCTGCCGGTCGGGATTGCCGCCCGGCGCGGGCGCCGGCTCGGCGAAGAAGGAGTGGTAGATGTCGGGACCGGGATATGGGAATCGAAGCGCTCGCCGCTGATAGAGGACTTCGATCTGCCGGTCCGGGTCGGAGATCGTAGCGGTTGCCGCGATCACCTTAGGCATGCGGGCCGCGCCCCAATCATCGCCTCGCCAAGCCCGCGCAAGCTGCAGGTCGTCGCCCGCGGCGGCGTCGATCTCTTGGAACACATGCTCGAGGAGGGTGTCGAACAGACCGCTGAAGGTGCCGAGGCTTTCCTCCAGAAGGTGCGCCTCGTCCTGGATGATCAGGGCGGGGAACGGGTCATGGAAGACCCTCTGGCCGTTCCGATAGGCAGGAAATACCGGCGCATAGCCGGTAGCGCCCGGCCCGTCCCGCAGGTTATCGGTCCGGCGCGGCGTGTCCAGGTGGCCGGTCGGCCCAACCCATCGCGCGAGGCCGAACATGCCGACCACCTTGGCCACCGTATTGGTGTCCTGGCCGAGCATCGCCAGCTTGTCGACGGTACCGAGCAGGACTGAGGGTGCGCGGGCGTAGATCGTGTCATCCGTCAAAAGGAACGGGAGCGGCGTCAGCTGACCGTGGGCCTGGTTCCAGCGGCAACGGCGGTCGAAACAGAGGATCGCAAGGCGTTTGGCCGTAGGTCCCTCGACCTCGTACCGACGAAGGCCCGTCTGCGAGCCGCAACCTGGGCAGGTCGGCACCTTGTCATAGGCCGTCCGAAGCTCGCGATAGCGTCGTCCGCGATCCCGTATGGCGGGGGACTCGTCCGCGCCGTCCTCCAGCCGCGCATCGTCTGCAAAGTCGGCGTCGCCGGCGAGCGGGACGTCGGCACTGACCGCCGCATACCGATTGGGAGTGTTCGACGCACCAACCCAGAAGCCGATCTCGAAGGGCCAGCTTCCGATCCCTTCCCGTCGCCGGATCAGTTCGGCGTTGATCAGAAGGCGGAGGAGGCGCTGCGCCTGCTGCAAGGTCAGGAGCCGCAGTGGATAGCGGATCAGGACGCTGACGCCGCGATCCTTGCCGCGCAGGCGGTCCAGGAAGAGCCCGAACAGGAGCGTCCCGTAGAAGGCCTCCGACTTGCCGCCGCCGGTGGGGAAGTAGAGGAGGCTGACCGTGTCCTCGTCCAGGCGGGCGTTGTAGTAGGTTCGGTACTCCGGCATCCGCGACGCCAACGTCGGGATATGGGCTAGGACGAACGCCAGCTGAAACAGGCGCCATCCTCGGCCGCCGTCGGCACCATCGCGCTCGAAGAACGAGCGGTTCATCAAGAGCCAAGCCTCATAGGGCGCCGCCCGCCGCCGCAAACCGGCGGCGTTCGGCCCTTCTGGGGCCGCCGCCAGTTGCTCGGAAGCGGCCTGGGCCTCGATCAGCAGGTCGACGCCCCGTCGGATGAAACCAGCCTCATCCGACTGGCCGGCCTCATCGACAGCGAGACGCGCCGTTTCGATACCGGCGTCCTCGGGCGACAGTCCATCACGAACCTGGTCGCGCAGGCTGCTAACATGGTCGCGAACCCAGGCAGTGTAAGCAGCCGGCAAGGCGTGGAGATCGCCAACGCGGAGGGTCCGATCCGCTAGGCGCCCAAATTGGGTCGGGACATCGGCGCTGCGCGGAATGATCCGCGGCTGGACGAAGCGAGGTGCCCAGGTGGTTTTGAGGCTGACGGTCTCGCGGCCGACCTCGGCATCGACGCCGCAGTTCAGACCGATCGCCGGATACTCAAGGAAATGACGGAACCGGTACGACGGCTCCACGCGATCCAGGCGGAGTGGAAGGTGCGCCGCGCTGGGCAATTCCACCCGCAGCGCGCAGCCGAACAGGGCGTGGCAGCGCATCAGCGCCTGGCGCAACGGGACATCCGGCGCCTGGTTATCGAAGGTCAACCTGTAAGACTGGACCGTTGGATCGACGAAGTCTTGTTGTCGCTCGACCGTGACGGTGAGCCGAGAGAGATCCGGCACCACGTCCGCTGCATTGACCGGGATCGCCTGGGCCGCCGTCAGGAAGGTGTTGTAGGCCGCCTCGTCCTGTGCGTCGGCAGGACGGATGACGACATTGCGCCAAGCCGTGAGCCGGCCTTCTTCCGAGGCCAGCCAATCGGCGACGCTGGCGGCGGCGGCGAGGCGCAGCTGGTCGCGGTAGGCGGCGATCGCGACGGCAATTGCGTCAGCGTCAGCCTCCAGTCGCAGGTTCCCCGCCGGCAGCGTCAAAGGAAGGCGCACCCATTTGCCCGGCAGCTGAGCCGGGTCGATGAGTCCATAGGGGATGCGGCGGCCTTGCCGAAGCAAGGTCGCGATCCGAGGGCGCGGTTCGGCTTCGAGCGGTTGCGCCGGATCAGGGCCGGCCGGCCCGGGTTCGGGCGGCGACTCCTCGACGGCGGAGTCGTCCATGTCGCCGCGCACGAGCTCGATACTCTGCGCGCGGTAGGCTTCGATACGCACCTGTTCCTGGATATCGGAGCGCCGGCGCCTCACCTCGGACCGAGCGGTCTCGGTCAGATCCCGCCAGCGCGGGCGGTCGAGCCCCTGCTCGAGGAAGAGCTGCTGGCGGCGCGTGCGGATCGCCAGATCGATCGCCGTTTGCGTCGCCGTGTTGAGCCGAAAATCAATCTCTAGGCCGTTGCGAGGGTTCTGCAGCTCATCCCAGGTAGGCAGGGCTCGAATGTAAACCGCAGCGGAGGGTTGGATCGTTAGATCCCCACCGATGCCGGATCGCGTCGTGAAGTCGAGGCCGATGGCGGCGATGCGAATATCCGAGGTTTCGTCTTCCTGGCCATTGTCGTCGAAGCGCGGCAGGAGCTGCCCGGAGAAAATTGCGCGACGAGGCGACCGGCCGAAGATCACTCGTCCGTGCTCATCGGCGCCCGACACCCGGTCGACGATGAGATTGACCAGGCCGTCGCAGACGGCCTCCTTGACCTCCTCGCCGATGCCGCGCAGCTGGGTGGCCGAGTAGCCGTTGCTCATCCTCTGAACTCCCGGCGGCCGGTGACGGTGGCGACAAACTGCTCGGCAGCAGAGCGGACAGCCTTGACGCCGGACAGGCGGTCGAGCTGGGAGGCGTCGGCCCCATGCGGGTCCACCAGGATGCTGCGGTAGGCGTCGTAGAGCACTGAGCCGACACGCTGGCGGACGGAGCGCTGCTCAATGACCGCCCAAGCCCAGAAGCGGCGCGCCGTCCCGTCCGAGACACCCAGGGCTTTCATGAACCGCAAGAAGGTATCGCGTTCACGCGCCGCGTGCGGCACGACTTCGTGCAGGGCCTTGTCCGCCTCGTCGTCGAGGGTGATCCAGTACCGCATCTTAGCGGGATCGACGCGCGGTTCGCCCATGCGCTCGGAAACAATCCGCAGGCGCGCCGAGACCGATGGGCCCGGGATGTCGTGAAATCTCTCGCGGACGACGTCGTGGTAGCTGCGGATTTCCTCGGCGGCGACGGCGGAGATGTTCAGCAGCGGCCGCATCTTTTCGATGAAGGCCTGGCCCATGACGCATATCTCGTCGCCTTCGCCGACCTTCGACGCCTCGATTTCCCCGTAGCTGACGAGCGCTTGGCTTGGCAGTCTAGAGACGAGACGCGTGCGCGGCCGGGCGATCACCTTCAGCGCGTTCGACAGGGTGAACTCGATCAGGTCGCGCGGCGTCCGCGAAGGGCCGGCCATATCGACCACGGTTCCCACCGGGAGTTCGACGTCGGGAAGCGGCGCCTCAAGGGCGTCGAGGTTGATCGTAGCCCCGCCAAGGCGTCCGGCCGTCTCGGCGGTCTTCTGGGCCAGCAGGGCCAAGCGGCGCTTCAGCAGCGCGAACTCGGGATATTGCGACAACCGAAGCGCATCGCGGCTGGTCGCTCGCATCGTGTCGAGATCGAGCAGAATCAGCAGCTCTTTGGGGAGCCACGGCTTGGCCATCCAACCCAGCAATTGGGCGCGCGTCGGCCCCACCAGGATCAACCGGTAAAACTGGTTGCGCTCGCCGTCCGGCAGGCTGGCGATGTCGGCGGCACCCTGCACGTCCGTAAAGTGGATCATGCCGTTGTCGATCCGACCTTCGAGGTCGGGCATCCGCGCAACCAGGTCTTCATAGGCGAGCTCGGCGATCAGGTCGCTTTGAAAGACGAACAGGCACTTGGAGCTGGAGCCGAGAAAGCGCTGCACGGCCTTTTCGAGAAGGCCGGACATCGGCGTGGCCCTGACTACGGCCTCGCGTAGCGCCCGGGCCTTTGCGATCGACGTAGTCAGGGCGTCATAGGCGACTTGGGAGAGGACCGAGCCGACTTCGGTTAGATCCGAGATCAGCCCATTAATCTCGTAGGCCGCGACCTGCTCGGCGGCGACGGCCCGGCCCATCTCGGAGGTGACGAAGGCGCTCAAGGCGCCAAGCGAGGCCGGCAGGGACGCCGCACTGCGCAGCCGTCCCATCAATCGGCGCACGGTCTCGGCACCCCGGGCGTCGCCCGCCTCGTTGGCGGCCGTGACTAGGGCGCGAAGCTGCGCCAGTTCGGCGACGAGTTCGCCGCCGAAGCCTTCAACCGAGACGCGCTCGCAGCCTCGCCATTCGACCGCGGTTCCTTCCACAGGGGTCGCCACGGCGCTGTCGGTGGCAAACACCACTTCCGAAGGGCAGGCCTTCCGCTCGACCTTCCCGCGCACTCGGGTCTCCGTCGCCAGAGCGTCGAACCGGACGGCATCGAACGTCCAGGGATCGTCGGTGAGGGCCACAACGCCAATCCCGCGATGCGCGGCCTCGACCTTCGCGACGAGCTCGCGGACCCTATCGCGCCAGATCAGCCCCAGGCGAGCTCGGCCTCTGCGGGTCAGGTCGATCAACAGGATGTCGATCGCCAAGGTCGCGGCGTTGATCTTCGCGTTCGCTATATCAGCGGCGCGAAGCGAAAACGAGAAGAACGGCGCCGCCGCCGGATCGTCCGCCAAGCCCGTGCGGCTCTGCACGCGCAGATCGGTTTTGGCGCGCGCATGCCAAAGCAGATGACCGTGGTCGGGCATCGGGCCGTCCAGTGGGCCACTAGCCACGAGCTCGTCGAGGTTGGGATGGCAAAACTCGTCGTAGACCTTTCCGTCCCGCGCCCTCCCGGTTAGGGTTTTCACCCGCGACAGCGCCTGGTGGTAGTCGGCGAAGCCCGCCTCAGCTGGTTGGCGTATCGCCCGGGCATGGTGCCGGGTATGGCACCGGCTGATCGTCTCCTTGTCCGCGTAAACGTCCTTGAGTGGGCGATGCGCCGTGCTGGCGGCCGGGAACAACAGCGTGCGCAAGCCGATCGGCGTCGACAGCGCCGAAACCGGTTCGCCGTCAAACATCACCTGGATAGGCGTGGCGGAGAGGCAATCGGCGAGGCACGTCAGGACTGCGCCGGCGGCTAGCGAGATTTCCGAGGCCGGCCAAAACAGCGCCGTCCGCCGTCCGCCTTCGCTGGCTGACCTGGCGATGATCTCCACGAGCTTGCGGTAGGCCGGCGAGACACCGAGCGGCCGCTGGCTGCCGACTTGATGTAGCGGAAGCGCCCC
This sequence comes from Allobosea sp., assembly GCA_039808685.1. Lineage (GTDB taxonomy): Bacteria > Pseudomonadota > Alphaproteobacteria > Rhizobiales > Beijerinckiaceae > Allobosea. The sequence goes on along the minus strand of JBDHTM010000024.1, from coordinate 41,460 downwards.
GAGCGCTTGGGCGTAGGCGGCGGCCGGTCGTTGCGGACGCGGCGGTGGCGTTGCGGCCGCAACACGCTTGGCAAGCGAGTCCGCCATTTGCCGGGCAAGCTGGCCTCTCTGGCCCGCCGCCGACTGGCGTTGATCGAAACGCGCCTGAAACCCCGCCTTCGGCCCGCGACCGCGACTATCCCAATCACGCGACATGGCGGCCCGCGTGCAGAAGGGCGGAGGCTTCATAGGCCGCGAGAGCAGCGTTTTCGGGGTCGGCGTGGATCTTGGTCGCCGCCGCCAAGCACTCGGGTTTGGGTAAGTCGAGGGTTCGCAACAACTGCACCGAAACCGCGGCCGTTCCCGACAGCGCGCGGTAGCGCGCATCCGCCGCCGCGGTGTTGAGGAGCTGGCACACCTGGGCGACGTCGGCCGCGGAATCCCCCATCAGGACGATGGTGTGGTTCTCCGTCACAAAGCCGCCCCAGCGTGCATAGACTGCGGGATCGACGACAGCCGCCACAAGGCGACGGGGTTGCTTGTTGTTGGTGGTCCGCTGCAGCACGGCCGCAGGCTGGCGGACAATCGAGGGCGACATTTCCTCAAAGGTGACGAAGTCGGCGGCCTTGCCATCCTTGCCCGCAGGCCGGCAGAGTTGACCCGGCTTGACGTTCTTCGCCCAGATCAGCGGATAGGCGTCTGCCTCTTCGACCTTGCGTAGGCGATCACCCTCTCGGTTCCAGACGAAGTAGCCGGCCTTGGCGCTGACCCCGTAATCCGCGAGCGTGGCACCGCCGCGTGGCATGGCGTTTAGGGTCGGGCACGGCCAGGGCTCCTCCTGGTCCCGCGGCAGGGGGTAGGCACCGATGTCCGTCACCCCGGCGGTCGCGTCGATCATGCAGAAGCGGGTGTCCGCGCGTTTCGCCGCGCTGGTCTTGCGTAGTAGGAGGACGCTGACGTCCTGGGCCACGTCGGCGAAGACCTCGTCGCGCGGACCGACATCCCCGACGCATAGCACCTGGGCTTGCTCCAGCAGGTAACCGCGAAGCTTGGTGTAGAGCGGCCCGGTCCGGAAGCTCGATGGAATGACCAGGGCGACTAATGCCCCCGGCTTGGCGGCTCGCAAGCAGAGCTCGACGAAGACGGCGTATTTGTTGATGTTGCCGCTGTGAGCGACCTTCTTCCAGTGGTCGCCCGCCAACACTGCCGGCGTGACACGCCCGTAGGGCGGATTGGCAACGACTAGGTCAAACTCGGGCTTCCAATGGCGGCGGAGCGCATCGCAGACCTGCATGTCGATGGTGGAGACCCCGCCAAGCCCCAGTCGGTCGGCGATCAGGCCGCAGGAGATCCGCGCCAGACCGGGATCGATGTCCACGCCATGGAGGCGGCTTGCGACCTGATCCGGCTTCGCACCGACAGCCGTCATTCGCGCGGCGATGGTAGAAAGGAACGCGGCGCCGCCTGCGGCGGGATCAAGCACGGATCCTTCCTTGAGGTCGAACCCGTACTCGACGGCCAGGTCAAGCACAGCGTTTGCCAGATAGGGCGGGGTGAAATAGGCGGCCTGGTCGCGCCGCACCTCGGCCGAGAGTAACAGGGTGTAGAAGACGCCGACCCAATAGTGGCGCTCGTCGACGCTCAGGGTGGAAAGCGCGCGAGCGAAGCTTCCAAACTGGGTGTTGCCGTCATGGATATGGAGAAGGTCTCGGGCGAGACGTACACGTGCCATCTCAGCGCCGCCGGGAGCTTCGACCTCCTTTGCAGCCCGCCTTGCGTGCGCAAGAATTGCGCGTCCCCCCTCTCGCCAAGCCACCATTCTAATTTATGCCCCCCGGCCATCTTCGCGCGGAGCAGAATTCTACGCAACTATTCCGAGCACCGCTTCGATATCGATATCGGCGATGCCAGCGCTTGCCCAAGGTCCGGTTCCCGGCAACGACCCAATGTCCGAAAGTGGCGCTACCCGAGCGCCACCCGCGCTCAGCATTTAGATAAAACCCTCGAAGATGCGGCATCTCTACGTAGGGATCTGCCATGGATATACGAGCATAGGGATGTGGTCCTGATCGATCATGGAACGACAGCAAGCCCTCTGGATCCAAGGCTAGGCAAAAAAGAACCCCCCGCCCATGAAGGCGGGGGGCTCTTCGACTAGAAGCCTAGAGCCGCCCGAAGCCACGAGAAACAGCCGCGAAGGCTGAACTCGAGACGCAGGCGCACGAACTCGCCCCCCGTCTTGCCGGCTTCGTAGGTGAACAATGCACGCATGCATCCTCCCACGTTTTGCGCGCAGCCCCTGGGGCAGTCGTAGTCGCGCAAAGGCCGACATGGTGGTTTTCGTAGCTTAACGTTTCCAGTGCTCTGGCAACCACCACGCACGACTGGACCGTGAATTCCGTCTTAGATCTGGGTGCCCGGCCTTCACTCCGCAAGCGCGCAGCAACGATTCAGTTCGGGCACCCCGGGTTCAGTGTTCCCGATCGCGCGGCGGGTTCGGGTCGTTGCCGCCGCCAAGGGTATCCTTGCTCCGGATCAAGCCGTCGCGGCCCTTGACGGTCAGCTCGCCGCCGCCGGCGTTGGTCAGCTTCTCCTTGCCTGAAGCAATTGCCTCTTTCTGGGTGTCGAACACGAAACCCTTGGAGGCGTCGTTGCGCTTATCGACCCACTTGTTGTCGGATGCCCGGCGGAAGACGGTGCGATCAGTATCTTTGCTCATGTTCATCCTCCTTCGTTGTCGACGTCGATGTCAGTTTCGATGACGGCACTCTCGACGAAGGCCCCGAGCTGATCGCGCAGCTCATTGTAGACGTCGTCGTCTTCGTCCCCGGTGCCAAGCGACAGGACAAATTCCGTTTCCATCTCGGGAACCTCGTCGGCGGCCGACATCCCGTAGAGATAGAGATCTCGCGCGTAGACCCGGGCATAGACGCGCAGGGCATCGCCATCGAAGCTCAGGCTCTGAAAGGCGTTATGGTGGTGTCGGATCGGGCTCCACTTGTGATCGAAGGTCCGAGCATCCGCTTCCGTGATCTTGTCGGTTTCGAGCGACCCAAGGAGGTTATGAAATTTCGGCATGCCCTTCGGCGTTAGGCCACGCTGACGCTGCACAGCGGTTGCGAGGCGCACGCTGAAATAGTTCGGCCCTGCGATGTCGCTGACCATCGGGTGCGGGTTCAAAACCGCGGTGAGGGTGCCAAAACCCTTCAGCTTGCCCGATTCACGCATGGACCGAGGAATGGGCAGCTCCCAATAGTAGGCAGCGCCCGGGCGCAGCGAGGCCTTCCATTGCAGCGTGACCACGCCGTTTCGGCACTCCCAGGGCAAGGAGCTGACGGCCGGCGTTCCGAAGCCAAGGGTATGGTTGTGCCCATCGCCATCGGCATTGTGCAGCAACAAGGCTTTGACAAAGTCCGGAGAGGCATCTCGCACACGGTGCATGGTATGCGCCGCAACCGCGGAGGTGAGCGCCGTCGAGAAGCTCGAGCCCGCGATAACGGTGCCACCGATCGCCCGCACATGTGAGAAGTGCGAGAGGTCAGGCTTGAGCATGCTGGCGGGACCAGGACCGCTGAGGCTGACCGGGCATTCGCTCCCCGGCGAACCGTTGGCGCTGTGAAGGCGGCCGCCGACGGTTAGCGCAGCTTCGCAGTCCGCAGGAGGCTGCAGGAGATCTCCTGGCTTGTTGCCGATCGAGACAACCGGCAGAACGCCGTGCTTGCGGGCCAGAACAGCAATGTCATGGCCCAACGGGCTGACCAGGTCGAGCTGGCACGGTTGCCGCTGATTGAGCGAGAAGTTCCAGACCTTGGTGCCCGGGTTCGCGGTCATGACGCCATCGAGGTAAGCGATGAAGTCCTGAGGGTCGACGAACGAGCGCACGCTATCCTTGGCGACCGCTTGAACGGTGCCGACCTGGCAGTAGAGCGGCGGGAGCGTGAGGTTGTTGTTCCAGTCGTGGCCCTGGACGATCAGCGACGTCACTCGGTTTCCGTGCAGTGTGTCGGCATCGACCGTGCGGATCAGGGGCGGCGCGCGCCAGGCTTCAGCCGGACGATATGAAGCGGCAGTGAGGCCCCCGTCGACCACTCCAACGATCGGGAGAGAGGAAAGGTTTGCCGGAAGTGGCCGGTCAGGCTCACGCCCCTCGCCCGGAGACGTCGATGTCAGCGGCTGGACCGGCTCGATGCGGTAAACGGTGCCTGAAGCTACCAGCTGCTCGAGCGCAGCCTGGCTGGGCACAATAACCGTAGTCCGGGCGCGGCGATGGGCGCGATACTCGCGTACCGCCAGGTTAATCCGATCGCCGGTTGACGCAACAGCCTGCAGGCTGCGCCGCATGAGCGCAGGCGCATCGCCTGGCATGTCGGTCGTGAGCCCGGCCAGCAGCGGCGCCGGCGGGATGATCACCCCATCCCGCAAAGCAGAAAATGATTGGATCAGGCTTTCCGCCGCGTCGCGGCCCCGCAGCGGCATAAGCCAGACGACAAATGCCCTGCCGGCGCCGGCTTTTGGGGCAGCGTCCCAGATCTCGGCCAGGTTGCAGCTGCCGGCCGTATCGTCCTCACTAAAGAAGCGGACGGATTCGACGCGGGAAATATCGACCTGCTCCTTGGCCACGTCAGTACGCTCGACCAGGCGGCCGAGATCAGTGAGCTGGTCGGCGCGGGCCTCGACCAGATAACCCGTGCGGTAGGGCGCGATCAGACGAGCGTCGCGCGTCGCCTGAAACAGGTCGTTCGGCGTCCAAGTGGGAGCCAGGGAGTCGTCGAACATGGCGGCATAGAGAACCACCCTGCCATTGAATTTTGGCCGAGCAGCTGACTGCGCTGCTAGCGTTCGCAGTTGCAATCCGAGCGCGCGGCGCTGCCTATCAAGGCGATCGGCCTTAATGCCAAAGGCGTTTTTGCCACCGCCGGTGATCCCCTCGGGTTTGGGGTCCTTTGTGAAGCGCAGGACCGGATTCAGAAGCGGGTTACGAGGATCAGCCATGTCCCGCCTCCTTCAGGTAGCGATAGACCATCTGCCGGCTCACGCCGACGATCTCGGCAATGTCGCCCGGGCGAACGCGGCCTTGGTCATGCAGAAAGAGGCTCAGGCTCTTCTTCTCGGCCGTGTCGAGCTCGCGGTTTTTGAGCAACTGCGGGCTGCCGGCGCGTGAGGACTGCACTGCCAGCAAGATCTGCGCGAGGCTTGGCTCCTGATGGCCGAGAACGGCGCGCCGGCGAACCGCGAGCGCGATGTTCTCGATGTCGGCGCCGCTTAGCCCATCCGATGCCCTTGCCAGAAGATGTGCATCATTCAGCTTGGTCTCGTCATCCTGATAAAGGAAATGCAGCCATAGGCTGCCCCGCACATCCTCGCTCGGCAGTCCAAGTTCGACCTTATATGGGAAGCGGCGCCAAATAGCCGGATCCAGCAGGTGCGGATGGTTAGTGGCTCCGATCGTAACGACGTCGTTGGGGAGCGAGTCCAATCCCTGCAGGACGGTGTTCACGACGCGCTTGAGCTCACCGAGCTCATGCCGGTCGTCACGCAGCTTGGCAATGGCATCCATTTCGTCCAGGAACAGCACCGCATTTCGGGCTGGGACGAACTCGAATATGCCGCGGATGTTCTTCGCCGTTTCGCCCAAGCGCGACGAAATCAAGGAGTCCAGCCGCGCCACATAAAACGGTCGCTGCAGCATGGCTGCTATCGAGCTTGCGAGAAGTGTCTTGCCGGTGCCAGGAGGTCCGTACAGCAGCATGCTGAGCTGCGAGGACACCCCCTTTTCGGTCAGCAGGTGAATGTTTTTCGCATCTTCGACCAGTTGCGAGACCGTCTGTCCGGCTTCGCCAGACAACATCACCGGGGTGGTTGGCCACTGGCCTTCTTCAATGAGCGGCAAGCGGGACCCGGCGTCACGCGGGAGGGCCTCGGCATACCCTGAGGCCTGAAGCGGCACGCCGCGTTTGCGGAGAAGGGCCTGCAGGGCCTTGGCCCCCTCAAGATCCTTCTGTTCGGCCATCAGCTTGGCAATATTGGTGCCGATTCGGCGCACGCCGGTATAGTCCGCGGACATCGCGGCGTCGATGAGGGCTGTGATGAGTGATTTGTCAACTTGCATGGCGCCATTGTTGTGCAATGAACGCCATATGTCAACTGAATATCCAAATTTGTAAACAACCCATCATGGCGAGAGCTCAGTGCAGTTTCTGCAGCGGGCCTACCGATCGCGGTTTCAAGCTGCGATAGGTTCATTTCCCATAGCGTAGTCGTACAGGTCGCTTTTGGTGGCATTCCAGGCGGCGGCCGGCGCTGTGCTCGATCGCACACTATCGCTACCGCAAGCTTTCGACCGGTAGCGAAGCCAATCCCCTCATTTCGAACGTCGGCTTCCGGGCAGGCGTCGAAGTTCTGCTCTTGTGAAGATCCCATGGAGGAGAGGTCGACCGCTCGTGCAGAGTGGGTCATCCCAAGCTCATGGAGGCCAGCATGCAATTTGCCGCCGATCCTGCTGAAACCGTCGCTGCCGTTCGGACCGACCTTGCTGCGATTTTTGTGTCGTTGGAGCTGTCCCGTTCGAAATGGCTGGTGACGTCTCTATCGCCTGGGACGGGCGAGAAGATGTCCAAGTTCGTCGTGGGCGGCGGGGACATGCCGGCCCTGCTGGCGCGGCTCGCAGAGCTGCAGCGTAAGACGGAGGTCCGTATCGGGCAGGCCTTTCGGATCATATCGATCCAGGAGGCAGGCCTGGATGGCTTCTGGATTCACAGGGTTCTGGAGCGAGAAGGCATCGAGAGCCACGTTGTCGATCCTGCATCGATCGCCACGTCGCGGCGACGGCGGCGCGCAAAAACCGACCGGCTCGATGGCGAGGCATTGGTTCGAGCTCTGCTGGCATACAAACGAGGCGAACCGCGTGTTTGCGCCATGCTGCGCATACCGACGCCGGAGGAGGAGGATCGCCGCCGCGTCGTGCGTGAGCGCAAGGCGCTGATCAACGAGAGGGTCCGGCACGTCAATCGGATCAAGGGGCTGCTCTTTAGCCAGGGGATACTGGAGTATCAGCCTCTGAATCGGGATCGGCGCCAGCAGCTCGACGCGCTCCAGACAGGTGACGGTCGCCCCTTGCCGCCAGCACTGAAGGCCCAGGTCAGCCGCGAGCTCGACCGTCTTGAGCTCTTGATCGAACAGATCGGAGGCGTCGAGGAAGCGCGCGACGCCATGCTTGTGGCGGCCAAACAATCGGCTCCGGCGCCAGCTCTGCTGCTCAACCTGAAAGGCGTCGGCCCCGAGTTCGCCGCTGTCCTCTGGACGGAAGGGCTGGCGCGCCACTTCGATAATCGAAGACAGGTTGCCTCATACGCAGGCCTGGCGCCGACCCCTTGGCAGAGCGGCCAGATCAGCCGCGATCAGGGCGTCTCCAGGGCCGGAAATCCCCGACTCCGGACAACGCTCATCCAGGTTGCCTGGTTATGGGTGCGCCACCAGCCGACCTCCGCGCTCACTGCCTGGTTCAAAGCGCGCGTGCTGCAAAATGGCGGTCGTCGGAAGAAAACCGCCATCGTGGCCCTTGCCCGGAAGCTCCTCGTAGCGCTCTGGAAATACATCAACGCTGGCGTGATCATCGATGGCGCCGTGTCACGGGCTTGATACGCGTCAAATCCGGACGTTTCAGCAATCTGCCAGGGGGTTCACGAACCCGGTAGATCCTCGGTAGACGGACCGACGAAACTCAGGGCTTAGAACGCCGCTGTTGAAGAATGGCTTCGTCCTCACGAGTCCAAATCCGCCGCAAGCGGGATCATGGTTCGAGTACAGCACGGCTCGACCGAATATAAGGTGGACAGGGTTCGTTCGCGGGCCGCATCAAGCATGGACTCGACCGTTGGATTTGCGACCACTTGAAGGCTGATACCAGCGGCCCTTGAGACAAACCCATCGTCATTGCGGGGAGCAGATCTCCGCGCTGCCGCCCCATCGGTCGGGAGACGGCTTCTCAACGCGCCAGCGACCTGATCGGCTCGATCGGGGCGAGAGGGGGGATCCAGTCCTGCGGCAAGGGCAAGGTCTTGCCGGATTCCGTGTTCTGCTGCTGGTAGAGCTGCTGCAGGACCTGTCGGCGCTGGTCGGTCTCGTTTTCCTGCGCGACCTCGGCATGGCTGCGAAATTTCGTCGCGAAGATCTGCGTGAGCACGGGATCGCGCATGGCTGCGATCGAAAGCTCCATGTTGCGCGCTTCAGCCGAGGCCCGCCGCAGGCACCGCGATGCGGCGATCCCCAGCCCCTCTCCGATGCTCCGCTTCTGTGCCTGATTGGCGGTGCGGGCGATCGAGAGCAGCTTCGGCAGGGCCGCCTTGCTGGACATGGCGATGATGGCGACCGTCCGCACCACATCGGGGCCGCCATTGGGATAGTCGGCCAGGAGCGGCTTGCGGCCGAACAGGAACCCTTCGACGATCGGCTGGGCGGTGCTGAACGGCAGCACGCCGCAATCCGCGCCGGCCGGGACGGCGGTCCCGGTGAAGATCGCGGCCGCGGCCAGAAGCGCGAGGCGCCGGCATCGTCTCATCGCCATGGCCTGTCCCGATCCCTGTATTGCGCCGGCAGCCGCTCCGTTGCGTCGAGATTCTCAAGATGGCGCAGGAACCAGCGCAAATTCGAGGCGGGCACGCCGTCGAGCGCCGGGATCAGGGTGTCCTGATCCCCAGCGGCGGCGCGCGCGAAAGTCTGCGCCGCGAAGCTCTCGAAGCCGCCGATCAGAAGGCTGCGCCATTCACGCACGATCGCGGCCCGCGTCGCCTCGTCCACGGCGGAGACATGCTTCAGCGCCATATCGATGCGCGGGAGCGCCACCCAGGCTTCCAGCGGCGCCTGCCGGTAGGACATGGCGAGCAGTCCGAGCGCCTGCGGCGTCGCACCCTCGCGGGCCGTCTCCAGCCAGGCGAGGATGAACCAGGCGATGCCCTCCCGCGGCATGCATGTCAGGATGTCGCGGGCCGTGACGGCGAGATCGACGCGGACCGCATCCACCAGAGCGAGATCCCCGGCGGCCGCAGCCTGCTCGGAGCGTGAGGCACGGATGAGCGCCAGGCCGCGCAGGACCGGGAGATCGCAGCGCCTTGCCGCACGCGCCGCGCTGTCGGGACGGTCCATCCGGGCGAGATCGGGCGCCGCAAAGCGTTCGCGGCTGGCGAGCCTGCGGCCGATATCCGCGACGGCCCCGTCCCGCGCCGCGGACGGCAGGACGGCGGCGGCGGTGGCCAGGCCCGCGAACGACGCAAGCAGCGCGACCAGCCGCGCTCCCCACTGAGCCGACCCGGCCATCAGGCCCGCTCGCGGATGTCGGTGCAGTACTTGTCGTGATATGGGCCCTTATAGCTTTCGATCCGGCGTAGTTCGGCCTTGTCGGCCTTGTTCAGGAGGATGCCGAGCGCTTTCGCCTGCAGGCAGGCATCGGCCGCGATCGTCTCGATGACCGCCGTCTTATGCGTGCGTCCCCATTCGACGACCATCAGGAACGCATCCATGATGCCGCCGACCGCTCTGACATCGACGATCGGGGCAGCCGGGGGCAGATCGAGGAAAACATAGTCGTAGTGCTGCCGCAGCCGCGCCAGCAGCGCCGCCATGGCGCGCGACGAAATCAGCTCGGAGGTATGGCTGAGCGACACGGCCAGCACCGCAGGGAGAACGTGCAGGCCGCTGACCGGGTCGGTCCAGACCACCGCGCCCTCGCCGAGCTTGCCGCGCAGGACCTCGACGAGTCCCGTCCGGGCCTCCGGGACGAGGCGCCGGGTCAGGCTCGGGTTGCGCAGGTCGGCATCGATCAGGATCACGCGGGCGCCGGCATGCGCCACCGCCTGCGCCAGATTGACCGCAACCGTCGTCTTGCCTTCCTGAGGCAGGGCCGAGACGATGCCCACGACCTGCGTCGGGCGCGAGAGGGCCGCGATGTCGATGGCGACCTTGGCCGCGCGCAGCGCCTCGGCGAAGCGCGTGAACGGCTCGTCGACGCTGTAGCGGAGCAGGCCGGCATCATCCGCCAGGCGCCGGGACGCGGCATCCGCCGGGCGTGCGTTCGGCAGCGGCGTCCTGGGCGGCAGGAGCGGCAGGATCCCGATCGAGGGCAGGCCCGTCGCCTCCGCGACCTGCGCCGTGGTCCGGAAACGCTCATCGAGCGCCTCGCGCGCCACGGCGCTGCCGGCGCCGCATAGGCCGCCGAGCAGCAGCGCCCCGGCCAGCGTCAGCAGCGGGCGCGGCCAGCTTTTCTCGGTCGGCTCCGTCGCGGCCGTGATGACGCGGGCCTCGTCGATCGCGAAGGACTGCTGCTGTGCCGTCTCCATGAAGCGCTGCAGAAAGGTGTCGTACAGATTGCGATAGGTCTGCGAAGCGCTTTCGAGCGCACGCAGCCTGACCTGGGCCTCGCCGGTCAGATTGGCCTGCCCGATCATCGAGTCGAGATTGGCCTTGAGCGCGGCCAGCCGCGTCGTCGCGATCTCGTAATCGCTGCGTGTCGTCGCGGCGATGCGCTTCACCTCGTCGCCGATCGAGCGCTTGATGTCCTCGGCCTGTCCGCGCAACTGCTGGACGCTCTGGTGACGCTCGCCGACGCGGCGGGCTATTTCCGCCGCCCGCGACGTGACGTCGAGATATTGCGACCGCAGCCGCGTGATGACGTCGCTCCTGATCACCTCCGCGACCGCCGCGTTCGCGGGATCGCCCGCCAGGACCTCCTCGATCCGGTCCAGGCGCGCCCTGGCCTCGGCGACACCGGCGCTGGCCGCGGGGAGCTGGGCGTTCACATCGCCGAGCTGCTGCTCGCTGATCAGCCCGCGTCCGGTATCGATGATATTGTTGTCCCGCTTGAACTGCTGGACGGCAGCATCCGCGGCCGTGGCCTGGACGCGCAATTCGTCGATGCGCTGCTGCAGCCATTGATTGGCGCGCTTGGTCGCGTCGAAGCGCGCGTCGAGCTCGCCGACCATATAGGCGTCGACGATGCCGTTGCTGACCCTTGCGGCCTTCGCGGCATCTTGGGAGGTGAAGCTCACCTCCATCACATAACTGGTCCCGACGCGTTTGATCTTGAGGTTGCGGTCGAAATACTGGAAGGCGAGCCGCTCCTTGCGGTCTTCGGACAGGAGCGAGGCGTCGGCGAGGCCGATGAGGCGCAGCGGCCCGGCCAGGGTGTCGAGCACGCGCGCGAGCCGGCCCGGATCGGTGAATTCGGGGTCTTCGGTCAGCTTCAGGGTGCGGATCACCTTCAAACCGACCGATTCCGATTTGAGCAGCTCGACCTGGCTGTCGATGACGGCGGGATCGATCTGGAGATCGCCGATGACGGCCTGCTGCTGGACGAGCTGGGTCTTGCGCGTGTTGAGCATCACGGCCGAGGTCGCCGTGTAGCGCGCGGTCGCCAGCACCAGATAGATGAAGGCCAGGGCGACCATCGCCCCCGTCACCATGACGATCAGCGGCCATTGACGGCGCAGGGTTGCGACGAGGTCTGCGAGGCGGAACAGCGAAGAGGCGCCACCGACATCGCCGGCGCCCGCATCCGGCGCGTTGTCGAACACTGTCTTCAGCACGAAGCCGCGGCCCTTCCGTTCCGTGTCACGCCGACCGACCGCCGCGGATCAGACTTCTCAGGGACTGACCGACATCGTCGCGCGGCGCGTGATGTTGACGCTGCGGCCGCCGGTGGAGGAGAAGCCGAAGCCGCTATTCGGCGTCAGCGAGGTGGTGGTGGGGCCGAAACCCGAACCGCCGCTGAGCGCCCCGCCCAGCGAGGCAAGACCCGAACCGCCGAGCGCTCCGCCGCCGGCACCGCCTGCGCCGCCCACGGCCGTGGTGCGCGCATCCCCCGTCGCGGCCCGGAATGCCGCGACGACCTCGGGAGATGCGATCGCCAGGATCGCGCGCTGCAGGCTTTCGGCCGTCGCGATGTCACGAGAGGCGCAGATGGTCGCCGCCTGCCCCAGCCCCGTTCCGATGCCGGCCCGCTGCTCCGGCGACGCGCTCCCGATCAACCCGACGATGCTGTCGATCGACTGGCGCGACGACACGGCGAGGTCGCGGGTCTGGCGGATGAGCTCGGCGCCCGGCTGCGACAGCAGCTTCGACGGCGCTCCCTGGAACTGCGCGACAGCCTCGGGCGACAGCCCTCCCGACGTGACGCAGGCGGCGGATGCAACCGATGGCAGGGTCGGCGAACCGACGCCGCACAGCACAAAAGCCGCCAACACGCGAACTCGCCACGACATGACCTTGTGCCCCCGAAGATCTGCCCTTCTTGTGACAGCACATTGTACGATCGAATATATACTGGCAGCCGGCAGCCCCAGCAATAGGTCGCCTTTCGACATGATGACCCGCGTTGACCGGGACCAATACGGACATGTGGACGATGCGGGACGGCTGCCCGGGCAAGCGCCTTCCCGTCCCGCCCATCCCGAGCTCCGCCCGGCTCCCGGCTGGTTGCCCGACGAGGTCCGCATCTATGCGACCGGCGACATTCACGGGCGTGCGGATCTGCTCGGCCTGATGCTCGCGGCGATCGACCGCGATCTCGCAGAGCATCCCTGCCGTCTGTCGCGCGAGGTTTATCTCGGCGATCTGATCGATCGCGGACCGCATAGCGCGGCTGTGATCGACATGCTCATCGCGCGCCGCAGGACCCGGCTCTGCGACGTGCTCGCCGGCAACCATGAGGCGATGCTGATGGCGGCGATGTCCGATCCCGGGACGCTGCAGGCCTGGCTCGGCATGGGCGGCCTCCAGACCCTGGGCTCCTACGGCGTCGCGCCGCCGCCGCCGGAAGCCTCGGCCTCGGCGCGCGCCAACGGCATCGCCCTTGTCCGCCGCGCCATCCCGGCCGCGCATCTCGCCTTCCTGGCGTCTCTCGAACTCTCCTGTTCGCTGTTCGGCTATCTGTTCGTTCACGCGGGGATTCGGCCCGGGATTCCGCTCTCGGCGCAAGCGGCCGCCGATCTCCTCTGGATCAGGGCGCCGTTCCTGAACTCGACACTGGATCACGGCCAGGTCGTCGTCCACGGCCATACCTCGATACCGGAGCCCGAAATCCTCCCGAACCGGATCAATGTCGATACCGGGGCCTGGCTGACCGGACGATTGACCTGCGTCGTCCTAGAGGGCCGGTCGATGCGCTTCATCCGGGTCGCGCAGGCTGGCGCGGCCTCCGGCCCGTGACCTCTCACGGCAACCGGCGCGCGCCGATCCTCACCGACGGAGCTGGAGGAGAGCGATCGCGCGCCCGGCCTTCAGGCGCGGGGCTGCGTCGCGAAACGCCAGGCCGCCTGCAAGGCGGCCCCATAGTCCCGCATCCGCATCTTGCCGCGCAGCACATCGGTTGCGCCGACCGCGACCTTGCGAAGAAGCTGGAGCCAGAGCTCCGCCGAGCGCCGTGGTCCGCGCACGGCCAGGGCGTGGCGAAAGATCGCCGCCAGTGCCGGGCCATAATACCGTGCCCGCAAGGCCGCGGTGTAGTCGCGGTGGCCGATGCAGGGCGCGTCGACGGACGCGATCGCCGGCCCGCGCACCCAGGCCGCGATCGCATAATCGGTATCCTCTCCTCCCGGCAACCCGGCCCCGACCCCCAGGCGCTCGTCGAATGGCGGCATGGCGGCCATCAGCGAGCCGCGCAGGACGATGGTGTTGGACGAGGCGCTGCGCAGGATGCGCCCGATGCCCGCAGCGGCATCCGCCTGCGAAGCCAGAGCCACCGGCTGCGATCCATAGCGGCAAAACCAGAAGCCGAGGGAGGGATCGGCGGCGAACCGCCGGTGGAGTTCCGGGAGGAAGCCGGCCGGGTACCAGGCGTCGTCGTCCGGAAAGGCGACGATCGCGCCGGCGTCGGCATAGCCGCGGCCGCGCACCTCTTCGATCATCCGGTTGCGCGCCGCCGACAGGGACAGGCGCCCGTCGACCCGCAGGGCGATGTCATCGGCGTGCAGATCGACCGGCAGGGTTTTGTCGGCGGGGGCGTCCCGGAACAGCAGGACATGATGGATCGGGACATCGGGAAGAGCGAGCCGCGACCGCGCCACGGAATCACGCAACCTCGCAAACTCCTCGGGCCGCATCGACGCCAGGCTGGCGGTCGTCATCAGGATGATGCGCATGGTGTCGGGCCTGGGCGAACGGATCTGGTCGGGACGAGCTGGCATGCCGTCGTTTGGCGCATCATGGCTGCTGTCAGCATGGCTTCAAGTGCCGGACGATGTTGGTGACCGTTATGAGGCTGGCCACGTCCTTCAACGTCCTGGCATCGGAATCATCTGCCGAAAATTCGACGAACATCCTATCGGGGCGAAACCCGATAACGTCGGCGAGTACGGATGATCCCTAGTCGAAGCCTGCTCCGTTCCTGGCGACGACCTTAAGTTCAACCGGCCCCTCCAGGCTTTTAGCCAAGTATTCCTGGAGATCACCGGGCCAAGACGCTTTCGCCGTCGGGCTCGTTCCCAACGTTACGATCCGGAGCGGTCGCCCTGCGCCACGGCCGGAGGGGGCTGCCGTACCACATGGTCGATCCAAAAGCCGCTGTCGCAGGAACCAGATGCCATGCTAAGAATGGGCAGCGACCAAGCATACCCACCTCCGGCTACACAATAGAAAGCGTTTCGTATCGCCGCCCATATCAGGAGCGCGCTTCGAGTATATGGTATCGATTTTGGCGCGCGGGGGCGTTCGCATGGGCCATAAGACTATTCCCGTCATCATCAGGAATAATGTCCGACGAATCATTATCAAGCTGAGATGGGTTTATTTGAGTCAATTCTGGAAAATGGATATCCACCCCGTGACGTTGATATCCATGAGCGCGAAACTGGACAGGACGAACCCAAAAGGCGTTCATATTGGAGAGGGCACGGCCATATCGTTTGGCGCCTGCATTCTCTCGCATGATTACATCAGAAGAATGCATGTTGACACTTATATCGGGAAATTTTGTCAAATTGGCGCCAGAAGCATCATAATGCCGGGGGTTAAGATCGGCGACAACAGTATTGTTGCCGCAGGCTCGGTTGTCGTGAAGGATGTTCCAAGCAATACGATTGTCGGCGGCAATCCGGCGCGCGTCCTGCGCGAGGGGATTTCGACGGTTCATTGGGGAAGACTCGCCGAATTCGACGACGGTACCCATTAGGGCGCTTTCCGACCTGCCTGAACCGTCGTCGCGAGGAGCGTGAGCTCCGAAGCAATCCAGGGGCGGCGGCGCTCTACGCCCCCTGGATTGCTTCGCGGAGCCTGTCTTTGGGTCTGCCGAGGGCAAGACCAGAGGGCTCGCAATGACGACCGGTCGGACGCAAAGACCGTTGGTATCGGTGCGCGCCTCCGAGCGGAAACGGCATACCCGAAGAAGCGGCCGGACCGAGCCGAGGCGCTGTCGCGGGGGCCTTGCGCTGGTCAGGTCCGGCCGTCGCGCATCCGTTCCCGCACGAGGTCGCGGACCATCCGAAACGCCGGCGGCGTCGAGCGCCCGGCCAGGCGGACGATGGCGAATTGCGAAGGTTCCATGTCCGGCTGCACGGGCAGCTCGACCAGCTCCTGCGCCTCGATCCGAACCCGTGCGGGCGCCAGGACACCGAGATAGACGGCATCGCTGACCGCCACGCCGTCGATCATGCTCGCAATGTCTTCGCAGCTCAGCGAGAGGCTCTGCTCCGGATGGGCACGGGCTCCGTATCGCGCGACGAGCGCCCTCGCCTGCGCATCGGAGAACAAGGTCGAGGCCAGCGGATAGCGGGACACATCGTCGAAGGAGAGCTGCTTGCGCCGCGCCAGAGGATGGCCGCGCCGCGCAAGAAAGCCGACCCGCAGCGGCGCCAAGACCTCGATCTGCAGATCCGCCGTGGGCAGCACGGCGCGGCTCTCGACGACCAGCATGTCGAGGCTGCGTTCGCGCAAGGCGGCGACCTGCTGGGGCACCACCCCACGCGTCAGCATCAGCCGCAGCCGCCGCTGCTGGCGCGTCGCATAGGCGAGCAGCGGCCCAGCCAGCAGGGCGCTCGGAGCGGAACCGAGCCCGATGCGGAGCTGGCCTCCCCCGCCCTCGCGCTGAAGGTCGACGGCCCGCGCCAGCTCGTCGGCCTCGAACAGGACGTGCCGGGCATGCTCCAGCACGATCCGGCCGAAGGCGGTGATCTCGTTCTTCTTGCCGACCCGGTCGATCAGCTTCAGGCCGAGCTCCGCCTCGAACTGGGCGATGCTGCGCGACAGGGCCGGCTGGGTCAGATGAATCCGCTCCGCCGCACGGGTGAAGGTCCCAGCCTCCGACAAGGCGACGAAATGGCGAAGCTGCTGCAAGTTCATCGGCAGATCATGACCTTGAGGCATCGAATTCGGATAAACAATGCATTGGACACATATCGCGTCAATGCGCGAGAGTCGGACGACAACCTGAGGGGGCAATGAGCATGACCGGGATTCTCGATCTTGTCCGCGGCGAGGCCGAGGCCTTCACCGCCATCCGCCGCGATCTCCACCGCCACCCCGAACTGCCCTTCGGCGAGAACCGCACGAGCCGGATCGTGGCGGATCTGCTCGAAGGCTGGGGCTACCAGGTCGAGCGGGGTCTCGGCGGCACCGGGGTCGTGGGCCAGCTCCGCCGCGGCAACGGCCCGCGCGCGCTCGGCCTGCGGGCCGACATGGATGCCCTGCCGATCGAGGAGGCGACGGGCGCCGCCTATGCCAGCGCCAATCCCGGCGTGATGCATGCCTGCGGCCATGACGGCCACACCACGATGCTGCTCGCAGCCGCCAAGGTCCTGGCCGAGCGCGGCCGGTTCGACGGCACGGTCAACCTGATCTTCCAGCCGGCCGAGGAATACGGGCTCGCCGACAGCGGCTCCGCCCGCATGATCGCGGACGGCCTGTTCGAGCGCTACCCCTGCGACGCCGTCTTCGGCATGCACAACATGCCGGGCCATCCCCAGGGCCGCCTGATCTTCAGGGACGGCCCGATGATGGCCTCCTCCGACAAGGTCCTGATCACCCTGGAGGGCAAGGGCGGGCACGGCGCCGTGCCTCATCTCGCCGTCGATCCGGTGGTCGCCGCCGCCAGCCTCGTCATGGCGCTGCAGACCGTGGTCGCCCGCAATGTCGACCCCCGGCGCACCGCCGTGGTGACGGTCGGCGTCCTCCAGGCCGGCACCGCCAACAACGTCATCCCGGCCAGCGCAAGGCTCGAACTGAGCGTGCGCGCCCTCGACGGCGACGTGCGCGAGCTTCTGCAGCAGCGGATTACGGACATCGTCCGCAGCCAGGCGGAAAGCTATGGCTGCACGGCCGATATCCAGTATCGCCGCGGCTATCCGCCCCTCGTGAACACCAGCGCCGAGACCGAGCTCGCCCGCGAGATCGGACGCGCCCTGGTCGGCGAGGCGCAGGTGGACGAGCAGGGCGAGGCCCTGACCGGGAGCGAGGATTTCGCCTTCATGCTGGAGTCCGAGCCGGGTTCCTATCTGCTCATCGGCAACGGGATGCCGGGCGAGACGGGCGGCGTGCCCGTGCATAATCCCGGCTACGACTTCAACGATGCCAATATCCCCGTCGGCGGCGCCTATTGGGTGATGCTCACCGAGCGTTTCCTCGGCCCCGAGCCGCTGACGCCCTGAGCCTACTCAAAACAAGCCAAATAGCGGGAGGACATCATGAGCACGCTCGTCACGACGGGCGCGACCGACAGGTCGCGCCTCGATAGCGGCCGACCGGCTTCCGAAGAGGAGAAGCCGGCCATCACCAAGACGGCCGTGGCCGCCGCCATCGCCGGCAATGCGCTCGAATTCTACGATTTCGTCATCTACGCCTTCTTCGCCGTCTATATCGGCAAGACCTTCTTCCCGGCCGGAAACGAGGCGGCGAGCCTCCTGGCCTCGGTCGCGGTGTTCGGCGTCGGCTTCTTCACCCGCCCTCTCGGCGGCGTCGTGATCGGCGCCTTCGCGGACAAGGTCGGCCGCAAGCCGGCCATGATCCTGACGGTCGCCCTCATCACCATCGGCACGCTCGGCCTGGCCGCGACGCCGGGCTATGCCTCGATCGGCATGGCGGCACCGATCATCGTCCTCGTCTGCCGGCTGCTCCAGGGCCTCGCCATCGGCGGCGAGGTCGGGCCGTCGACCTCGCTCCTGGTGGAGGCCGCGCCGAGCGACAAGCGCGGGCTCTACGCCTCCTGGCAGATCGCGAGCCAGGGCATCGCGGTCCTCGTCGGCGGCCTTTGCGGCGTTCTGGTCTCGGCCAGCCTCACCGAAGCCCAACTGGCCGATTGGGGCTGGCGCATCCCCTTCCTCGTCAGCCTGCTTCTCATCCCGATCGCGGTCTATATGCGCCGCAAGCTGCCGGAGACCCATGAGGGCGCGAGCGAGCGGAGCGGCGCCGAGATCGTCTCGACCGTCGTTTCCCAGTATCGCCGCTACCTGATCCTCGGCGTCCTGGTCATGCTGGCCGGCTCGGTCTCGACGCAGGTCGGCAACTACATGACGACCTATGCCATCCATACGCTGAAGCTGCCGGCGGTCCTGGCCCAGACGGGGACGCTCGTCGGCGGCCTGACGACCTTCATCTTCGCGCTGGTGGCCGGCGCCCTGTCGGATCGCTTCGGCCGCAAGATGCTGATGATCTGGCCGCGCGTCGCGCTCACGGCGCTCATCGTGCCGCTCTTCATGCTGCTGGATTCCAGCCCGAATGCCGCGACGCTGATCTGCGTCACCAGCGCGATCACGCTGCTGACCGCGATGAGCGGCGCGGCCAGCCTGGTCGCGATCCCCGAGCTGATGCCGACGGCCTTCCGCTCGACCGGCACCTCGCTGATCTATGCGATCGGGGCCACCCTGTTCGGCGGCTCGACCCAGTTCATCATCACCTGGCTCATCGGCATCCTGGGGCCGCTGGCGCCGGCCTATTACGTGATGATCACCGGCATCATCACCCTCTGGGCGATGTGGATGCTGCCCGAAACCCGCAATGTCGACGTCTCGAAATAGCGGATCATACCAACGGCCTTTGCGTCTGACCGATCGTCATTGCGAGCGTCAGCGAAGCAATCTGGGGGGCGTAGAGCTCTGCCGCCCTGGATTTGCTTCGCGGAGCCTGTCCTTGGGCTTGCCGAAGGCAAGGCCCGAGGGCTCGCGATGACGGCAATCACCATCGGTCCTTCTCGGGGGCCGTTGGTATGAGAACAGTACGAAGGCGCTTCCGATCTCATTCCACTTGACCCTCCCCATATAAGGGTTTCGGATGCCGGCCCGTGCGGGCTGTTTTGGACGTGGCTGAGGGCCGGCGTCCGAAAGCCTCCAGGGGAGGAAGCCGCGGCCCAGGGCTGTGGGCTATGGGGATTTCACCGCGCGCTGTGGTTTGCGGGATGGTGCGAGGCGCGAGACGGCGGCGAGGTGCTCTGACCGAGATGCCCAGAAGCCTGAAGCTTGGTGCGTCCGGGCGGGATCTGCGATCGCTGTAAGGTCCATTTCCGCCATCGGGCCGAATGGGATCGCCCGCTCTCTGGCCGAGATCGGCGGTGCTTCAACATCGTCTCGTCCCATCGCCATCGTCATGAGGTGTCGATCCTGACGGCGAAGATGCTGCGTGGCGCGGTGCCGGGCGCGAAGCGCTCGACGAGGATCATGCGGCCACCGCAACAGGGGCAAGGTGGCCTCCGCTCATCGATCGGATCGGATTGTTCGGCCGAGAGCTCTGCTTCACGATCTGCCGTCGCTGTGGCCGGCGTTGCCGCCGCGATGATCTGCCTGATGCGGGGGATGGTGTCGGCGCGCCGGTTTGAGGCGAGCAGGCCGTAGTGGCGGATGCGGTGGAAGCCGTCGGGCAGGACGTGGAGCAGGAAGCGGCGGATGAACTCGGGGGCCGTCAGCGTCATGGTCTTGCGCCAGATCTTCCCGGCCGAGCGTGCGCGATAATCCTTCCAGCGGAACGTGACCCCGTGCCGATCCATGGCAATGATGCGGCTGTTGGCGATGGCGACGCGGTGGGTGTAGCGGGCGAGATAGGCCAGCACGGCCTCAGGGCCACCGAAGGGGCGCTTGGCGTAGACGACCCAGTCGGCCCGGCGCAGCGGCGCCAGCAGGGCGGCGAAGGCGTCGGGTCTGGTCAGATCGGTGAGACCACCATGGAAGGCGAGCCGCCCGGCCACATGCAGGGCGGATAGGCCTGCGAGGAAGAGCCTGCGGAACAGGCGCGAGAGCACGCGCACGGGCAGGAAGAAGCCGGGCCGGCACGACACCCAGCGAGAACCGTCAGGCGACAAGCCGCCGCCGGGCGCGATGATGTGGAGATGGGGATGGTGCGTCATCGCCGACCCCCAGGTGTGCAGCACGCAGGTGAAGCCGATGCGAGCGCCGAGATGTCGGGGATCGCTCGCGATGGTGGCGAGCGTCTCTGCCGCGGCCTTGAACAGAAGGCCGTAGAGCTCGGCCTTGTTCTGGTAGGCGACCGCCGCGATCGGCGCCGGCAGGGTGAAGACGAGATGGTAGTAAGGCACGGGCAGGAGATCGGCCTGGCGATCCGCGAGCCAGTCCTTCGCCGCTGAACCCTGGCAGCGCGGGCAGTGCCGGTTGCGGCAGGAGTTATAGGCGATCGTTGCGTGATCGCAGTCGCCACAGCGCATGACATGGCCGCCGAGCGCAGCCGTCCGGCAGGCCCGGATCGCACCCATCACCTTGAGCTGGCCGCGGCTGAGCCGATGGCGTGCGAGGAAGGCGTCGCCATGCCGGTTCAGGATGTCCGCGACCTCCAGCGAAGGCCGCGCCATGATCGGCGCGGCCTTCGCTATGGTGGTGGCGGCGGCGCCAGCAGCGCGAGCGGGCTCGTCACCTCTCGCAGCGTCTTCAGCGCGACGCGGGTGTAGACGGCGGTGGTGTCGAGCTTCCGGTGCCCGAGCAGGACCTGGATGACGCGGATATCGGTCTTCCGCTCTAGCAGATGGGTGGCGAAGCTATGCCTGAGCGTGTGCATCGACACCCGCTTGTCGAGCTTGGCGGCCTCGGCCGCGGCATGGCAGGCGCGGTTGAGCTGGCGCGTCGTGATCGGCTGGCCCGGCTGCTGGCCGGGAAAGAGCCAGCCACGCGGCCGCTTCACCCGCCACCACTGCCGCAGCAGATCGAGCAGGTCGGGCGCGAGCATGACATAGCGGTCCTTGCGGCCCTTGCCCTGCTCGACCCGGATCAGCATGCGGGCGCTGTCGATGTCGGCGACCTTCAGGTTGGCGATCTCCGAGACGCGCAGGCCGCAGCCATAGGCGATGCTCAAAGCAGCGCGGTCCTTCAGACTCCGCGCGTGCGCGAGCAGCAGCGCCACCTCCTGCGGGTCCAGTACGACCGGCAGGCGATCGGGCGTCGGGATCCGCGCCATGCGGTCACCAAAGCCGGTCCGGCCCAGCGTGACGTGGAAGAAGAACCGCAGCGCCGTGCAGGCCAGGTTCATCCGGGCATAGCTCGCCCCCAACGAAGCCATGTGAAGCTGATAGCGCCGCAGATCTTCCGGCTCGGCCCGATCCGGCGGCAACCCGAGAAACGCGGTGAAATCGCGGACCTGTCGGACATAATCACGCTGCGTATGCTCGCCAAACCGGCGGATGGTCATGTCCTCGATCATCCGCTGGCGCAGCGGGCTGACGGTGACGGCGTCGATCATGGAAACCTCCAAGGATCAGGGGAAACGACCCCCAAATCCTCGGATGCAGCGCCTCACAGGCGAAATCTCAGCGATGACCGCGCCGCAGCGCCCTCCCGCGAGAGCGGCTTAGTCCTGTGGCGCAGCGCAGCTCAACATCATTCGTGATAATATCAATCCGGATGCGGCCTCCAAAGGAGGACACGCTATGCCGATCGAACATCAGCAACGTGACGAGCGTCCCGCCTGGAACACGGGTCGCCTTATCGGGCCCAAGCCGCCGCTGAAACCTCGTCATATTTGGGCGATCCGAACGCGACTGCAGCATGATCAGCGCGTACGAGACCTCGCCATGTTCAATCTGGCGATCGACAGCAAGTTGCGAGGCTGCGATCTCGTTCGCTTGCGGATCAGCGATGTCGTGCTGGGCGGCACGGTCAGACTGCGGACCTCGATCATCCAGCAGAAGACAGGTCGGCCAGTGCCCTTCGAGCTGACCGACCCGACGCGGGAGGCCTTGACCGCTTGGCTCAGGCGTCGAACATCCGGCGATGCTGACTGGCTCTTTCCTAGCCGGAGCCATAAAGGCGATCACGTCACCACCCGCCAATATGGGCGCCTGCTCGACGACTGGGTTTCGCTGATCGGGCTCGACCCCGCTCTGTATGGGACCCATAGCCTGAGACGGACCAAAGTCGCGCTGATCTATAAGCGGACCGGCAACTTGCGAGCATGCCAGCTCCTGCTCGGCCATTCGAAGTTGGAGAGCACGGTCAGATACCTCGGCATCGAGGTCGACGACGCCTTGCTTCTCTCTGAACAGACCGACCTTTGAAGAGGCGCCTGGCGGCAGGGCTCACGCAGCCGCTGGGCGCGCCTTCGTGCTCGACGAGCCCGTTGGAGTGAATCTGCTTGAGCAACAGATCCGTCGTGACAGCGGCGCGGCGACTGGATTTCGGTGCAATTCCGAGCAATTCCGCACCACCTTTCGATGCACTAGATTCTTTCGCGAAACCGGGGACGGCGGGCGCGCTGAGGAGGAAGGAGACCGCTTCCGATGCTCAATTTAGTCCTGTTTCTCGCGTTGGTCGTATCGGTATCCGTTGTGATTGCTGTGCTCGTCGTCCGCTCCTTTCCGAGGGCGTCCGAAGTCCGCCGTCGTTTGCGCGCACTGTCGTTCATGATCATACCCTGGGGTCTTATGATCCTCTCGGGTCCTTTCGTGATCGACCATCATGCGGTCGGCACGGAAATCCGCGCATGGATGATAACCGGCCAGCTCACGTCCATGGCGCTTCTTTGTGGCGTTGCGGCAATCGGCATTGTTCGGGCGCGGGGTGCGAGGCGGTTCGCATCGGTGATCGGCGGCGCCAATATCATCCTGGTCTTCCTGTTGGTCTGCGTCAGCGTCACGATCATTGATCCCGGGTCCGAGCGAGGCCCGACGGCAATCAGAGAACAGAGCGCCGTCCACTCACAGCAGCCGGAGCCGATCCGAAGGCCATAGCGCACAGGGTCATGATCGATCGCGCAGGGCAGGATGCCGATCGCAATGCGATGCAATCGGCATCAATTGCCCGGGTCGGCACAGGCACGGCAAGATAGCCGTTCAAGGAGGCGGTGATGAGCGTTTGGAACGACTGGCTCGACCGGTTTCATGCCATCGTCGAGGATCTGAGGCACCCGAGGCCGACGGGCATGCCGGTGCCGGACCTTTACCCACCGGAGCCATACGATCCACCCCTCGGGCCGGACATCGTAGCGCTCGCCTCTTCTCTCGATTGGCGATCGCCAGACTTGCAAGGAGTGCTGCGCGGCGAGGATTGGCCCGAGGCGCCGGCTTCGGTTGTGGCGCTCTGTGAGCGTGCGAAACATTCCCAACGATTTCGCGAGGTTTGCGACGAATTTCGCTGCAGCCCCTCGCAGCTTCTCCTCGGCGCGCTGCATATGGTCGCCTTTGGGCGGATTCCAGATGCCTGGCAGGGGGCCGGCGTCTCCGGATTGCCGGGGCGGCTGTTCCCCATGCTCGGCCTGAGCTGGGCGGATTTCGCCGGGCCGAGGGACATCGCAGAGCCGGGCCCATCTCTCGGTTCGCTGCTGTTGGCCCTGGCCCCTCAGCTCGACTGGAGCGATCAGGCGTTGCGACGGGGTCTTGTGGATCAGGTCTGGACGCCGCAACCGATGCTGCGCGAGCTGGTCGATCGGGCGCGCGAGCGCGCCGATGCGACTCTGCTTTACGAGCTCGGCGTGGCCCTGCCGGCTCATACGCTCGTCCTCGCCTGCCTTGCCCTGCTGCGCTCGCTCGACGATCCCGCCATCGGCGAGTTGCCTTGCCCGGCGGCCGGCGGGTCGGTCGGGGATTTCCCGAATGCCGTCCAGACGGCCATGTTCCTGCTGTTCGATCTCAAATGGCCACCCACGCGGCTCGGCGCCCCGGTCGGCTTCATTTAAGCAGGCCCAGGCCCGTCTCTCAGTTCGGCAGAATCGCGCCAGGCCTGCCACGCTTGAGGAGGGCCGGGGAAAAGGTGCGGCCATCCTCCGACCTCGCCGAGGTCGGCAGGCGCAGCGGCTGGCGCCAGCCGACATCGACGGCGAAGCTGTCCTCGTCTGCGATCGGCGGCTCGATGTTCCGCACCTGTTGCCAGGTGACGTTGTGGCCTTCCTCTTCGAGATCGCCGTTGTCGTTGCCCGCCGGCTGCACCAGGCCTGCCGCAAGAACGATCGCCGCAAACCCCAGCAAGAATGTCGTCTCAGATCCGGGGGCACTCGCTTGGCTCAGCGCCACCCATCCCATCTGCGTTCCAGAAAAGACGAAAAACGTCCCGATCGCCAGAAAGAGCCAGCTGATCGCGCGCATGGGCTTGGCTTCCATGCTGAAGACGATGCGCGTTCCCTCGATGGGCTCCGTCATCGTGACATTCCTGCAGTCCGATCCAGAGGGCGCGGCGGCGCGAGCCGAGGCGGCGATGAGTTGTTCCGCCTCGACCTCAGTTTTCCGAGCGCGATGATCGCCATGCCTCGGCTAGCGCCGGGTGAAGCGTCCGCCCGTCTTCGGCCCTGGCGGAAGCCGGCAGCCGCAGCGGCTGGCGCTCGCCGATATCGACGATGAACTCGTTCTCGCCGGGGAGCGGCGGCTCGATGCGTCGGACCTCCGGCCAGGCGACGCGGCGGCTGCGGCCTTCCAGTTCGCCGAAGAGGTCGCCGGCCCCATGCGGTAGGGCGGTGGCGGTGAAGCCGTCCGCCTCGATCGTGGCGACTGGCCAGGCTGCTTGCTGGCCTCGGGCGCGCCAGGCCCCGATCGCGGCGGCGACGATCGCAAAGGCGACGAACGCGATAATCGCGCTCCAGCCCAGAAGCGTGAGAAAGGCCTTGAGGTCGAGATTGGCGCTCTTCGTCGCCGCGGCTGTCGCGGTCAGCAGGAGAGCGAAGACGGCCGCGCCCGCGAGCAGCACGCCGCCACCGAGCACGCGCCAGATCGGCGGCGCCGCCCTGACGACCGGAACGAGGAACGTCCCCGTCGCGGCACGGGCCGCCGATGAAAGCCCGGCCAGATAGCGCTCCCGGGCGGCGAGGAGCGTGGCGTACGGCGTCGCACCGGCCTCGCCGCGCGCCTGTTCGGGGATTTCGTAGACGGTCTTCTGAACCCCGTCCTTCTCCGCCACCGTCACGGGAAACAGGCCTGTTTCCTTGACCGGCCCGATCGCGGCGACGTCCCGCCAGGGCACGAAGCGGCGGCGGCGCGCTCCCAGAGGTCCGGGACCGGCATAGGGATAGGGGTCGATGAAGATCCCGCCGGCGGTGACGACGAGAGGCGTGATCCGCCTTGCGGTGGCATCCGGATCACGCCCGGCCCGCCATGCGTTGAGATGCATGGCGGTAAAGCCGAGGCCGGCCGCGAGCCCGATCAGTCCTCCGACGCCGCCGAAGAGCAGCGGGACGGCGTTCGACAGCGTCAAAGGCCTGGTCACGAGTTGCAACAGGCAGAGAATGGCGCCCGCGAGAGCGCAGACGCCAAGGATGGAAAACACGCCGATCGGGCTGCGAAAGGTTTTGCCCTCGACACTGAAGGCGACGCTTGGTTCGTCCATGTCATCCCCCGCATTCGTCGGGCAACGGGCGAGACATCACCGCCGCGCGCCTCGGTTTCGAGATTATCTTATGGTCAGCCCCGCCGAAAAGTGGAACCGGACGATCGTCGCGGTGGGAATGCCGCCGCCATCGCCGGATCAGCCTGCCGGAATCTCGGCGCAGGCCGGACGCCTCAGCTTGGCGTAGCGCCCCAGCGCGCCCAGAAGCGACATCTCCTGCCCGCGGCTCGACCAGCTCCCGTCCTTGAGCTCCAGCGTCACCGTGTAGATCGGCCCTGCGGGCTGCCACGGGCTCCAGGCGCCTCTGGTCCCGTCCTGGCCGACCGAGATCTGGCGCAGGGCGGCGGCGCTGTAGGCCAGCGTTCCGCGCCAGGCGATCCCGTTGCGGCGGTCGATATCGGTCGTGATCTCGCGCCCGTCGAGGCGGACATCGGCATAGGCGATATAGAGCGTATGGCCGGAGGACGCTCCGGGCACAGGCGTCCCCAGGGTCGTGGTGAAGCCGCCCCGCGGTGGCGGCGAGACGTCGGCGGCGACGACATAGTCCTTGCCGCAGCGGGCCCGAAACGTCTCGAACTGCGCATTGGCCTGGCGCTGGGCTTCGAGGCGCGGCGAGGGCAGGGTCTGCGCCGAGGCCGCCAATACCAGGAGCGTGGCCAGCGCCGCGACCGAGGCCGCGGCGACGATGCGAATGCGAGAGAGCATGGGAACCTCCTCTTGCGGTGTCGGCGGCTCACCCGGCGAGCCGGGTGAGATATTTGTTCCAGAAGACGAGCAGCGGGCCGGTCAGCTTGGCGCGCTCCAGCGCCGCGCAGTCGTAGCGGCCGAGCAGGGCGGCCGTGTCGGAGGCGCCGTTGTCGAGTTCGCCCAGCACCATGGCCTGCATCGCCGCGTCGATCTCGTTGCTTGCCTTCCTCGTCCGGTAGGCCCGCTCGAGCCGTTCCAGCCGCGCGCCGTCCTCGGCCGAGAGGATGGTGCAGGCCCGATGCAGGCTGCGCGTCATGCCGATGGCGTAGGCGATGTTGCTCCGCTGGAAGATTTCGGGCTTGCCGACGATTTTGTCCTCCAGCTGCCCGCTGGTGATGGCGACGATCATATCGCGGTTCTTGACGGCGACCTTCTGCTGGCTCTGCTGGGCCTGCGCGCCTGTCGCGGCGAGCAGGACGAAGGCGGCGAGGGCGAGGTGTTTCTTCATGGCTCAGTCTCCGTTCCGTCGGGGTGATCCGATGGACGAAGGGATAGCCGCGACGCGGCGGCCGCGGTATTGCACCGACTTGCCCGGCCTTGCCGATGGATGCCGGCGCTCAGCGCGGCCTTCGTCGGTGCTTGTGGCGGAATTCCACAAGCACCGGGCTCGTCCAGGGCTCGAAGCGGCCGTTGCGGGCGACATAGGCGACACCGGGCTCGATGCCGTCCCGCCCGACCAAGCCGTGAACCCAGCGCTTCGTCGCTTCGTCCCAGGCGACGAGCAACGCGCCGTCAAAGCCGCTGACCCGCCCCCGCTTTGCGACGACGACCGCATGCCCGCCACCATGGACCGCGACCTGCTCGCCCCCCGCGCCGATGGCGACACCCAAGTCCCCCGCCCGAGCCTGGCCCCCCGATGGTCCCCTGGCGATGGCGATGCCGCTCTCGCCGGCTATCGCGGTCGTACCGTTCCACTCCGCAATCGCGATGCCATGCTCGCCCGCGACAGCCTGTCCACCGTGGTCAAGTTCACCGGGGTAGGTCAGAGGAAGACTCAAGGCGATCCCGGACTCGCCGGCGATCGCGCGGCCGTTCTCGCAGAGGGCGAGGCCATTGGCCCCGGCTCGCGCGACGCCCAGGCCGCGCGTACAGGCCACGCCGCGATCCCCGGCATGGGCCTCGCCGTCGCAGATGGCGAAACCCTCGTCTCCGGCCACGGCGAGGGAGGGATAGCGGCCGATGGTGCGGTCGCCGCGCAGAAGGTTGGACGGGGTCCCGTAATAGCGCTCCTCGATGTCGGCGGGATGCGGAGGCGGCAGCGGCACGGGGTCCATCCGCGACGCGACACGCGCGACGCCGCCAGGCCCGGCCAGCGCGATATGGCCGTCGAGCACCTTGTCGGCGCCAACGGCGCGGAGCGAGGCGACCGCGCCACGCAGGGTGCCGCGATAGAGTGCCGTCCCCTGTCGGAAGCCGACCATTTCGCCGCGTCCCTGCCCGAGCGCATGCTCGCCCTCAACCCTGACCAGACAGCATTGTGCCCCATCGCTCAGCGGCAGATCGCCCTGGCCCATGAGGGCGCCGAGCCACAATTTCCCGTCCTTACGCCCCGCCGCCAGCTCCGCTGCTGGAATATTGCCGCACAGAACGACGATCTCTCCCTCTCGTATCGGCTCTTGCAGGATTTCGGCCTCCGGATCGTGGTTCCGGGCGGCGACCCACCACGGCAAGCCCGAGGGAAAAGCCGGGGCGGGAGACTTGGAAAGAGACACCGCGTCGTCTTTCTCAGACTCCCACGGCTCGATATCGACGGAACCGAGTCGGTCGGTGGACTCCTCGTGGAGCTCGTCGTCCCAATAGCTATAGACCTTGGGCTCAAGGTTTCCGCCGCAGGTCGTGAACACTCTGACAACGCCCTCTGTCCGCCGGTGACGCATGATCAGCGTCGCTCGACGGCCCAGACGGAAACGGATCGCGCTTTCCAATCCCGCCGCGACGACGAGCGCATCGTCGGCGATGTCCAGCTGCTCCACATCCCCCTGCGCCACGCCGATCCCGCCACGGCCGACCGCCAGCCAGCGCGTGTTCTCGGTCGCCACGGCGACGCCTTGGGCCTCAACGGTCACGGACCCTTCACTCGCCTGCGAGATGGCGATGCCGCTGCCGCCGGCCTCGACGACGCTGAATTTGCCGAAGTGGCCACGAGCGATGCCGATTTTGCGGGGATGTCGGCGGGCGATCGCCACACCGCTATGTGCCGCCCGCGCATGGCCGCCACTCTCAACCACGGCAATCCCTTCCCTGCCGGCGGACGCATTACCACGCACGCCGGCCAGAGCCACGCCAAAGGCCCAGTATCCGGACCAGTCGACCTCTGCGAAAATATCAGAACTCCCGCGCCGCTCCGCCATTCCTGCCTGGGCGACGCCGCAGAAGCCAGCGCGCGCGAAGCCTTCATCGCCCGCGATCGCCACGCCGAAATCGCCGGCGGAGGCGACGCCGGTGCGATCCTGGAACGCCGACAGGGGCGTCTTCAAGGGCATGCCGCTCTTGTAAGCGGTGAATATGTTGAGCGCGGTCCGGCGCGGACCGCGGAACAGCACGAAACCGGAGGCAAAACAGACCAGACCGGGCTCGACCGTCCCGTCCTCGCGCTTAACCCAGTCGCAAGGATCGTCCCGATCGATCTGGACCACGGCCCATTCGGAATCGTGGAGATATGCCAGCGCGTGTGGTCCATCGAGGTCCAGCATTCCGGTGAAGCGGAGCGGCCGCGTGAAATCTCCCCGGGAATACATCGGCCACTCGATCCGCTCGAAGCGACCGAAGGCAGGCAGTGCCGGGCCGTAACCTTGGAAGGGGCCGCACAGCACGAAACAGGGAAAGGCATTCAACTTCCGCATCGGTCCCCTCCTTCTCTTCAGCCGGCGGCGGCTTGCGCGGCGCGGCACGTCGCCAGGCGTTCGCGGAGACGACCGGCGATGCTGTTGTGACGATCCTGCCCGTCCCAGAAGACGAGACGACCGCGTTCGTGGATCGGGCTCTTCAGCTCGATGACGAAGAAGAGCTTGCCCTCGAAGGCCGGCAGATCCATCGAGCGCAGCTCCTGCACCTGCGCCCAGGGCACGTGCACCGTCCGGATGTCGCCCTCCCGATAGCCGACGCCGTCTTCCGTCAGCTCGCGAATGACGACGAGCTCCCGGCCGAGGCCCCGCAACGGCCTTTCCTTGCGCAGATCCGCAATGGCCTCCGTCAGCGTGAAGGCTGCGAAGGAGGCGACGACAATCGTCGCGACCGCGCCCATCGCGATCGAGGAGAAGGCGGCGGATTCGCCGCGCAAGGACCGGGTTCCGAGCCCGGCCCACCAATCGCGGATCGCCGGGAATCCGTTTTGCGGCACGAACACGAACATGAGGTAGATCGCCGCGACGGCGGCGAAGGCGCCGAGGGCGAGGAACATCGCGATTGTCAACGGCTTGGTGGGCCGCCTGAGCGAACCGTCGAAAGCATCCCTGAAGGTCTCGCCGCCTTCGGCGACCGTCTGTCCTGTCATCGTGAATTCCCCCTGATCGAGCGATCGCCGTCACAGATCCGACGGGCGCTCGTCCCCCCGACCTCTTCCCTCGCGAAAACATAGCGCAACGAGGCCTGCATGACGCGTGCCTCCTCGCTGCCGGCGCCCTTCGCCACCAGCCGCGCGGCCGCTTCCTTGCCCCGCCTCCGGGCCGTCTTCAGCACCGCCGGCCTGATCTCGCCGAAGCCAGGCCGGGATACCGCGTCCCGCGCCCAGGCAAGTGCCGAGCGCATTCGCACGGCCTCCTCCGGCGTGAAGCAGCTCCAGGCTCGCTGCAAGGCGAGCCCGAGCGTCGCGTCATGGACCAGCGGGCCGAGCGCATAGAGCTGCGCCGACAGCGGCTCCGCCGGCCGGCGCGGCCGGACGATCAGCGCGCCGCCACGCGGACCGCACGTCGCCTCCGCCGCGGCAACCGAGGACAGCAGCGGCAGGGTCAACAGGGGCAACAGAAAGCGGCGTGTTTGCATGAGGTCCCTCGAACTGCGGATCGAGACTTTCTGCTCCGGATCGGGCCCGCCGCGCCATTGCGCCGGCTTGCCGTGCATTGCCTCCTCTTGGCGGGCAATTCCGGCGAGGCGGGAGATCACCGGGCCTCTCCCATCGAGGGCGCAGGATCGATCCATCGCTCGTTTCGCCGCAGGGCGAGCGTGAAGGGCGACGAGGTCGTGCGGCCCAGTCTCGCGCCGGCCGCGACGCAGCGCCCGGCGCGGACGCGGAGCTGCGACAGCGGCCCGTAGCGCAGTTCGCTGCCGTCGCGCTGCCGGATCCGCACGAAGCGGCCGATCCGCGTGGCTTCGACGGGCTCGACCCGGCCGGCTCGCACCGTCACCACGGCCTGGCCGCTGAGAGTGCGGAAGACCATGTTCGGCTGGAAGACCGCCATGCCGATGACGGGATGCAGGCGGTGCCCGAACCGGTGTTCGATCGGGGCCTTCACCGGAAGCGGCCGGGCCCTGCCCTCCGGGCAATCGGAAGCGTGCACCGGGACAGGCTGCAGGAGCAGCGGGCCGAGCACGGTGGCGAGGAGGCAAGCGGACCTCACGAGCCTGCTCCGTCCAGCGGATAAAGCTCCATCTCCACCGGCTCGTCGTCGCCGGGCACCCTCTGGAGACAGGGCACAGGGTTGCGCCCGGAGCCGCTCGCGCAAAGCAGGCTGTGGTTCGGCGCGCCGTTGGTGCAGGCGCTGAAGTCGATCTCGACCAGGGTCGGGCCGTTGCTCGTGCGGTAGGTCACCCGGCCGCAGCCGGCGACATCGCCGTAGAAGGAGCTTTCGCGGACACGGCCATAGCCGTCCCGGCGGAGGCACAAGACTTCGGCCGCATTGCCGCGTTCGGGCTTCTCGCCCTTGGGCAGCACCATCCAGCAGCCGCCGGCGGCTAGCGGCGCGCGGGGCTCGGCGCCGGCAGGCAAGGCCGGAACGAACAAGGTCGAAGCCACGAGCAAGACATAGGCGCAACGACGTCGCATCGAACGCTCCTGTTGGCAGTGATGTGCGGATCGCACGGCGTCGATCCTGCTTGCGTGCCGGGCTTGACGGAATTGCCGGGCCTTGCGCCGAGTTGCGCCGCCCGGCCTGCTGACGAGCGGGGCGCCTCCTTCACGTCGGCGCTGGTCGTTCATCCGCTCCTCGCGCGCAGACGCCGAGGTTGCGCGCGAGGAGCGCTTGGACGACGAGCGCGGGCATGTATCGGATATGATGGAAGTTCCTTGCGCTCAACGGTCCTAAGACCAATGTCCATGGAGGCCGAGCAGACGGGACGTTCGGCCGCTACACAAAGAGAGCGGGAGCCGTCACATTAAGGGAGAACGAAGGCTCATCACCGTGAAGCCTTTGCTGTTGGCGTGATGGCCAGCTTCGCCGTCGGCCACGGGATGAAGGAGAGCGAGATGTGCGTCCGGTTCGTGGGGCTCACGATGAGCGGGCTGCCGGAACCGCGACCGGGCGAGATCCCATGCGCCACGTAGTCCTCCTTCTCGTGCTGCTCGGCCTCGCCGTCCCAGCGGCGGCCAGCCCTCGCGACGATCTGGTCGCAGCTTTCGGACGCGGCGACCGCGGGGCAGCGCTGTGGCTGGCGAAACCCCTCGCCGAGCAGGACGACATGCTGGCCCAGTACATGCTCGGGACGCTCCTGCGTGACGACACGGGGACGCGTCAGGAGGCGGCCGTCTGGCTGCGGAAGGCGGCAGAGAAGGGCCATGTCGCGGCGCAGGGCGAACTCGGCTACCTCCTGTTCTTCGAGCTGAAATCGCGCGCGGAGGGCCGAAGCTGGATCGAGCGGGCGGTCCGGGCGAACTATCCGCCCTCCTTCAGGGACCTCGGCTGGATCCTGGAGAACGAAGGACGCGGTGCGGAGGGCCTGAAGGAGGCAGCCGAGCACTACCGGCGCGGCACGGAACTCAACGATCGCAACGCGACGTTGCTCTACGCAAACGCGCTGCTCAAGGGGCGCGGCGTTGCGAAGGACATCGCGGCGGCTGCCGCACTGTACTGCAGTCTCGGGCGCGCTTCCGGCGACCTGCAATGCGGCAAGCTGCTGCTTCAAGGCGCCGTCCCCGGGAAGACGGCGTCCGATGGCGTCGTCATGCTGCGGCGGCTGTCCGACCAGGGAAACGCCGACGCGCGCGTCGCCCTGGCCGAACACCTCCTCAACGCGCCGGCCGGGGCGAACGACGTCGACGATGCGGTGAAGCTCTTGCGCCTGGCGGCGGAGCAGGGCCATTCGGCCGCCCTTTTCGACCTCGGCGCGCTGGCGATCCGCGGGGTCGGCGGCCCGAAGGATCCGCGCGCGGCCTTCGAGTGGTACGGCAAGTCCGCTGCCGCGGGCTATGCCGCCGCCTACCAGCGCATGGGAGATATCGCAGTTGCGGGGCTCGACGGCAGACCGGACCCGGCCGAGGCGCTGCGGCTCTACCGGCTCGGCGCGGAAAAGGGCGATCCGTCGGCGCAGGAGAGCCTCGCGATCCGCCTCTACAACGACGAGGCGCCCACGCGCGACCGGGCGGCGGCGGCGGCGCTGTTTTGCGGCCTCGACACCGCGAGAGCGAATTACAACTGCGCTGCCGCGATTTTCGCCGGGTATGCCGCGGAGAAGGACAAGGCGGTCGCGGTACGCCTCGTCAGGAAGGCCGCGGCCGCCGGCCACCTCACGGCGATCGCCGAGCTCGGGAACCTGCTCATCACCGGGACGAATGTCGAGAAGGACATCGCGGAAGGCGTGCGGCTGACCAAGCAGGCGGCCGAGCACGGCTCGCCCGTCGCATATTTCAACATGGGCTATATCTGCGCCGCAGGCCTCGACGGGAGCCAGGACTATGCCGATGCTCTGCGATGGTACCGCAAGGCGGCGGACGCGGGAAACGCCGAAGCCCATGCACGGATCGGCTGGCTGATGAGATACGGCCCGAGCGAGCTCCGCGACCCCGCAGCGGCCTATGCCCATTTCCGCAAGGGCGCCGAATTGGGGAGCACCGATGCACTCTTCCAGCAGGGGATGGCACTGCAGGACGGGTTCGGCGTCGCGCAGGACGAGACGGCGGCGGCCGGGATCTTCTGCCAGATGACGACGACGCTCGGCCGCTATCACTGCGCGCGGATGGCCATCGCCGGCAAGGCGCGCGGCCTCGACAAGGCCGCCGGCTTGGCATTGCTCGAAGCGCTCGTGAAGGAAGGCGACCGGGAGTCGATCCGGCTGCTGGCCTACTACAACCTCAACGGCATCGGGATCAGGAAAAATATCCCCGAGGGCCGGCGCCTCGTCGAGCTGGACGTGGCGCAGGGCGACGCCACCGCCATGGCCTGGAAGGGGGAGATGCTGGAGAAGGGCATCGGCTATGAGCGTTCCCTGGCCGAGGCTGTGCGCTGGTACGAGCGCGCCGCCGAGCAGGACCAGTCGGATGCGCTGCTGGCCCTCGGGCGGATCTACGAGAAGGGATTGCGCGGCAAAGCCGACCCCGATTCCGCGCTCAGATTCTACCGCCGGGCCTTGCAGGCGGGGAAGGCCGAGGCCGGCGCCGGGGTCAGCCGCCTGTCGCGGCGCCCGGATGCGTCGACGGTCCTCGATGTCCTGCCGCCGCAATAGCGCCGCACCGATGAGCCGGATCGAAGGCGATCGGCGAGGACGGAGAGTGCGGTCGCCATCGGACCGGCGAGGCCCAAATCGGAAGCGACTTCACCTCGAAGGGTCGCCATCACCCGAAGAAGGACGAGCCGCTGTCGGGGGGCATGTGCGATCGCCCAGTCTCGGCGGTGCGACTTTCCGATGAGAGAGCATCGCGTCACCGGACGCCTCACCGCGACGACGATCGCGCCGACGGTCAGGGAGGCCGACGAGGCCGCACTGCGGCGCGAGCAGATCGATGAGGTCTTCCGAATGGTGATCCCGGGTGTGGCCGGTGCCGGCCTCGCCGCGCTGATCCTCGCGGTGTTCCTGGTCGCGCTCGGCGCATCCGATCCCCGCACCGCCTCCATCTGGGCCGCCTGTGTCCTGACATGCGCCGTCGCGCATACGCTCCTCGCCCTTGGCTACCGGCGCGCCGATTGCGTTTTCAGGGCCGCATCGACATGGCCACTCGCCTTCACCGTCGTTGCGGGGCTGGAAGGAATCGCCTGGGGCTTCGCGCCCGTGGGCCTGACGCCTGACGCTCCCTTCGACATACGCTTCCTTCCTCTCGCCGTCACGCTCGGGGTGACGGCCGGCGCGATTCCCGCCTTCGGCCCGTGGCTGCCTGCCTTCCTCGCATTGTTCCTGCCCGCGACCTTGCCCTATGTGGCCGCGAATTTTTTCGCCCCGGCGCTCGTCGAGCGGGCGAGCGCGTTCCTGATGCTGATCTATGTCGTGGTCATGGGCGGCCTCGGCGTCCGCAGCCACCGCGCCTTCATCGAGATCGTCGGCTTGCGGCTGCGGAGCGAGGCGCTGGCGGAGGACCTGCGGCGGGAACGGGATACAGCCGATGCAGCAAATCGTGCCAAATCGAGCTTTCTGGCTGCGGCAAGCCATGACCTGCGCCAACCGGTGCATGCGCTCGGTCTGTTCGCGGGAGCGCTGCTTCGCCTGGACCTGCCCGGCGAGGCTCGTCTCCTCGTCGAGCGGATCGAGGCGTCCGCCGCTGCCATGGACGGCCTGTTCAACGCCATCCTCGACATCTCGCGGCTCGATGCCGGCGTGGTCGAGGTCGCGCCGCGAGCCTTCCGGGTCGGCCCCTACCTCGCCCGCATCTGCCGCGACCTCCGTCCCGAGGCGGAGGCCAAAGGGCTGCGGCTGCGCTGCCGCTCCTGCGACGAGGTGGCCTGGACGGACCCGTTTCTGCTCGAACGCGTGGTGCGCAACCTCGTCTCCAACGCGGTCCGCTATTCGGACCGGGGCGGCGTGCTCGTCGCGTGCCGTCGACGCGGCGGCCGCCTCGCGATCCAGGTCTTCGACACGGGTCCCGGCATCGCCGCGGGCGACCACGAGCGCATTTTCCAGGAATACGTTCAGATCGGAAATGTCGAGCGCGACCGCACCAAGGGCTTGGGCCTCGGATTGGCGATCGTGCGGCGGACCTGCGCGATCCTCGATATGCCCATTGCGCTGCGCTCCCGCATCGGCCGAGGCTCATGCTTCGAGGTTAAGATGGCACTCTCCGACGAGGCTGCCCTGGCGGAGGATTCCGTCGCGGCGGCGCCGGGGGCGCTCGCGGAGAGAAGCCTGATCGTCGTGATCGACGACGAGGCGTCCATCCGCGAGGCGATGGAGCGCCTGCTCGCGGGCTGGGGCCACGACGTCATCGCAGCGGGTTCCGGTGACGAAGCGGTCGCGCGGCTCGCATCGCACCCGACGCGGCCGGATCTGATCGTCTCCGATTATCGCCTGCGGGACGGCGAGACGGGAACCGAGGTGATCGAGCGCCTTCGCTCGGAATTCAACGAGACGATCCCGGCGTTGATCATCACCGGCGACACCGCGCCCGACAGGCTGATCGAGGCCCGGACGAGTGGCCTCGTGCTCCTCCACAAACCTGTGCCGAACGGGAAACTGCGCGCCGCGATGCGCAATCTCATGGTGGGCGCGCGCGCATCCTCGGGCGAATGAGACCGCCTCAGATAAGGCCCGCCGCACGCGCCGCCGCAGCCGCCTGGGTGCGGTTGATGGCGCCCAGCACCTTGAAGATGGCGGTGACGTGCGCCTTCACGGTCTTCTCCGAGAGATCGAGTTCGTAGGCGATGATCTTGTTCGGCTGCCCGGAGCTCAGGCGGCGCAACACCTCGACCTGACGCGCGGTGAGCGCAGAGGCGGTGACGTCCGCCGGGCTCGGCGGCACCTTCTGAGGGAGCGCCGTTCCCGTCACCTCGGCGAGGATGAGGGGCGGCACATAGACCTCGCCATCCATCACGAGGCTGATCGCTGCGAGCAGCGTGTTATGGCTCGCCGATTTCGGGACATAGCCGAGGGCACCACTGGCTAGGGCGCGGCGAGCGTCTTCCGCCTTCTCCGAAGAGGACAGGACGATCACCGGCACTTCCGGTCGCACGCGGCCGAACTCGCCGATCGCGCCGAGCCCGTCCATGCCGGGCAGGACCATGTCGAGAATGACCACGTCGAGATCGTCGTTCGCTTCGGCCAGACGCAGGGCCTCAGGCACCGTTCCGGCTTCGAGCATCGCCACCTCGGGTCCGGCCCGCCGGAGCAGGGCCGCGATGCCCTCGCGCAAAACGGGATGGTCATCGACGATCAGAAACTTCATCGCCGGAGTATTGCCCGACTCCGTGACGCCGGAAAGAGCGCGTAGGTCTCGCGACCAAAGTCCCATTCGTATCGACTCCCGGCCGACCATCGGTCAGATTGTCCCACATTTCCAATATTGCAACGTATTCGCCATGACGGACACTTCAGCGACCGCAGGGGAAGGCACCGTGTTGGCTCTCGCGCAGGGCGGGCCGCATCCATGGCCGACGGTGCCGGCGGCCTGGCGCGTCCGGCTGACGGCGCTGGCGATCGCGGCCGTCGCCATCCTCGTGACCACCCTGATGACCGTCCCGGATTCCCCCACGGCCGCTCTTCTTCTCGACCGGCAGCGCTACAGCGTCTTTCCCTATCCCTTCACCATCCAAAACCTCATCTACCTCGCTCTCGCCTGGGCGATGGGTGAACTCTACCGACGCTGGCGCGCCGCACGACGCGAGCGCGCCTTCCTTCAGGCCGGCTTGTTGCCGGAAGACCCCAATTCTCTCCTCGAACTGCACGAACTCGGGCCGATCCGCCGCCGCGTTGCCGAACTGCACGATGCCGAAAGCGGCTTTCTTCCGGCCCTGATCGACCTGACGATCCTTCAGCTCCAGGCGAGCCGCTCGGTCGATCAGGCGATCAACGTGCTCACCAGCTCGCTGAACCTAATGAGCGACCAGGTCGACCTGCGCTACCAGATGCTGCGCTACATGGCGTGGCTCATCCCGACGATCGGCTTCCTCGGCACCGTCATCGGCCTGTCGCTCGCGCTGCACCTCATCGACCCTGCCAATATGGATCTCGGCAAGGTGGTCGGCGGCCTCTCGGTGTCGTTCTACACCACGCTCGTCGCGCTGATCGCCAGCGCGATGATGGCCTTCGTGCAGCATGCCGTTCAGGAACAGGAGGAGCTCGCGCTCAATGCCGCCGGGCAATACTGTCTCAAGAACCTGATCAACCGCGTCTATGTGGACCACGAGAGCGTGGTCGCGCGATGAGGACAGGGCCGGCGAGGCAGCCGCGATGAGGAGGCGAAGGCGGCAAGCCGAAACCAGCGAGGTCGCCTTGATGGCCGTGATGACGAAGGCGATGGGAGCCTTCCTCATCCTCATGGTCTTCGGGATGAAATATTACATTCCCGACTTCACCTCCGAACAGATCGCCGCAATCGTCCGGGCCTCTCTCGACGGCGTCCGCACGCAGCTCGAGGCTTCCAGCCGGAAGTTGAAATCCGGTGATTACACCAGGGAGGATCTCGATCGTCTCCAGCAGCAGATCGACGCGGCCGTGGCCAGCCTCGCCCAGAGCCAGCGCGACGTGTCGCGGCTCCAGACACGGCTCGATCAGGCGAGCTCCCAGCTGCACCGGGTCGAGGACGAGCGAAAGCGCCTCCAGACGGCGCTCGCCGATGCCGAGGCGCAGACGCGGCGGTTCGAGGCGGAGGCGGCGGCGCTCAGGGCGGAGGTCGAGCGCCTGAGGGCGGAGGACAGCGTGGCGCTGAAGGCACGCATCGCTCAGCTCGCTCG
This sequence comes from Allobosea sp., assembly GCA_039808685.1. Lineage (GTDB taxonomy): Bacteria > Pseudomonadota > Alphaproteobacteria > Rhizobiales > Beijerinckiaceae > Allobosea. The sequence goes on along the minus strand of JBDHTM010000024.1, from coordinate 3,272 downwards.
GGAGAACGCGGCGCTTGCGGCGCGGCGGACGGCGGTCGTTCAGTTGCGTTACAGCTGTTCGGATGCGGTGATCGTCGTCGGTGTCTCGCATCAGCAGGTGCGGGAGCTCAGCAAGCCCGAACCCGTGATACCCGCGGACGACTCGCCAGGTTACGGGCCCATCCTGCGCGGCCCGGACGAGATAGACCCGGGCGAGAGCCTGGACTTCAGCCCGCTGCGGGGCACGCGCGAGTTAGCCTCGACCTGGATCGGTCGAACGCTTCGCCCGGGCGATTCCCTGGCGGTCTATGCGAAATACCTGAATGCAGTCCCGGCGGGGGGCGGCCAGGGTCCTAGCTTGGCGGAGAGCTCTTGTGCCGTGTCGAGCTTTCTGTCTTCCGGCGGCCCTGCCGTGGGAGCGCCGCCCATCCGGATCGGCCCGCAGCAGCCCTTCGTCTTTATCGGCCTCGTGCGTCTCGATGGCGAGCAGCTCAAAGCGGTACCGCTCGACGAAGCACAGCAGCGCTGGTTCAGGGCGCGGTTGGACGACGCACCCTGCAGGGCGCCGATCTGCGACCCGTCGAGCGCCGCCGCCCGCACGGCGCTGCGCGGCTATCTCGCCGTTCTCTATGGCAGGCGCCTCGCCGACAAGCCCGCCGGTGCGCCTGGCAACGAAGGCGCCGCAGGGTCACTTTTGACGGATCTGCTCGACGGCTATGTCGCGGGTAGCATCGACCAGCCGGCGCTGACCCGTTGGATCGGTTTGATTGAGGCCGATTCCACGCAGGCGGCCGGCGCGCCGCCGGGCGCGCCCGACGCCCTCGCGCCCGAACTGCGTCCGCGTCTTTCGGCGGCGGGCGTGCCCCCGGGCGTGGCCGAAGCGTTCGTCCGGCGGGCCTCGCTCGGCTGGTGGAGCCCGGCGGAGCGGGAGGCGCGCTTGCGCCGCGCCGGCATCGCACCGATTCCCGGGGAATTCGAGGCGCGGGCGGCTGCGATACCCGCGCAGCCCGGCCATGTCGCACTGATAAAGCCGATGGTGGACGAGGGCGCGATGACGGCCGCCCAGGGCATCGAATGGCTGACACTCATCACCCGGACCCGCGAAGCCGGACGCCCGGGCAGCACAGCCGGGCCGCCGCCATCCCCCAACCCGCCGCCGCAGCTCGACCGCCTCTCCGACGGCCTCACCGCAAAGGGATTCCCCGAGCAGATTCGCTCGATCGTCTGGGGCCTTGCCCAAGGCGGCGCTCTCCGGGCCGCCGACGCCCTCGACCTCCTGTCACGCACGAAGGGACGCCAGAGACGATGAGCCGGCGTATGCTCCGCTGCCTCGATGGCCATCCCTATGATGCCAATGCCCACGAAGCTTGCCCGGTCTGCGGCGCGGCGCCCCGGCTCCAGGCGGAAACGAACCCACCCCCGCAACCGGAGGCGGAGGAGCAACAGCAAAGCGCACCCCTGCCGCCGAAACCCCGGTGGCGCGGGCCTGTCCTGGCCGTCCTGGGTCTCGCGCTCCTCGCCTGCGGCTGGTTCGCCTTCGAACAGTTGCGGCCGGCCGATTGCCGGCGGCCGGAGAACGCCGAACGCGGTCCATGCGCGGCCGAGGCCGGGCAGCGCCGGCAGGCCGAAGAGCGCGCGCGCCTGGCGGCGGAAGAGGGCCGAAAGGCAGCAGCCGCGCGACAGGAGGCCGAGAGCCACCGGCGCGGGGAGGAAGCGCAGCGGGTGGCGTCCGATGCCCGGTTCAAGAGCGAAGCGGAGCGCGCAGTCGCAGCCTTCCTCACCGAGCCCAGCGGTGCGGTGGCGCGCGTGCGCGCGGCCTATGCTCCGCTGGACCCAGCCGAGGTGGAGCCGCTGCTCGATACGCTCTCGCCGCTGCCCTTCGCCGAGGGGCAGTTGCGCCTCTCGCGCGCGCTTCGCCACGGCCTCGTGCTGACGCGCGCCTTACGCGCCTTCCGGGCCGGCCAGACGCCGACGGCCCGCGCCCTTCTCACGGGCCTCTCCAAGGCGACACCCCCGGAGCCGAACCGGCCCCTCGCCTACGCCTCCTTCGCCCTGGGCTTCATCCTCGCGACCGCGGGCACCGACCCCGGCGACGCGGCTGCGGCCGCCTTTCACCTGCGCACGGCGGCCGAGCTGGGTCTCGTGGACGCGGTGGTCGAATTGCTGCGCCGGCCGAACCTCGTCACCGCAGCCGGGATCGATGAGCGAGGCGCCGCGCGTCTCCTCGAGACCGCCGCCATCCAGGCCGGCCAGTCGGCCGCGGTCGAAGACCTCTACAAGCGCCGCAACCTCAATCCGATGCCGGCCGCTCTCCTGATCAAGGCGTTTACCGATGCGCTGGCCGCGGGCGATTGGCCCGGCTTGATCGCCGCGTACAAGGCGATCGGCGAGCGGCGTGCGCCGCTCGTCGATGCGAACATGGCCTATGCCGTGAGCAGCGCCCGGGGACTCGACGGGCCCTATGACCGCCTTCTCGTCATGGCGGACGGGGGCGCAGCCGTCATGCACCCGCGGTCCCGCGGGGTCATCGGGTGGCTCTGTGAGACGGGGCGCGCCGGGCTCCCCAAGGATCTGCCGAACGCCGCTCTTTGGATTGCGCTCGCTCTCACGGGCATGAAGCCGGACGATGCGCTCTTCGCTGAGCTGAGCAAGCGCTATGCCGGGCTCAAGGACGCGTTGCCACCGGGCCAACGCGCGCTCGTCGAGCAGGTCGCAAAGGATATCGGGGTTCAGTGAGCCCTCCCGGCCGCCTGCTTCGGACTGGACCTCCATTTTCCGCTCGGCGCTGTTCTCGCTGCCATCGAACCGCGTTCGCCCGCTCATCGCGGGCGCTTGTGCCGCCTTGACCTGGAACGTGCTTCAGGACGAGCAGAACGCCTCCTTCACGGTGCACCGGCCCTTGTCGTCCTGCCCGCACTCCGCCAGTGCCGCACGGCGTGCGGCCGCAAGCGAACCGCGCCAATACGCCCACCAACGGCCGTTGGCCGTGGTCACGAGGGCGGCGCAGGCGTTGGAGAACCAGAGCCGCACACGACAGCCCGGAAATCCGCCGGCTATGCAGAACCGCATCGCCACGGCCTCCGCACGGGCGCGAGAGTCGTAATTGTAGGACGTTCCCCATTGCAGGTCGCCATTGACGCTGTTGGAGATCGCGATGGCGCCATAGCCGCCGCCGGACCGGCCGGGACCGCTGCCGGGCGCCGCTCCAAAGGGCGAGAGGCCGTCATTCGATCCGGCACAGGATTTGTAGCAATCGTTGTACATGCCGTTGCACATTACCGAGCACCGATTGT
>JBDHTM010000023.1:0-52898 GCA_039808685.1 Allobosea sp. | reverse complement strand
GCGCGATGAGATCGACCCGGTCGAAGCTGATGCGGCCGCCCAGCAGCGGCAGAAGGCGCAATTGCGCCTTGATCCGCACGGCCTCGCCGGTGAGCGCACCGTCGCGCTGGGCGAAGGCGACTTGGGACAGGCTGATCCGGGGCAGGGGCAGGAACGCGATCTCGGCGCGGTCGATCGACTTGACGACGAAACCGGTGCGCTCCTCGATCGCGCGGACGGCCGTGCGCTGGACGCGGCCGAGCGCAACCTCCCACGACTGCAAGCCGAGCAGGCCGATGGCGACGACGAGGCCGAAAGCGAGAATCGCAGCGCGTCTGGTCATGGACTTCCGAATCGGCACCGGGCCGAAAGTCAGCCAGCCCCCTGGCGGGACAGGGTTTAGGCCGATGCAGAGAGCTTGTCGAGGCTGGAAAGCTGGCTATCCCGCGTGATCTGCGCCGGTTTTGGCCAGAATGAAGGCTGGATAGAGGCCGGCGAGAATGATCAGGAGCGCCGCCAGCGCGCCATCCTCGAAGACGCCGCGCGAGGCATGGCCGTAGACCACGGTCGCCAGCGTATCGACATTGAGGGGGCGCAGCAGCAGCGTCGCCGGCAATTCCTTGAGGCAATCGACGAAGACAAGGAGCGCCGCTGCGGCGATCGCCGGACGGGCCAGCGGCCAGTGAATGCGCCGCAGTACCTCCGGTCCGGCCGCACCAAGCGCGCGGGCGGCGTCGTCGATCCGGGGCGAGACGCGCGACAATCCGCTTTCCACGCCGGAGAGCCCGATGGCGAGGAAGCGCACGGTATAGGCGATGACAAGTGCCGCACCGGAACCGATCAGGATGAGACCGGGCTTGAGGCCGAACAGGGAAGCCGCCGCGTCGGCCAGCAGATTGTCGAAGGCCGCGAGCGGGATCAGCAGGCCGAGCGCCAGCACCGTGCCGGGCACGGCATAGCCGAGGCTCGCGATACGGGCGAGGGGCTTCAGCCAGGTCTCGCGGCCGCTGCGGCAAGCGGTGGCGACCGCAAGCCCCAGCGCCACGACCAGCGCCGAGGCGAGCCCCGACAGCAACAGCGCATTGCCGAGCAGCCTGAGCAGCTTTGCATCGAATTGCGTGAGCAGGCCGCGCTGCAGGATTTCGGTGACGAGATAGCCGATGGGCAGGGCGGCGCCGAACAGCACGGGCAGGGCACAGGCGAGGGCGGCCAGGGCCGCGCTGCGACCCTGCAGCGGCCGGCGCGTCACCGGGCGGGGCTGGCGCACCGGCAGGGCGAAGCGCCTCTGCCCGCGCAGCTTCCTCTCGGCGAGGATCAGCGCGAAGACGATCAGCAGCATGACGCAGGCGATCTGGGCGGCGCCCGGCAGCGAGCCGCGATTGACCCAGGTCGTGTAGATCGAGAGCGTCAGCGATCTCACGCCGAGATATTCGGTGGCCCCGATATCGTTCAGCGTTTCCAGGAGGACGAGCGTCAGGCCGGCCGCGAGGGCGGGACGGGCGAGCGGCAAGCCGATGCGCCAGAACAGGCGACCGGGCGCGGCGCCCAAATTGCGGGCGGCCTCGACGGTGCTGGCGCCCTGCACGCTGAAGAGGGCGCGCGTGCTGAGATAGACGTAAGGGTAGAGTACGATCCCCATGATCGCGATCGCGCCCGGCAGGTTGCGCGGATCGGGAAACCAGTAGTCGCGCAGCGAGCGCCAGCCGGTCATGGCGCGCAAGCCCGCTTGAAGCGGCCCTTGGAAGCCGAGGAATTCGACGTAGATATAGGCGGTCAGATAGGTCGGCAGCGCCAGCGGCAGCACGAGCAACCATTCGAGCGATCGCCGGCCGGGGAAGTCATACTGCGTCACCAGCCAGGCGGTGCCGACGCCGATGACGGCGCAGGCCGCACCGACGCCGGCCAGGAGCAGGCTGGTCTGGACGAGGGCGGTGGGCAGGACATTCGCAGCGAGATGCGGCCAGATCTCGGCAGCCTGCCGCGACGAAAACGCGGTTGCGACGAGCGCGAGTAGCGGCAGCAGCACAAGCGCGGCCCCGCCGATCGCGGCATAGGCGAAACGCGTCGACGGCCGCCACGAGAATGGCGACCGTCGCGTAGCGTCGAGCGGTTGGCTCGAGCTCAATTGTCGAAGCCGACCTTGTCGACGAGGTTGGCGGCAGCTTTGCGCTGCTTGGCGACCTCGGAGAGCGTCAGCTTGTCCGGCGTGACGGCGCCGAGCAGCTTGACGGCGGCGGAGTCGGTCGCGGCCGCGTTGACCGGGAACTCGAAATTGCCGTTCGCGTAGAGCGCCTGGGCCTTGTCGCCGAGCATGTACTCGACCAGCTTGACTGCGTTCTCCTTGTTCGGAGCGTTCTTGGCGAGCGCGGCGGCCGAGACGTTCACATGGGTGCCGCCGTCCGCGAAGGTGGTCTTGAGCGGCTTGATCGCGTCGAACCAGCCCTTCTGCTCGTTCTTCGCCTCGCTCATCAGGCCGATATAATAGGTGTTGATGATGGCGATGTCGCAGAGGCCGGACTGGATGTCGCGGGCGACGTCGCGGTCCCCACCGCCGGGCTTGCGGGCGGCGTTGGCACGTACGGCCTTGAGCCAGGTCTCGGTCTTCTCGGCGCCGTGATGGGCGAGATAGGCGGCGAAGAGCGCGTTGTTATAGGGGTGCTGGCCGGCGCGGATGCAGAGCTTGCCCTTCCACTTGGGATCGGCGAGCTCCTCATAGGTGATGGCGTCCTGGTTGACGCGCTCCTTCGAGACCACGACGACGCGGGCGCGCTTGGTCAGGGTGACCCAGTTGTTATCGGGGCGAAGCTGCGCCGGAACGGTCTTGTCGACGAGCTCGGACCTGACCGGCTGGGTGATGCCGGCATCGACCGCGGCGTTGATCTCGCCGACATCGACCATGAGCATGACGTCGGCCGGGCTGTTGGCGCCCTCGGCCCGGATGCGCTCCTGCAGGCCGTCCTTCAGGAAGACCGCGTTGACCTTGATGCCGGTGTCCTTGGTGAAGGCATCCAGCACCGGATTGAGCAGGGCAGGCTCGCGCGTGGTGTAGAGGTTGACGCCCTGCGCGACGGCCGGCGCGGCCAGCAGGCAGGAGGATAGCGCCAGGGCGTGGAGATAGGTCTTGGCGATCATTCTTCTGCTCCATCGGTGAGCGACATCAGCGCGATGGGCGAGCGATAGAGCGCCGCCTGCGGGGCGTCAACGAAGTAATCCTTTGATATCAATGACTTATATGAATTCTAAGGTTCGTCTCATTTTGAGGAATTCTAATAAGACAGATATTGCCTTGGAATGATGAGGAGATTTCGAGCGACTGCAGTCGTACGTCTTTACAGTGAGGCGACCTCTTGCGGCCGGGGCGGGCCGCCTCCTATCGAACGTGGGCGCAATATCGGCTCGCACGATGCGCAGCCGTTGTCATTCCGGAGCGAGCCGAAGGCGCGAACCTGGAACTCGCGAGGGGGGTGGAACAGTGGCACCTTGTTGCCTGCCGCCCACCCGGTGGTGGGTTCCGGGTTCTTCGCGGAGTTTACCCTTGGGCCGACCGAAGGTCGGACCCGAGGGCGAAGCCCCGGAATGACGAGGGTGACACCTACCGCGTCGGCAACGGGATCAGGCGCACTGGCTCGCGCGTCGTCGGCTCGATCGTTCCGCGCAGGATCGCGTCGCTGGCAACGGTATCGTCCTGCAGCAGCGCCTCGCGGACGCGCAGCTGGCGGCGGATGCCGAGCGACTGCGCCTCCATCCGGGAGATACCGACCCGCTCGTCGATCTGCTGGCGCTGCGTCTTGCTCAGCTCCGAGGCAGTCCGGAAATCACGGAAGTCGCGCCGGCTGTAGGGCCAGCTCGAACCGCCGGTGAAGGTCGAGACCTTGCCGTCGAGCACGACGCTGTCGCCGGGCCGCAGGGTGATGTCGCGCAGCAGGGAGATGCGTCGCTCGCCGGCCTGGACGATGGCAGGGCGGCAGGCGGGATCGGCCGATTTCTCGTGGCTGAAGGCCATCGGCAGGGCGCTGTAGCGCTTGCCATCGGCGGCGACGGCATCGGCAATGCCGGCCGTACCGGCGGCCGCCCTGAAGACCTTGACCGGAACGCCAGGATTCATCGCCTTGCAGAGCGCCTCATGGGCCTTCAGGTCACTGGGCGAGCGGACATAGCCGATCGGGGCGTGGAAGCCGTCGCAAAGGCGGACGCAGAAGGTCTGGGCGCGATCCGTTACCGCGTCGAGCGATGCAGTGGCCGTTCCGGCGACCCTGTGATGCCGGGCGGCGGATTTCCGGGTCGATTTGTGGAATGGGTTGAGCTCGATCTGCGGTTGCGCGAGGCGGCCGTCGGGCAGCATCTGTGTCAGCGGCAGGCGCCAGCGATTGCCGGCGGGAGCATAAGCATGGGCCTGCGGAGCGGCGTGGGTCGAAGCGTAAGCCGCGTTCCGCAGACGCGTCTGCTCGTTCCGTCGCGCGATTTCCTGGAGGTTGAGCTCGCGCGCGTCGTCGTTCTCTGCCAGGACCATCGAAGCCGTCAGCACCATGCCGCCGGAGCCGAGCGCGACCCCGAGCGCGGCCAGCGCCAGCAGGCGGCCTGCGGCGCCGCGTCGTCCAACCTGCGTCTTGCCGGAAGCGGCAGCCAGAACCTCGCCGTCGCGGGCAAACACCCGCGCCGGGACTTCACGGACACGCAACATCGCGTCACTCCAAACCACGCTTGTCCACCGTCCGCCGCCATTCGGGGTGTAGTTTACTTTTCGTTAAGCTTCAACGCTTCCGGGCCTGTCGCCACCGGAAACGGACAAAATGCTTAACGGGCGCGCGCCTTGGAGCTGCTGTTCAGAGCACGGAGACGACCACGCCCAGCCACATGCAGAACAGCGCGAGCACGCCGATGCCGTAGACCGCGCCGCGCAGGGGCAACTTGTTGGGGCCGATATGGATCAGTGTGTGGACGACGCGGGTCGCCACATAGAGCCAGGCGAGAACCGCCATGACATAGCCGGTGGCGCCGGTCTCCATCGCCAGCATGATCAGCGCGAAGAAGACGACCGGCGTTTCGAACTGGTTGGTGAAATTGGCCGAGGCGAGCCGGGCCGGGACGGGGTAGCATTCGGTCGAGACCGTCACCTCGTGGGGGCGGACGGCGTCGCTGGTGAAGGCGGTCTTGCGGCGCAACGCCAGGATGACGCCGACGACGAAGATCCAGAAGATCATCGCCAGCGTCGGATAGATCAGCTTGAGAGTCATGGTCGCGCATCGCCTCGTGCAGCACTGCCGGAGTTAAGCCGGGCCAGTGCTGCACGAAGCTCGCGTGGACTCAAGAGCGGGTCGGGTAGTTCGGGCTTTCGCGCACGATGGTCACGTCATGGACATGGCTCTCGCGCAGGCCGGCGCTGGTGATGCGGATGAAGCGCGCCTTGTTCTGGTAGTCGGCGAGGTCCTTGCCACCGACATAGCCCATTGCGGCGCGAAGGCCACCGGCGAGCTGGTGCAGGACGTTCGAGACCGGGCCCTTATAGGCGACCTGGCCTTCGATGCCTTCCGGCACGAGCTTCAGCGAATCCTTGATGTCCTGCTGGAAATAGCGGTCGGCCGAGCCGCGTGCCATCGCGCCGACCGAGCCCATGCCGCGATAGGCCTTGTAGGAGCGGCCCTGGTACAGGAAGGTTTCGCCGGGGGTCTCGTCGGTGCCGGCGAGCAGCGAGCCGACCATGGCGCAGGACGCGCCGCCGGCCAGCGCCTTGGCGAGGTCGCCCGAATACTTGATGCCGCCGTCGGCGATGACCGGGACGCCGGCCTTCGAGGCGGCCGAGGCCGCGTCCATGATCGCGGTGAGCTGCGGCACGCCGACACCGGCGACGATGCGGGTCGTGCAGATCGAGCCCGGGCCGATGCCGACCTTGATCGCGTCGGCGCCGGCATCGATCAGGGCCTGAGCGCCGCCGGCGGTGGCGATGTTGCCGGCGATGACCTGGACCGAGTTCGAAAGCTTCTTCACCCGGCTGACGGCCTCCAGAACCTTGGCGGAATGGCCATGGGCCGTGTCGACGACGATCAGGTCGACGCCGGCATCGATCAGCATCTCGGAGCGCTCGAAGCCCTGGTCGCCCGTCGTGGTCGCGGCGGCGGCGAGGAGCCGGCCATGCGCGTCCTTGGCGGCGTTCGGATGGGCGACCTGCTTCTCCATGTCCTTCACGGTGATCAGGCCGATGCAGCGATAGTGGTCGTCGACGACGAGCAGCTTCTCGATGCGGAACTGGTGGAGCAGGCGGCGCGCCTCGTCGGGGCTGACGCCCTCGCGCACCGTGATCAGGCGCTCCTTGGTCATCAGCTCGGAAACCGGTTGGGCCGGGTTCTGGGCAAAGCGCACGTCGCGGTTGGTCAGGATGCCGACGAGCTTGCCGTTATGGCCCTGCGGGCCGCGCTCGACGACCGGGATGCCGGAGATGCCGTTGTTCTTCATCAGCGCCAGCGCGTCGGCCAGCGTCTCGTCGGGATGGATGGTGATCGGGTTGGCGATCATTCCCGATTCGAATTTCTTGACGAGGCGGACCTGGGCGGCCTGCTGGTCGGCGTCGAGATTGCGGTGGATGACGCCGAGGCCGCCGGCCTGGGCCATGGCGATCGCCATGCGGGCTTCGGTGACCGTGTCCATTGCCGAGGCGATGATCGGCAGGTTCAGAGAGATCGTCTTGGTGAGCTTGGTGCGGATGTCGACATCCGCCGGCATGACCTCGGACGGGCCGGGCTCGAGCAGCACGTCGTCGAAGGTGAGGCCGTCGCGAATCAGACCATCGAGGGAAAGCGTCATCGTCAACTCCGACCGCCGGGAAGGACCGGCTTTTCAAGGGGCAGGGCGACAGGCCCGATGCCGAGTTGACGAGGCCCGTTAGCATGGGCCGGCGGGCTCCGCTAGTGCGCGATCAGGATTCTTTTGCAGTGCAAAAAGGCCGGGCACGCATGGCGGTGCGTCAAGAACTCGAAACCGGGGGATCCGCGCCCCGGACACGCACGCCAACGAGACCGACCGCCGCGGCGAACCACGCCGGTCGGGCCTGATCTCGCCAGGCGGGATTTCAGCGCTTGGTGACGGGCTGCGCGACGCTGTCCGGCTTGATCCCGAAGCAGCCCATTCCGAAGATTTCGCGTCCAGCGGCGTTCGCCATGTTCTGGCAGTTCTGCAGATGCATGCAGGCATCGTACTGGATGCTGCCGGACGCGCCGCCGGGGATGTTCTTGAACTGGCAGGAGGCGCGCCAGTCGTTGGAGGCTGCGGCTGCCGGGACGGCCGCCGCGGCCCCGTAGGTCAAACCGGTCAGCAAAGCCAGACCGGCGATGCGGGCGCTCAGCGAAAATCGGCGAGGAACGGCAAAAACATCTGAAATAGGCGTCATATTACTTCTCCGCAGTTGACGCCGCGCGTCCCTCGCGACGGCCCGGCGCGACCGGACACTCGAAAAATGGTGCTACCGCGAGAGGTAGAGGAGTGAGGCGAACGCATGGCAGCATTGTGTTCTTCGCCGACCCATCAGCCTGACGCATGGCGGAGACGCGCCGGTGGCAGGCAAATCGAGCATGGGAGCGTGATTTCGCTCTCGTCACCTGTCGCGCATGCGATTAATAGCCGAGCTTATGATTTCAAGCGCGCCTAATTTATCCGGGCGTGGAAGGTTCGACCCGTGCAGCGCGCCAAACTCCTCCCCCTGATCGTCGCCTGCGCGCTGTTCATGGAGAACACCGATTCGACAGTGATCGCGACCTCGCTGCCTGTCATCGCGAAATCGCTCGGTGAGGACCCGATCGCGCTGAAGCTGGCGCTGACTTCCTATCTCGTCAGCCTCGCCGTCTTCATCCCGATCTCCGGCTGGATGGCGGATCGCTTCGGCGCCCGCACGATCTTCCGCTCGGCGCTTTGCGTGTTTCTGGTCGGCTCGATCCTCTGCGCGGTGTCGAATTCACTCGGCGCCTTCGTCGGAGCGCGCTTCATCCAGGGCATGGGTGGGGCGATGATGGTGCCGGTCGGACGCCTCGTCATCCTGCGCAGCGTCAGCAAATCCGAGATCGTCGGCGCGCTCGCCTATCTGACGATTCCCGCCCTGGTCGGCCCCGTGGTGGGGCCGCCGCTCGGTGGCTTCATCACGACCTATTTCGACTGGCGCTGGATCTTCTTCATCAACATCCCGATCGGTCTCATCGGCATCGTGCTGGCGAGCCTGTTCTTCGAGGACATTCGCGAGGAGGATGTGCCGCCCCTCGATATCCGCGGTTTCCTGCTATCCTCCTTCGGCTTCGCCGCCCTGATGCTCGGGCTCAATACCGGCGGGCGCCATCTCGTGCCGGAGGTGGTGTCCTATAGCTGCGTATTGGGTGGTGCGGCGGCGCTCGTGGCCTATTGGTTCCATGCGCAGCGCATCCCCTATCCGGTGCTCAACCTGTCACTGTTCCGGATTCCGACCTTCCGGATCGGCGTGATCGGCGGCTCGATCTTTCGGACGGGCATCGGCGCCATTCCCTTCCTGCTCCCGCTGATGCTGCAGCTCGGCTTCGGCTTGGATGCGCTGCAGTCCGGACTGATCACCTTCGCCTCGGCGGCCGGGGCGCTGCTCATGAAGACGCTGGCGAAGACGATCCTGGCGCGCTTCGGCTTCCGCGGAGTACTGACCGTCAACGCCGTAATCGGCGCCGCCTTCCTGGCCGCCTCCGGCCTGTTTACGCCGACGACGCCGCACGCGATCATGCTGTCCATGCTGCTGGTCGGCGGCTGCTTCCGCTCGCTGCAGTTCACCGGCATCAACGCGTTGAGCTATGCCGATGTCTCCAATCGCGAGATGTCGAGCGCGACCAGCCTATCCAGCGTCGCGCAACAGCTCTCGCTGTCGATGGGCGTGACGATCGGCGCCTTCGCCCTGGAGGGCACGCATTTTCTTCATGGCGGCAAGGATCTCGGGGCCGGGGATTTCTGGCCGGCCTTCCTGATCGTCGGCCTGGTTTCGGCTTCGTCGGCACTGTGGATGATGCAGCTCGCCCCCGATGCCGGGGCTGAGGTGTCCGGCCATGTGCCGGTCAGTGCGCGCAAGATCACCGCCGAGGCGATCGCGGAGCAGAAGCCGCTCGACTAGAGAATCGGTCCGAAAAGTGGAGCGCGGTTTTCGGAAAAAGCCGATGCAAAATCAAAGAGCTAGAGCGCCGGATGTGCAGGCCGTCGCCCTGCGCGGGCTCGGCAAGGCCGGTTTCTACCGTGGTCGAGCCGCTTACCCTGGCTGTTGCTCCATATCGGTCTCTCGGGTGGATCGCCTATACCCCGTCGCCAGCACGTAGAGCTCTGACGAATCCGCGCGGCTTGCCGCCGGCTTGACGTTGCGGACGGTGGTGAAGTCGCGCTTCAGTCCGTTGAGGAGATCGGCGCTGTCGCCGCCCTGGAACAGCTTGGCGAGGAAGAAGCCGCCCGGCGCCAGCACGTCATGGGCGAACTCGACCGCGGCCTCGGCGAGTGCGATGATCTTGAGATGGTCGGTCTTCTTGTGGCCGGTCGTGTTGGCGGCCATGTCGGACATCACGCCATCGGCTCGGCCGCCGAGACGTTCGGTCAGCAGGGCAGGCGCTTCCTCGGCCATGAAATCCATCTGGATCAGGTCGACGCCGGGGATCGGGTCGACGGCCAGCAGGTCGATGCCGACGACATAGCCCTTCCCCTGCTCCAGCCCGATGCGCTTGGCGGCGATCTGGCACCAGCCGCCCGGCGCACAGCCGAGATCGACGAGCCGCTGCCCGGATTTCAGGAACTTGTAGCGGTCGTCCATCTCCTCGAGCTTGAACGCCGCGCGGGAGCGATAGCCCATCTCCCTGGCCCGCTTCACATAGGGGTCGTTGAGCTGGCGCTCGAGCCAGAGCTGCGAGGAATGCTTGAGCTTGCCGGCTTTCTTGACCTTGACGCGCATGTCGCGCGCGCCGGCTGGCTTGCCGCCGCCGCTCTTGCCTCCGGATTGTCCGCTGCTCATCGTCTCAAAAGCCTATTTCCGCCGCCACCAGGCGCGGTCCTCATGCATCATGCGCAGCAGGATGCCCTCGCGCAGGCCGCGATCGGCGATGCGGACGCGCTCGCTCGGGAACGCGCGGCGGATCGCCTCGAAGATCGCACAGCCGGCCAGCACCAGATCGGCACGCTCGCGGCCGATGCAGGCATTCGCCGCCCGGGCGGCATAGTCCATCTCGATCAGGCGGTCGATCACCGCGAGAATGTCGCGCTGATGCATCCACAGCCCGTCGACCTCGCGCCGGTCATAGCGCGGCAGGTCGAGATGGATGCCGGCGACCGTGGTGACCGTGCCGGAGGTGCCGAGCAGGTGGAAGCTGCGGGCGTCCCTGGCGCCGGCCGCCTTCTTCGCGAAGGGGGCGAGCGCCTGCGTACAATCCTCGACCATGCGCTCGAACAATTCGCGGCTGACCTCGATGCCACCATAGCGTTCGGCGACGGTGACGACGCCGATCGGCAGCGAGGCCCATTCGCGGATGCGGGCGGCCGGGTCGCGCGCCTCGTTGCGGCCGCCGAGCCAGATGATCTCGGTCGAACCACCGCCGATATCGAAGACGATGATGCTTTCGGCCGCCGGATCGGCGAGCGCAGCGCAGCCGGAGACGGCGAGCGCTGCCTCCGTGCGCTGGTCGATGACCTCCAGCGATAATTCCGCCTCGGCCGCGACGCGGCGGATGAAGTCGAGCCCGTTGGTGGCGGCGCGACAGGCCTCGGTGGTGACGAGGCGGGCGCGGGTGACGCCGCGATTCGCCATCTTGCCGCGGCAGATCTTCAGCGCCTCGACGGCGCGATCCATCGCCGCGTCGGCGAGGCGGCTGCTCGCGGCCAGGCCCTCGCCGAGGCGCACGATGCGCGAGAAGGCGTCGACGACCCGGAAGCCGTGCTGGGCCGGCCGGGCGATCAGGAGGCGGCAGTTATTAGTGCCGAGATCGAGCGCGGCATAGGTCGCGCCCGGTTGGCGCGGTGCGGCGGACTGTCCGAAGCTCTTGAACGGCGCACCAACGGGAACGGCACCGGCCCGCTGCGGATCGGCGTCATATCGCTGTGGCCGCGCGGCAGGCGCGACTTCCCGTTGTTGCCGGTCCTCGACCGCCACCGATCCAATCCCTTGACCTGTCCGATACCTCGGGCACGGACAGGGGCCGCGACCCGGCGCGGCCCTGCTTCTTCATGAGCTAACTACAGGGCAAGCGACATGCCAAGCAGAACCTTGCCCGACAGGAGACTTGCCGGATAGCCGGACGGCTGCGCGCTTGCGCGGGAACCGGCTGATCGGCCAGTCTCCGCCGACACAAGGACAGGGCAGGGAACCGACATGGCCGCCAGACACATTCTCGCCATCGACCAGGGCACGACCTCTTCGCGGGCGATCCTGTTCGATGCGTCGCTCGGCGTCGTCGCCAGCGCCCAGCGGGAATTCCCGCAGCATTTCCCCGCCTCGGGCTGGGTTGAGCACGAGCCGGAGGATATCTGGGAAAGCGTGCTCGCGACCGCAAGGGAAGCGATCGCCAAGGGGGGGCTGAGCGCAGGGGAGATCGCCGGAATCGGCATCACCAACCAGCGCGAGACGACGCTGATCTGGGACCGCCGCACGGGCCGTGCGATCCATCGCGCCATCGTCTGGCAGGATCGGCGCACGGCGCAGGCTTGCGCGAATCTCGTCGCAGCCGGCCATGAGGAACTGGTGGCGGAGCGCACCGGCCTGCGCATCGATCCCTACTTCTCCGCCACCAAGATCGCCTGGCTCCTCGACAACGTGCCCGGAGCGCGGCGCCGGGCGGAAGCCGGCGAGCTCGCCTTCGGCACGGTCGACAGCTTCCTGCTCTGGCGCCTGACCGGCGGAGCCGTGCATGCGACCGATGCGACCAATGCGGCGCGTACCATGCTCTTCGATATCGGCCGCGGCATCTGGGATTCCGACTTGCTCGACCTGTTCGGCATTCCGGCGACGCTTTTGCCCGAGGTGCGCGATTGTGCCGTTCATTTCGGCGATACCGCGCCAGAGCTTTTCGGCGCTCCCATCGCGGTGCGCGGCATCGCCGGGGACCAGCAGGCGGCGACGATCGGTCAGGCCTGTTTCTCGCCCGGCATGGTCAAGTCCACCTATGGCACCGGCTGCTTCGCGCTGCTCAATACCGGCCACAAGCCGGTGCGCTCGAAGCATCGCCTGCTCAGTACCGTCGCCTATCAGCTTGGCGGCAAGCGGACCTATGCGCTGGAGGGTTCGATCTTCATCGCAGGCGCGGCCGTGCAATGGCTGCGCGACGGGCTCGGCATCATCGAAAAGGCCAGCGAGACCGGGCCGCTCGCGGAGGCGGCCGATCCCGAGCAGGACGTCTATCTGGTCCCAGCCTTCGTGGGCCTGGGCGCGCCGCATTGGGACGCGCATGCGCGCGGCGCCCTATTCGGCCTGACCCGCAATTCGGGGCCACGCGAATTCGCGCGGGCCACGCTGGAAAGCGTCTGCTACCAGACGCTCGACCTCATCGAGGCGATGCGGGCCGACTGGCCGGAGGCCGGAGCCGGCAAGCAATCGGTGCTGCGGGTCGATGGCGGCATGGTCGCCTCCGACTGGACGATGCAGCGCCTCGCCGACATCCTCGACCTGCCGGTCGATCGGCCGACCGTGCTGGAGACGACGGCCCTGGGCGCGGCCTATCTCGCCGGGCTCGATGCCGGCTTGCTGCCCGAACCTGAACGTTTCGCCGACATGTGGCGGCTGGAGCGGCGCTTCTCGCCGGCCATGGCCGCCAGCGAGCGCAAGCGCAAAGTGACGGGCTGGCGCGACAGCGTCAGGCGGACGCTGAGCTCAACCTGAGAAAGGCAGCCAGCGCCGTTCCTTGGATGAGGCAACGGCGCATTCGATGAAGCGCACGCCGCGCGCTCCGTCGCTCACCGTCGGGTAATCGGCGTCGAGCGGATCGGCTGTCGCGCCGGCCTTGCGGGCACGGATGTCGGCGAAGACGCCGCGATAGATATTGGCGAAGGCTTCGATGAAGCCTTCCGGGTGTCCCGCCGGGATGCGTCCGGCACGGCGAGCCGATTCGCAGAGCCAGGGCGAGCCGCGCGTGAAGATCTCGGTCGGGCCTTCACGGCGATGATGGACGAGGCGGTTCGGCTCCTCCTGCCGCCATTCCAGCGTGCCGTTCTCACCGGAGACGCGCAAGCGCAGGTCATTCTCGAGCCCGGCATTGATCTGCGAGGCGACGAGCACGCCGCGCGCGCCTCCCTTGAAACGCAACAGCATGCTGGCGTCGTCGTCCAGCGCGCGGCCGGGCACGAGTGCGCCGAGATCGGCGACCAGCTCCTCGATTTCAAGTCCCGTCACCGTCGAGACGAGGTTCTCGGCATGGGAGCCGATATCGCCGAGCGCACCGGCAATCCCGCTGCGGGCCGGGTCCGTGCGCCAGCTCGCCTGCTTGTTGCCGGTCGCCTCCAGCGCGGTGGCGAGCCAGCCCTGGTTGTACTCGACCACGACCTTGCGGATGCGGCCGAGCGCGCCCGCGCGCACCAGCTCGCGCGCCTGCCGGACCATGGGATAGCCGGTATAGTTGTAGGTGACGCCGAAGACGGTGCCTCGTTGGGCGACCGTTTCGACCAGGGTCATGGCCTGCTGGCCGGTATGGGTCAGCGGCTTGTCGCAGACGACATGAAAGCCGGCCTCCGCGAAAGCCTGGGCGATCGGGAAATGCGTGTCGGTCGGCGTGACGATGACGACGAGGTCGACGCGCTCCGCCGCAGGGCGAGCGAGCTCGGCTTCGAGCAGGCCCTGCCAGCTTGCGTGATTATGCGCCTCGGCAAGGCCGAGCGCACGTCCGGATTCGCGGGCGCGCTCGGGCGTCGAGGAGAGAGCGCCCGCGGCCAGCTCCGCCTGCCCGTCGAGCGCGATGGCATGGCGGTGCACGGCTCCGATGAAGGCATCGCGGCCGCCGCCGATCATGGCATAGCGCAGCTTGGGCGCGGGTTCGTCGTTCATCGCGTGACCTGAAACTCTGGAAAATGCGGCCGCCGCGGGAGCGGCGGCCGGTGGTTGCTGACCGCTCAGAACGGCGAGTCGGGGTGGTAGAACTCCTTGGCGTTGCTCTTGTCGATCAGCACCGAGGGGATGATCGTAGTCGCCGGCAGTTTCTCGCCCTTCAGGCGAGCTTCCGCCGTCAGCTTGATGGATTCATAGATGAATTTCGGGGAGTAGCTGACATTGGCCTGGATGCGCGGGTCCTTGCCGTCGAGGATGATCTTGACCATGTCCTTGGCCCCGGCGCCGCCGAAGATCACCTTGATGTCCTTGCGCCCGGCCTGGTCGATGGCGCGGATCGCCCCGAAGGCCATGTCGTCATCGGCCGCCCAGAAGGCATCGATCTCCTTGAAGCGGGTCAGGAAATCCTGCGTGACCTTGTAGGCGTCGTCGCGGTTCCAGTTGGCGTATTTGGCGTCGAGCAGCTTGATATCCGGATGGTTCTTCAGCACGCCGCTGAAGGCGTCCATGCGCTCGTTGTCGAGGGTCGTCGGGATGCCGCGCAGCGCCACGACATTGCCTTTGCCGCCGAGCGTCTTGGCGATGTACTCGGCCGGGATCCTGCCGAAGGCGGTGTTGTCGCCGGCGACATAGGCATCTTGCGCCGAGGTGTCGGTGAGACCGCGATCGACGACCGTCACATACGCGCCCTTGGCCTTCACATTGGCGACCGGCCGGGTCAGCGCCGCCGATTCGAAGGGGAAGACGACGAGCGCGTTGATCTTGGTGACCGTGCTCAGGTCCTGGAGCTGGTTGGCCTGCTCGGTGGCGTTGGCGGCGGTGCGGATCGTGATCTTGAGGTCCTTGTGCTTGGCCTCCAGATCCTTCTTCGCCTGGTTCGCCCAGTAGTTGATGCCGCCCATGAAGCTGTGCGTCGCGGCGGGAATGGAGACGCCGAGATTGACGGGCTCGGCCGCTGCGCTCGTCGCGGCGAAGGCGAGGCCCGCGGCGGTGGCGAGCATGAGGCTGCGTCTGGTCTGCATGGACATCGCTTCTCTCCCTGTATGGCCGGCCTTTCAGCGGCGGCCTTTCTGCAAAAATGCGACGGTGATGATGACGAAGCCCTGCACGGCGGCGTTCAGATAGACGCTGATCAGGCTCGTCAGGTTGAGGATGTTGCTGATCACCGAGAGCAGGATCGCGCCGATGACCGTGCCGGTGATGCTGCCATGGCCGCCCTTCAGCGCAGCGCCGCCGACGATGACCGCGGCGATGGCTTCGAGCTCCCAGAGCAGGCCGGTGGTCGGCGAGGCCGAGCCGAGTCGCGGCACATAGAGTAGCGTGGCGACGCCGACGCAGAGGCCGAGCAGCATGTAGGTGAGGATCTTGACACGCTCGACATCGACGGCGGCGTAGCGCGCCACGGTCTCGTTCGAGCCGATCGCCTGGACATGCCGGCCGAAGATCGTGCGGTTCAGGATCAGCGCGCCGAGCAGCGCGACCAGCAGAAAGACCCAGACCGGGATCGGTACGCCGAGGAAGCTGCCGTAATAGACCGGCGCGTAGAGATCGGCGAGGGCATTGTCGAGGGTCAGCGCACCGCCGTCAGCGAAATAGGTGAGATATGCCCGATAGATGCCTAGCGTTCCTAAAGTGACGATGAAAGGCTCGATCCGCCCCTTCGCGATCAGCAGGCCGTGCAGCAGCCCGAAGACGCCGCCGAACACGACCGCGAGCGCGGCCCCGGCGATCACCGCCATCAGCGGCGAGCCGAAGGCGCCGGCCGCCCAGTTGATGAAGTGGATGACGCAGCCCGCGATCAGCGCCGCCATCGAGCCGACCGAGAGATCGATCCCGCCGAGGATGATGACGAAGCACATGCCGACCGCGATGATGCCGATGAAGGCCGTGCGGGTGAGCACGTTCAGCGCATTGTCGAGCGTTGCGAAATCGCTGTTCAACATCGCGCCGGCCGCGCAGAGCAGGACGAGCCCGATGACCGGGCCGAAGGCGGCGATGCGGTCGCCGAGCGGGACGGTGGCCCCGCGAGCGCGGACCTCGGCACGCTGGACGGCTTCAGGCTGCGACATGGCGGGTCCCCGTGGCATGGGCGATCATCGTCGCTTCGGTCATTTCGTCGCCTTCCACCGTCGCGACGAGCCGGCCCTCGCGCATCACCGCGACGCGGTGGGCGAGCCCGATCAGCTCGATCAGCTCCGAGGAGATGACGATCAGGGCGAGGCCTTGAGTCGCAAGCTTCTGGATCAGGAAATAGATCTCGCGCTTGGCGCCGACATCGACGCCGCGCGTCGGTTCGTCGAGCACCAGCACGCGCGGCTCGGGGTGAAGCACCTTGGCGAGCGCGAGCTTCTGCTGGTTGCCGCCCGAGAGAGAGGCCGCCTTCATGCCGAGCGAACCGGCGCGGATGCCGAATTCGCTGACTGCGGTCGCGAGGGCCTGCTGCTCCGCCTCTTGGTCGAGCAGCGGCTTCGCGTAGCGCTCCAGCGCCATCAGCGTGAGGTTCGGTCGCAGCGGGAAGTCGACATGCAGACCCTTGCCCTTGCGGTCCTCGCTCAGATAGGCGAGCCCGTGGCGGGTTGCGTCGCGCGGTGAGCGGAGCTGGACGGATTTACCGTCACGCCGGATCGTGCCGCTGGCCGGACGCAGGCCCAATATGCCCTCGAAAAGCTCAGTGCGCCCGGCACCGACCAGCCCGGCGAAGCCCAGAATCTCGCCCGGCCGCACGGAAAATGAGATGTCATTGGCCCAGCCCGGCACCGAGACATTCTCGACCGACAGCGCTGGCGGCAGGTTCGGATCGGCTGTGACCTTCTCCGGGAAGAGATCGGCGACCTCGCGCCCGACCATCATCGTCGCCATGGCGTGGCGGGTCAGCGAGGCGGTCGGAGCGCGGCCGACGAAACGGCCGTCGCGCATGACGATGACCTCGTCGGTGATGCGCTCGACCTCGTCGAGCTTGTGCGAGATGTAGACGACGGTGATGCCCTCGGCCCGCATCCGCTCGATCAGGGCGAAGAGCCTTCCGACCTCGGACGGCGTCAGCGTCGCGGTCGGCTCGTCCATGATCAGCAGGCGGGCTTTTCGCGATAGCGCCTTGGCGATCTCGACGAGCTGCTTCTCGGCGACGATCAGGCGGCGCACCGGCGTGTCGGGACTCCGCGCCAGGCCGACTTGGGCGAGGGCAGCCTGTGCACCGCTCCGCATCGCCTCTTCGTCGAGCAGCCAGCCCTTGCGGCGTTCGTGGCCGAGGAAGATGTTGCCGGCGATGGTCAGGTCCTCGGCCAGGTTGAACTCCTGGTGGATCAGGACGATCCCCTTCGCTTCCGCTTCGCGCGAACCGGAGAAGGCTGCGGGTTCGCCGTCGACCAACAGACGGCCGGCACTGGGCTGCTCATAGCCGGAGAGGATCTTCATCAAGGTCGACTTGCCGGCGCCGTTCTCGCCCAGCAGCCCGTAGACCTTGCCAGGTTCGAGGTCGAAGGAGACGCCATGCAGCACCTCGACCGGGCCGAAGCGCTTGACGATGCCGTCGAAGGCGACGGCGAGGCCTGCGGTCGTGCTCATGCCGGGCCTCCGCTGCGCAGCGCCTCGCGCATCGCGAGCACGCCGGCGCCGATCAGGCCGGTCTCAGGGCCGAGCGGGGCTGAGGTGATTTCGAGATGGCGGGTCGAGAGGGCGAGCGAGCGCTGGTTCACGCTCTGGCGGATCGCGGCGAGGAACATCGGGCCGATCGCCGAGACGCCGCCGCCGATGAAGATATGCGAGGGGTTGTAGAAGTTGACGAGCGCGGCCAGCACCTGGCCGATCAGGCGGCCGGAGCGGCGCACGATCGCATCGGCCTCGGCATCGCCGGCGCGGCTGGCGGCGCCGATATCGGCGGCCTCCAGCAGGCCCTTCGCGGCAAGGCGCTCGGCCAGTGCGGGGCTGCGGCCGGATTGAGCCGCTTCCATCCCCATCGCGACGATGGCGGGCGCGGCGGCCATGGCCTCGACGCAGCCGCGATTGCCGCAGCGGCAGAGCGGACCTTCGGGATCGGCGCAGATATGGCCGATATCGCCGGCCGAGCCGGTCGCGCCGCGATAGAGCTCGCCATGGCAGACGATGCCGCAGCCGATGCCGGTGCCGACCTTGATGACGAGGAAGTTCTCGATCTGCTTGCGCTGGCGCCAGAGCACGCCGAGCGCCATCAGGTTCACGTCGTTGTCGACGAAGATCGGCGCGTCGATGATCTCACGCAGGTCCTCGCGGATGGCATAGCTGTCCCAGCCCGGCATCAGCGGGGGATTGACAAGCTGGCCGGCGGCGAAATTGACCGGGCCGGGCACGCCGATGCCGACGGCGAGCACGCGTTCCGGCGCAATGCCGTTCTGCGCCAGCATCGCCGGCAGGAGGCTGCGCAGGCGGGCCATGATCGGGCCGGGGCCGGCCTGGACATCGGCTTCCTGCGCATGGCGGGCGATGATGCCGAGATCGGGGCGGAGCAGCGCGATATCGAGGCTGGTCGCGCCGATATCGATGCCGACGAGCACGCCGATGCGGCGATGGACGCAGAGGGTTTCGGGACGGCGCCCGCCGGTGGAATGCTGGACCCCGGCCTCATCGAGCAAGCCTTCCTCGATCAGGCCGGCGGCGATCGCATTGGTCTTGCTGCGCGAGAACTGCAGGCTGTCGGCGAGCGCATGGCGGGCGGCGCCCCCGGACCAGAAGGTGGCCTCGAGCAACGCGAGCTCATCCGGGCTCAGCCTATGCCAGGGCAGGGCGATCGCGGCCTCCTGTCGTTTCCCGCTCGGCCTTGTGCTGGCCGTTGCAGCGCAGGCTATGGGAGGGGCTTCAATCAGCTCAAGACCGAACTTCAGCCTAATTCAGGTAAAAGTTGATTTGAAGATCGGCTTTTGAATCGTGCAGGCGAGGCTGACCGCCTCACGAAGGCGTCAGGCCGCATCAGCGCTTCCAGCTCTGCCGGTTTTTGCGGAAACACATCGTCGTCCCAATGGATTCTCGGATCTTCGCTTCGCGGCGTCCGGGACGACGGCGTGATTCTTTGGAAAGCCCGCGCGTTCTAGGACAAGCGCCGGTCGAGCGTGTCAGCGATCCGCTCGACGAGCGCAGCGTGGTTCGCCAGTAGGTCCTGGAGCGGGCCGATCGGGCGGAAGGCGCGCGAATCCTGTGCTTCCTCGCCTTCGTGCTCCCAGGCCTCGATCGCTTCGTCGGCCGCCGTCAGCCACGCTTCCAGCGACGTGCCGTCCACCGGCGCGCCGGCTTCCAGCGCAAGGCGCTCGGCGATTTCGCGGCGGAGCGCGTCGCGGGCGGCCCGGAGCGCGTCGAGTTCGTCGCTATAGCGCATGGCGAGGTGGCGCGCCGCTCAGTGGACGGTGGCGAGATCGTCGTCGTCGGGGTTTATCAAGCGATCGAGGCCGAGCTGCTCGACCCCGTCGGTGAACTCGGCGAAGGCATCGGAATCGGTGGCAAAGGCGTCCTGCCAGACGGTCGAGCCGCCTTCCTCGTCGACGAGCTCGAGGGTCCAGCCGTCGGTGCCTTCGATCTTGTAAATCTCCACCCGCACGGTCACGCCGTCATGGGTGAAGGTCTGCGACAGGGGCGAACGAATGATATCAGGGAATTCGGTCATTGCCGCAGTCTAGCAGCTTCGTGAGCGGGGCGCAGCCATCGCCAGCTGCAGGGCGCGACGAAGGGTGATGGATCCAGGCGGGCGTCGCGCGCGGGCTCCCACTCCATGCCGGAATGCGCCTGCGAATGACGAGCCCTGGAACTGCCGGCTGCCGGTGTCGGTTCACTTCGCAGGAGGATGCACCGATGACCAAGGTTCCCAATCGGGCGACGGACGCTCCAGCTCCCTACAACACGGCGCGAAGGCCAGGACAGCCTGGGGAGGAGAGCGAAAATCGGGCTGGGCCGAACCCGCGCTCGATGCACCAGACCGGACCCCATGCGCCTTACGAGCCGGATGATCCTGAAGGGCTGGCTGCCGAGAAGCACCATTCGGAGCCCGTCGAGCTCGAAGACAAGACGGCGGGCGCGCTCAAACCAAGTGGGACGATCAAGGTGGTCGATCTCGGGAAGAAAGGTTAGCGCGTCGGGCCGGGGAGATTCGGATGGATCCTGCCGGCTCTTCAGATGTGCCTGGGCCTTCTTTCCGGCCAACGGCGAGATCGCCCGGCAGGAATAGCTGCGCCGGCCAGCGAATTCCACCGCGATGGGCGTCGATCGATAAGCGCTGGCCCAGTCGGAAGGAGACGGGCGTTGCCACGGCTAAATCGCCGTGACCAGCATTCCGATGACGGCTGCAGTCATCGCCGCGGTGGCGGTCCATCCGAACAGCTTCAGGACAGGTCCGATCACGAACTGCTTCATCACTTTCGGATCGGCCGCGAGGAGCATCAGAATTACCATGATCGGCACGGCGACGACGCCGTTGATGATGGCGCTCCAGACAAGCGCCTTGATCGGATCGACCGTGGTGAAATTCAGGGCGACGCCTATGATCGTGGCGATCGACACGGCCAGGTAGAAGGCCTTCGCTTTCCGCGGCTGACGGGAAAGGCCCACGGGCCATCTGGCGGTTTCGCCGATCGCATAGGCGGCCGAGCCGGCGAGGACCGGGACGGCCAGGATGCCGGTGCCGAGAATGCCGACCGCGAAGATCACCGTCGCGAAGGAGCCGGCGATCGGCTCCAGCGCCTTGGCCGCATCGACCGAGCTGCGGATATCGGTCAACCCGGCAGGGTTCAGGGTCGAGGCCGTGGTCGTCATGATCGCGAGGGCGATCAGATTGGAGATCGCCATGCCGATCGCCGTGTCGAGCTGGATTCGTTCGCGGGCGGGTTCCGCCTGCTCGGGATGCCTAATCAGCGGTTGCTCCCGCGGCTTCTCCTTGAGATCCTCCGCCTCCTGGGAGGCCTGCCAGAAAAACAGATAGGGGCTGATCGTGGTCCCGAAGATGGCGACTACGATCGACAGATAAGCCGGATCGAACGAGAGTTTCGGCAAGGCTATGCCCCACGCCAGGGCGGCCCAGTCGACCTTCGCGACGAACAAGGTCGCGGCATAGGCCAGGAGCGCCAGCGACAGCCACTTGAGCACCGCGACATAGCGCTTATAAGCCAGCAGCACCTGCAGGCCGATGCAGATCGCGCCCAACAGGACGACGTAGACACGGCTGGAGCCGCCGACCAGCAGCCTCAAGGCATCGCCCATCGCGCCCAGATCGGCACCGATATTGATCACGTTGGCGGCCAGCAGCGGCACCGTTACGGCATAGGCGACCCAGCGCGGGTAGCAGCGCGCGATGTTTCCGGCCAGACCATGCCCTGTCGTGCGGCCGACGCGTGCGCTGATGATCTGGATGGCAACCATCAGCGGATAGGTCAGGACCAGGGACCAACTCGCGGCATAGCCGAATTGCGCCCCGGCCTGGGAATAGGTGGCGATGCCGCTGGGGTCGTCGTCGGATGCGCCAGTGACCAGTCCGGGGCCCAGCAGCTTCAGAAGCCGTGGCTTGCTGGGCTCGACCACCGGATCGCGCGTTACGGAACCCGATATCGATCGGGACGAGGGCTCGGCAACCAAATTCTGTGCTCCCGGCGGTAGCTCCCGCCAGGCGAAGGTTGCTCCGCATGCTCTCGGAATGTCCTGGCGATGGGATTAACGGCGCTGCAGGTCCGCTGTTCCCCAACCAGCGCCGCCCGAGGTGCTCGAAGACGAGCCGCAGGTGACGGCCTTCCCACGCGGGACGATCCAACCCGCCGTAGGGAGATTCGAGCGGCAAACGTGATTTGCGTTCTCGCTGAAGGCGGCGCTTACTGTCGGGGCAGTTGTCTCCATGCCGATGGTTGGAAATGACCGCTGCGGCGCATGTTGACGCCGCCAGGCGGAGGCAAATCATGCAGACCGGGAAGGGTGTACTCGTCCTGCGCAGCGGGCGCAGGCTTCCGCTCGTCTACAGATTCGGCACCGCGCACGATTCGATCCGTGCCGGCTATCTTCTCTGCGACACATCTGGTGTCGATCCTGCCGCGTTCTGCGACAGCATGCATGTTCTGTGCGACGACGGCACGGAGGTGATCGTCGGAGTGATCCAATCCAGCGATCGATACCTGATTGTGTCCGGAAGAGTGGCCGATAGGAGCCCGCAGCAAGCAGAAGGGATCACCCCTGCAAAGGGGAGCGGAGCCAACAGAACATCTCCCGAGAAGGAGGGGATTGCGTAAGGCTCTGACGCCGGTGCCGCCTGGAAATTTCCTCGACGGCTCGCAGCCGGCTCGACCTGACAGCTGAACGATCGAGGCGCGGCGCCTGAAGGCGAGACATCGCAGCCATGTTCACAAAAATGCGCCCGACCGCATGCGGGCATGGAGGCCGCCTCTTCACCGGCACCAGTGGTCAGCCGGTCTGGCTATGCGGTCCACCCGGCCGAGAGATTCCGGTCAATGCCACTCCCGCCGCGCCGTTTCCGGGCGTCACCGCCACGTCGCCCAGCGACAGGATGCCGACCAGGTTTTTGTCGCGATCGAGAACCGGCAGACGCCGCACGCGGATCTCCGCCATATTGCCGGATACGTCTTCGATGTCCTGGTCCGCGAAGCAGTATTTCACGTCACGGCTCATGACCTCGCGTACCTTGGTTTGCGGTCCCATGCCTTCGGCGACGGCGCGCACGGCGATGTCCCGATCGGTGATCATGCCGACCAGCCGGTTGTTCTCGCTCACCGGCAAAACGCCGATATCCAGTCCGGCCATCATCCGAGCGGCCTGTTCGATGGTTTCGTCGACATTGGCGACGCATACTTCGCGCGTCATCGTCTCGCTCACCTGCATGGCGGCCTCCTCGATTTGTGGGGTCGGGTCGCGGGTCAGGAGTCTGACGCTGCCCACCGCGCGTCCGATAATTGGAAACGGACCCGGCCCTCGGTGGGTTCCAAACCCGGAGGCTGATTGTCCGGCAGTGTATGGATGAGCGCTCAGCGGCTCCGGTTGCAACGGGATCGCAGGATCGTCTCCAGGCCGCGCCCGACCTCTCTAAAACCTTCGACTGGACTGACCGAACCCATTGGCCCGGGCAGCGTTGATCCGGAGGTCGCGCGGTCTTCGGCGCATCGACCTGCCGATGCGCTCGATCCGACGCTGGAGAGACTCCCGGTTTCCAACGGAGGGCTTCATGAAGGCTCGCTATCGGGAGAATTCCCGGAGCGCCGAGCACGATGCAACGCAGCAGCAGAGCCCCGATGCCTGGGTCGCCCCGGTGGCGCGGCGCATCCGCTTCGAGGCGGGCGCGGAGCTTCCGCTCCAGGACGCCGTTTATTTTCCGATCGATGCCGTCGCGACCCTGGTGCTGCAGCGCGACCAGGTCAGGTTTCAGGTGGGCTTCGGCCGCCGCGGCGATGCGATTGGCGTCCAGAGGCTGCTCGTCCCCGAATTTCCCGACATCTCCGCCAGAGTCCTGAAATCCGGGAGCTTTATCTGCGTGGCGTCGCAGACCCTGCGGCGTCTTTTGCGGGATGACGGCGTGCTGCGCGAGCGCCTGACCCAACAGGCTCTGCGCGCGGCTGCTCGCTATCTCGACGAGGCGGCCTGCACGGTCGCGCTGTCGCTGGAGCGGCGCGTGGCGCATTGGATCACCTGTTGCAGCGAGACGCTGGCGAGCGACGTCATTCCGATCACGCATCACGACCTGGCCCGTACGCTGGGTGTGCGCCGCTCGGGCGTGACGGTCGCGCTCCATGTCCTCGAAGGCGCGCGGCTGATCCGCTCCAGGCGAGCCCGCATAGAGGTTCTCGATGGCAAGGGGCTCGCCGCCTTTTCACGCTCGCGGCCTTCCTGAGCGGATGCTGCCCGAGGAAACTGAAGCGCCTCAGCCGAATGCGGGGCTCGCCCTTGACCTATGTCGGTGGGGCTCGTTCCGATCGGGTCTCATATCGAGAAGCCGACGACCCGCTCGGCGCTGGCGTCCTCAACCCCGGCACGACCGGCCCGGGATGCGAAATCTACGGCCGAAGCCTCCAGGCTTGCGCTGTCCTGGTAAGAGAGCGAAGATTTCCGCCGGCCGCACTCAAGGCTGCGGATCAGGCAGCCGGCAAACGGGCGTCACTGGCGTGCCGCTTCCCTTTTCGCACGCTGCGGCTTGGCGGTGTCTCCGGATGGAACCGACCATGTCGAGGTCCAGGTCTCGCTCAAGGTGCGGTTTCGCGTCCTGAGAAACATGCGGAGTTCGGCCGACTGTCCGTCGGGCAGCACCGCATCGACGATGGCGCGCACGCCTTTCAGAGGCGCATTGAATGCCAATATCCTGGAATTGATCGTGCCGGCCGTCGTCGTCGCGACCAGTTCCAGGCGATCGGGCTCGCTTTGATAATAGACGAGGTCACCGCCAGCAAAATCGACGATGAAGCGCTTCGTGCCGCTTCCTTCAGCGATGCCATCCTCGATGTCCGAACCATTGAAGGTCTGCTGTACCTGCGCGTGTGGATGCAGGTGCCAGGTCGTCGACAGCGCCGAGATGCGGTAGCGAAACTCCGCAGCCTGGCCGCTGGGCAGCGGGGTATTCGGCGTCCAGCATGCGACGATGTTGTCGAAGGCTTCGTCCACCGTCGGGATTTCGATGAGCTCGATCCGGCCTTCGCCCCAGTCGCCCTGCGGCTGAACCCAGTAGCCGGGCCTCGCATCGTAGCGTGCCTCGAGGTCTTGATAGCTGCCGAAGTCGCGGTCGCGCTGCATCAGGCCAAAGCCGCGGGGATTCTTGTCGCCGAAGCTCGATATGCGCAGTGCCCTGGGATTGCGGATGGGCCGCCAGATCCATTCCCCGCTCCCGGATTGCATCATAAGCCCATCGGAATCATGGATTTCGGGGCGGAAATCGGTTCGCTGGTGGAGATCGCCTTCGCCAGCCTGGAACATCGAGGTCAGCGGCGCGATACCGATCCGCTCGATCTCCCGGCGCGGTATGACCGTTGCTGTGACGTCCATATAGGTCTCGCGACCAGGGCTGACGACATAGCGAAAGGCTCCGGCGACCGATGGAGAGTCGAGGAGGGCGTAGATGACGAGCTCGGTCGTGTCGCGCGACGGCTCCTCGACCCAAAGGGCCCGCATGAACGGGAACTCCTCGGGCCCCTTGCCGCCGACATCGAGGGCCAGCGAGCGCGCCGACAGCCCGTAGCGGTGGCCGCGGCCGATCAACCGGAAATAGCTGGCGCCCAGGAAGGAGATGACCTCGTCCTGCACCTTCGGGGCGTTCAGGTTGGTGGTGACAGCGAAACCGGCGAAGCCGAGCGCCGGGGAAAGGCCCTTGGGAACGGGCACCTTGCCGTATTCGAACAGGCCGGTCGTAAACGGGATCGGGATCGGGTTGCCGTGGCTGATGATGTGAACCTGGACCGGCTTGTTGTGCAGAAAGCCGAGATGGAAGGGCAGCAGGCGGAAATCGGACTCGCCCTCGCGCCAGAACGCCTTGTCGCGGCGAAACCGGATTTCGCGGTAGCTGTCATAGGTCAGCTTCGACAACTCGTCGGGAATCCTGGTACTTTCGGCGTCGAATGGCTGTTTCGCCAGCGCCGTCGCCTGCTCGACCACGTCCTTATAGCCGAAGCTTTTCGTCGTCCCCTTAGGGGCCTGAGCCCGCGCCAGACGATTCGGCAGCAGGCAGGCGCCGGTGAGCAGGGCGAGAAGCGCGCGGCGAGAGGGTGCGGACAAGGCGGACTCCATCCCTGAATGGCAGCCCGCGAACGGCGGGCCACTTTAGAACACCATCAAGGTGCGAGGGTTCCCACGAGCGGGATGCAGGAGTGGAGTCCCGTGAACTCGGAAGATGTGGAGCGGGAGCGTCCTCGGCTGGGCTACATCCGGACAGGCTGCCTGGCCGCCGGCGGAGAACCGGTCTCCCGCCCTCCGAGTGTCCTCAGGAATGTTCGTGCTTCCGCCGTCAGGCGGAAGCTGCGGATCGTTGAAGCGGTATCGCCACCGTACCGGGCCGTACGAGGCGACCGAAGCCAGCTCCCGAGCTTGGATCAGGCCGCTTTCTGGTTGATGCCGCCGAGCGCCAGCTTCGACAGCTTCTTGTCCGTCGCAGTCTCCTCGTCGAGATTTTGCTGGAGAAGGGCGGCGCAATCCTCACGACCGAGCTGCTTTGCCCAGGCGACAAGCGTGCCGTAGCGGGTGATCTCATAGTGCTCGACGGCCTGGGCGGCAGCAATCAGCGCGGCGTCCAGCACGGATTTGTCTGCGACGTCGCTGGCGATATCGCTCGCCTCTTCGAGGAGGCCATCGATCGCCGGGCAGGTGACACCCTTCTCCTCGGCGCCATGCAGTCTGAAGACCTGCTTCAGCGGATCGATCTGCCCCTCCGTTTGCCGAAGATGCAGCTCGAAGCCGCTTTTCAACTCCGGGCTCGTGGCCTTCCCGATCATATCGGGAAGCGATTTCCGAATCTGATTCTCGGCATAGTAGATGTCTCGAAGCGTATGGACGAAGAGATCGTCCATGGTCGCGATATCCTTGGAAAACCAACCCATCGTCATCTCCCGATCTGGTGTTGCATACCTCCGCCAAAACGGGACGGGGCGAGGAGCGTTCCTGTCCCCGCATCGATTGTCCGATGCCGCACAGAAGGCAGCCCGCCCGGCCGGGCACGCGCTGGATCGGATGACGCTTGCGCCTTAGAGCATCGGACTGAA
This sequence comes from Allobosea sp., assembly GCA_039808685.1. Lineage (GTDB taxonomy): Bacteria > Pseudomonadota > Alphaproteobacteria > Rhizobiales > Beijerinckiaceae > Allobosea. The sequence goes on along the minus strand of JBDHTM010000023.1, from coordinate 26,237 downwards.
TATCGTATTCAGTCCGATGCTCTGGCCCTTTGATTTGCATCGGCTTTTTCCGAAAACCGCGCCTCACTTTTCGGGCCGGTGCTCCGGGCCGCAAGCCGGCCCAAGGCCCGCTCGATACGGGAGCAATGCGCGGTCGAACGCATTTTTTTATAGATTCGCTGAAGCTGCCCGCTCGCATATGCGTCGATCACGATGGCGTGGACATAGCTCTTGCGGACCACGGCCGGCGTGTTGACCAGCCGCTCCGAGATCACACGCATGATGTCGGCCAGCCGCCGCTTGCGGCCCGTCTCGCTGGACACATCCTCGCCGGCGAGCAACAGTTCGGCGGCAGCGACATTCGCAGCCAGCATCCTGATGTCCTTGCTGCTGATCCGCTGGTCGCAGATCGAACGGAGATAGGCGTTGATTTCGGCGGCGCGGATGCGGGCGATGCCGCCGTCCTCTCGCCGGTATTGCAGCAGGTGCCGACCGGGCAAAGCAGCTATTCTGTCGAGAGCACGGGCGAGCGCCGCATCTTCGATCTCGCAAGCGATATCCTTGCCGCTCTTGCCACGAAAATGCAGCGTCACCGTCCGGCCCGCGATGGCGACATGGCGCTTCAGCAGTGTCGAGGCGCCATAACTGCCATGGGCGTTGGCATAGATATCGTTGCCGACGCGGATATGGCTACGATCGATGATAGCTACGGCGCAGGCCAGTGCCTTGCTGGGACCCAGCGTGCGTGCGCGCAGGTCCTTGGCGACCCGGGCCCGCAATTTCGATAGCGTCGCGATGAGCCGGGCCAGCCGCGTGCGCTTGCGGCGTTCCCGCACCTCCTCCCAATCCGGATGGTACCGATGCTGGATGCGTCCCGCCTGGTCGTAGCCGACCGCCTGCAGATGCGCCGCCGGATCAGCCGCGATGCGTACGCACTCATAAGCTGGCGGAATGGCGAGCGAACGGATGCGGGCGAGGGTCTCCTCGTCCGTGATCCGACGACCGTCCGCATCTCGGTAACCGAAGCCGCGGCCATGACGGACGCGCTGGATCGTAAGCTCGTCCGACGAGATGTGCCGCAAACGCCTCACCGGAGAACGGCGAGCGGCATTCTTGGAGAGGGCCATGGGCACCGCCGGGATTGTCGAGGTCATCGGTCCGCTTTGTGATCGACCATGCAGATTGGGTCGTTCAGGCGATAGGAATGACTCGATGGCGCCCGCAAGCCTGCCGATGTGGGCGGGTGCCGCTCCAGCATCGATAAAGCGGTTGTCGCCTTCCTGGCGGATTCCCGGCGTCGCTGTCCTGTCATCCGCATAGAGCCTTCTCCTGTGGTGGAGATAATGTGCCCAGTGCCTGTCTGTTCCACCGATGGAGAGACGGGACGCCGATTTGCCTGCCGGCGCTTGGGCCGCGAACCATAGCCGGGATCGGCGCCGAAGCGCTCCACCGGAGCCGGATTCAACCGCGTCGCTGCTGCCGCGCGGCGGACCTGCCGTCCGGCGCCGGGAACAGTTTGAACGGGTTTCAAGTTGTGGCCTCCATCTGGGGTAATCAGGAGGTCGACTGATGAAGAAGATCATTCTCGTTGCCGCCGTGGCCTTGGCCCCGATGGCAGCGTTCGCCCAAAATCCGGATGGGGCGCGTGGTGGCGCCGCTGCCGGTGCTGCAACGGGTGCCGTCGGTGGTGCGATCGTCGGCGGGCCGGTCGGGGCCGTCGTCGGCGGCGTCGGCGGTGCCGTCGTCGGGGGTATCGCGGGCGATGCCACACCGCGCTTCAAGACCTATGTCCGCGCGCATGAAGTTCCATCCTACACCTATCGCGAGGATGTTCGCGTCGGCGCGGTGCTGCCGGCGAGAGGCGTGACCTATCGCGAGGTGCCGGCCGAGTTCGGCGCGAGGGGTTATCGCTATACCATCGTCAACGATCGCACGGTGATCGTCGAGCCCAAAACGCGCAAGATCGTCCAGGTGATCGAGTAAGTCGCGTGTGACCCCGTGCCTCCCATGGCGCGGGGTCCCTCATGCCGTGCGGATCGGCAGCGGGGTCGGGGTGATCTAGGTGGAAGGCTCCTTGCCCGCCGTTCCGAGCGGCGACAGGAAGGGGGCCGTCGCCTCGAACTGCTCGGCCGCCTTGCCGGGAAGGTCGTGCTGCTCTCCCTGCCGCCACAGCGCTGCGACGATATAGGCCAACCGCTCCTTTTCCGCTGGTGCCTTCAGTGGATCATGACCGTGCCGCTGTTCCATAATGGCCCAGGCTTCCTCGAGAGCGGCCTCGAGACGAGCTAGATCCTCGGGCGATGCAAAGCTGAACGGCATGGCTTTCCCGGGCTGCGCCGACGATCTTTCACATGCTACCACCGCGAGGCCTTTGCCGCTCCCTCGAAAATTTGCTGTTTCGTGGCACGCGCCGAGCATGCGGAAGCTGGCTCGCTGCAACTGCACGACGCGGATGGAAGGCATCGTCAGGCCGCGCCAGCATCCTGTTCCCACGTCGGAAGCGATGTACGCCAGCATACCAAACCGCAGCCGGTACGCCGCCTGCCGCTACATGCGCCGAAATCATCGATCTGCGTTTTATATCAGCAGGTTATCTGTTTTCTAGGAGTCGGATGCCGGTCTTTTGGGGAACCGACGCTACGGCGGGATGTTCGATAGGCATCCCGCGGCGCCAGCCGCTCTCCATTCAGGAACATGATGATGAGAAAGCTTGTGCTCACGTCGCTTCTGGCGGCGATGACCTCTTTCGGCGCGTTCGCCCAGACGTCCACGACCTCACCGAAGCCGTCACCCGGCGCGGAAGCCGACAAGAACGCGCCGCTGCCCGGCGCCAACAGCTTCACGGAAGGTCAGGCGAAAAGCCGCCTCGAAGCGAACGGCTATTCGCAGGTTTCAGGGCTGAAGAAGGACGACAACGGCGTCTGGCGGGGCACGGCCATGCAGGGCGGCGCCCAGGTCAATGTCAGCGTCGATTATCGCGGCAACATCACGCGCCAATAAACGAAAGGAAGAGCGAGATGACCCAGACACTCACCCGTTCCTACGAGAGCTATGAAACCGCCCGTTCCGTGGTCGCGGCGCTGGAAGCAGAGGGCGTCAGCGCGGCCGATATCAGCGTCGTCGGCCGTCATGTATCCGTCGATGAGAGCAATGCCGGGGAGGGCGCCGGCATCGGTGCTGCGCTCGGCGGCGCGGCCGGCCTGCTTGCGGGCATCGGCGTCATCGCCATTCCCGGCATCGGACCGGTGGTCGCCGCCGGATGGCTCGCCGCTACAGCGGCCGGCGCCGTCGCCGGCGGCGCGGCGGGCGGTCTGATCGGCGCCTTCACCAGTTCCGGCCACAGCGAAGAGGATGCCAACTACTACGCCGAGACGGTGCGGCGGGGCGGAACGGTTGTGTCGGTGAGGGCCGCGGACGCGGACGTCCCGGCCGTGGAAGCCATCCTCGATGGTGCAGGTCCGATCGACCGCGATGCACGCCTTGCGGAGTACCGCGCCGGCGGCTGGACACGCTTCGATGAGGCTGCCGCACCGTACCGCCCGCCGGTCTGATCGTTCGCTTTCGAGCCCCGCAGCGAGACGGGGCTCGCCAGTCATTCTTGCAGCGGCGGGCAGTTCACCCCTGTCCCGCCGCTTTCATTCGCGGTCGCTTCGCATCCGCTTCGGCATCCTGTGAAGCCGGCGCCATCTATCCAGGTAAATCCGCGAATCCTTCCCACGGCTTCGACCAGGACGATCGAAGGGATCGTTCGATGGATAGGCTGCGGTGAGCCATGAAGCGGCTTCGGAAACTCTTGTCCGTCCTTATCGGTCGCGCTTCTTGCGACGCTCTTCGCGCAATCGCTGCCTGGCGTTCGCTTCCGAGATGACCGCCGGCCCCCTCACGGCATTCTCCGCAGGCTCCTCGCGCCGCTCCGGTGGTCGCTGGTCCGGCTCGGTCGGGCCGTTCGTGCTGCCGTTCCGCTCCAGGGGCTTGTCGCTCATCTTCTGCCCTTTCCATCCTAACGATGCAGCCTGGTGAACGGCAAACCGTGCTTCACGGGGATTGGTTCCTGAGCGGTCACGTCCAAGCCATGCCGGTGGTCACGGTGGAACCGCTACGGCCGAGGCCGGTTTCCCGACGGGGGGCCCGACAAGGAGGCACCCATGCGAGACGGCGAAGGCAACAAGCTCAGCCCCGAAGAGCAGCAACGCGTCAAATCGATCCAGGGCGATCCGGGCAAGGAAGCCACCACGAAGGTCTCGATCGATCCCGATCCCGAAAAGGATACCGGCGACGCCGACAAGCCGGTGGTGAAGCCTGAGGACAAGCCCGCCGCGGGCGAAGGCGAGTAGACCCGGCTTTTTTTAGAACGTCGTTTTCCGTCATCGTGCGGATCGGGTGGGCGAGCCCTTCGGGCTCGCTCCTTTTTCCGCTCGCCAGCCCGATGTCCCGCTGGAGGACGGTTGTCCGAGGGAACTTGCGGCCCGTCGATGTGTTCGTCTTCGCATAACCGGATCGAGACGAGGATCGCGATGCAGGGGCCTCAGCAATCGCAATGGACGATCGCCGACCATCCCGCCGACGATCGCTTCGTGATGAGCTTTCCAGGTGGCGAGGCTTTCGCCATCTATCGCAAGCTCGATGACCGGCTGGTCATCTCCCACACGGAAGTGCCTGCCGCCTTCCGCGGGCGGGGCATCGGAGAACGCCTCGTCGAAGGGATTTTTCGTCTGGCGCGAGAACGCGGGCAACGCATCGTACCCGCCTGCAGCTTCGTAGCCGATTGGGCGCGTCGTCATCCCGCCGATCACGATGTGTTGGCGCTACCCGAAGGAGCGCGGCGATGATCGACCATATCTCCGTCGGTACCAACAACATCGCTCGCGCCCGCGAATTCTATGACAGCGTCCTCGGCTGCCTCGGCCTGCGCCTGTTGCAGAGCAGCGAACGCTCGGCCGATTACGGCGTGGCCAGCATCCTGTTCAGCGTCGAGACGCCGCTCAATGGCCGCCCGGCGACACCTGGAAACGGCTCGCATGTCGCCTTTGCGGTCGGACGGCGCGAGCTCGTCGAGTCTTTCCACCGCATAGCTCTCGCCCATGGCGGCCGCGATGCCGGCCCGCCCGGGCTGCGCCCCGAATACGACGCCCATTACTTCGGAGCGTTCGTGTTCGATCCCGACGGCAACAAGATCGAAGCCGTCACCCGCTCGTCCCAGTGAAGGAGGAAGATCCATGCCTGCGAAATCAGCTGCACAGCAGAAGGCCGCAGGAGCCGCTTTGGCGGCCAAGCGCGGCGACATGAAGAAGAGCGAACTCAAGGGCGCCTCGAAATCGATGGAGAAATCGATGAGCGAGACCGAGCTGGAGAAGATGGCTTCGACCAAGCGGAAGGGAAAACCGGAACACGCTTCCAAGCACTGAGCACCGACCCGTCAAGCGCGGAGGCCCCGGCTTCCGCAAGCAGGAGAATCGCGATGACTGCGCGCTTCGAGCCACCTTTTCCCGAACAGAAGCAGCCGATGCCGGGAAAAACCGCAGCGATGACGCCGCGGCCGGACCATGGCGAGACGAGCTATGTCGGCTCGGGTCGCCTCAAGGGCAAGCGCGCCATTATCACCGGCGGCGACAGCGGCATCGGCCGGGCCGTCGCGATCGCCTTCGCGCGGGAAGGCGCGGACCTCCTGATCTCCTATCTCAGCGAGGATGACGACGCTGCCGAGACGGCCGAATGGGTCGCGAAGGCCGGGCAGAAGGCGGTGCTGATGCCCGGCGACATCCAGCATCCCGCGCATTGCCGCGCCATCGTCGAGCGGGCCGCGGATGAGCTCGGTGGTATCGACATCCTCGTCAACAATGCCGCGCATCAGGCAAGCTTCGACGCGATCGAGGCGATTTCGGACGAGGAATGGCAGCTCACCTTCGCGGTCAACATCCACGCGATGTTCTACCTCACCAAGGCTGCCGTTCCCCATATGAAGCCGGGCTCCTGCATCATCAACACGGCGTCGGTGAATGCGGACAAGCCGAATCCCACGTTGCTCCCCTACGCGGCGACCAAGGGCGCGATACAGAATTTCACCGGCGGGCTGGCGCAGCTGCTCGCCGACAAGGGCATCCGCGCCAATGCGGTCGCGCCGGGGCCGATCTGGACGCCGCTTATTCCCTCGACACTCCCGTCGGAAAGCGTGAGCGACTTCGGCAAACAGGTGCCGATGCAGCGTCCCGGCCAGCCGGCGGAACTGGCGACGGCCTATGTCATGCTGGCCGATCCGCTCTCCAGCTATGTCTCGGGCGCGACGATCGCCGTAACCGGCGGCCGGCCGATCATCTGAGGCAACCCCGAAAGGCGAGGGCAGGTCTTTGGCCGAGAAGTTGCAGGCCTATCGCGCCAAGCGCGATTTCAAGAAGACGAAGGAGCCGAGCGACGCGACGGCGGTGGCTCCCTCCAACCGCCTGCGCTTCGTCATCCAGAAACATGACGCGACGCGGCTTCATTACGATCTCCGCCTGGAGCTGGACGGGGTCTTCAAGTCCTGGGCGGTGACCAAAGGCCCGTCGCTCGATCCCGGCGACAAGCGCCTCGCCGTCGAGGTCGAGGATCACCCGCTCGCCTATGGCGATTTCGAGGGAACGATCCCGAAGGGGCAATATGGTGGCGGCACGGTCCAGCTCTGGGATCGCGGCTACTGGGAGCCGGAAGGCAGGCTGAGTCCCCAGCGCCAGCTCGAAAAGGGCGATCTCAAGTTTACGCTTGACGGCAAGCGGCTGCAGGGCAGCTTCGTGCTGGTGCGCATGAAGCACGATCGCGACGGCAGCAAACGTAGCAACTGGCTCCTGATCAAGCATCGTGACGACTATGCGGTCGATTCCGATGGCGATGCGGTCCTGAGGGCCGACGCCTCGGTCGCCTCGGGCCGGACGATGAAGGCCATCGCGGCCGGGCGAGGGCGCCCGCCCACACCTTTCCTGACGGCAGATCAGGCGGTCGATGCCGCCGCCGTTTGGGACAGCAAGCAGGGCCTGGCGGCGCGGGCACGCGCTGCCAAGCCGGCGAAAGCCACGGCGGCAAGCGGAATGCCGGAGACGCGCGAGGCCGGAGTAGCCGATCTGCCCGATTTCATCCCGCCGCAGCTCTGCCAGAGCGTTGAGCGCCCGTCGGCGGGCAGCGGCTGGGTCCACGAGATCAAGTTCGACGGCTATCGCATCCAGGCGCGCGTCGCTGACGGCAAGGTCACGCTGAAGACGCGCAAGGGGCTCGACTGGACGAGGAAATTCGGTGCCGTCGCTGGCGCCTTCAAGGATCTGCCGGATTGCATCATCGATGGTGAGGTCGTCGCCCTAGATGACCATGGCGCCCCCGATTTCGCCGCGCTCCAGGCCGCGCTCTCCGAGGAGAAGACCGAGAATCTCGTCTTCTTTGCCTTTGATCTGCTCTTTCTCGATGGCGAGGATTGGCGTGAGCAGCCGCTTCTCGCCCGCAAGCAAAGGTTGGAGGCGCTGCTGGGCGAAGCGGCCGACGGCGTCACCTTGCGCTATGTCGAGCATTTCGCGACCGGGGGCGACGCCGTGCTGAAATCCGCCTGCCGCCTTTCGCTGGAGGGGATCGTTTCGAAGCGCGGCGATGCGCCCTATGTCTCCGGCCGCAGCGATAGCTGGACCAAGGCGAAATGCCGCGCTGGCCATGAGGTCGTCATCGGTGGTTGGTCGACCACAGCGGGCAGGTTCCGCTCGCTGCTCGCGGGCGTCCATCGCGGTCCGCATTTCATCTATATCGGCCGGGTCGGCACGGGCTATGGCGCAGCCAAGGTCGAGAAGTTGCTGCCGCGTCTGAAGGAGCTTGAGGCCGAAGCCTCGCCCTTCACCGGCAAGGGCGCGCCGCGGCGCGCGGCCGGTGTCCATTGGGTAGAGCCGCTTTTGGTCGCCGAGATCGAGTTCGCCGGCTGGACCGGTGACGGCATGATCCGGCAGGCGGCCTTCAAGGGCCTGCGCGAGGACAAACCGGCGGCCGAGGTGGAGACCGAACTGCCGGCGCCACCGGTGGAAGCCGCCCCGCCCACACCCGTGCCCGCACGCGGGGGCCGCGTCGATGTGCTCGGCGTGCCCCTGTCCAAGCCCGACAAGCCGCTCTGGCCGGATGCCGAGGACGGCAGGCCCGCCACGAAGCTCGATCTCGCGCGCTATTTCGAGGCCGTGGGATCCTGGCTGCTGCCGCATATCCAGGGGAGGCCATGCTCGCTGCTCCGGGCACCCGACGGGATCGAAGGCGAGGTCTTCTTCCAGCGCCATGCCGGCCTGGGGACATCGAACCTGTTCGAGCTTGTGAAGATCTCCGGCGACAGAAAGTCCTATCTCCAGATCGATCGGATCGAGGCCCTGATCGCGACCGCTCAGATCGGCGGCATCGAACTGCATCCCTGGAACTGTCGGCCGGGCGAGCCGGAGGTTCCGGGGCGGCTGGTCTTCGATCTCGATCCTGGACCGGATGTGGACTTCGATGCCGTGATAACCGCGGCCCGGACGATGCAAGAGAGGCTCGAAGCGCTCGGCCTCGTCAGCTTCTGCAAGACCACCGGCGGCAAGGGGCTGCATGTCGTGACGCCGCTCGCGAAGCCCGGCCGCGGCGGCCCGGACTGGCCGGAGGCCAAGGACTTCGCCCGCCGCCTCTGCGCGGCCATCGCGGCCGACGAGCCGGAGCGCTACGTCGTCAATATGGCCAAGCGCCTGCGCAAGGGGCGGATCTTCCTCGATTATCTCCGCAACGACCGGATGGCGACGGCGGTTGCGCCTTTGTCGCCGCGCGCAAGGCAAGGCGCGCATGTCTCGATGCCATTGACCTGGCCCCAGGTGAAGGCGGGGCTCGATCCTGCGCGCTATACCCTGCGTACGGTCCCGAAGCTCTTGGCCGCGAGTAAGGCCTGGGCCGATTACGTCGAATCGGAGCGGCCGCTCGCCGATGCGATCAGGAAGCTCGGCCGCTCCTGACAGGGCTCCGCACCGGAACGGATCGAGAGACGCCGCGTTTCGTGTCCGATCGGAGAAGCGGCCATGGCCCAGCGGACGTTCTGGAAAGGCTATCTCAAGCTCTCGCTCGTGACCTGTCCGGTCGCGATGATGCCGGCACGCTCCGAGAGCGAGAAGGTCCGCTTCCACACACTCAACCGCAGGACCGGGCACCGAATCCAGAGCCGCTTCGTCGATGCCGTCACCGGCAAGCCGGTGGCCGATGCCGACGAGGTCAAGGGCTATCCCAAGGGCGACGACGACTATGTCATGCTGGAAGATGACGAACTCGACGCCGTTGCGCTGGAGAGCACGCGCACCATCGATATCGAGCTTTTTGCGCCGCGCTCCTCCGTCGGCTGGATCTGGTACGACACGCCGCATTATCTCGTGCCGGACGGCAAGATCGGCGACGAGGCTTTTTCCGTCATCCGCGAGGCGATGAAGGCGACCGGGACGGTCGGCATCTCTCGCCTCGTGCTCTACCGGCGCGAGCGGGCCGTTCTGCTGGAGCCGCGCGACAGGGGCATCGTGCTGTGGACGCTGCGCTATGGTGACGAGGTCCGCGACGAGAAAGACTATTTCGCTGGCATCAAGAAGGCCAAGCCCGAGCCCGACATGCGCGCGCTGATGGAAAAGCTGATCGCGGCGCGTACCAAAGACTGGTCGCCGGAGCTCGCGCAAGACCCGGTCCAGGACGAGCTGCTGGAGATCATCAAGGCCAAGCAGAAGGGTCGCAAACCCGCCCGGAAGCCTGCGCCCGCCGCCGGCGAAGGCAATGTCGTCAACATTATGGATGCGCTCAAGCGAAGCCTTGAAGCGCGGAAGTGATTAGCTGGCCCTGCGCCGCGGCTCGGCCTTCGCTGCTGCCTTGCGCTTCGCGGTCGACTTGTCGCCCGATTGTCCGCTTCGGCCGGCTTTGGCGCTCTGCCGCAGCGCATCGAGCAGGTCGACGACCTTCGCCGGCTCGGGGCGCTTCACCGGCTTGATCGTCCGCCCCTCGATCTTCGCCTTGACCAGCTCGGCCAGGGCGCTTTCGTAGCGGTCGTCGAAGGCCTTGGGATCGAAGCGGCCGGCCTTGGTGCGGATGATGTGCTCGGCCAATTCCAGCATCTCGCCTTCGAGCTTCAGCTTCGGGATGTCCTCGAAAGCGCTCTCGGCGGGGCGGACCTCGTAGTCGAAATTGAGCGTCGTCGCGATCATGCCGGCATCGTGGGGCCGCACCAGGATCGAGCGCATCCGCCTAAAGATCACGGTCCGCGCCAAAGCGGCCGTCTCGCGGCTCGCCATGACGTCGCGGATCAGGCCGAAGACCTCGGCGGCAACGGGTGTGCTCGGCGTCACGTAATAGGGCCGGTCGAAGAACAGATCGTCGATCTCGTCGCAGGGCAGGAAGGTCGCGACATCGAGGACCTTATCGCTCTCGGGCGTAGCTTCCGCGATCTCCTCCGGCTCCAGGACGATGTAGTCGCCGTCGCCCCGGTCATAACCCTTGACCTGATCCTCCTTCTCGACCGGCTTGCCCGTGACCTCGTCGACGAACTGGCGGTGGACCCGGTTGCCGGTCTTGCGGTTCAGCGTGTGGAAGGAGATGCGCTCGCTGGTCGAGGCGGCCGTGTAGAGCGCCACCGGGCAGGTGACCTCGGCGATTTTGAGGAGGCCCTTCCAGATCGCGCGCGGCGCCATCTCTCCAACTCCGGCTTCGGTGGAACGATCGCGATCGGGGAACTGCCCAGTTCAAACGATGTTCCGCATGAGCCGCCTCGCATCCGGCCCCGCAGCTCTGGCCGCGCTGGCCTGCGGACGCTTTTGGCGAGCGTACGCGCGCCGCGCTGCGCGATCTGCTCGACGGAACTCGCCTCTTCGCCTCGACCATTGGCAGGACGCGCTCGCCGGTGACGATGCCGTCCCGTTCCTGACGGGGGCCCTCGCATGCGGATAGGCGGGGGAACCTGCCTGTTCGACCTATTCGGCTTCAGGGCACCGGACAAGTGCACGAAACGCCCAGGGAAATCAGCGAAATGTCTATGAGTCTTATGCCATCCGTCTCGCGGAAAGAAAGGATGGCTGGGGGACTAGGATTCGAACCTAGACAACCAGAGTCAGAGTCTGGGGTCCTACCGTTAGACGATCCCCCAACGACAGGGCGCTTTCGTGCGGCGCCGCGTTGGTGAGCCGGGGTCTAATCAATGCGATCCGGCTTGGCAAGAGCAGAATTCACCCTCGGTGCAAAACGCGTCAGGGAAATGTCGTCGATCTGCCCTTCCTCTCCCCGACTTCCCGTGAAGAGGGTCAAGTCCTTTCATTTCAGAAGGGAAGCGGGCGGAGGTCGAGGCGGGCAGCGGCATTGGAGCTCTTGGGAGATGGCTCTCCACCACTCGACGAAGCTGCACGGCGGCGCGGGGGCACCGTGTGGATGTGGAGACCTGTTCGAGCATTCCTGCCGACGGGGCCGGCCGGGAGCCTGAGTTGCGCCTCCGGCCTGCGTGCTGCGCATGAAGACCGCCTTGCGCAGCAACGGCTTCTTCGAAGAACATCGCGCCATGAATCAGCAAGAAGCCGCCGCTGCGCTCTCCGTCTGGGTCGCGCTCGAAAGTCCCACCAACCATCCTGCCGGAGTCAACGGCATGATGGACCTTGTCCAGAAGGAGATCGCAGGGCTGCCGATCGCGGCCGAGCGCATTCCCGGCCGCGACGGGCTCGGCGACATGGTCCTGCTGCGCGCCGGGCTCGACAATGGCCAGCCGGGCATCGCCGTGATGTCGCATCTCGATACGGTCCATCCGGTCGGCACCAGCGCCAAGGAGCTGCCGGTGCGGATCGAGGGCGACCGGCTCTATGGCCCCGGCGTCTACGACATGAAGGGCGGCGCCTGGCTCGCCTTGCAGGCGTTCAAGCAGGTCGCGGTGGCAGGCTCGGCCACGCGGCCGATGGTCTTCCTGTTCACGCCCGACGAGGAGGTCGGCTCGCCGACCAGCCGGGCCGTGATCGAAGAGATCGGACGGGGGTCGAAGGCCGTGCTCGTCACCGAGCCGGCGCGCTCCGGCGGCAAGATCGTCACGGCGCGCAAGGGCGTCGGACGCTTCGATGTCAGGCTGGAGGGCCGGCCGGCCCATGCCGGCTCCAAGCATGCCGACGGACGCAGCGCGATCCGCGAGGCGGCGCACCAGATCCTCGCGATCGAGGGCATGACTGATTATGCGCGCGGAATCACCACGAGCGTCGCGCTGGTCGGCGGCGGCACAGCGGCGAATGTCATCCCCCAGCATGCCTGGTTCAGCGTCGATTGTCGCGTCACCACGCTGGCCGACGGCAGGATGATGGAGAACCGCATCCTCAGCCTGAAGGCGCATGATCCCGATGTGGCTTTGCGCATCAGCGGCGGCATGAATCGGCCGCCCTACGAGAAGTCGGCGGCGGTGGCCGAGTTGTTCGAACTGGCGCGCAAGGTGGCGGCCGATGTCGGCTTCGACCTGCAGGATTGCCCGATGACCGGCGGCGGCTCCGACGGCAATTTCACCGCCGCGCTCGGCGTTCCCACCCTCGATGGGCTCGGCATCGACGGCGACGGCGCGCATACGCTGCAGGAATACGGACTGATCTCCTCGATCGCACAGCGGCAGGCGTTGATGAAAGGGCTGCTGGAGACGATCTGAGCGTCGGTCGCCTTACGAACAAGAAAAAAGCCCCTCGCATCGCGAGGGGCTTTCTCATTTCCGGAGCTGTCCGAAGCCTCAGGCTTCCGGTTCGCCCATGCCGCCGGCGGCGAGGAATTTCTCGAGCCAGTGGATGTTGTAGTCGCCGTTGAGGATGTCCGGGTTGCGCACCAGCGTGCGGAACAGCGGCAGCGTCGTGTCGACACCGTCGACCACGAACTCGTCGAGCGAGCGGCGCAGGCGCATCAGGCATTCGTCGCGGTTGCGGCCATGGACGATCAGCTTGCCGACGAGCGAATCGTAATGCGGCGGGATCGTGTAGCCCTGATAGGCGGCCGAATCGACGCGCACGCCGAGGCCGCCCGGGGTGTGGAACGAGGCGATCTTGCCGGGCGAGGGGCGGAAGGTCGACGGATGCTCGGCATTGACCCGGCATTCGATGGCATGCCCCTCGATGACGATGTCCGACTGCTTGAGCGAGAGCGGCGCGCCGGCTGCGATGCGGATCTGCTCGTTGACGAGGTCGATCCCGGTGATCATCTCGGTGACCGGGTGCTCGACCTGGATGCGCGTGTTCATCTCGATGAAATAGAACTCGCCGTCCTCGTAGAGGAACTCGATCGTGCCGGCACCGCGATACTGCAACTCGCACATCGCCCTGGCGCAGATCTCGCCGATCCGGTCACGCTCGCCGGCATTGAGGGCGGGCGAGGGGCCTTCCTCCCAGACCTTCTGGTGGCGGCGCTGCAGCGAGCAGTCGCGCTCGCCGAGATGGATCGCGTGGCCGCGGCCGTCGCCGAGCACCTGGATCTCGATATGGCGCGGCTTTTCGAGATATTTCTCGATATAGACCGCGTCGTCGCCGAAATTGGCCTTGGCCTCGCTGCGGGCGGTGGCGAGCAGGACGGGAAGCTCCTCCTCGTTCCGCACCACCTTCATGCCCTTGCCGCCGCCGCCGGAGGCCGCCTTGATGATGACCGGGAAGCCGATCTCCCGGATGATCTTCCGGGCCTCGGCTTCGTCGCTGACGCCGCCCTCGGAGCCCGGCACGCAGGGGATGCCGAGGCGCTTGGCGGTGCGCTTGGCCTCGATCTTGTCGCCCATCGAGCGGATATGCTCGGCCTTGGGGCCGATGAAGGCGATGTTGTGCCGCTCCAGGATCTCGGCGAAGCGGGCGTTCTCGGAGAGGAAGCCGTAGCCGGGATGGACCGCATCGGCGCCGGTGATCTCGCAGGCCGCGATCAGGGCGGGGATGTTGAGATAGCTCTCGCGGGCCGGCGGCGGGCCGATGCAGACGCTCTCGTCGGCGAGGCGCACATGCATGGCGTTGGCATCGGCCGTGGAATGCACCGCGACGGTCGCGATGCCGAGCTCCTTGGCGGCGCGCAGCACGCGCAGCGCGATCTCTCCACGGTTGGCGATCAGGATCTTGTCGAACATCTTGAAACCCGAAACGGACCCGGCGGCGCGAGGCGCCGCGCTCACTCGATCACCAGCAGCGGCTCGCCGTATTCGACCGGCTGGCCGTCCTCGACCAGGATGGCCGTGACCTTGCCGGCGCGCGGCGCGACGATGTCGTTGAAGGTCTTCATCGCCTCGACGAGGAGGATGCGCTCGCCCTGCTTCACGATGCTGCCGATCTCGACGAAGGGCTTGGCATCGGGCGAGGGGCGGCGATAGGCGGTGCCGACCATCGGGGAGGGCACGGCGCCGGGATGGGCGGCGGTCGGCTTGGCTTCGACCGGAGCGGCGGCAGCCGTAGCGACCGGCGCCGGCATCGCGGCCATCGGAGCGGCGGCCGGAACCTGGACGGTCGCGGAGATATTGCGGGCGACGCGGACGCGCAGATCGCCCTTCTCGACCTCGATCTCGGTGAGATCGGTCTGGTTCAAGAGCTCGGCGAGCTCGCGGACAAGTTCGGGGTCGATCGGGCTCTTGGTCGCCATGGCGGATGTCACCGTCTTCTTCGGATAGTCGGATGGGCCTCGGAAAGCACCGCGAGCCCGTTCATTCGGGTTCAGATGGCCTTCGCCGCCCGCCGCACGCTGCCGCCCCGCGCGCGGCGGGCGGATCGAGGGAGATGTCCGTTCAGGACGTGGACGGCGACCATCGAGGGCGTTGATTCCGGCACCGCGCGGGCGGCAGGAGCCGCCCTCATAAACGTTGCGGGCCGGCAGGGGAAGCCTGAAGCGTCCCGCCGGCCCACTGGAGTTTGTCTGGAAGGCCCGATCAGCCGGCGCAGTCGGTCTTGCCGCAGCGACGAACCGAATCGATCTTCGCCTTGAGAGCGGCCTGGCCGACCGCGCCGAAGACGATCTCGTCGCCGACGATGAAGGCCGGCGTGCCGGTGAGGCCGAGGCGATCGCCGAGCGCGACGGTATCCTCGATCGCGGCCTTGGTGGCGGGCGCTTCGATATCCTTCTTCAGCTGGGCGATGTCGGCGCCGGCTTCCTTGGCGATGTCGAGCGCCTTGGCGGCGTTGACCTTGCCCTTCACGGCCATCAGCTTGTTGTGGAATTCGAAATATTTCGCGCCCTGAAGCTGGTTCTTGGCGGCGACGGCGACGCGGCTGGCCTCGACCGAATCAGGTCCGAGGATCGGGAAGTCCTTGAGCACGACGCGCAGCTTCGGATCGGCCTTGGAGAGCGCGGTCACGTCCTCCATCGCCCTTTTGCAGAAGCCGCAATTGTAATCCATGAACTCGACGAGGGTGATGTCGCCCTCGGGGTTGCCGATGATGACCGAGGTCGCGGGATCGGTAATCCGGGCCTTCTCGGCCGCGACCGCGTTGCGCTGGGCATCGGCCTGGGCAACCGTGTTGCGGCGTTCCAGTTCGATCAGGGCGTCCTGAATGATCTCGGGATTCTTCAGCAACGTCTCGCGGATCAGGTCCGTCACTGCCTTGCGCTGCTCGGGGGAGAGCGGCTGGCCCTGCGCCATGGCCGGAGCGGCCGAGGCCGCAAGCCAGAGGCCGAGCGCGACGGTGGCAGGCCGGAGGCAGGCGCGCGTCAGGCTGGTCAGGGTCGGGAAAGCCATCTCGTCATCCTTTTCAAAGCCGCCGGGCAGAAAACCGCGGCGCAAGCAGGGCTTCAAGCCGCGAGCTTGTGGGTGCTCGGGGGGCGAAGGTCAAATCACAGCTCTGCCAGTGGATGCGGCCGATGGTTGCAGGGCGCGGCAGGCTCGGCTACGCGAGCGGGCCTCCTCGCGAAACCGGACGTGCCGATGTCGAAGCCCCTGATTGCGCCCGCCGCCTTGCCTGCACTGGCCGAACGCGCCGAGCGCGTCGCGCCCTTCATCGTCATGGATGTGATGAACCAGGCGGCGACGATCGAGCGCCGTGGCGGCTCGGTCGTACATATGGAGGTCGGCCAGCCTTCGGCCCCGACGCCGGCCTCGATCCGCGCTGCGGCCGCCAAGGCGCTGGAACACGGGCGGATCGGGTATACCCAGGCGCTCGGCACGGATTCGCTGAGAAGTCGCATCGCGCGCCATTATCGCGACGCTTATGGCGTGGAGGTGGCGGCCGAGCGCGTGGTGGTGACGACAGGCTCCTCCGGCGGCTTCATCCTGGCCTTTCTCGCCTGTTTCCAGCCGGGTTCGCGGATTGCGATCACCGCCCCCGGCTATCCGGCCTATCGCAACATCCTGATCGCGCTCGGGCTGGAACCTGTGGCGATCGAGGTCGGCCCCGAGACGCGCTTTGCGCTGACGCCCGACCTGATCGAGCGCGCCCATCGCGAGAAGCCGCTAGCCGGTGTGCTGACCATGAGCCCGGCCAATCCGACCGGCGTGGTGATGACGCCCGACGCCATCGCGGATGTCGCCGCTTGCTGCCGCAAGCTCGGGCTCTGGTACATCTCGGACGAGATCTATCACGGCCTGACCTACGAGACCCCGGCGACCACGGCACTCGCGGCCAATCCGGACGCGATCGTCGTCAACTCCTTCTCCAAGTATTACTGCATGACCGGCTGGCGCGTCGGCTGGCTCGTCGTGCCGCAGCGGCTGGTGCGCACGATCGAGCGGCTGCAGCAGAACTTCTCGATCTCGGTGCCTTATCTCAGCCAGGTCGCGGGCGAGGCGGCTTTCGATGCCACCGCGGAATGCGAGGCGATCAAGGCCGGCTACGCCGAGAACCGGGCCTTCCTGCTCAAGGCGCTGCCGGAGATCGGGCTCGGCGATTTCCTGCCGGTGGACGGCGCCTTCTATATCTATCTCGACATCGGCCGCTACTCGAACGATTCCATGGCCTTCTGCCGCAGCGTGCTCGAAGAGGCTGGGGTCGCGATCACGCCCGGGCTCGATTTCGACGAGGCGCGGGGCGCCCGCACGATCAGGCTCTCCTTCGCCGGCTCGCTCGGCGAATGCGAGGAGGCGGTGACACGCATCGCCGCGTGGATGAAGAAGCGCTGACGGCGCCTTGACCTGGGTCGCGAACTGCTTGCCAGACTTCGCTGAATCCCAGCATTCTGTATCCGTGGGATAGCGTGGAGGCCTGCCATGAACGTCGCTGCATCGGGCGCATCGGTCCCGCGGCGAAGCGCGGCCGGAATCGTCTCCCTTTTCGGCTGGCTGGCGCTTGCTTTCGTGTTTCTCGCGCCGGCCACCCCGGCCGGTGCCGAGGATCAATCCTCCATCGTGCTCAACCTACGTGGAGACGAGCCGCCGGAGACGATCCGCCGGATGGTCGACGCCCTGTCCGTGCCGGGACGACAGGTCGAGATCAGGGTCGGCGGCATACCGAGTGCTTCCGCCGCGGCAGCGGTAGCGGAGCCGGCCAAGAAGGCCAAGCCTGCTGCTGCCCAACCCGCTCCCG
The DNA here is from genome assembly GCA_039808685.1 of Allobosea sp. Taxonomy (GTDB): domain Bacteria; phylum Pseudomonadota; class Alphaproteobacteria; order Rhizobiales; family Beijerinckiaceae; genus Allobosea. The sequence goes on along the minus strand of JBDHTM010000023.1, from coordinate 8,802 downwards.
CTCCGTCGATGGCGGACGAGGATGGTTTCCAGGCCGAGGTCAACGCGCTGGTCGACCGGTTCATCGACGGCGTCGAGTATAGCGGCACCTCGATCCCTGCGATCGGCGAACTGCCGAGCGACTGGGGCCGTGCCTGGCAGCGCAATCTCAACGGCCGCGAAAGCCTTCCTGCAGGCTGGCGTCTCCTTGGAATCGTCTGCCTCGCGCTTGCTGCCGCCTTCGCCTTCCGGATCGCCTCAGCCCGCTGGTTCGCGCGCAAGATGCAGCCGGCCGGGCCTGCGTTCACGCCACGCCTCATCGCCTCGTCCTGGGGGCTGCTCCAGGATGTCGCGACCATCTTTCTGGCCCTGGCCCTGGCGCGCGCTGCCCGCAACGCCTGGCTGCCTGAAAGCGACCTCGCCAATATCGCTCTCACGACAGGCGCCAATGGGGCGGCGATCGGCGCGCTCTATATCGCCGTCGGCCGTTTCCTGATCGCGCCCGGCGCGCCGGATCGGCGGATCATGCCGCTGCCGCGTGGCGAGGTGCATTTCCGACGACTGGTCGTCTATGCGATCCTGACACCGTTGATCGTGACGGGCATCCTGCTCGCTCACCATGTCAGCGCCGGTCCGCGACCGGTGACCGGGCTGATCGCACTCACCGGGCTTGCCATCACGCTGTTCAAGGTCTGGTGGTTTCACGACGCGCGGCACGACCTTGCCGTGCTGGTCCTCTCCGGCTCGTCCGAGCCCGGCCCGATCCGGCGGCTGATCGCCACCGGGACGGCGTGGTTCTACATCGCGACGACAGTCGTGCTGTGGATGATCAGCAGCGCCGCCGCGATGATGTCGAATGGCGGGCGCTGGGCTGAGGCCGCTGCGACGACGCAGGTGGTGATCATCATCATTCCGATCCTTGCCGTCGGTATTGCCAGTCTGCTGCGCTGCCATGCGATGCGGCACGAAGCGGAACATGGCGCCACGCCGATGCGGCGCGCCGGGGGCGCGGCCTTGCGGGCGGCCGCTGTCGGGGCCCTATGGGCGGCCGGCTTTTTCGTCCTGGCCCGACTCTGGGCCGGGCTTCTGCTCGGCGTGAGCTCGGCGCAGTTCGCCGCCGTGATGCGCCAGACGGCAGGCGTGGCGATCTTCGCCTTCGTCGGCTGGGTGGCGCTGGTATTCCTGCACGATTTCTTCGATGCCTATACGCCCAGGCGGCGCGTCGTCGTCCCCGCCGACGAGGAGGCGGCGCATGAGGAGGGTGTTCCGAGCCGGCTCGGGACCGTGCTGCCGGTCCTGCGCGGCGTGGTGCTCGGCGCGGTGCTCGGCCTCACCATCCTCATCGTGCTGTCGCGGCTCGGCGTCGATATCGGGCCGCTGCTTGCAGGCTTCGGCATCCTCGGCCTCGCCATCTCCTTCGGCTCGCAGGCTTTGGTGCGCGACATCGTCTCCGGCCTGTTCTTCATGCTGGAGGACGCATTCCGCGTCGGCGAGTATGTCGATACCGGCCGGCTCAAAGGCACGGTCGAGAAGATCTCGCTACGCTCGATGCAACTGCGCCACCAGAGCGGCCAGATCCACACCGTGCCCTTCGGCCAGGTTCAGTCGCTGACCAATGCCAGCCGCGACTGGGCGACGGTGAAGTTCAACGTCCGCCTCGATCATTCCGCCGATATCGAGCAGGCCCGCAAGGCGATCAAGAAGACCGGCCTCGCATTGCTGGAGGACCCGGAGTTCGGGCCGCATTTCATCGCCCCGCTCAAGATGCAGGGTGTCGCCGACATCACCGACAGCGCCATCGTCATCCGCCTGAAATTCACCGGCAAGCCAAACCAGGCCTCGATGCTGCAGCGCGAGTCGCTGAAGCGGGTCTACCGCGCGCTGAACGATGCCCGCGTGCCCTTCGCCTTGAATGCGGTCACGGTGCGCGGCGGGGGGGACGGCGGTGCGTCCGGCCATGCCGCCGCCGCGATCGCAGCCGTCCCGCCGCCGACACCGCTCGCGTCTGCGGGCTGAGGCGGATCGATCGCCGTCATCGGCCGATCCGTCGAGCCGACCGCGCCCGGCCAGCTGGAGCTTGCCGACTTTGCACGGAAAACACTTCGTCATCCCGGGCTTGACCCGGGAGCCATCATGGAGCGCCGCGCCCTTCGATGGTCTCCAGATCGGCGCCGCGGCTTGTCCGGGATGGCGGCGTCCTTCCACGACAATGAAGCAAGGCCCAGACGATCCTGGCCGGTTTGCCGGTCGGTGAAAAGAAAAAGCCCGCTGCGGATCGCAGCGGGCTTCGCCATTCGTCGCGCTCAGGCGCTGCGGTCAGGAGCGGCCGGCGAGCCGATTCCACCAGCCGCCGCGCTTGGGTCGGTTCGGGTCCGGTTCGGTCAGCACGACCGCAACGGGCTCCTCTGCCGGCGCAGGGGCCGGAGCGGGCTCAGGGGCCGGAGCAGGCTCGACCGGAGCCGCAGCCTCGGGAACGCTGGCCGGGGCCTCGGCCTTCTCCTCGACAGGAGCTGGAGCGGCTTCCACGACGGCCTCGCCACCCTCGGTGATCGGCACGACCTTCTTGCGCGAGCGGCTGCGCTTGGGCTTCTCGGCCTCAGCGGGAGCGGCTTCGGCCGCGACCGTCTCGGCCTTGGCCTCGGTCTCTTTGGGGGCCTCGACCTTCGGCTTGCGGGCGCGGCTGCGCTTCGGCTTGGCGGGCTCGGCCACAAGCTCCTCGGTGACCGGCTCCGGAGCCGCCTCGATAACCGCTTCCACGGCCGTCTGGGTCACGGCCTCGTCGCCATCTTCCTCGCCCTCGTCGCCTTCGGCGTCGTCCTCGGCCTGCGCACCTTCGAGCTGCTGACCCTGCTCGTCACGGTCACCGCCACGCCGGCGGCGGCGGCGGCGGCGACGGCGACGAACATTTTCACCCTCGCCACGCTCGGGCTGGCTTTGCGCCTCGACGGCGGTGGCCTCGTTGTCGCCGGTCTCGGCGTCGAGAGCGGCCGCTTCGGCGGCGGCGTCGAGCGCCTCGTCGTCGACATCGGAGGCGATCGCCTCGGCCTTGAAGCTGGTCGGGACGATCCGGCCTTCATTGCCGACGAACTCGCCGCGCTCGACCTCGAAATAGCGTGTGCCCAGCAGGTTCGCGTCGGTCGAGACGGTGATGGCGATATTGAAGCGGGTCTCGAGATCGGCGAGATGGGCGCGCTTCTGGTTAAGGACGTAGAGCGCCACTTCCGGCCGGGTGCGGACGGTGAGGTTGTGCGAAGCGCTCTTGATCAGGGTCTCCTCCAGCGCGCGCAGGATCTGCAGCGCGACCGAGGGGGTGGAGCGGATCATGCCGGCGCCGGCGCAGTGTGGGCAGGGCACCGAGGAGGATTCGAGCACGCCGGTGCGGATGCGCTGGCGCGACATCTCCAAGAGGCCGAAGGCCGAGATGCGGCCCACCTGGATGCGGGCGCGGTCGTCCTTGAGGCACTCCTTCAGCTTCTTCTCGACGGCGCGGTTGTTCCGGTTTTCCTCCATGTCGATGAAGTCGATCACGATGAGACCGGCGAGGTCGCGCAGGCGCAGCTGCCGCGCGATCTCTTCCGCCGCTTCGAGATTGGTCTTGAGGGCGGTGTCCTCGATATTGTGCTCGCGGGTCGAGCGGCCCGAGTTGATGTCGATCGCGACCAGCGCTTCCGTCTGGTTGATGACCAGATAGCCACCCGACTTCAACGTGACCGTGTTCGAGAACATCGCGTCGAGCTGGCTCTCGACGCCGAAGGAGGCGAAGAGCGGGGTCTGCTCCCGGTAGGGCTTCACGCTCTTGGCATGGCTCGGCATGAGCATGCGCATGAAGTCCTTGGCCTCGCGATAGGCGGTCTCGCCGGCGACATGAACCTCGTCGATATCCTTGTTGTAGAGGTCGCGGATCGAGCGCTTGACGAGGTTGCCCTCCTCATAGACCAGCGCAGGCGCGACCGAGGCGAGCGTCAGCTCGCGCACGCTCTCCCACATCCGCATCAGATATTCGTAGTCGCGCCGGATCTCGACCTTGGTGCGCGAGGCACCCGCCGTGCGCAGGATCAGGCCCATCCCCTCCGGGACCTCGAGCTCCTGGGCGATCTCCTTGAGGCGCTTGCGGTCCTCGGCATTGGTGATCTTGCGCGAGATGCCGCCGCCCTTGCCGGTGTTCGGCATCAGCACCGAATAGCGGCCGGCGAGCGAGAGATAGGTGGTGAGCGCCGCGCCCTTGTTGCCGCGCTCTTCCTTGACGACCTGGACCAGGATGATCTGGCGGCGCTTGATCACCTCCTGGATCTTGTACTGGCGGCGCGAATGGCGCTGCGGACGCTCCGGCATATCGTCGAGGGCGTCGCCGCCGCCGAGCTGCTCGGGCGCCTCTTCGGCATCCTCGTCTCCGTTCTCGTCGTCGCTGTCGTCCTCGGACGGCTTGCGCGCCTCGGTCTCACCGGCGGCATCCGCCGGGGCGGCGGCCTCTTCGGCCGGCGCGGCCGTCTCGACGGTCTCGAAGGTCAGCGGCGCGGCGTTTTCGACCGCGTACTCGGTGGCCGATTCGGCAACGGCCGGCGCGAAGGTTTCGCCGAAGGCCGGGGCCCCCTCGTTGACCATCGCGGCTTCCTTGCCGTCGGTCTCGACCCGTTCCCCGGCGGCCTCGGTGCCGGTTTCGACTTCGGCCGTGACCGTCTCGTCGGCGGCAGCCTTCTTGGCACGGTTGTCGCGATCGCCGCGGCGGCCACGGTCGCGGCGACCCCGCTTCTCGCGGCGCTCCTCGTCGCGCTCCTCGTCACGCTCGGCGCGGGCCTCATCGTCGAGCAACGCCTGCCGGTCGGCGACCGGAATCTGGTAATAGTCGGGATGGATCTCGGAGAAGGCGAGGAAGCCGTGACGGTTGCCGCCATACTCGACGAAGGCCGCCTGGAGCGAGGGCTCCACGCGGGTCACCTTGGCGAGGTAGATATTGCCGCGGAGCGGCTTCCGGCTTGCAGACTCGAAATCAAACTCTTCGACGCGGGATCCGCGGACCACCACGACCCGGGTCTCCTCCGGGTGGGTGGCATCGATAAGCATCTTGTTGGCCATAAGACAGTTCCATTGGCGCGGCTGCCGACAGGGGCCGCACGGCTACGGATGCAAATCCGCCGCCGCGGGCGAGGGCGCCGCGAGAAGGCCGGAGCGAGCCGGCATGTTGCAGGAGGGAGGAGGAAGCGGTCGAGACAGGAAGGCGGCTCGGAACAGCCACCCGGGCGACGAGCCCGGCGCGGTTCCGCAGGTTCGGACGGTTCACCGATGGTGCTAGCGGCGTCTTATGCCCCGTCATCTGTCCTGACCTGCGATGCTCCGGCCAAGCAGCCAGGCGCATCGCGTTTGCACGCTCGCAAGACAGGGCAGGGCGCAGAAAACACGCAATCCCGATGCCGACCGTCTGCGGACGATCCGTTGCGGTCGTCTTGTTGCCACCGCTCCGCTGGGGAGCACCGGCCCAGCCTGCTTTGGACGCCGACGGATCGCACGATCCGGATGTGTCACTCGGGCAGGCTGACAAGCAACCTGTTCCATTACAGACAGGTGATGGTGATTTGCAAGTCACATGACGGCCGCATTTCAGCCGTGGCGCGCAGAGGCGGTTTCCGGCTCTCCGGAGAGATGGTAACGCCCTGTTAGGATTTCAGCCCCGTTATGGTTAAACCCTCGTAACAAGAGACGGGATTTTTCAACTGTTCTCGTGCATCCCCCGCGTTGATCGGAGCTGTCGCGATGCGTCGTGGCGTTCGCGGACGCTGCGGTGCGCACTGGCGGTCGCCTGCCTGCTTGTGATCGCTCCCGGGACAGGCCTTTCGCCAGCCCGGGCGCAGCCGAAAGCCGAGCCGCGCCCGCAGAGCGAATATCCGGTCGCGACCGACGCCCGCATCGAACAGAGCGGCGAGACCGTGCGCCTCTCAATGATGCTGTCCGCGACCGTCGCGGTCGATGCCTGGGTGCAGGCCTCGCCCGACCGGGTCATCGTCGAGTTGCCCTCGACCAATTTCCAGATCCAGCCTTCGGCCAGGCGCAGTGCCGGCTTCGTCAGCGGCTATCGCTATGGCCTGTTCACGGCCGACAAGGCCCGAATCATCATCGACCTGTCCCAGCCCGCCCTTGTCGCCAAGGCGGAGGTGAAGGCGGTGCGCGGCGGCTTCGGCGAGCTGACCATCGAATTGAAGAAGGTGGCGCGGGCGGATTTCCTGGCCGAGGCCGGCAGGGTGCTGAAGCCCGGTCCCACTATACCTGCTCCGGCGCCAGCGCCAACGAAGGCCGCGGGCGAGGCGCGTCGCACGATCGTGATCGACCCCGGCCACGGCGGCATCGATCCCGGCGCGACCGTCGCCTCGATCGCCGAGAAGGCCGTGGTGCTCGCCTTCGGCAAGGCGCTCAAGGAGCAGCTCGAGGCCAATGGCCGCTATCGCATCGTCATGACCCGCGACGACGACCGCTTCGTCTCGCTGGGCGACCGCGTGCAGATCGGGCGGGGCGAGCAGGCGGACCTGTTCATCTCGATCCATGCCGATTCGCTGACTCAGGCGCAGGAGGTTCGCGGCGCGACCGTCTACACCCGCTCGGAGCGCGCGACCGATGCTGAAGCCGCCCGGCTCGCTGCCAAGGAAAACGAAGCCGATGCCGTTGCCGGTCTGGAGACCAGCGAGGAAGTGCAGGACGTCGCGGGCATCCTGATGGACCTCGCCCGGCGCGAAACGCGGACCTTCACCGGAGTTTTCGCGCGGAATCTGGTCGAGAAGCTCGGCGGCTCGATCAAGATGCACAAGATTCCGCTGCGCTCGGCGCGCTTCTGGGTCCTAAGCGCGCCCGACGTGCCGTCCGTACTGATCGAGCTCGGCTACATGTCGAGCCCGAAGGATGCCGAATTGCTGAATTCGCCGGAATGGCGAGGCAAGGCCGTGACGGCCGTCTCCGCCGCGATCGAGGATTATTTCGCCCGCGAACGGGCCTCCGTCGGCAAGGCGGCCGAGAGCCGGAACTAGGCCCGGCCGATGACAGCGTGCATTGATCGGATGATGCGGAATGTGGTCGCGAGGCCACGGTTCCGCCATCTCCGTCATGTTATAGCTATGATTTGCGAAGCGCCCTGATCTGGCGCCCGCCGGGTGGCAGTTATGGGGTCCAGGGCCTGAGATGCGGTTCATTCTGCGAATCTTCGGATGGTTGTTCGCCGCCGGTGCGATCGCTTTCGTGGTCGGCGCGGCCATCGCCGGCGGTCTGATCTGGCATTACTCGCGCGATCTGCCCGACTATGCCCAGCTGCGGAATTACGAGCCGCCGGTAATGACCCGCGTCCATGCGGGCGACGGCAGCCTGATCGCCGAATATGCGCGCGAGCGGCGTCTCTACCTGCCCATTCAGGCCGTGCCGAAGCTCGTCATCGACGCCTATATCTCGGCTGAGGACAAGAACTTCTACAAGCATATGGGCGTCGATCCGGAAGGCCTGGTCCGGGCCGCGATCTCGAATTTCCGCAATCGCGGCGCCAATCGCCGGCCGCAGGGTGCCTCGACCATCACCCAGCAGGTCGCGAAGAACTTCTTCCTGAGCCCGGAGCAGTCGATCGAGCGCAAGATCCGCGAAGCGCTGGTCGCGCTGAAGCTCGAATCGACCTACTCGAAGGACAAGATCCTCGAGCTCTACCTGAACGAGATCTATCTCGGCGCGCCCGCGCCGGGGCAGGGCAGCTACGGCATCGCCGCGGCGGCGCTGAACTATTTCGGCAAGTCGGTGCATGAGCTGAACCTGCAGGAAGCGGCCTATCTTGCAGCGCTTCCGAAGGCGCCGACCGATCTTCATCCTTTCCGCAACCGCGACCGCGCGATCGAGCGCCGCAATTATGTGATCGACCGCATGGTCGAGAACGGCTACGTCAAGCGCGAGGCGGGCGAAGAGGCCAAGAAGCAGCCGCTCGGCGTCAATCCGCGCACGGTGTCGCCGAACCAGATCGCTGCCGGCTATTTCGCCGAGGAAATCCGGCGCGAACTGCAGGACCGCTATGGCGAGAAGAAGCTGCTCGAAGGCGGCCTATCCGTCCGTGCCACGGTCGATCCCAAGATCCAGCTGATGGCGCGCAAGGCGCTGGTCGACGGTCTCGTGCGCTTCGACGAGGCGCGCGGCTGGCGCGGCGCGATCCAGAAGCTCGATATCGCCGGCAAGGAATGGGGTGCTGTCATCGGCGAGTTGCCGGTGCTGGGCGACGTCGCGCCGTGGCGGCTTGCGGTGGTGCTCGACGTCAACGGAGACAGCGCGAGACTCGGCCTGCATCCGTTGCGCGATTCCGCCGGCCATCTCAACAAGGAGCGCCAGACCCTGACGCTGGCGGCCGACGGCATCAAGTGGACCCGCCGCGCCCGCGTCTCGCAGGCCGTGTCGGTCGGCGATGTCGTCTATGTCGAGCCGATCGAAAGCCGGCCCGGCTTCGCGCGGCTGCGGCAATTGCCGGAGGTCAACGGCGCCATCGTCGCGATGGATCCGTTCTCGGGTCGCGTGCTGGCGATGGTCGGCGGCTTCAGCCATGACCAGTCGGAGTTCAACCGCGCGACTCAGGCGTTGCGTCAGCCCGGCTCCTCGTTCAAGCCCTTCGTCTATGCGACGGCGCTCGACAACGGCTACACCCCGTCCAGCATCATCCTCGATGCCCCGATCGAGATCGACCAGGGGCCGGGGCTCGGCATGTGGCGGCCGGAGAATTTCGACGGCAAGTCGACCGGCCCGCGCACGCTGCGCTACGGCATCCAGTTCTCGAAGAACCTGATGACGGTGCGGCTCGCCAAGGATGTCGGCATGCCGCTGA
>JBDHTM010000022.1:0-53891 GCA_039808685.1 Allobosea sp. | reverse complement strand
TCGCGGGAGAGCGTCGCGCCGGTCGCGACCTTGGCGATGAAGGGTTTGAAATCGTCCATGGGAACTCTGCGGAATCAGGCTGAAGGGGTCAGGGCGGAGGCTTCGCGTTCGCTCTGCCATCGCTCCGCGAGGTCGAGGAAATTCCGCAGGATCGTCGCGCCATGCTCGGAGGCGATGCTCTCCGGATGGAACTGGACGCCGTGGACCGGCAGCTCCCGGTGCGAGAGCGCCATGATCAGGCCGTCGTCGCTCTCCGCCTCGATCTCGAAGACATCCGGGCAGGAGGCACGCTCGACCACGAGCGAGTGATAGCGCGTCGCCTGCAATGGCCCGTTGATGCCGCGGAACAGGCCGCGCGACCGGTGGCGGATCGGCGAGACCTTGCCATGCATCGGCAAAGGCGCGCGCACGACCTGGCCGCCGAAGGCCTGGCCCATCGCCTGCAGGCCGAGGCAGACGCCGAAGATCGGCTTCCTGCCCGCGCCTTCGCGGATCAGGTTCAGGCAGATTCCGGCTTCGTTGGGCGTGCAGGGGCCGGGCGAGAGCACGATCGCATCGTGATCGCCGGCCAGCGCCTCGTCGACGGTGAGCGCGTCATTACGCCAGACATCGACCTCGGCCCCGAGCCCGCCGATGAGGTGGACCAGGTTCCAGGTGAAGCTGTCGTAGTTGTCGATCAACAGAACGCGCATGGCCGAACCCGTGAATGCGGCTTGAGGTCATGCACGTTCGGGGGCGGGGTGGTCAAGTTTTGAGCGGGGGGAGGATTTCGTAGGGTGAGGCGGAGGAGCGCTGGAACCACCGCCGTCATTCCGGGACATCGCGCAGCGATGGGCCCGGAACCCATGAACACGACGGTTCCGTCATGGTCGGGCTTGTCCCGACCATCTACGTCTTCCTTCATCAAGCGCAGTGTTCAAGACGTGGATGCTCGCCACAAGGGCGAGCATGACGAGCTGGAATGACGTCGTGTCCATGGGTTCCGGGCTCGCCCTCCGGGCGCCCCGGAATGACAGCGTCGAGCGCCCGCGGTCTTACCCCCGCGCGCTGCGCGGCATGCCCGCCGTGCGCGGCTGCGCCAGCCCCGGCGCGGTCTCGACGCCGAGCGTCGGCAGGGCGAGCGTACGCTGTCCCCGGAAATCGACATGGCAGACGATCAGCCCGCGCTCCTCGATATAGCTGAGCACGCGGCGCGCCCGGCTCGGCGAGGCGCTGCCATAGACCTCCGCCAGCTCGGCATCGCTGGGGCAGGGCCGGCCCTCGATCGCGGTGCGGGCGATATAGAGGAACAGCCCCTGCAGATCCTCCGGCAGCGTGCCGGAGGCTTCCACCGCCGCCTGCCAGCCCTCGCTCGTCGCGATGCTGTCGCTGACGCCGGCGCGTGCGACCGCGAGCCTCTTGCGGAACTCTTCAAGGCTCAGATGCGTGCGGCCGAGCCGGCGCATCCGGCAGCGCACGGTGAAATCCTGATAGAGCACGGCGACCTGCCGCGAGCGCGCCTCGGGATCGCCCATCAGTTCGCGCAGGATCTCGACCATGATCGCCTCGCGCTCTTCCGGCTCCAGCTCGATCTCGGGCTCGGGTTCCGGCTGCGGGGCAGGGCGGTAGGTCTCGATCCGGCGGAGCACGTCGTTCGGATCGGGCCGCGGGCGCGGCACCGGACGAACGGGGCGGGCCAGCGCCGGCGGCTCGTCCTCGCCGGGCGTGAAGATCAGCTTGCCGGCCTCTTCCGGGGCCTGCTCGGGCAGCGGCATCAGCCCGGGAGCGCCACCGCGGTCGACCGAGGAGACCGCACCGATCTTGATCGGCAGCGGACGCTTCGACAGCGCGGGGCCGAGCGCCACGAACTGGCCGCGTTCGAGGTCACGGAACATCTCGGCCTGGCGCCGGTCCATGCCGAGCAGGTCTGCGGCGCGCTGCATGTCGATATCGAGGAAGGTGCGGCCCATCAGGAAGTTGGAGGCTTCCGCCGCGACGTTCTTGGCGAGCTTGGCGAGGCGCTGCGTCGCGATGACGCCGGCAAGGCCACGCTTGCGGCCGCGGCACATCAGGTTGGTCATGGCGCCGAGCGAAAGCCGGCGCGCCTCGTCGGAGGCCTCGCCCGCCATCACCGGCGCGAAGAGCTGCGCCTCGTCGACCACGATCAGCATCGGGAACCAGAGCGAGCGGTCGACATCGAAGAGCCCGCCGAGGAAGGCGGCGGTCGCGCGCAACTGCTCGTCGGCTTCGAGATTTTCGAGATTGAGTACCACCGAGACGCGGTGCTGGCGCACGCGTAGCGCCACGCGTTGCAACTCGGCCTCGCCGCATTCGGCATCGACCACGACATGCCCGAACTGGTCGGCGAGCGAAACGAAGTCGCCTTCAGGGTCGATGATCGCCTGCTGGACCAGCGGCGCGCTCTGCTCCAGCAGGCGGCGCAGCAGATGCGACTTGCCCGAGCCGGAATTGCCCTGCACGAGAAGCCGCGTCGCCAGCAATTCGGCGAGATCGATCAGACCGGGCTCGCCGGTCTTCGTCGTTCCCATCTCGATTGCGGTGGTCATGCGGGCGGTGAATCGTCGGGTTGGGTCGGGTGCGGATGTGCGGCCGGCGCTTCTAGCACGGCCTTTCCCTGGCTGGACGTGAGGAAGCCCTGCCTTCCACAGGCAATGTCGTCGACGGTGAGGCTTTGCAGGAAACCGTCCTCAGGCGGCCGCAGGCCCCTGCCGCTTGTTAACGGCGATGTCCCCGGCCGAATGCGCCTCGATATCGACGATCGCGACGTCCGGCCGGTCGATCGCGGGAAAGCTGCGCGGCTCCGTCGACCGGTGCACGAAGACGAGGCTGGCCAGGGCCGGGTGTGCGGCGAGCCGCGAATGCGCCAATGCGGGCTCCATGGCTCCAGGCAGGACCAGATGGACATGGCGTCCACCTTCGACGCAGGCTTGCAGGTCGCCGAGATTGAACAGGCCGAGCGGCAGCAGCTCGATACCGCTCAGCATCGCCATGCCGGGCCCGCTGGCGAGCGCCGCGAGGTCGCCGCCGACCAGCGTCGTCACGATGCGGGACGAGACGGTCGGCTTCAGCGCCCGCGAGATGTCGAGCGCCTTCGCGAGCAGATCACGCTCCGGCAGCTTGAACGGCCCGCGCAGCGCCACGCCGTCGCAAACCTGCAGCGCCGGCCGTTCGGTCAGCTGCGGCAGGGGATGCAGCGTCGGATTTGCCATCAGCATGTCGAGTGGCGCGACGCCGTCGGGCACGTCCGGTCCGAAGCCGCCGACGAAGCGCGTGCCGAAAGCCCGCATCGCGAGATTGCGCAGCATGAGCAGCGGTCGCAGCGGCCCGACGCGGCTGACGCCGAGCGCCATCACGGCACCGGCGGTCTCGATCAGCCGGAGCAGTTCGAGCTCGTTGCCGTGCAGCGGCAGCATCAGGGGCGACAGGCCCGCGCGCAGGCTGGCCAGGATCGCGACGATCGCCTCGGGGCCGAGCGGCGCCAGGATCGCGACGCTGGCGCCCGGCGTGCCCTTGTTGATGGCGAGCAGCCGCGCCAGCCGGTCGATGCGCTCGTCGAGATCGAGGAAATTGATCGAGCCGGGCGTGACATCGCTCCAGCCGCGGCGGCCCGGCGGATCGCGCAAGGCCGCATCGTAGCCTCGGCTGCGGGTGAGGGCTGCGAGCAGGGTGTCGAGATCGAGACCGTCGAGCAAGGCGGAGGTTTCGTCCTGTTCGGCCCGCATCGACAAGCCCTAGTTCGCCGGGGCCGACGCCGCCGGGAGGCGCGCCAGCGTTTCGTTGGAAAGGAAATAGGCCGGCTGCCGCCCCGCCAGGACCACGCCGCGCGCCAGCGCGATCCAGGTATCGGGCAGGTAATACAGCGGCACGACGTAGAAGCCCGAGATCAGCAAGCGATCGAGCGCGCGCACCGCCGCGACGAAATCCTCGCGCTCGCGGGCGCTGAGCAAAGCTTGCAGCACGGCATCGACCGCAGGCGATTTGACGCCGGCATAGTTCAGCGCGCCGTTGCGGCTGGCATTGGCCGAGCCCCAGCGCCCGATCTGCTCGTTGCCGGGCGAGGCCGAAGCCGGCCAGGTCCACTGGATCATATCGAAATCGAAGGCCGAGAGGCGCCGCCAGTATTGCACGTCGTCGATCAGGCGGACCGAGACAGCGATGCCGAGCCGGGAGAGCGATTGCGCATAGTTGAGCGCCAGCCGCTCCTGCGGCCGGCTGGTCACGGTGATCTCGAAGGCGAACGGCTCGTCCTTACTGTTGCGCAGCACGCCATCGCGCAGGACGTAGCCGGCCGCCTTGAGCAGATCGAGCGCCTTGCGCGCCTGCTCGCGGTCGCGGCCCGAGCCGTCGGTCTCCGACGGCCTCCAGCTTCCGGCGAGGATGTCTTCGCGCACCGCGCCGGGGAACGCGGCGAGCAGGGCTTTCTCCCGCCCGTCGGCCGGGATACCGAGCGCCGAGAGCTCCGAATCGGAGAAGAAGCTGCCCGCCCGGCGATAGGCGCCGTGGAACAGGTTGCGGTTGACCCATTCGAAATCGAACAGCAGGCCAAGCGCCTCGCGCACCCGGATATCGGCGAAGATCGGTCGGCGTGTGTTGAAGACCAGCCCGGTCATGCCCTTGGGCGTGTCGAAATGCAGGGTTTCCCGCCGGATCCGCCCGTCGTGAACGGCGGGAATGTCATAGCCGGTCATCCAGCGTGTCGGGTCGCCCTCGACACGGACATCGTAGAGCCCGGCCTTGAATGCCTCGAACAGCGCGTTCGAATCCCGGTAGAAATCGTAGCGGATTTCGTCGGCATTATAGAGCCCGCGGGTCAGCGGATGATCCTCGGCCCAGAAATCCTTGCGCCGTCGCAGCACGAGCGCTTCGCCCGGCCGGACTTCCTCGACCACATAGGGGCCGGAGCCGAGCGCCGGCTTGAAATTGGTCTCGCCGAAAGTCTCCGCATTGGTCGCGTGCTTGGCGAAGATCGGCAGCGACCCGATCACCAGCGGCAATTCGCGATTGGAGCCGTCGCCGAGCTCGAACTCGACGCGCCGCGGCGAGGGCGCCGTGACCTTGGTGACACGGCCGAGGCTGGAGCGATGGAACGGCTTGCCCTTCGCCTTGAGCATCTCGAAGGTGAAGATCACGTCCTCGGCCGTGACCGGCCGGCCGTCCGAGAAACGCGCGCGTTCGTCGATCTCGAAGGCGAGGTGCCTGCGGTCCGCGTCGAGCGCGACGCCGGAGGCGAGCAGGCCATAGGCGGTGAAGGGCTCGTCCGCCGAGCGGTAAAGCAGGCTCTGCTGGACATATTTCGGCACGGCATCGGGCGCGACGCCGAGCACGACGAGTGGGTTGAGGCTGTCGAAGGTGCCCTGAATGCCGAGCACGATGCGACCGCCTTTCGGCGCCTTGGGATCGACATAGGGGAGATGATCGAAGCCGGGTGGCAGCGCGGGCTGCCCATGCATGGCGATGGCGTGCCGCAGCGGGACCGAATCAGCCAGAGCCCGGCCGCCGCGCGCCAGGACGGCGAACGGGGCCAAAGCCAGCAAGAGGTTGACCCCGCGGCGGCTCATCGCCTGGGGCAATCGCAGAAAATCCATCGTACAACCTGATTCCCTCGGCAAGAATAGCATGGGAGCAGCGCGGTCACGCAGCTATTCGGGCTGGAATCCTCGGGGCGAACTCGCTAAAGGCGAGGGCAGGGTGTCATTCAAACGCCTCAATCGGCCTTGATGTGCACGGCTTGCGATGGCCTGCGCCCCAGGCGATTGGGCCATCAGCGGTGACGCGCGCGGCTTGCGAAGTCGTGATCCCGAATTCGCTTGGTAAGGAAAGACAAGGAATGTCCGCTTCGTATCGCCTGTCATCTCGTGCGCTTGGCCTCGCGCTCAGCGCGGCCATCGGCTTCGCGCCGGTCGCGGCTTTCGCCCAGGCTCCGGCGCAGCGCCCGGCGCCTGCCCGTCCGGCCGCCCCGGCTCCGGCGCAGCAGCCTGCCGCTCCCGCGCAGCCCGGCGCCGCGCCCACCGGCCCGACGGTCGTCCAGGTCAAGCCCGAACCCTCGCAGACCAGCTGGACCAAGGTCTGCGGCAAGGACCAGGCCGCCAACAAGGAAATCTGCTACACCACCCGCGACTTCGTCTCGGATCAGGGCCAGCCCGTGCTCGCCGTCGCGATTTATGACGTGAAGGGCGACGCCAACAAGATCGTGCGCTTCCTGATGCCGCTCGGCCTGCTGCTGCAGCCCGGCATCCGCTTCGGCGTCGATACGGCTCAGCCGACCGGCGGCCGCTACGCCATCTGCTTCCCGAACGGCTGCTTCGCCGAGGCGCAGGTCAAGGACGACTTCATCAACGCGATGAAGAAGGGCACCAACCTGAATGTCAGCGTCCAGAACCAGGGCGGCCGCGAGCTGACCTTCACCATCCCGCTGGCCGATTTCGCCAAGGGCTTCGACGGCGCCGCGATCGATCCGAAGGTGCTTGAGGAGCAGCAGAAGCAGCTCCAGGACGAGCTCGGCAAGCGCCAGGAAGAGCTGCGCCAGCGCCTCGGCTCCGGCGGCGCCGCTGCGCCGGCTCCCGGCGCGCCTGCCGCGCCCGCGACCCCGCCGAAGCCCTGAGCTACGGCGCTGTCGCCAGAACAGAAAAGGCCGGTCCCTCGCGGGGTCGGCCTTTTTACTTGGAGAACGGCCAGCGGCGCCGAAGACAGTATAGGCGATTGATCGCTGCAGCTTTGAGTCGCACCGTTGTCATTCCGGGGGTGCCTTTGGCGCGCCGCGGAATGACGACCGTGGGTGACGAAGGCCGCCGAGCCTCAGTTCAGATCGGCGCGGTCGAGCTTGTAGCGACCCTTGCGGTCGCGACGGAAGAATTCCTTGGCGCGGGGATGGCGCACGGGCTCGCCGGAATCGTCGTCGACGAGGTTCTGCTCCGAGACATAGGCGACGTATTCCGCCTCCTCGTTCTCGGCGAAGAGATGGTAGAAGGGCTGGTCCTTCGACGGGCGCATGGCCTCCGGAATCGCCATCCACCACTCCTCGGTATTCGAGAAGACCGGGTCGACGTCGAAGATCACGCCACGGAACGGATAGATGCGGTGCTTGACCACCTGCCCGATCCTGAACTTGGCCGAACGCGCTTCCATGACAAATCCATCTTGCGCCGGCCGATGTGCCGCCGGCTTAGGTCTTGCCGCCATGCGCAAGCAATGCGTCGTAAATGCGTCGAAATCAATCGATTGAGCCGATTGTCCCATCACATTCCGTAGCGCTGCGCCAGGTCGGGGTCGCGCGCCGCGACCTGGACGGCGAGATCGACGATGACCTTCGCCTGTTTCCAGGTGGCGTCGTCCTGCATCTTGCCGTCGATCATCACGGCCCCGGAGCCGTCCGGCATCGCCTCCAGAATCCGCTTGGCAAAGGAAACCTCGGCCGGATCGGGGCTGAAGACGCGCTTGGCGATGGCGATCTGCGAGGGATGCAGCGTCCAGGCGCCGGCGCAGCCGAGCAGGAAGGCGTTGCGGAACTGCGCCTCGCAGGCGGCCTCGTCGGCAAAATCGCCGAAGGGGCCGTAGAACGGCTTGATCCCGGCCGAGGCGCAGGCATCGACCATCTTGGCGAGCGTATAGTGCCAGAGATCCTGCTGCGCGATCGCGCGCGGCCCGCCCTCGGGGGAGGGGTCGGCGATCACCTTGTATTCGGGGTGGCCGCCGCCGACGCGGGTGGTCTTCATCGCGCGGGAGGCGGCAAGGTCGGCGGGGCCCAGGCTCATGCCGTGCATGCGCGGGGAGGCGGTAGCGATCGCCTCGACATTCTTCACGCCCTCCGCCGTTTCCAGGATGGCGTGGATCAGGATCGGCTTGCGCAGCAGGTGGCGCGCCTCGAATTGCGCGAGCAGCTGGTCGACATAGTGGATGTCCCAGGGACCCTCGACCTTCGGCACCATCACCACATCGAGCTTGCCGCCGATCTCGCCCATGATGGCGGTGATGTCGTCGAGGAACCACGGTGAGTTCAGCGCATTGACGCGCGTCCACAGGCCGGTCTTGCCGAAATCGACCGCCTTGCCCATGGTGATGAAGCCGTCTCGCGCCGGCTGCTTGGCCTCGACGGGGATCGCATCCTCGAGATTGCCGAGCACGATATCGACCTGTCCGGCGAGCTCGCCGACCTTGGCGCGGACCTTCTCCAGATGCGGCGGCACGAAATGGATCATCCGTTCGAGCCGCAGCGGCAATTCGCGGAAGGGTTCCGGCGCGCCGATCGCAAGCGGGCGGAAGAACTGGCGCGGCGTCTTGACGGTCATCGGCGGCTCCATGGTGCAATGCAGCGACTGTGGCGGAGACCATGCACGCCGTCCATGGTTCTTTCTGATATCGATGGGGCAGAATGCCTAGGCTATTAATCCTATATCGGTTTTTAGGTAATTTTCCTAGGTATTTTATCTCCTTCTTGCGCCAGGTGAAGGCGTGCACGCTTCAAAAGCCCTTGCCGCCCTCGGGCCATGCGCTAGATGCAGGTGCCCGCCGGGTGCGTGCCCGAAAGCGGGCACCTTCATCGCAGGACGAAATCGCCGCCGATGGCCGAGCTTCTCAGCATCTTCAATCTGGTCGTGCCGTTCTTCGGGCTCATCCTGCTCGGCTTCGCCATCGGCCGCTACAAACAATTGCCGGAGGAAGGCCTGGCCTGGCTGCAGTTCTTCCTGATCTATGTCGCGCTGCCGCCGCTATTCTACCGCCTGATCGCCGACAAGCCGTTGAGCGAGCTCGCCAACTGGAAATTCATCGCGGGCACTACGACGGCGACCTTCTGCGCCTTCAGCCTGTCGCTGGTGATCGGGTTGAAGGCTGCCAAGGGCGACCTGCCGCAAGCGGTGATGCAGGGCGTCGCCGGGGCCTATTCCAATATCGGCTATATGGGCCCGCCTTTGATCCTGGCGGCGCTCGGGCCGGAAGCGAGCGCACCGGTCGTGCTGATCTTCGTCTTCGACAGCGTCCTGCTGTTCTCGCTCGTCCCGTTGCTGATGGCGGTCGCCGGGGTCGAGAAGAAGAGCCTGCTCGCCACGGCCGGCGAGGTGGTCTGGCGGGTGCTGACCCATCCGTTCAACGTCGCGACGCTGGCCGGCGTGCTGGCGAGCTATCTCAAGTTCGAACTGCCGGTGGCGCTCGACCGGATGGTGCTGTGGCTGTCGCAGGCGGCGGCGCCTTGCGCGCTCTTCCTGCTCGGCGTCACCGTGGCGCTGAGGCCGATGAAGCGGATGCCGGCCGGCGTTCCCGCGCTGGTCTTCATCAAGCTGCTGCTGCATCCGCTCCTGGTCTGGGTGCTGCTCTCGGCACTGGGCGGCATCCCGACCAACTGGATCTATGCCGCGATCATCATGGCGGCGCTGCCGCCGGCCCTGAACATCTTCGTCATCTCGACGCAGTACAAGGTGGGGATCGAGCGCGCCTCGGCCTGCATCCTCGTCGGTACCATCGTGTCGATGGTCACGCTCTCGGGCTTCCTGTGGCTGGTGAAGACGGGCAGGATAGCGGCCGATCTGTTTCACTAGCGCGTCATTGCG
The DNA here is from genome assembly GCA_039808685.1 of Allobosea sp. GTDB lineage: Bacteria > Pseudomonadota > Alphaproteobacteria > Rhizobiales > Beijerinckiaceae > Allobosea. The sequence goes on along the minus strand of JBDHTM010000022.1, from coordinate 44,349 downwards.
AGCGCAGCGAAGCAATCCAGGGGATCGGGTGAAACGTCTCACCCGATCCCCTCTGGATTGCTTCGTCGCTTCGCTCCTCGCAATGACGGTGTCCGTTCGTCGACGACCCAACTGAGGAAGCCGGATGCTGCCGCTGGACGACCTGCTGGTCCTCGATTTCTCGACGCTCTTGCCCGGGCCGCTGGCGAGCCTCTTCCTCTCCGAGGCCGGTGCGCGCGTCATCAAGATCGAGCGGCCGGGCGGCGAGGACATGCGCGGCTTTCCGCCGCGTTTCGGCGAGACGGCGGCGCCTTTCGCGGTGCTCAACCGCGGCAAGGAGAGCGTCGAGCTCGATCTCAAGGCGCCCGATGCGCTGGCGCGGCTGACCCCGCTGATCGCCAAGGCCGATATCCTGATCGAGCAGTTCCGGCCGGGCGTGATGCAGCGGCTCGGCTTTGGCCACGAGACGCTGAAAACCATCAACCCGCGCCTGGTCTATTGCTCGATCAGCGGCTATGGCCAGCATGGCCCGCGCGCGCAGGAGGCCGGGCACGACATCAATTACCAGGCGCTCGGCGGGCTGCTCGGCCAGTCGCTGAAGCGCGGCGAGGCGCCGCCCTTGCCGCCGCCGCTCGTCGCCGATATCGCCGGCGGCACCATGCCGGCCGTGCTCAACATCCTGCTGGCCTTGCGCCGGCGCGACCGCACCGGGCAGGGCTGCCATCTCGACATCGCCATGGCCGACGCGATGCCGACCTTCGCCTGGTATGGGCTGGCGCAGGGGCAGGTGACCGGCTCCTTTCCCGATGGCGGGGAAGGCATATTGACGGGTGCGAGCCCGCGATACGGGCTCTATGCCACCGCCGATGGCTGGTTTCTCGCGGTCGGCGCGATCGAGCCCAAGTTCTGGCAGACCTTCTGCGAGGGCATCGGCCTCGACGAGCGCCTGCGCGACGACCGCCGCGACCCCGAGGCGACGCGAGCCGGCATCGCCGCGATCATCGCCAGCGAGAGCGCTGCCTATTGGCGCGCGCTCGTCGAGCCGCTCGATTGCTGCTGCACGGTGGTGCGGACGCTGGAGGAGGCGGTGTCCGATCCGCAGATGAGCGCGCGCGGCCTGCTCGACGCGCAGGTCGAGGAGCCCGGTGGCCGCCGCCTCGTTTCGACGCCGTTGCCGTTGGCGCCGGTCTTCCGCGAGCAGGCTGCCGGGTTGCGGAAGGTCGTGGCCAGCGGGACCGATACCGGGAAGGTTTTGGGGGAAGGGTAGCGGAAACCACCGCCGTCATTCCGGGGCGCCGCGCAGTGGCGAGCCCGGAACCCGTGAACACGACGCTTCCCGTCATGGTCGGGCTTGTCCCGACCGTCCACGTCTTCCTTTAGCAAGAGCCGTATTCAAGACGTGGATACGCGCCACAAGGGCGAGCATGATAAACTGGAAACAGGTCGTGTTCATGGGTTCCGGGCTCAGGCCTATCGGCCTGCCCGGGAATGACGATGGAGGTCCCGCGCCTAACGCGCCGCTCCGCCCGCCAACCCCTGCCGCATCACGAGGCGCCTGAGCGGGCCGATCCGTGACAGCGCCAGCAGGCCGGCGCCGCGCATCAGGTCGGCCGGCAGCAGATCGGTCAGCAGCGTGCGGTTGAGCACATCGACCGCGCCCGTGCGCAGCCGGACATCGGTCCGTCGCGCGCTGTCATAGTCCGCGATGACGCCAGGGGCGCCGGCATCCGTCGCGCCCGCAAGAGCCTCGCTCAGCGCCGCGACATCGCGCAGGCCGAGATTGAGCCCTTGCGCGCCGATCGGCGGGAAGACATGCGCGGCCTCGCCGATCAGCGCCATGCGGCCCGCGCCGAAGCGCTCGACCGACAGCCCGCCCATCGGCACCTTGCCGCGCGGACCTGAAACCGTCATCGCGCCGAGCAGCGACTGCACCTGTCGCTCGACCCGCAGGGCGAAGGCTGCATCATCGAGCGCCGCGACCGCTTCCGCCTCCTCCGGATCGAGCAGCCAGACCAGCGATGAGCGCCGGCCGGGCAGCGGCACCAGCGTGCACGGCCCTTTGCGCGTATGGAATTCGGTCGAGGTTTCCTGATGATCGCGGCGATGTTCGAAGATCGCGGTCAGCGCGATCTGCGGATAGCGCCAGTCGCGGCTTTCGATGCCGGCAACGGCGCGCACCTGCGAGTTGCGCCCGTCGGCACCGACCACAAGGCGAGCCTTCAGCGGTACAAAACCCTCGCCGGAAAGGCGCACGCCGTCCGCTTCCGCTTCGATCGCTCCCACGAAGCCGGGGATCATGCGCAGGCCGGACAGCGCCGCGGCCTTCTCGGCGAGGATCCCGGTCAGGTCGGCATTCTCGATATTCCAGCCGAAGGCCTCCAGCCCGATCTCGGACGCCCGGAATTCGACGGGTGGCTGGCGGAACAGGCTGCCGCTGTCGTCGACGAGCCGCATCACTGCAAGCGGCGCGGCCTTGTCGAGTAAGGCGCCCTGTACGCCGAGCTCGGCCAGCATGCGCCAGGAGCCGTCGAGCAGCGCGACGGTACGCCCATCACGCGGCGTCGCGACCGGGCCGAGCAGGGCGACACTGCGCCCCTCGCGGCTCAGCGCCAGCGCGGCCGCCAGCCCGACGGCGCCGGCGCCCACGATGGCGATATCGACCTGATCGTCGGTGTCCGTGCTCATCGTTCTTGGCTAGAGCATCGGACCGAAAAGTGGAAACCACTTTTCGGAGAAATCCGATGCTGAACAAAGAGCCGGATCGCCACTTCGCGTCCCGTAGGACGCGCGGCGATCCGGCCGATGCACCGCGTTTTGGCCACGGGCCGCAAAGTCGCAGGGTGCGTTCTGCGTCGGGCACGGATGCCTTTCCCGCCCGATGGACTATGGTCGACATATCCATCCGTAGGAGATGCCTTTCATGGTCAAAGCCATCCGCGCCCACAAGACCGGCGGCCCCGATGTCCTGCAGTTCGAGGAGGTCACCCTGCCGCAGCCGGGTCCCGGCGAAATCCTGATCCGGAACCGGGCGATCGGCCTGAATTTCATCGATACCTATTTCCGCTCGGGTCTCTACCCGGCGCCGCAGATGCCGTTCACGCTCGGCAACGAGAGCGCCGGCGACGTGCTGGCCGTCGGTCCGAATGTCAACGAGTTCAAGCCGGGCGACCGTGTCGCGGTGGTGGCGACGCTCGGCGCCTATGCCGAAGAGCGGATCGTGCCGGCCGCCTCCGTCGTGGCGCTGCCGGAGGGCATCTCCTACGAGGCGGCCGCCAGCATGATGCTGAAGGGGCTGACGGCCGAATACCTGCTGCACCGGACCTACAAGGTGAAGCCGGGCGACACCATTCTCGTCCATGCCGCCGCCGGCGCCACCGGGCTTATCCTCTGCCAATGGGGCAAGGCGCTGGGCGCCACAGTGATCGGTACGGTCGGCTCGAAGGAGAAGGCGGAGCTGGCGAGGGCGCATGGCGCCGACCATGTCATCAACTACCGCGAGGAGGATTTCGCGGCGCGGGTGAAGGAGATCACCGGCGGGGCGCTCTGCGACGTGGTCTATGACGGCGTCGGCAAGGACACTTTCATGAAGTCGCTGGACACGCTGAAGCCCTTCGGCCTCATGGCGAGCTTCGGCAATGCCTCCGGCGCGGTCGAATCCTTCAATCTCGGCATCCTCGCCGCCAAGGGCTCGCTCTATGTCACGCGCCCGACGCTCAACACCCACACCGCCAAGCGCGAGACGATGATCGCGATGGCGAAGAACCTGTTCGACGCGGTGCTGAGCGGCAAGGTCAAGGTGCCGGTCAACGCGACCTTCCCCCTGAAGGATGCGGCCGATGCGCACCGGGCGCTCGAGTCGCGTGGAACCACGGGCTCGACCGTCCTGATTCCCTGAGACTGTTCGACATCAATGGAATGCGCCCGGCCACCCGGGCGCATTTTTTATGGGGAGATGAACCCGGATATGAGGTGACGCGACGAATCGGTGCCAGCGCATGCTGGCGACCATTCAGGACTCGACGCTGATGTCGTCCAAGTTTCAGACCGCCGCTTTCCTCATCGCCGTCATCGCCCTTTCGGGCGTCGCGCTGGCCCAGCAGGCCAAGGGAGTCCGTGAGGCAGCCACGCCGACTGAAGCGATCCTGCAAGGCGCTGAGAAGGGCCGCGTGCGCGTCCCCGGCCCGGTGCGCCTGCGCTACGCGCAGACCGGCTGCACGAGCGGCATCTGCAGCGAACCGCCCCGGCAGGTGGAGCGGGCCGAGACCGTGATAGCGAGCGACGCCTGCAGCAGCCTCGGCACGGCGCGAGACCGCAACGGTCGTGCCATCCGCCGTCTCTGCACCTTCAACTGAGGAACGTTCGGTAACTCATTTCGCTGGGAAACACCCCATCATGCGGGACAAGCGGCGAAGCCGCGCAGATGCAGAATCCATCGTAGAGCGCAGAGTCCGAGGACAGATTCCGGCGCTTCGCTACAGCCGGGATGACGACCTGTTTCCCCGCGAGACCGGTGGGGCTCAGACCGCGACGCCGTGCAGGTCGTAGGCGTCGGCGCGCTCGATCTTCACGGTGACGATGTCGCCCGGCCGCAAGGGACGCCGGCTCGCGACATAGACATTGCCGTCGATCTCCGGTGCATCCCATTTCGAGCGGCCCTTGGCCACGGTCGGGCCCGCCTCGTCGATGATCACCGGGATGCGCTTGCCGACTCTGGCTTTGACGATGCGTGCGGAAATCTCCGCCTGCGCTTTCATGAAGCGGTGCCAGCGCGCTTCCTTCTCTTCCTCCGGAACCAGCGCGAGGCCGAGATCGTTGGCGGGCGCGCCCTTCACCGGCTCGTATTTGAAGGCGCCCACGCGCTCCAGCTTCGCTTCCTTCAGCCAGTCGAGGAGAATGTCCATGTCCTCCTCGGTCTCGCCGGGGAAGCCGACGATGAAGGTCGAGCGGATGGCGAGGTCGGGGCAGATCTCGCGCCATTTCCGGATGCGGTCGAGCGTGCGGTCCTGATGGGCCGGGCGCTTCATCGCCTTCAGCACGTTCGGCGAGGCATGCTGGAACGGGATGTCGAGATAGGGCAGCACGAGCCCTTCCTGCATCAGCGGGATGACCTCGTCGACATGCGGATAGGGATAGACGTAGTGGAGGCGCACCCACATCCCCATCTGGCCGAGCTCGCGGGCGAGCTCGAAGAAGCGGGTGCGAATCTCGCGGTCCTTCCACATCGAGGGGGCATATTTGATGTCGAGGCCATAGGCGCTGGTGTCCTGCGAGATCACCAGAAGCTCCTTGACGCCGGCCTTGGCCAGCTTCTCGGCCTCGCGCAGCACGTCGCCGATCGGCCGCGAGACGAGGTCGCCGCGCAGCTTCGGGATGATGCAGAAGGTGCAGCGGTTGTTGCAGCCCTCTGAAATCTTGAGATAAGCGTAGTGCCGCGGCGTCAGCTTCACGCCCTGGTCGGGCACGAGATCGACGAAGGGGTCGTGCTTCGGCGGCACCGCCTGATGGACCGCCGAGACGACGCTCTCATAGGCCTGCGGACCGGTGATCGCGAGCACGTTCGGGAAGACATCGCGGATCTGTTCGGGCTCGGCGCCCATGCAGCCGGTGACGATGACCTTGCCGTTCTCGGCCATGGCCGAGCCGATCGCCTCCAGCGATTCCGCCTTGGCCGAGTCGAGGAAACCACAAGTGTTGACGATGACGAGGTCGGCCCCGGCATGGCTCTTGGAGAGCTCGTAGCCCTCCGACCGCAGCGAGGTGATGATCCGTTCGGAATCGACCAGCGCCTTGGGGCAGCCCAGCGAAACGAAGGAGATTTTCGGCGCGACGGCGTTCATCGGCTGATGGCTTATGTCCAGAATGTCAGGAAGCGCCGCGCGCGCGGCACGCGATCGGCGCTTCCTTTGAACCTTTTCAGCCTGATTTGCAATCGAAAGCGGTGTCAGGCCGCCTTGCCCGTCGCGACCGGGCGGTCCGGGTCCTGCGTCCAGTCGGTCATCGAGCCGTCGTAGAGCGCGACCTCGTCGCGGCCCAGAACCTCCGACAGCACGAACCAGTTCGCCGCGGCGGAATGGCCGGTATTGCAGTAGGAGATCACCGGCCCCTGCGGCACGGCAGAGAAGAGCTTCTCCAGCTCGCCCGGCGCCTTGAGTTTGCCGCCGTCGAAGGCTCCCGCGTAATCGCGCTGGATCGCGCCGGGGATATGTCCGGCGCGGGCTGCTTCCGCCGATTTCTCGCGGCCCTCGAAATAGCTGGGACCCCGGGCATCGACGAGGCTCGCCTGCTTGCTGCGGGCGGCGACGAGCGTCGAATCCGCCGTGCTGCGCAGGGACTGCTGCGCCACGACCGGATAGGGAGTTGCGCTCTTCGGGGCCGAGGCGCCGGCCGCGACCGGACGCTTTGGGTCGGCCGTCCAGGCCTTGAAGCCGCCGTCGAGGATCGCCTGCTGGCCGTGGCCGATGAATTTCAGCGTCCAGTAGACCCGCGCCGCCGCGGCAAAATCGGTCGCGGCGGTGCCGGCGGGCACGATGACGACATCGTCATGCGGCTTGATGCCGAGCCGGCCCACGAGCGCGGCGAGACGGTCGAGCGGCGGCAGCATGCCCGGCGCATTGCCGACCTTGGCCCGCCAGCCATCGGCGGCGTAGTCGGAATGGACGGCGCCGGGAATATGCCCGGCCTCGAACGCTTCTCGGGAGCCGTCGGCGGCCGTGCGAATATCGATGATGACGAGATTCTTGTCGCCAAGCCGCGCGGCGAGCGCGTCCGGCGTGATCAGTCCTGCGAATTCAGCCTTGCTCATTCAGCGGCCTCCTTCTGCAATTCGTCGATCACTTCGAGGCTGTAGCTCATCTCGGCGGTTGCCCCGAGCATGATCGAAGCCGAACAGTATTTTTCCTTCGACAATGTGACGGCCCGCTCCGCCTTGGCCTGGGACAGGCCCTTGCCGGTGATGCGATAGGCGAGGTGGATCTTGGTGAAGACCTTGGGATCGGTCGTGGCGCGCTCCGCCTCGACATCGACCTCGCAGCCGGTGATGTTCTCGCGGCCCTTCTTGAGCATGCTGACGACATCGAATCCGGTGCAGCCGGCGAGCCCGATCAGCAGCATCTCCATCGGCCGGATGCCGAGATTGCGCCCGCCATATTCCGGCGCGCCGTCCATGATCATCGCGTGCCCGCTGCCGGACTCGCCCATGAAGGCCATGCCATCAACCCATTTCGCGCGTGCTTTCATCGCGATCTCCTGTCGGCGTGATCCGCTATGCGACAGGCATAGCCTGCCCCGCGCGGCGAGGCGAGGGCGGCTTCATGACGCTGCCGCATGCGGGCGGACTATGCCGCGGAACCTCCCGTCATTCCGGGGCGGTCCGAAGGATCGGGCCCGGAACCCAGAACCGATGCGATCTCAAGAATGGCGGCGAGCACGAGCAAGTGATGTCCTTCCGAGGGCATCGGTTCTGGTTTCCGGGCTCATGGCTGCGCCATGCCCCGGAATGACGGCACGGGTCCTCATGCCGCCGCAAACAGGTTGCCATGCGTGATGCGGAGCCGAATCCGCTCGCCGATCGCCGGGGCGACCTGGCTGGCGAGATCGACCTCGAGCCGCTTCTTCAGCCCCTCGACCGCCACCTCCGCCCGGCGGATCGGTCCGTTGCGGCGCAAGTGCTCGACCGTGCCGGGGAGCGCCAGCGGCGTCTCGTCGACGATGCGCAGATGCTGCGGCCGGACATAGAGCGAGGCCGGCCCGCCCTGGTTCTGCGACAACCCGCCCAGCACCGGCCGGTCGCCGAAGAAGGCCTGGCTGCCGACGACCTTGACCGGCAGCTTGTTCACCTCGCCGAGGAACTCGCAGATGAAGGGCGTGGCCGGATGGTCGTAGACGTCGTCGGCCGAGCCGACCTGCTCGATGCGGCCCTCGTTGAGGATCGCGACCCGGTCGGCCAGCTCCAGCGCCTCCTCCTGGTCATGGGTTACGAAGACGGTGGTGTGGCCGGTGCGGCCGTGCAATTCGCGCAGCCAGGCGCGCAAATCCTTGCGGACCTTGGCGTCGAGCGCGCCGAAGGGCTCGTCGAGCAGCAGCACGCGGGGCTCGATGGCGAGCGCGCGGGCGAGCGCAACGCGCTGGCGCTGGCCGCCGGAGAGCTGGCTCGGATAGCGCTTTTCCAGACCCGGCAACTGAACGAGCTCCAGCAAGTCGCCGACGCGCTTGCGGATTTCGTCATCGCTCGGGCGCACGTGGCGCGGCCGGGATTTCAAGCCGAAGCCGATGTTCTCGGCGACGTTCATCGTCTTGAACAGCGCGTATTGCTGGAAGACGAAGCCGATGCGCCGCTCGCGCAGCGAGAGATCGTGCGTATCGGTTTCGCCGAACAGCACGCGGCCACGATCGGCCTCCTCCAACCCGGCGATCAGGCGCAGCAGCGTGGTCTTGCCCGAGCCGGACGGGCCGAGCAGCGCGACCAGCTCACCCGGCTGGATATCGAGCGAGACGCCCCGCAGCGCCGGGAAGTTCTCGAAGCGCTTTTCGATGGTCTCGATGGTGACGGCGACCGACATGGCGAGAAATCCTTCGTCTGTGGGTCAATGACGACGGCTCGCGGCGATCACATCGCCGTAATGCCATTCCAGCAGGGTCTTGAGCACGAGGGTGACCAGCGCCAGCCCCGCCAGCAGCGAGGCTACCGCGAAGGCCGCGGCGCCCATGTATTCGTTGTAGAGAATTTCGATATGCAGCGGCATGGTGTTGGTCAGGCCGCGGATCTTGCCCGAGACGACCGCGACCGCGCCGAATTCGCCCATGGCGCGGGCGTTGCAGAGCAGCACGCCGTAGAACAGGCTCCATTTCACGTTCGGCAGCGTCACGCAGAAGAACACGCGCCAGGGTGAGGCGCCCAGCGTCAATGCGGCCTCCTCGTCGGCCGAGCCGAGCGATTGCATATGCGGGATCAGTTCCCGTGCCACGAAGGGGAAGGTGACGAAGACGGTGGCAAGGATCAGGCCGGGCAGGGCGAAGACGATCTTGAGGTTGTTGGCCTGGAGCCACGGCCCGAAATAGCCCTGCGCCCCGAAGAGCAGCACGAAGACGAGGCCCGAGATCACTGGCGAGACCGAGAAGGGCAGGTCGATCAGGCTGATCAGCAGGTCCTTTCCGCGGAACTCGAATTTGGCGATGGCCCAGGCAGCGGCGATGCCGACGACGACGTTGAAAGGCACCGCGATCGCGGCAACCAGCAATGTCAGCCGGATCGCAGCCTGCGCATCGGGTTCGGTGATGGCGGCGCGATAGGCCTCCCAGCCCTTGGCGGCCGCCTCGACGAAGACCGTGACCAGCGGCAGCAGCAGGAAGAGCAGCAGGAAGGCGAGCGAGACCGCGATCAGCAAGATCTGGACGACGGGGCTTTCGCCGCGGGCCCGGCGGGCCCCGCGTGACGGTGTGACCGCGGCAGCGGAGGGCAGGGTCGCGTCAGACATCGCCGAACCTCCGGAGGGCACGGGCCTGGATCAGGTTGCCGGCAAGGATGAGCGCAAAGGAGATCAGCAGCATCATCGTCGCGACGACCGCTGCGCCGGCATAGTCGAACTGCTCCAGCCGGATCACGATCAGGAGCGGTGCGATCTCCGAGATCATCGGCACATTGCCGGCGATGAAGATCACGGAGCCGTATTCCCCGACCGCCCGCGCGAAGGCGAGGATCGAGCCGGTCATCAGCGCCGGCAGGACCTGTGGCAGCACGACACGAAAGATGGTGCGCGAGCGGCTGGCCCCGAGCAGCGCCGCTGCCTCCTCGACATCGCTCTGCAGCTCTTCCAGCACCGGCTGGACGGTCCGGACGACGAAGGGCAGGCCGATGAAGATCAGCGCCACCATCACGCCAAGCGGCGTATAGGCGACCTTGCCGTCGAAGCCGAAGGAGAGACCGGTGAAGGGGATGGTGAACTTGAAGGCGAGTGGCGCCAGCAATGAGCCGACCCAGCCGTTCGGCGCATAGATCGCCGCGAGCGAGATGCCGGCAACCGCTGTCGGCAGCGCGAAGGGCAGGTCGACGGCGGCATCGATCAGGCGTCGGCCGGGAAAGTCATAGCGTACCAGCACCCAGGCCAGGATCAGTCCGAAGACGGCGTTGACCAGCGCGGCGAACAGAGCGGCGGTGAAGGAGAGCTTCAGCGCGGCAAGCGTCCGCCGCGAGGTCGCCACCGCCCAGAGATCGGCGGGGCCGGCGCTGGCGGCCTTGATGAACAGAGCCGCGAGCGGGATCAGCACGATCAGCGACAACGCCGCCACGGTGATGCCGAGCGCCAGCCCGAAGCCGGGCAGGATGCTCGGCTCGCGCCAGCGGAAGGTCGTGGTCGCCGCCGTCATGGAGAGATCCTCAGCGCGCCGGCTTGTAGAGCTGGTCGAAGGTGCCGCCATCGCCGAAATGGGTCGGCTGCGCCTTCTTCCAGCCGCCGAAGACGGCGTCGATCGTCACCAGTTCGACCTTCGGGAAATTGGCGATGTCCTTGGCGTCGGCCGCTTCCGGGTTGCGCGGCCGGTAGAAATTGCGGGCGATGATCGCCTGCCCCTTTGGCGAATAGAGGAATTCGAGATAGGCCTGTGCCTGCTCGCGGGTCTTCTTCGCATCGACATTGGCGTCGACCAGCGCGACCGGCGGCTCTGCCAGGATCGAGAGGCTCGGCACCACGATGTCGAATTTGTCGGCGCCGAACTCCTTCAAGGCGAGGAAGGCCTCGTTCTCCCAGGACAGGAAGACGTCGCCGATGCCGCGCTGGGTGAAGGTCGTTGTCGCGCCGCGCGCGCCGGTATCGAGCACCGGGACATTGGCGAGGAGCTTGGCGATATAGTCGCGCACCTTCGCCTCGTCCTTGTTGAAGGCCTTCTCGGCATAGGCCCAGGCGGCGAGGTAGTTCCAGCGTGCGCCGCCGGAGGTCTTGGGATTCGGCGTGATGACCTGCACGCCCGGCTTCACCAGGTCGCCCCAGTCCTTGATCGCCTTCGGATTGCCCTTGCGGACGAGAAAGACGATCGTCGAGGTATAGGGCGAGGAATTATGCGGCAGACGTTTTTGCCAGTCGAGCGGCAGCTTCTTCGAGCGCTCGGCCACCGCGTCGATATCGCCGGCGAGCGCCAGCGTCACGACATCGGCATTGAGCCCGTCGATCACGGTGCGGGCCTGCGCGCCGGAGCCGCCATGCGACTGGCGGATCGTCGAGATTTTCTTGTCGGGGTTCTTCGCGTTCCACTCGGCGATGAAGGCCGCGTTGATGTCGCGATAGAGCTCCCGGGTCGGATCATAGGACACGTTAAGGAGCTCGGTCTGCGCGCGCGCGCCGGCAACGACGCCGAAGCAGAGCGTGAAGGCTCCCAGAACAAGGCCGGCCCGAAGAAGGCGGGGAAACACGGATCGTGTCATGTCAGGGCTCCGTTGCGTTCACGGCGAGGCTTCAGCGAAGCATCGATCCGTTCTGAATAACAAACGAAACGTACTGAATTATCGGTCTTGCCTCAACAGCCCCGAGCAATCGGCGCCTTCCAAATTAGGACGCCAGCGGAGAAAACGCATCTCCGGCAGTGACGTTCCACCGCGCGGCAAGGCGGGGTCAGGCCCGCCGGCGACCTTCGGTGAGATTCGCAGCAGCCAGCGCCGGGCCGAAGGCATGGCCGAGCAGGACGAGCACCGGGCCGGTCGCGGGCAGTTCGCCGAGCCGTTCCGGCAGGTCCGCGATGGTCGCGGCAACGCGCTTCTCGTCCGGGCGCGTGGCGGCGAGCACGGCGACCGCGGGCGTCCGCGGGTCGAGGCCGGCGGCGATGGCGCGCTCGCGGAAGCCGGGCAGGGTAGCGCGGGCCATGTAGATCACGGTCGAGGCGGCCGGGTCCGCCATGGCCCGCCAGTCGAGATCATCCGGCAACTCGCCCTTGCGCGAATGGCCGGTGACGAATTGCAGGCGCCGCGCATGGTCGCGATGGGTCAGCGACAGGCCGAGCGAAGCAGCCGCACCCTGCGCCGCCGAGATGCCCGGAACGAGTGCGACGGGGATGCCGGCCGCCTGGCAGGCCTCGATTTCCTCGCCGGCGCGTCCGAAGATGCCGGGATCGCCGCCCTTCAGGCGCACGACATGCTTGCCCTGTGACGCCAGCGAGACGATCAAGGCGTTGATATCGTCTTGCTTCACCGAGGGGCCATAGCCGGTCTTGCCGACCAGCATGCGTTTGGCCTCGCGCCGCGCCAGTTCGAGCACGCCGGGCGAAACGAGGTCATCATAGAGGATGATGTCGGCGCTCTGCAGCGCCCGGATCGCCTTCAGCGTCAGCAGTTCCGGGTCGCCTGGGCCGGCGCCGACCAGCGTGACGCGGCCCTTGCCATCATGGGCGGCCTCGATCCGGGAGAGCTTTGCGAAAAGCTCCGCCTCGTCGTCGGAATTCGGCATGCGCTCCGGTTCCGCCATGGCCTTGCCGGCGAAAAGCTCCCAGAAGGCGCGCCTAAGCGCGAAGGGCAGTTCGCGGGCCTGGACCGAGGGACGCCAGTCGGCCGCGGCCTGCGCCCAGTTCTTCAGCCCGGCCGGCAGCAAGGCCTCGATCTTGGTGCGGATCGCCTGCCCGAAAACGGGCGCGGCGCCATCGGTCGAGACCGCGACGATCAGGGGCGAGCGGTTGACCAAAGCGCCGAAGGCGAAGTCGCAATGCTCGGGCTTGTCGACGATATTGACCGGCACGCCCGCCTGCCGCGCCGCCGCGACGAAGGCGCGGACCGCGTCGGCATCGTCGAGATCGGCGACCGCGATCGCGGCGTCGGTGAGATCGTCCGCCTGCCACGCCCGGCCATGCAAATGGACACGGCCGCCAACCTCGCTTTGCGCCAGCCCTGCGAACAGCGCCTCCCCGCCATCGGCGAAGACATGAAGCTCCGCACCCGCCGCCGCCAGCAGCTCCGCCTTCCACAGCGCGCCCTCGGTTCCGCCGGCAAGCACGACCTTGCGCCCGTCCAGCTTGTGGAAGAGCGGCAGCGTCGCCAGCGGCTCGATGCGGGCCACGGTGGATTCGGGCTGTCTGTCGGTCATCGGGGCGTCGCTACGGCCTTTGCATCTGCCGCGTTGTGCCCCCCGCCGGCCGGCGGCATCAGCAGCCACAACGCGGCCAGTGCCAGGATGATAAGGCGAAAGCAAAGATCAAACCAGCGCCCGCGTGCCGCGCTCGCAGGCAGGGTCTCGAAAGCGGTGTCCTGACCATCGTCATCGGCGCCCACGGAGGGGCGGGAGCGGTCGAGGGAGTCATGGGTCGCGGTCGAGATCGTCATGCTCACTCCGCTGCGATGAGGGCCGTGGCTCTCGCCGCACGGCGCTGGTCGAGGACGTTGCGGTCGCTCTCGCCATAGCCGCGCTGGTAGGTCGCGCTGAACGACTCCTTGGCGTTCAGCCATTGCTGCACCGGCTGGCGGGCGGCGCTCGCCTCCGGCAGTTCGATCGTATCGAAGCCGCAGGAGAGGGCATAGGCGAACTGGTCGGCGATCAGCGGGCCGCTGGCGCGGATTTCGCCCGCGAAGCCCGCGCGCCGGATCTGGCGGGCCAGGCTGAAGCCGCGCCCGTCCGAATAGGCCGGAAAGGCGATGGCGACGAGCGCCAGACGCGGCAGGAAGGGCGCAAGTTCGGCAAAGAACACATTGTTGGGGATCAGCACGCCGATCACCTGGTCGGGCTCCTGCGCGTCGAGCGCCTCGACGAGCACTTCCCAGGGCACGAGCACGGCCGGGATATTGCCGATCGCAGCACCTTCGCTGCGGGTCCAGCGGTCTTCGCGGCTTCCGTTCCGGTCAAGCAGCGGCACGGGCGGTCTCCTGGAAGGCGGCCTTGAACGGTCCGAGGCCGATGCGGCGGATGGTGTCGATGAAGCTCTCGCCCTCGCTGCGCGCGGCAAGATAGACGGAAACGATCCGCTCGATCGCGTCCGGCACCTCTTCCGCGGCGAGGCCAGGCCCCAGGATCTCTCCGATCGCGGCATTCTCGGTGGCGTCGCCGCCAAGCGTGATCTGGTAGGATTCGATGCCGCGCTTCTCCAGCCCGAGAATGCCGATATGGCCGACATGGTGGTGGCCGCAGGCATTGATGCAGCCGGAGATCTTGATGCCGAGCGGCCCGATCTCGCGCTGGCGTGCCTCGTCGGCGAAACGGTGCTGGATCGCCTGCGCGATCGGGATCGAGCGCGCCGTCGCCAGCGCGCAATAATCGAGGCCGGGGCAGGAGATGATATCAGTGACGAGGCCGACATTGGCCGTCGCCAGCCCGGCCTCGCCAAGCTTCTGCCAGATGGCGAAGAGATCGCGCTGACGCACATGCGGCAGCACGAGGTTCTGCGCATGCGTGACGCGCAGCTCGTCGAAGGAATAGCGCTCGGCCAGATCGGCGACGAGGCGCATCTGCTCGCTGGTCGCATCGCCCGGCGCCTGGCCAACCGGCTTCAGGGAGATCGTCAGCGCCGTATAGCCCGGCGCCTTGTGCGGCACGGTGTTGACCTCGACCCAGCGGGCGAAGGCCGGGTTCGCCGCCTTCGCCGCTTCCAGCGTGTTGCTGACGGCCGGCAGCGCCTCGTAGCGCGGCGGCGCGAAATAGGCGGCGATGCGCGCGACTTCTTCCGAATCGGCATTGATCGAGGGGCCGTCGAGCTGGGCGAATTCAGCCTCGACGCGCCGGGTGAATTCCTCGGCGCCGATCTCATGGACGAGGATCTTGACGCGCGCCTTGTACTTGTTGTCGCGCCGGCCCTCGAGATTATAGACCCGCATGATCGCCTCGAGATAGGCGAGCAGGTCCTTCTTCGGCAGGTAGTCGCGCACGACCTTGCCGATCATCGGCGTGCGGCCGAGCCCGCCGCCGACGCTGATCTCGTAGCAGGTCTCATGCGTGTCGGGATGGCGGCGCAGCCTGATCCCGATATCGTGGGCCTTGATCACGGCGCGGTCAGCTTCAGCGCCCGTTACCGCGATCTTGAACTTGCGCGGCAGGTAGCTGAATTCGGGATGGGCCGAGGACCATTGCCGGATCAGCTCGGCGGTCGGGCGCGGGTCCTCGATCTCGTCCTGCGCAACGCCGGCGAAATGGTCGGCCGTGACGTTGCGGATGCAATTGCCGGAGGTCTGGATGCAATGCATCTCGACATCGGCGAGCAGGCCGAGGATGGCGGGCACGTCGCGCAGCTTCGGCCAGTTGAACTGCAGGTTCTGGCGCGTGGTGAAATGGCCGTAGCCGCGGTCGTATTTTTCGCCGATCAGCGCGAGCTGGCGCAGTTGCCGCGAATTCAGTGTGCCGTAGGGAATGGCGATCCGCAGCATATAGGCGTGGAGCTGGAGATAGACGCCGTTCTTCAGCCGAAGCGGCTTGAACTCGTCCTCGGTCAGCGAGCCGTCGAGCCGGCGCGCCACCTGGTCGGTGAACTGGGCCACCCGCTCCCGGACGAAACGCTCGTCGAATTCGTCGTAACGATACATGAATCAGCCCTTCGGCGCGGAGGCGATGCCGTCTCTGGCCTGCTTGCCGAGATCGGGACGATTGCTGGGGCCGAGCGTCTTGAAGCGCTCGCGGAAATGGCGCGGGACCGGGCTGCCGCTCTCGATGGCGACATCGACGAGATAGGCATCGACGACCTTGTTGCCGCGCAACTCCGCAGCAGCGAAGGCTTCAAGCCGTTCGGCCGCCGCATCATCGGCGGCGACCAGCGCGAGCGCCGGATCGCGCGTCCAGGCCAGCGGGCCGGCACCGTCGACGAAAGCGAAGACGACATCGCCGTCGAGCAGGTCGTTGGCGAGCAGGATCGCCGGCAGGGGAACGCGTTTCGCGGCGGCGGCCATCACGCGGCCTCCGCGAGCGTCAGCGTCAGCCCGTCGAGCTCGTCCGCCCAGATGATCTGGCAGGACAGGCGCGAGGTCGCCTCGATCAGCGGCAATTCGTCGAGCGCGTCGATCTCCTCGTCGCGCGGCTCGGGCAGTTTCCCGGCCCATTCCTGCGCGACGATGACATGGCAGGTGCCGCAATCGCAGGAGCCGCCGCAAACGCCCTCGATGCCGACCTTGTAGTCGCGCAGGATTTCCATAACCCGCCAGCCTTCCACGGCTTCGAGTTCATGGCTCTGGCCCTGTCGATCGATGACGTTGAGAACTGCCACGATAACGCCCATCCCCGTTCGGTCTTTCGAACAGGAGTTTTACGCTATCGACGGGGTAAGGCTCAATTCACATCGAGTAGGCGGTTTTTTCGAATTATCTGCGCGCCAGAGTAAAATTATCTTGCGAGGCGGGTTTTCGGCCGATCTGCCGCAAATTTGTGCCATGAGGAGCAGCTTGCCGCGCCGAGGGCAAGGAGCTTGCTCGGAGCGGGTCGCCCGTCAGGCGCTTTTGAGGATCGTCTCGACGATGTCCTGCACATCGAACGCTTCACGCAGTGTTGCAAGATGATGCGGCTCGCCGCGGGTCAGTTTCGCCACGCCTTCGAGCTGCCGGCGCAGCGCCAGCGGACGCGCCTCGTTCTGCGAGAGCGCCTCCGGATCAGGCTCCCAGCTGCCATCGGGAAGGCGCCGCTCCGCGCGCGACCAGTCGCAGAGCCGGACCGCACCCTTATCCCCCTCCAGCGTCCAGACGTTATGGTCGTCCTTCGCGGTCGTGCCGACGCTGCCGGTCAGGCTGACGGGCAGGGCACCCGCCATCAGCCTCGCCTCGATCCGGCGCTCGCTCTTGCCGGATTCGGGGTAGGCGGCCTTCGCGGAGAGGCCCGTGAAAGGCCCGGCGATGCGGCGGGTCAGGAACAGGAAATGCGAGACGACCTCGCGAGTGAAGCCGCCCTGCGCCGTGCGGTCGAGCCAGCCGGCCGCGTCGACCTGCCAGGAGCGCGGCCATTTGGCGAAGGCGACCTCGATCGAGACGCGCTGCGGCGTGCCGATCGCTCCCGAGTCGATCCATTTCCGCAGCCGCGCGACGGCAGGCGAGGAGGCGAAAGGAAAATTGACCGCGCCGCGATCGGCGGCCTCGGCCACGAAGGCGCGGGCATCCTCGACATCGACGGCCAGCGGCTTCTCGCAGAACACGGCCTTGCCGGCGGCGAGCGCCGCGCGCGCATGGCCGAGATGGGAGGAGGGCGGCGAGGCGATATAGACGCAATCGCTCGCCGCGATCAGCGCCGCGGCATCCGGCTTCTGCGCCACTGCGGGCAATGCGGCGCCGATCCGCGCCACCGCCTCGGCGGATGGATCCCAGATGCCGGCGACGCGCAGCGCCGTCGCCGGCTGGTCGAGCGCGGCGCGCAGCATGCGCTCGCCCATGATGCCGGCGCCGATGAGGCCAAGGGAAATCGGGATATCGGTCATGGCTGTCTCGCTGGCCGGATCACTGGACTGCCGCTGTTTCTCCGGACAGGGTCCGCTTGTCCAGTGCTCGGCGCGTCGCCCGATTGACGCCTCCCGCCGTGCTGCCCCATGACACGAGCATCGACAAAGGAGGCCCGCCCCCATGAAAGCCGTCGTCTACGAAGCCTTCGGGCAGGCTCCGGAACTGCGCATCCTGCCGGACCCGACCCCCGAACCGCACAGCGTCGTCATCAAGGTCGAGGCGACGGGCCTGTGCCGCAGCGACTGGCATGGCTGGGTCGGCCACGATCCCGATATCCGCCTGCCGCATGTGCCGGGCCATGAGCTGGCCGGCGTGATCGCCGCGGTCGGCCGCAGCGTCGTGCGCTTCCGCGAGGGCGACCGCGTCACCGTGCCCTTCGTCGCCGGCTGCGGCTCCTGCCCGCAATGCCATTCCGGCAACCAGCAGGTCTGCGACGACCAGTTCCAGCCCGGATTCACCCATTGGGGCTCCTTCGCCGAATACGTCCGCATCGACCGGGCCGATTTCAACCTCGTGCGCCTGCCCGACGAGATCGATTTCGCCACCGCCGCGAGCCTCGGCTGCCGCTTCGTGACCTCGTTCCGCGCCGTGGTCGACCAGGGCAAGGTCTCGGCCGGGCAATGGGTCGCGGTGCATGGCTGCGGCGGCGTCGGCCTCTCGGCGATCATGATCGCCAATGCGCTCGGCGCGAATGTCGTCGCCGTCGACATCTCCGATGACAAGCTCAAGCTCGCTCGCGAGGTCGGCGCCGCGGTGACGATCAACGCCAGAGCCCAGCCCGACGTCGTCGCCGCCGTGCGCGACGCCACGGGCGGCGGCGCCCATGTCTCGCTCGATGCGCTCGGCCACCCCCAGACCTGCTTCAACTCGGTGGCGAATCTGCGCAAGCGCGGCAAGCATATCCAGGTCGGGCTTTTGCTGGCGGAGCAGGCGACGCCGCCGATCCCGATGGCGCAGGTCATCGCCCAGGAGCTCGAAATCCTCGGCAGCCACGGCATGCAGGCGCATCGCTATGGCGCGATGCTCGACATGATCAGCGCCGGCAAGCTCACCCCCCAGCAACTCGTCGGCCGCCGCATCGACCTCGCCGAATCGATCCCCGCCCTGATGGCGATGGACCGCTTCGAGGGCACGGGCGTGACGATCATCGACCGGTTCTGAGGGCGAGCGGGCGCAGACTGCTGCTCCGCCTTCTGCTCCCATGCGCGTCATGCTCGGGCTTGGCCCGAGCATCTCGTGACGAGGAGGCTCCGGCGCCTCCCTATGCAGTCCCGCCTCGGAGCCACGCGGTCATCCCGGGCTTGACCCGGGATCCATCAAAGGGCGTCGCGCTCGACGATGGATCCCGGATCTCCGCTTCGCTGCGTCCGGGATGACCCGCGTTTCTGGTCACGCGGCGCGTCTACTCCCCGCCCCGCGCGATCTCCCCGCCAACACGCGCCTCGGCCTGCGCGATCGCCTCGTCGGGGCCGAGCCCGTTGGCGCGGTTCTCCATCGCGTAGGCGAAGGACCTGCGGGTATCGTCCGGTAGGGCCCGCATCACGGCGATGAAGCAGGCGCCGCGCGCATCCTGGCAGGCGCGCATCCGCTTGCAGGTCCTGTTCGGGCAGACGCGAAAGATTTCGAGCTGGTCGGTCAGCCGGCGAAACAGGGCGGACCGTGCCCTCTGGCAGCTCTCGAAATCGGTGATCGGCGGGATCTCGGCGGGGGTGTTCTGGTGTTTCGGCATGGCGGGACTCCGGTCGGGGCAGGCACGCAGGATCGTCCGCCCGCGCGGATGCGCGGCGGGAGGGGTGGCTGGACAGGGCTGGCGGAGCGCCGCGAGGCGCGAGGAACATCCGCAACCGTTGAGCCAAGCTGCGGCGCGGCGGGATTGAGCCACCCGTCGCACGCCCCGTGGCGCTCCGCCTTCGGCGATTTTGGGCTCCGGGCCGCGCTTATCGGGCCTAAGCGGTTCAGGATGGGCGGGTTTCGACGCCAGTGTCCCTTACGGGAGCGTCGCGTCGTCGCCATACCCATCGTCAACGGCCGGCCGTTCCCAGCGAGCTCCTCGCACAGGGACCGTAGTGTCCCATGCAGACAAGCTTGCGCAGTCTGCATCACTTCGAGTTGGAAGACGCCGCCGCAGGCGGCGGCTTTCGGCGGTTCCCGAAGCCTCCCGGGAGCAGGGCGTAACCCCCGCCCGCAGGCGCCGACCCTCACCCAACCTCCAGCATACCTCCGGACGGCCGCCCCGTTTGGGTGATGGGCGAGGGCAGGATAGGGCGGGTCAGGAGGGGCGGGGATAAGTTTGCCGCCGGAACTTCTCCCGTCATGGTCGCCCTTGTGGCGACCATCCACGTCTTCGCACGGGAACGGCTGGTGATGCCCTTCATCGTGAGCCGCCGCCCGCCATCAGCGTCGCAAGACGTGGATGGTCGGGACAAGCCCGACCATGACGATGGAGCCCTTGCCTATGCGAAAGCGCAATCGCATGCTGCCGCCATGAAGCAGCAAGGCGGCTGGGTTTACATCATGACGAACCGGCCCAACGGCACGCTCTATATCGGCGTGACGAGCGATCTCGGCCGGCGCGTTCACGAGCATCGCGAGGGCCTGATTGCCGGCTTCACGAAGGCATACGGCCTGAAGCGCCTCGTCTGGTACGAATGGCATGACGAGATCGAGGCCGCGATCCAGCGCGAGACCTCGATGAAGCGCTGGTATCGCGCCTACAAGACCCGCACGATCATGGCCCGTAATCCCGACTGGAACGACCTTTACGAGGAGTTGGCTTAGCTGGCTGAAGGCTCCCGCCGTCATGCCCGACCCCTGCCGTCATGGTCGCCCTTGGGGCGACCATCCACGTCTTCACGCGGGACCGACGGCGCGAGCGCTTGGCCGTTGGCTGGCACCTACCATCAGCGTCGCAAGACGTGGATGCTCGGGACAAGCCCGAGCATGACGGCGAGGCGAGGTTGCTGCCTCACTCCCTGAAAGTAGTCATCCCGGTCGGAGCCGTCGAAACGGCCGCTCGGCATGCAGCACGTCTTGAAATCTGCGCCCGGAGCCACAGACGCAGAGATCGTTGCGGCCGAGCTTTTCCTGCAGTTCGACATCGCCATGGGCGATGCAGACGCCACGCTTCACGCGGGTTTCGGACAGGTAGGACTTCCGACGTTTGCTCGTGACCTTAAAAGGACGGCTGGTCGGTGAAGTTGTGCTTGGTCTTGGTCATGGCACCCTCCATCGGTTTTGTGGGGGCGCTCTCCTAATCGATGAAAAGCACTTCGCCAATACGGAAGGCAAGGAGGGGAACTGCGATGCTTGTTTCCTTCTCCTGAAGGGGAAAATGTGCCGTATCTCTGTAATGACTGGCCACACGGCCGTCTCCCTTCACCCACTACTTTCCAATTTCGGACAAGCGCCTCCCCGATTGCCCGTCACAGCGTTCTCCGTGGCAGGTGCCTCGAATCACAGCTCTTCCGCCACTTTCGATTCGGGGAGATCTACTTAAGTATTTGATATGTCGTCATTTATTCGAATTTATGATTAATTAACTTTACTGCCGCGGTCTGCTGGTGGAGGGTGTCATGGAAAATATCGTCTATCTTTCAGTTGCTTCAGCACCAGTCGATGCACAATTGCTGGCTGAGGCTGATAAGCTGACCAATCAGATTGGCCCAAACCCATACTCAAAATTCCTCCGGGATCATGGAAAGAGACCAGATCCCGCGGCTGCTGCGGTAATTGGCCAGGTACTTGGAATTCGAGTTAGGGCTAGCAATGGCACGCTCCAACCAGTGAAGCACCGAGTGAAGAGTGCATCGACTGCGGCATCCGCGCGCGAGGCCGTGGGGGATGCTGACGTCAGTCGTTTGCTAGATGCAGTGGAGAAGCTGGCGAAAATCGTTAATTCCCCGCACTTTATTGTCAGTAGGATGACCCCCGGCGAACGATTGTTGTTTTCAAAGCTGAGTTCGCCTGCTTTAGAATCACTGCAGCGATTCGCATGGAGCTTTCCCCCAGATGTCCAAGTTGAGCTTGTCGAAACTGCGGACCCAGATGCAGGCGGCAATCGACCACGGCGATTACAAGTCGTCTCAGGAACTGCTTTTGTTGATTAAAGAAAGCTGCAAAGCTGAAATTGAAGAAAATTCGTGTATTTTGCTGGATTTCGCGTTGCGCGGCCAGATTTCCATGCTTTCGCAGAGGAAAGCCCCGGTCGTTGGCGGCGAAGATTTGTTTGGAAGTTACCCGGGTGTCCGTCAGATGATTGCGGTTCGTCGCGAATCTGAGGAGGGCACTGACCGCGTGCCTACACTCCTGCCAAAGGCGAAGCTCAGGCAGATCGACGAATGGCTTTCGGATGGTAGCCGGCTTACCACGCGGCGGAGCAGAAATCCGGGGATCGCGGCTATGCTGCGAGATGCCTATTCTGTCGAGAAAAACCCCGAAGCGACTCTGGAAGATGCTCTTCGAAAGTTCAGAGCAAAGAAAGATAAGACTGGTTAGTATGCAAGGCTAAGGTGTCACCGAAGCTTGTGAGGTGTAACACCAGAGGGCAGGCGCTTGTACCTCACTCCGCCGCCTGCCGCTGCACCTTGCCCTTCTTGATCGGACGCCGCTCCAGCACCTCCTTGAGGAAGCGCGCGGTGTGGCCTTTGCCGATGCGGACGATGTCCTCCGGCGTGCCCTCGGCCACCACCTGGCCGCCGCCATCGCCGCCTTCGGGGCCCATGTCGATCACCCAGTCGGCGGTCTTCACCACCTCGAGATTGTGCTCGATCACCACCACCGAATTGCCCTGGTCGACCAGCTCGTGCAGCACCTCCATGAGCTTGGCGACGTCGTGGAAATGTAAGCCCGTGGTCGGCTCGTCGAGGATGTAGAGCGTGCGGCCCGTGGCGCGCTTCGACAGTTCCTTGGAGAGCTTGACGCGCTGCGCCTCGCCGCCCGAGAGCGTCGTCGCCTGCTGGCCGACCTTGACATAGTCGAGCCCGACGCGCGCCAGCGTCTCCATCTTGTCGCGGATCGAGGGCACGGCCTTGAACAGGCCCTTCGCCTCCTCGACCGACATGTCGAGCACGTCGGCGATCGATTTGTCGCGGTATTTCACCTCCAGCGTCTCGCGGTCGTAGCGCTTGCCCTTGCAGACGTCGCAGGTGACGTAGACATCCGGCAGGAAGTGCATCTCGATCTTGATGACGCCGTCGCCCTGGCAGGCCTCGCAGCGGCCGCCCTTGACGTTGAAGGAGAAGCGCCCGGCCTGATAGCCGCGCGCCTTCGCCTCCGGCAGGCCGGCGAACCATTCGCGGATCGGCGTGAAGGCGCCGGTATAGGTCGCCGGGTTCGAGCGCGGCGTGCGGCCGATCGGCGACTGGTCGATGTCGATGACCTTGTCGAGATGCTCGATGCCCTCGATGCGGTCATGCGGGGCCGGGTGCTCGATCGAGCCGTTCAGCTTGCGCGCCACCGCCTTGTAGAGCGTGTCGATCACCAGCGTCGACTTGCCGCCGCCGGAGACGCCGGTGATGCAGGTGAACATCCCAAGCGGAATCTCGACATCGACGTTCTTGAGGTTGTTGCCGCGCGCGCCGACGATCTTGAGGCTGCGACCCTTCTGCGCCTTGCGGCGCTTGGCCGGCACCGGCACTGACATCTCGCCGGTGAGGTATTTGCCGGTGAGCGAGTTCGGATCGTCGAGAATGTCCTGCGGCGTGCCCTTGGCGACGATCTCGCCGCCATGGATGCCGGCGCCGGGGCCGACATCGACGACGTAATCCGCTGTCAGGATCGCGTCCTCGTCATGCTCGACCACGATCACGGTGTTGCCGAGGTCGCGCAGGCGGCGCAGCGTGCCGAGCAGGCGCTCGTTGTCGCGCTGGTGCAGGCCGATCGAGGGCTCGTCCAGCACATAGAGCACGCCGGTGAGCCCCGAGCCGATCTGGCTGGCGAGGCGAATGCGCTGGCTCTCGCCGCCCGAGAGCGTGCCGGAGGCGCGGGCGAGGGTGAGGTATTCCAGCCCGACATCGAGCAGGAAGGTCAGCCGGTCGCGGATTTCCTTGAGAATGCGCGGGGCGATCTCGTTCTGCTTCTTCGAGAGCCTTGCGGGCAGGGCAGTGACCCAGTCCAGCGCGTCCTTGACCGAGAGCTTCGAGACCTCGCCGATATGGCGCCTATCGATCTTCACCGCCAGCGCCTCGGGCTTCAGGCGATAGCCGTTGCAGGCGGCGCAGGGCGTCTCGGACATGAAGCGGCCGATCTCCTCGCGCGCCCAGTCCGACTCCGTCTCCTTCCAGCGCCGCTCCATATTGGTGATGACGCCCTCGAAGGGCTTCTTCACCTCGTAGCTGCGCAGGCCGTCGTTGTAGGCCATGCGCACGGGCTCGGTGCCGGTGCCGAACAGGATCGCCTTGCGGGCGCTTTCCGGCAATTCCGACCAGGGCTTCGTCATCGAGAAGCCGAAATGCCTGGCGAGCGCTTCCAGCGTCTGGCCGTAATAGGGCGAGGTCGACTTGGCCCAGGGCGCGATCGCGCCCTTCTTCAAGGTCAGCGAGTGATCCGGCACGATCATGTCCGGATCGATCCGCATCTCGTGGCCGAGGCCGTCGCAGACCGGGCAGGCGCCGAACGGGTTGTTGAACGAGAACAGCCGGGGCTCGATCTCGGGAATGGTGAAGCCGGAGACCGGGCAGGCGAATTTCGAGGAGAAGGTGACGCGCTTGGCCTCGCCGTTCTCCTCCTTTTCGTCGGCATATTCGAAAACCGCGATGCCGTCGGTCAGCTCCAGCGCCTGCTCCAGCGAGTCGGCGAGGCGGGCGCCGAGATCGGGCCGGATCACGATGCGGTCGACGACCACGTCGATGTCATGCTTGAACTTCTTGTCGAGGGCAGGAGCGTCCGAAATCTCGTAGAACTCGCCATTGACCTTGACGCGCTGGAAGCCGCGCTTCAGCCACTCGGCCATCTCCTTGCGGAACTCTCCCTTGCGGCCGCGCACCACCGGCGCCAGCAGATAGCCGCGCGTCTTCTCCGGCAATTCGACCATGCGGTCGACCATCTGCTGCACGGTCTGGCTTTCGATCGGCAGGCCGGTCGCGGGCGAATAGGGGATGCCGGCACGCGCCCAGAGCAGGCGCATATAGTCATGGATCTCGGTGACGGTGCCGACCGTCGAGCGCGGGTTCTTCGAGGTCGTCTTCTGCTCGATCGAGATCGCCGGCGAGAGCCCGTCGATCTGGTCGACATCGGGCTTCTGCATCATTTCGAGGAACTGGCGGGCATAGGCCGAGAGGCTCTCGACATAGCGGCGCTGGCCTTCGGCATAGATCGTGTCGAAGGCGAGCGAGGACTTGCCCGAGCCGGAGAGGCCGGTGAACACCACGAGCTTGTCGCGCGGAATCGCGAGATCGATGTTCTTGAGGTTGTGCTCGCGCGCACCACGCACGGAGATGACGCGGCTGTTCGGATCGGCCGCGCGATTGCGGTCGAACATGTCTTCCAGCGCAGCGGCCTGGGCAGCGGCGGTATCGGTCTTGCGGGCCATCGGGGCGTCCGTATCGGAGAAGCCTAGAAATAGGGCAAATGCCGGGCCGTTGCAGCCTCGCAGCGTTCTGCCCGGCATGAATAGCATGCAGCCGCGCCGGCTGCTGCCGTCGTCCTGACAGAAAGCGTCAGCAGCGGCGAGGCGTTCATATGGGGATCATCCGCCCGATCGCAATCGACTTCGGCACAGGCTCGAATTATCTATAAATCATGACGAAGCCTGCCGAAGACACCATCGCCGTCCGCATCGCCAGGATATTGGCCGAGCGGATCATTGCCGGCGCGATCGAGCCCGGCTCGCGCTTGCGGCAGGACCACGTCGCGGAAGAGTTCGCGACCAGCCACGTCCCGGTGCGCGAGGCCTTCCGCCGGCTGGAGGCGCAGGGGCTGGCGATCAGCGAGCCGCGCCGCGGCGTCCGCGTCGCCTCCTTCGACCTGTCGGAGGTGAAGGAGGTCGCGGCGATGCGCGCGGCGCTGGAGGTGTTGGCGCTACGCCATGCCGCGCCGCATCTCACCGCCGCCATTCTCGACCAGGCCGAGCAGGCCCGGCGCGATTGCGACGCCGCCACCGATGTCCGCAGCTGGGAGGAGGCGAATCGCCGCTTTCACCGCAGTTTGGTCGCGCCTTGCGGCATGAAGCGCCTGCTCGCGACGATCGACGATCTCCATGCCGCCAGCGCGCGTTTCCTGTTCTCGGCTTGGCGCTCGGAATGGGAGGCCCGCACCGACCACGACCACCGTACCATCCTCAACGCCCTGCGTAATGGCGACCTGGAGACGGCGGTGGCGACGCTGGCTCGGCATGCCCAATGGATCGGCGAGCGCCCGGTCCGCACGGCTTCCGGCGCGACGCGCGAGGCCTTCGCCATCGTCGGGTGAGGGGCGCCCAAGCCGGCCTTGGAGGATGCGCACGAAGGGTGTGCTTGCCTTTTCCGGCGAGATATGGGTTCTCTCATAGATCAAAGATCAAAATTATAGATAATTTTGATCGCGACCCAGGAGTGACCATGACCGATCTTGCCCTCAGCCGCCCGTTCAGCCCGCTGCGGCTGGAAAGCCGCTCGCTCGCCTGGCAGGCCGGCGCCGTGATCGTCGGCAGCCTGCTGCTGGCGCTGTCCTCGCAGATCAAGGTGCCGATGTATCCGGTGCCGATGACGATGCAGACCTTCGCGGTCACGCTGATCGGCGCGCTCTATGGCTGGCGCCTGGGCGCGGTCACCGTGATCGCCTGGCTGTTCGAGGGGCTCCTCGGCCTGCCGGTCCTTGCCGGCGCCGCGGGCGGCGCGGCCTATTTCGTCGGCCCGACCGGCGGCTACCTCCTGGCCTTCCCCTTCGCCGCGGCGCTCACCGGCTGGCTGGCGCAGCGGGGCTGGAACGGCAACCGGACCGGCCTTGCCTTCGCCGCGATGCTCGCCGGCAATGCGCTCTGCCTGGTGATCGGCGTGGCCTGGCTCGCCGTCCTGATCGGCCTGCCCAAGGCGATCGCGCTCGGCGCGACGCCTTTCATCCTCGGCGCCATCCTCAAGTCGGCTCTGGCCGCCGCGACGCTCAAGGCCTTCGCGCCGCGCGGCTGAAAGCACGCAAACCGCGTATCGTCACCGGCGGGCTTCGGCCCGCCGGTTTTTTGTTGGTGCCCGAAGCCGCGGATCCCCGGCCTCCCGCCGGTTCGAAGGCTGCCTGCGAAAGCGGGCGTCCTCGGCCGGCTCGATAAGCCGATGAAACGCTCAGCGAAGGACGTCGTTGCCAAACATGTCGGTCTGACGAGCCGGCGCGCCGATGCCGGGCTGAATATAGGCCGGCCCGTCGGGCCTGGCCCTGGGAATGCTGTCCTGCGTGACGCAGCCGACCGGCCCGAGAAGGATCAACACCAAGGCGACGCATCGTTTCAGCACGGCGAACTCCATCGCTGCGGCCCGAAACGGCGCCACGCCGTTTCCTCAGGCAATTCCGCTGCCCGGCCATTCTTCGCACGTTTCCGCAGTTGGGAAACTGTCCCTTGGGCCAATCGACGGCATCTTCGACAGGAGATCCACAACAGCCTCTGGCTTCGCCGTTCGGTTATCCCGACCGCGCCGTGACTATGTCGCGCTTCCATCGACATCCCCGGCGCAGCGACAGCTCGCTGTCGGCGATGGTTCGCCGTCCAGCGAGAGCGCTAGTGCGCCCCCGCGGCGAGTGCCCTGTCTCGGTTCGAGGCGCCGGAGCCAGCCCATCTCCAGCCAGATTCGTCCGGCCACAGCAGGGCTGCACCGGTCCGCTCAATGAAGCATCGGTCTCAGGATTTCGTGGAGCCGGAGAGCGGAGACAACGATGAACGCCGCCAGAGCGAGCTCGAGCATCACACGGAAACGAATTTCGTTCGCCGGCTCCTTGGCTGCGGCCCGGCTGCGCCAGAATCGATCGCTGTGTTTCATTTCAGCGCGCTCCAGTGGGTGGCCAGCCGGGCGGAACAAGAAGCGCGCCAGGTGGTCCCGCATCCGTTCGGGATCGGCACCGGTTCGGGCTGTTTTCGAACGAACGGCTCGCAGCGTCGGCTGAGCTATGGCGTCGAGGCGGATTCGGTCTGACTGGGGCGCTTTCGCACGTCTAGCGTCACGCGGCTGTTGGATTGCGCCGTCGGTGTTCTGGTTCATTGCAGGACCCCTCACCGCAGCGTGAGGGCGGCGCTTTCTTTCGAGGATCTAAAGCAGAAAATGCAATCCGAACCCCAGGATGATGAGGCCGGTCCCGACGATGAGCGCGACGAACTGGGGTTGAAGCCGTGTCTGCTGCTCCGCAAACAGGTCTGCCTTCTCCGCCCTCGACATCCGGTCGCGGGCCTTGAACTGCTCGGCGAGGACGGAGGGATGGACGCCGCTTGGGCCGTCCTTTTCCAGGTCGAGGCGGACAGTGATGAAGACGATGGCGAGGCCCAGGACGCCCAGCCCGAAATAACCCACGAGGCGGATGGCCCCGTAGAACACCCCGATGCCGGCGGCAGCGAGGAATGGGAACGCGATGTAGTCCCATTTGGTGAACCGCATGACTCATCTTGCGGTGGTGGCGGAAACGAGTCCAGCCGCCCGCGTTTCCTGGAAGCGCTGCGGGCCGGAGCGGTCTTCGGGCGTTGGGCGGGGTGCCTCGGCGGTCTGGCGCTGATCGGGCTGAGTGCCTCGATCCTGTTCGGCCGGCTCCCGGCGGCCCAAGCATCCGCTCCGGCCCGGCGGAAGCGACGCGAAGGTTGGCGCTATCCCTCCAATGCTCCGATCATCTCGACCCGTGCCGCATGCCGGCCGCCCTCGAATGCGGCGCTGAGGAATGCGTCCACGATCGCGAGCGCCAGCCCTTCGCCGACCACGCGGGCGCCGAGCGAGAGCATGTTGGCATCGTTATGCTCGCGGATCATGCGGGCCGAGAAAGTATCCGAGCAGACACCGCAGCGGATGCCCTTCACCTTGTTCGCCGCCATCATGATCCCCTGGCCGGTGCCGCACAGGATGATGCCGAGCCGGCAATCGCCGGAGGCGACGAGCCGCGCGGCTGCCTCGCCATACCTGGGATAGGGCGTGCTCTCCGGCGTGGTCGGGCCGATATCGACCACGTCCCAGCCCTGTGACGCGACATGTCTTGCAATCGCCTGCCGGAGGGGGATCGCGGCGTGGTCGCTCGAAAGGGCGATGCGGTTGCTCGTGGTCACGGCGAGGTCCTTCCGGTTTTCGGGCGATCGGGGATTTGGTCGTTTTGGATCAGGCGCGCACGATCCAGTCAATTCAAGGAGGCCGGCCTGTCGGCCGCACCGATCGGCGCCGTTCAGGGACGCAGCTTCGCGAGCATCGTCCTGACGGGCGTTGACAGGGTCGTGCATCGCCTCGCTGCCCGACTTGCGCGATGCTGACTCGCAGGGATCGGGCGGATCAATTCGCCCCGTCCTGCGTTTCAGCGCGAACCGCCTGTGCGACCGGCTCCGGCGGCTTTTGTCATGATCAACCGGGGGAGCGACGACGATGAAGGCCCTTTTCGGAGCAGCGACATTCGCCATCGGCCTCGCATTGGGCGCGCCGGCCATGGCTTGCGAGCTCGATCGCCCGCTGAAGATCGCCGGGCTCGATTATGATTCCGCCGCCTTTCACACCGCTGTCGCCGGCGCGATCGCCGAGCGTGGCTTCGGTTGCAAGGTCGAGCGTGTGCCGGGCGTGATCGCGCCGCTGGTCAACGGCATGGCGCGCGGCGATGTCGACATCGTCATGGAAATCTGGATGGCCAACCCGGTCGATGCCTGGGTGAAGGCGGCCGAAGCCGGCAAGGTCGAGCCGCTGGGCACCACCTTCCCGGACGCGAGCGAAGGCTGGTTCGTGCCGCGCTATCTCGTTTCCGGACCGGATGCCAAGGCGCCCGACCTGAAGAAGCCCGAGGATCTCAAGCGCTACAAGGCGCTGTTCGCCGATCCCGAGGAGCCGGGGAAGGGGCGCTTCTACAATTGCGTCGCCGGCTGGGTCTGCGAGGGGATCAACACCAAGAAGCTCGCGATCTATGGCCTCGCCGAGGACTTCACCAACACGCGCGGCGGCTCGGGCGAGGCGCTGGTCGCCGCGATCGAGGCCGCGCTCAAGCGCAAGCGCCCGGTCGTGTTCTATTATTGGGGGCCGAGCTGGCTGCTTGGCGCCTATGACCTCGTCAAGCTGGAGGAGGCGCCCTTCGATCCCGCGATCTGGGCCGAGCTCAAGGCGAGCGACAATCCCAAGCGCGCCACCGCCTATCCGACGAGCAAGGTCGTGATCGGCGCCAATGTCGATCTGGCGAAGAAGGCGCCGCAGCTCGCCGGCTTCTTCAAGAACTACGGCACGACCAGCGACGTCACCTCGAAGATGCTGGCCGAGGCCCGCGAGAAGGGCGTCACGCCCGAGCAGCAGGCGCTGGTCTTCCTGAAGACGCAGGGCGATATCTGGAAGAAATGGCTGCCGGCCGATGTCGCCAGCAAGGTCGCTGCCACCCTGTGACGAGCGCCTTGGTGCCGGATCTCGGCAAGGCGCTCCAGGGCGCCGTCAACCGGGCGGTCGATGCCCTCGTCACCGGCTATGGCGACAGGCTTGACGGATTCAGCGCTGTGCTGACGGCGCCCATTCGCCTGGTCGAGACGGCGCTTCAGCACATCCCGGTCCCGGTCTTCGTCCTCGCCGTCGCCGCGGGCGCCTGGCTCGCGACGCGGCGGATCGGCTTCGCGCTGGTCATGGCGGCCCTGCCGCTGGCTCTCGCGGGGCTGGGTGTCTGGGGCGAGGCGATGCAGTCGCTCGCGCTCGTTGCGGTTGCCGTGCTGCTGGTCGTGCTGCTGGGCTTGCCGCTTGGCGTCGCGGCGGCGCGCCTGCCGCGGTTGGGGAGGGCGCTCGCGCCGCTCTATGACCTCATGCAGACGATCCCGAGCTTCGTCTACCTGATCCCGGTCGCGATGCTGCTCGGGCTCGGGCGGGCGCCGGCCCTCGTCGCGACGCTGGTCTATGCGCTGCCGCCCTTCGCGCGCTTGACGGAGCTCGGCCTGCGCGGCGTCGACGCCGGGCTGGTCGAGGCCTCGCGGGCGCTCGGCCTGCAGCCGCGTCAGGCCTTCTGGCTGATCGAGTTGCCGCTGGCCCGTCCGGTGATCCTGCAGGGGCTGAACCAGGCGATCATGATGGCGCTCGCCATGGTCGTGGTCGCCTCGATGATCGGTGCCAAGGGGCTCGGCGAGGTTGTCCTGCTGGGGCTGCAGCGCGCCGATCCTGGCCTCGGCTTCGTCGGCGGGCTGGCGATCGTCATCGTGGCGATCCTGCTGGACCGCATGGCCCAGGCACTGCTTGGACGGCGGCGCTCGGTCGACTGAGCGCCACCGACGTTCTGTTCAGGCCGCGAGGCTGCCGGAGGAGGCGCTGCTGCCGCGCAGCAGGTTGCGCAGCCGATAGGCCATCGCGACCGGCGCGGGGAAGCGCCTGCGGCAGAAGGCGATCTTGCGGACATAGGTATCGACCCGCCAGGTCGCCCAGGTCCCGCCGGCGAAGGTGCCGATATCGCCGGCGCGCAGCAGCCGCTCGGAGCCGTCCTGCGCAGTGACATGGACCGCGCCTTCGAGGATGACCACGGTCTCGTCCCAGTCGAAACGCCAGCGGAACGCCCCGGCCGTGCAATCCCAGATCGCGGTGCTCGCGGCGTCGTCGCCGCTGCGCGAATGCAGGGCCACGCGCGCTTTGGGCTGGCCGGCGATGATCCAGGACGGTTCGATCGGCGCGGGTTCCATCTCCATCTCCAGGTCGTCGACCCGGTGGGCCACCAGCGGCGCCGGCGTGACCGGTGCCACCACCGAAATCTGCCGCATCATCGTCGCCGCAGCCGCGGCCATCATGAACTTGAGCGCCATGGTTCCTCCATTTCGGCTGGAACCCCTATAAGGCCCGGCGGTAAAGTCCGGCTTCCCGCGATCCCTTGCATTTGATCGATCGGCCGCATGCGCCGGGTGCGCCTCCGGGATTGATTGACAAAACCGGGGACAACCCGCCCGATTTTTCTTGAACAAAACAGGAACATGATTGATAGTGGCGGCTCGGACGCGTAGGGTCCGGCACCGGTCGAGCGGCCGGGTTGTGATGATGTGCGCAGGAAGGAAGCCGCCATGGCTGGTAGCGTCAACAAGGTCATTCTGGTCGGCAATCTCGGGCGCGATCCCGAGGTACGTCGCCTCGGCAGCGGCGAGCCCGTCGTCAATCTCCGTATCGCCACCTCCGAGACCTGGCGCGACAAGCAGAGCGGCGAGCGCAAGGAGCGCACCGAGTGGCACTCGGTCGTGATCTTCAACGAGAACCTCGCCAAGGTGGCCGAGCAGTACCTGAAGAAGGGCTCGAAGGTTTACATCGAGGGCCAGCTCCAGACCCGGAAATGGCAGGACCAGTCCGGCGTCGAGAAATACACGACCGAGATCGTGCTGCAGCGCTTCCGCGGCGAGCTCACCATCCTCGACAGCCGCCAGGGTGGCTCGGACGAGTACGGCGAGGGCGGCGGCAGCGGCGGCTACATGGACGACCGCTCGGGCGGTGGCGGCTCCTTCGGTCGCTCCGGCGCGATGGGCGGTGGCGGCGGTTCGCGTCAGCCGGCCATGTCGGGCGGCGGTGGCGGCGGACGCTCGTCCTCCAGCCATCTGGACGACGACATCCCGTTCTAAAGATGGGCCGATTCGAGTCCGTAGGTGTCTGAATATTAAGGCGTTGTTTTTCAACGCCTTTTTTGTTGGAAGATCAGCTTGCCGGCCGCAGCCTGCTGCGACGCTGGGGCGGAGCACTGATGCCGGGCTAGGGCGGTTTTGCGCGGAACCGCCGTGTCATCCCGGGCAAGCCGCGAAGCGGCGCCGATCCGGGATCCCTCGTAAGGTACCGCGCTCGACGTGGATTCCAGGTCAAGCCCGGAATGACGGCATGGTTCCGTGTCAAATCAGCAGGCCTGTAGCATCGGCCCGAAAACTGGAGCGCGGTTTTCGGAAAAAACGACGCAAAATCAAAGAGCTATAGCATCGGATTGAATACGATATTCAGTCCGGTGCTCTAGGCGATGGCGGCTCCGCTCAGGGAGCCTGCCGTACGGGTCGAGCGGAAGATGTCGATGAATTGCCCGTGGAATTGTTGGGGCGCGACGACGAGGCTGCGGCATTGCAGCGGATCGCCCGCGCCGTCGATCTCGGTCGCAAGGCAGCCGGCTTCCCGCGCGATGATCACCCCGGCGGCGAGGTCCCAGAGGTCGAGCTTGGCGCCCGAGGTCCAGAAGCCGTCGAAGCGGCCTTCCGCGACATAGGCGATCTCCAGGGCCGCCGAGCCGGGGCTGCGGATGCCGGAGACGCGCGGCATGATCGCGGCCATCTCGCGGGCGGCCTTTTCGGTGTCGCCCTTGCCGTTATAGGGGAAGCAGGTTCCGACGACGGCATGGGCCAGCGATTTGCGGCCGGAGCCGTTCAGCTTGCGGTCGCCGAGATAGGCGCCTTTTCCGGCTTCGGCCCAGAACATCTCGCCGCTCAGCGGATTGAAGGTCACGCCGGCCGTGACCTCCTCGCCTTCCATCAGGGCGAGCGAGGCCGAGAATTGCGGGATGCCGTGCAGGAAATTGTTGGTGCCGTCGAGCGGGTCGATAATGATCCGCAGGCCGTTGCCGGCGTCGGGGGAGGCCGCCCCTTCTTCGCCGAGCACGGCGACCTCAGGCAGCTTCGCGTTGAGATGGGCGACGATCAGGCGCTCGGATTCGATATCGGCGGCGGAGACGAAGTCGGAAGGACCCTTTTCCAGGATGGGCAGGGCGGAAAGGCGCGCGAAGTTCTCGGCGAGCGAGGCGCCGCCGATGCGCGCGGCCTCCTTCATGGCCTCGACGATCTCGCTGCGGGTCCGGGGTGTGGTGGTCATGATGGCTGGCCTGGTTGAGTTGGGTGCGCTGGTCGGTCCGCTCACGCCGCCGGCTTGATCCCGGCGCGCGGCGCGGCGATCCGGCTGAGCGCGGCCCGATGCAGGTCGGGATTACCCGCGGCCAGGCAGTGCCCGCTCGAATGCAGGGTCAGCGGCGCGCCGTCCCAATCCGTGATGACGCCGCCGGCATTGGCGATGACCGGGACATGGGCGAGCATGTCATGCGGGGTGGTGAAGCGGTCGATCGCGATATCGATCCCGCCCGAGGCGAGCCGCCCGTAGGAATAGCAGCTCCCGCCATAAACGCACCAATGGACGCCGGAGCGCAGCGCCTGGAAGACCGGCAGCGTCTGCGGATCGTAGAGCTCGATATTGCTGGTCGACAGCACCGCTTCCCCGAGAATCCTGCGGCCGGAGGTGGCGACGCGGGTCTCGTTCAGGGTGGTCGGATAGCCTTCGGCGCCGACCCAGCGCTCGCGTGTCATCGGCTGGTCGATGACGCCGAGGATCGGCAGGCCGCGGCGGGCGAGGGCGATCAGCGTGCCGAAGACCGGGATGCCCGCCACGAAGGCCTTGGTGCCGTCGATCGGGTCGATGACCCAGACATAGTCGGCATCGGTCGCCTGCGCGCCGAATTCCTCGCCCAGGATGCCGTGCTCCGGGAAGGCCTCGCCGATGCGGCGGCGCAGTTCCGTCTCGACGCCGCGGTCTATCTCGGTGACCGGACTGTCGTCGCCCTTCGAGACGAAGGCGTTGTTGCGGCTGGCGGCCTCGCGGATGATCGCGCCGCTCGCCTCGGCCAGTCCCTGGGCGAAGGCGATGAAATTCCTGATATCGCTAGTCGGCATGGCGGACCTGTCCGGGTATCGCGGCTGTGCTCTTGAGGGGACGCTGGTGCTTGCTCAGCGCGTATTCGAGGTATTTGAAGCAGCGCGTGATCACGAGCGTGATCGCGAGATAGATCAGTGCCGCCATGATGAAGACCTCGTAGGGGGAGAAGGTGCTGGCGACGATGGTGTTGGCGACGCCGGTCAGCTCCATCAGCGTGATCGTGCTGGCGAGCGAGGTGCCCTTCAGCATGCCGATCG
This sequence comes from Allobosea sp., assembly GCA_039808685.1. Lineage (GTDB taxonomy): Bacteria > Pseudomonadota > Alphaproteobacteria > Rhizobiales > Beijerinckiaceae > Allobosea. The sequence continues at coordinate 10,006 of JBDHTM010000022.1, read as the reverse complement.
CCTGGTTGCTGTAGGCCGGCAGCATGAGTCGGAGCGCGATCGGCAGCACGATGAAGCGCTGGACCTGGAAGGCCGACATGCCGCAGGCCCGCGCCGCTTCGACTTCGCCGGCCGGCACGGCCTGGATCGCGCCGCGCAGGATATTGGTCGTGTAGGCGGTGGAATGCAGCGCGCAGGCGATCAGCGCGCAGACGAAAGGCTGGCGCAGCCAGGGCCAGAGGACGCTCTGGCGCACGAAGTCGAACTGGGCGAGCCCGTAATAGACGATGAAGATCTGCACCAGGAGCGGCGTGCCGCGGAAGAAATAGACGAAGCCGTAGATCGGCGCGCGGGCGGCACGGGAGCCGTTGGCGTAGAGGATGCCGAGCGGCAGCGCGCAGACGAAGCCGATGAGCTCGGTCAGCAGCAGCAGCTTGAGGGTGGTGACCGCGCCTTGCAGCAGGCGCGGAAGGCTCTCGATCATGAGTGACAGGTCCATGATCAGACCCTCCGGACGCCGCGGTTCGCGCGGGTCTCCAGCCATTCGATGATGAGCGAATTGGCGATCGTCAGCAGGAGATAGATGACCGCCGCGAGCATGTAGAAATGGAACGGGCTGCGGGTCACCGAGGTCGCGATGTAGCTGACGCGCATCAGCTCTTCGAGACCGACCACCGAGATCAGCGAGGTGTTCTTGATCAGCGAAATCCAGATGTTGCCGAGCGCGGGCAGGGCATAGCGCCACATCAGCGGCAGGCGGATATGGACGAACAGCGTCAGCGGCGACATGCCGAAGGCTCTGGCCGCCTCGATCTGGCCGGGCGGGATGGCGAGGAAGGCACCGCGGAAGATCTCGGCCGCATAGCCGCCGAAGACGAGGCTGAGCGCCAGCACGCCGGCGCCGAGCGCGGGCATCTCGAAATAGGTATTCTCACCGCCGAGCCGGCGCAGCGCCGCCGAGAGCGCGACGGTGCTGCCGAAATAGACGAGCAGGATGATCAGCAGCTCCGGCGTGCCGCGCACGCAGGTGGTGTAGAGATCCCCCGCCGCGCGCAGGGTCTTCGACGCGGAAAGCTTGGCAAGCGCTACGAGGAGCCCGATCGCGAGCCCCGCCAGCAGGGACAGGAACGCGACCTTGAGCGTGACCATCGTGCCCCAGAAGAGCTGGGTGCCCCAGCCCTGAAAGAGGTCTGCCGTCATATGGAGTTCCCGTCAGGGGAGAGGGGCGCAGGACATGGCGGCGCGGGCGCCGGGCCATGTCCGCGAACCGGGAGGTCAATCGGTCCAGACGCTCGGCATGACCGTGAATTTCCAGTATTTCTGGTTGATCTTCTTGAAGGTGCCGTCGGCGAACATGCCCTTCAGGGCATCGTTGACCTTGGCGAGCAGCTCCGGCTCGTTCTTGCGCAGGCCGACGCCGACGCCCGGGCCGAAATACTTGATGTTCTCGAGCTCGGGCCCGACATATTTGAAGCCCTTGCCTTGCGGCTCGGCGAAGAAGCCTTCCATCTTGATCGGCCCGGCCATGATCAGGTCGACGCGGCCGGAGACGAGGTCGAGCAGCAACGTCTCGTAATTCTCGTAGCGCGAGATCTGCACGCCGGGGAACAGCTCGGTGAAATAGCGGTCATAGGTGCTGGAGCGGATCAATCCGACAGTCTTGCCGTCGAGCGCCTTGGGGTTGGGCGTGCCGTCGGCCTTCACCGGCTCGAGCGTCGAATTGTTCGGCGCGACGAAGCGGCCGGTCGAGGAGCGATAGGGAATGCTGAAATCGATGCTCTTCTGCCGTGCCTCGGTGATCGACAGGCTGGCGAGGACGAGGTCAAACTTGCGCGCCGTCAGCGCCGGGATGACGCCGTCGAGCGACTGGCAGACGAAGGCGAGCTCGAAGCCGGCGCGCTTGCCGATCTCGCGCGCGATGTCGACGTCGAAGCCGGCAAGCTCGCCGCCCGAGGTGCGGTAGTTGAAGGGCGGATTGGTGCATTCGGTGCCGACCTTGACCTCGCGGGCGAAGGCGGAACCGGCGAGCAGCATCGCTGCGCCGGCGAGCAGGGTGAGAGCCGTCTTCTTCATGGTTCTTCTCCTCACAGAACCCGCTGCAGGAAGCGCCTGCATCGCTCGGACGCCGGGTTGCCGAAGATGTTCTCCGGCGTGTCGCGCTCTTCGATCTTCCCCTCGTGAAGGAAGAGCACCTCGTTCGAGACTTCGCGGGCGAAGCTCATCTCATGGGTCACGACGATCATGGTGCGCCCCTCTTCCGCCAGCTGGCGCATGACGCTCAGCACCTCGCCGACCAGCTCTGGGTCGAGGGCGGAAGTCGGCTCGTCGAAGAGCAGGAGCTTGGGCTCCATCGCCAGCGCGCGGGCGATGGCGCAGCGCTGCTGCTGGCCGCCGGAGATATGCGCCGGATAGTGGAAGCGCCTGTCGTACATCCCGACCTTGGCGAGCAGGGCCTCGGCCCGCTCCCTGGCCTCCGCCTTGGGGACGCCCAGCACCTTGATCGGCGCGATCGTGACATTGTCGAGGACGGTGAGGTGGCTCCACAGGTTGAAGCTCTGGAAGACCATGCCCATCCGGCTGCGGATGCGGTTGATCTGGCGGGCGTCCAGGGCCGCGGCGCCATTGTCGCGGCGCCCGAGATTCAACTGCTCGCCCTCGAAATGGATCGTGCCGCCTTCAGGCGTCTCGAGCAGATTCATGCAGCGCAGGAAGGTGCTCTTGCCCGAGCCGCTGGCGCCGATCATGCAGATGACGTCGCGCTCGCGGGCCGTGAGGCTCACCCCCTTGAGAACCGGGAAGTCGCCGTAGCTCTTATGGATGTCGTCCGCCGTGAGAACGGTCTTCGCCTCGGGTCGAGACACGGTTTCCCCTCCGCTTGCGCTGGATGACCGGCTTTGCCCGATCGCGATTGGCACGGACGGTATCGGCGGCTAAAAACCGTCTCAAGTACCAATTCTTGCGAGTCGTGCAGACCAATCCGGGGACGCGCTTGACCGTTCGCATGAGCGGACGCTCAATCTCCCGCAACAACCGACGGGATTGCCCGAACCCATCCGCGACAGGATATGAACGCGAGTTTCAACTATCCCTTCTGGAATACGATCGCGCTTGCCCCGGACGGGCCGGAGCCGCTCTTCGACCAGATCGCCGGCCAGGTTCGGGCCCTCGTCGTTGCCGGCGCGATCCCGCGGGGCATGCGCCTGCCGCCGTCGCGCAAGCTTGCAGACGAGCTCGGCGTTTCCCGTTCGACCATCGTGCTCGCCTATAACCGCCTGAAGACCGAAGGCTACGCGCAGGGGCGAACGGGCGCGGGCACCTATATCGAGAAGGACCTGCCTGAGGACCTGCACCGCCGGATCGGCGAACCGGCGCCCGCTCCGCCACCTCGGCATCCGCGTATCCTGGCCGCGCGCGGCAGTGCCCTGATGGAGCTGCCGCTGCCGAGCGAGCGCGAGCTCGGCTATGATCTGAGCCCGCTTCTGCCGGCGCTCGATGAATTGCCCTTCGCCGATATCCGCCGCAGCACCGCCGAATATTGGGGCTCGGAACCCTGGCCGCAGTTCAATTTCAGCGAGCGGCTGGGCTTGCCCGCCTTGCGCCAGCAGATCGCGAAATATCTCGGCGAATACGAGGGCATTCCCTGCCGGGCGGAGCAGATCGCCGTCGTCGCCAGCACGACGCAGGCCTTCATCCTGCTCGCGCAATTGCTGCTCGATCCCGGCGACGGCGTCGTCATCGAGGACCCCGGCTACCCGACGCGGGTCGCCGCGCTGGTGGCGAATGGAGCCCGCATTCTGCCGCAATGCGTCGATCGGGAGGGGTTTTGCATCGACCGTTTCGGGCCGGACACCGATGACGCCCGGATGGTGATCGCCTCGCCGACCAACCAGTTCCCCTATGGCTCGACCATGTCGATGGAGCGCAGGCTCGCGCTGCTCGGCTGGGCGCGCGCCCGCGATGCCTGGGTGATCGAATACGACTACAGCAGCCCGATCGGCATCAACCGCCAGCCGCTGCCCTCGCTGCTCTCGCTCGATGCGGACCAGCGGGTGATCTTCATCGGCAATATCAACCGGATCTTCTCGCCCTCGCTCGGGCTGACCTATCTGGTCCTGCCGCCCGATCTCGTTGACCTGTTCTATCGCGCGAAGCTCGTCTTCTCCTGCTATCTGCCGCCGCCGCTGCAGCAGATGGTGGCCGACATCATGGGCCGCGGCGTCCTCGCGAAGCACGTCCGGCGCATGCGGCTGATCTATCGCGAGCGGGCGACGATACTGGTCGATGCCCTGCGGCAAGCGCTCGGCGACCGCCTGCTCGTTCCAGACGTCACGGCGGGGTTGCATCTGACCGCCCATGCGCTTGGACCGCTGGACGATGCCGCCGTCACCGATGCGGCGCGGCAGCGCGGCATCGATGCGCCTGCGCTCTCGCGCTACCGCTTGCAGGATCGGACGGCGGCGGGGTTCGTCTTCGGCTTCGGCAATACCGCGCCCGAGCGCATCGCTCCGGCCGTGCGGCGTTTTGCCGAGGTCATGGCTGCGGCTTGAGGTTTCTTGGCAAATGATCGTTTCAACCCGGCGACAGCACGGCCGGGACAGGAGGATGGGATGATGGACGGGGACAGGTTGGCCAGGCGGCTGATCGACGAGCATGACCGCAACGAAAAATTCCGGCCCTTCGCCGCGGCGAACGGCATCGCTTCGCTCGACGATTCCTATGCCGTGCAGGAGCGCTATGTCTCGCTGCTGAAGCCGCGCTGCGGCGCGCCCGTCGGCTACAAGATCGGCCTGACCTCGCAGCGCATGCAGACCATGTGCGGCATCGGCCACCCGATCGCCGGCGTCGTGCTGGCCGACCGGCTGCATCATTCCGGCGCGCGCCTCGCGATTGCCGATTATGGCCGAATGGGCCTCGAATTCGAGATCGCGGTGCGCATGGCCAGCGATCTTCCCGTCGGAGGACCGGCCTGGACGCCGGAGAACATCGCTGAGCATGTCGCCGGTGTCTGCGCCGCGATCGAGATCGTCGATGACCGTGCCGCCGATTATGCCGAGCTCGACGTGCTCTCGCTCGTCGCCGACAACTCCTGGAATGGCGGCGTGGTGCTGTCGAAGTTCCAGAGTCATTGGCCGGCGCTGGATGCCGTCTCGGGAACGGTCAGCCGCAATGGAACGGAGATCGACCGCGGCCATGGCCGCGACGTTCTCGGCCATCCCTTCGCGCCGCTCGCCTGGCTCGCCAATGCGCTGGCGGCGAAGGGACAGCGCCTGCGCGCCGGCGAGATCGTGATGACCGGCAGCCTCGTCACCACCCGTTTCCCGACCGAAAGCGAAACCTACCGCTTCGAACTCGAAGGCATCGGCGCCGTCGAACTCAATGTCACCGCCTGAGCGCCGGAGAACAAGATCATGGCACATCGCCTCGCTGCCCGGATGAGCCGGGTCAAGCCTTCGGCCATCCGCGAGCTCCTGCGGCTCGGCGCCGATCCCAACGTGATCTCCTTCGGCGGCGGCTATCCCGACGCCTCGCTGTTCCCGATCGCGGGGCTGGACGAGGTCTTCCGCAAGACGCTGGCTGAAAGCGGGCAGGAGGCGTTACAATACACCGTCTCGAACGGCATGCCGCTGCTGCGCCGCCAGATCGCCGAGCGGATGACGCGCGACGGCGTGCCATGCACCGCCGACGAGGTGCTGATCCTCCAGGGCGGCCAGCAGGGGCTCGACCTCGTCGCCAAGCTGATGGTCGACAAGGACGACATCATCGTCGTCGAGGACCCGACCTTCCTGGGGGCGCTGATCGCCTTCAACCCCTGCGAGCCGCGCTATGTCACGGTCGGCATGGACGAGGACGGCATGGATGTCGAGGCGCTCGACGCGGCGCTGAAGGCCAATCCGGGCGCGAAGTTCATCTACACGGTGCCGGATTTCCACAATCCGACCGGCGTCACGATGAGCCGGGAGCGGCGCAAGCGCCTGGTTGAGATCGCCAATGCCCATGACATCATCATCCTCGAGGATTCGCCCTACCGCGAAATCCGCTTCGAGGGCGAGCGCATTCCGCCGATCAAGAGCTTCGATACCGAGGGCCGGGTGATCTATCTCGGCAGCTTCTCGAAGATCCTGGCGCCGGGCCTGAGGCTCGGCTGGGCGGTGGCCTCGCCCGAGCTGATCGAGCAGCTCGGCCTGCTCAAGCTCGCGGCCGACACGCAGACCAGCACACTCAACATGGCGGTGGCCTCGCGCTTCCTCGCGGATTACGACATCGACGCGCATATCGCGACGATCCGCAGCGCCTATCGCCACAAGAAGAACCTGATGCTGGACACGATCCGGCAGAGCTTCCCGCAGGAGATCGCCTGCACGGACGCCAGCGGCGGGCTCTTCACCTGGCTCACCTTCCCGGAAGGGTTCGACGCGGCCGCCTTCATGCTCGACCATGCCTTGCCGGAGGCCCGCGTCGCCTATGTGCCGGGCGCGACCTTCTTCGCGCTCGAGCAGCGGCCGAACCATGCCCGGATGAGCTACTCCACGCAGACGGACGAGCGGCTCGTCGCCGGCATCACGGCGCTCGGCCATGTGCTGAAAGCCCATATCGGCTCGCGGATGCGCGCTTGAACCGCACCAAGACCATCCGAGACGCGCAGACGAGGACCGCACCATGCCCGTGACCATCCATTCCGCCCCGAAGAGCGACCTGACGGAGGCCGAGATCGAGCGCTGGCGGGCGATTCCCGTCGCGGTCGCCGTCGATCTCGGCCGCAATCTCAACCAGATCGACCCGGCGATCCGCCCCCTGATGCCGCCCGGCCGGCAGCCGCGCCTGTTCGGCCGTGCCGTGACGGCCTTCTGCGAGGCGCCGGATTTCGGCTCCGTCGTGCGTGTGATGGATGTGATCGGCCCTGGCGATGTCCTGGTCATCGCGGCTGCGGGCCATTCCGAAAGCGCGATGATCGGCGAGATCCTCGGCGGCCATATCCGCCGCAAGGGCGCCGTCGGCCTGGTCTGTGACGGAGCGATCCGCGATGTCGGGACACTCGCCGGCTGGACGGATTTTGCAGTCTTCACGCGCTCTGTGACGCCGCGTGGCCCATCCTCGGCCGAGCGCGGCGAGATCAACCGGCCGGTGACGATCGGCGGCACGATCGTCTCGCCCGGCGACCTGCTGATCGGCGACGATGACGGGCTCGTCGCGCTGACGCCGGCGACGATCCGCGGTCGTATCGCCGATGCGGAGGCCCGGCTGGAGCTGGAAGCCAAGTGGGAAGCGGCCCTGAAGGCAGGCCAGACCGCCGAGGCCGTCTTCGGGCTGACGCCGGCCTAAGGCTGTTATGGACCCTGGGGACGTCCCAGCGGCGCGAGCGCTCCGCTTTCAGCCATAACGGAACCACGCTTGAGCGCGCTGCCTTGCGCGGGCAGGCGAGCGCTTTCCGAAAGAAGGGCCGGTTCTCGCGGAGAGCCGGCCTTTTTCGCTGTCGGCTCAGGGCCGGGCGATGACGAGGCGCAGCGAGCCGTCGAAGCTCGGCTGCCGGCGCAGATAGCCGTGGCGCGCATCCCAGGCGCCGGATTCCAGGTCCTGGCGCAGGCTTTCGATCGAAGCGGCATTCTCGGCCTCGCCGACGAAGCTCCAGGCCGAGCAGGCCGAGCGTGCGCCGGCTTCGAGGAAGAGTTCGGGCCGGCCGTAATAGGCTTCATTGAAGCCGTCGCGGCACGCAAGCGGGATCGGTACCGCGACGATCTCGACCTCGCCGCCCAGTACCGTCCCGATATGTCCGAGCGAGGGATAGCGTCGCGCCTCGGTTGCCAGCACTTCCGGCGCGTAATGGTTGAGCCAGAATGCCTGGACCAGATCGGGATCGCAGGAGAGGATGACGACCGGCCCGCGCGTCACCCGGCGCATCTCGCGCAGGCCGGCGTCGAGGTCCTGCCATTGATGCACGGTGAAGGTCGCCATGCTCGCGTCGAAATGCCCGTCGGGAAAGGGCAGGGCCTCGGCCGTGGCGTCAATCGCCGCGACGATATCGGCCGGGCGTTGGGCTCGCATCGAAGCGGAAGGCTCGACCGCGGTCATGTCGCGCCCGCGCGGCTCGTAGGAGCCGGCACCCGCCCCGACATTGAGGATGCGCCGGGCCGGACCGAGCGCGGCCTCGATCAGCGCGGCAATGGCAGGTTCGGGCTGGCGGTAGGAGGCATAGCCCTGGCCGATGCGGCCGTAATCGGCATCGCCGGCGCTGCCATCGGCCCGGCGCGGACTCGCGGTCATATCGTTCAAGGCCGATTCCCCTCAGGCTGGCGTGGCGAGAATTGCCACGATCGGCACGTGGCAGGGAAGGGGGAGCCTCTTCGATGGCGCGGCCGGGGCGATGGTGGTAGGAACCGGCGCTGGATTTCGAGAGCGCACGCAAGCGGGGCGTCAGGATCATGTTCGAGGCACGTGGCATCGACAGCGGCAGTAAGCCGGATTTCTATCGCGAGCTCGCGGCGCAGCTCGAAGCCCTGCTGGCCGGCGAGACCGACCTCATCGCCAATGCGGCCAACACCTCCGCCCTGCTGTATCAGATGATGCCGGACCTGAACTGGGCCGGCTTCTATATCATGCGGTCGGGCGAACTCGTGCTCGGCCCGTTCCAGGGCAAGCCGGCCTGCGTCCGCATCCCCGTCGGCAAGGGCGTCTGCGGCGCGGCTGTGGCTGAAGGCCGCGCGATACTGGTCGAGGATGTCCATGCCTTTCCCGGCCATATCGCCTGCGACGCGGCCTCGCGCTCGGAGCTGGTCGTGCCGCTGATCGGCAGCCATGGCGTCCTCGGCGTCATCGATCTCGACAGCCCGTCGCCCGCGCGTTTCGATGCCGACGACCAGGCGGGCATCGAGCGCATCGCGGCGATCTGGCTCGCCGCCTGCGGGCAGGGCACCGAGACCGCCCTGGCCAAAGCCTCCTGAGGCGGGAGTGGCCTCGCTCAGTCTCCGGATCCAGCTCGACCCCGAAGGCCGGATCGGCCCCGGCAAGATCGCGCTGCTGGAGAACATCGCGACGCATGGCTCGATCTCGGCAGCCGGCCGGGCGATGGAAATGTCCTACCGGCGGGCCTGGGAACTGGTCGAGGAGCTGAACGTGCTCTTCGGCAAGCCGGTGGTCGAGCGCCAGGTCGGCGGGCGCAATGGTGGCGGCGCGCAATTGACCGCCCTGGGCGAAGCCCTGATCCTGCGCTTCCGAGCGGTCGAGCAGGCAGCCGCCGAAGCGGCTGCCGAGCATCTGTCCGCCTTGCAGGCCGAGATCGAACGGACCGAACGCGGCTGACCGCGGCCTGTCCCTGCGCCGAAGCGCTCTGCATTCATCGAATGGCGGATATGTAGCGGCCGTTCCGAAGCGCCCGCCAGTGCCTGAAATGCCGGGTTCGGTCGCCTGCGCGACCTCGGCCCACGGGTGACTTCGCCTTGACATGCTGGCCCGATTCGAACAGGCCTGTCGCATATGCAGCAACGCCGCTGCAAGTCTTTTTTTGTAATGATTCCAATGAGGAAGCGGCAAGTGCTCCGGTGCTCGGCCGCATGGTTTTCGGCCCCGCCGAAAGGCCGCTGCGGCGCTCCTCCAGAGAAGGCTGAACTGTGATGATGCGTGCGTTTCGGCTGGCTCTCGTGGTCGCGACCCTGTCCGTGGCGGTCGCCCCGGCTCAGGTTTCCGGCCAGCCCGCTCCGGTGCCTGCGGACCAGGCTCCGCCAGCGGTCCAGACCCGGCAGGCCACGCCGACCAATCCGCTGCCGCCCGCTCTGCCCCAGCTCGGCATCAACCCACCGAGCAGCGCCCATCCGCCGCTGACGTCCGGCTCCCCGGCAACGCCCGTGACGTCTCCGGCGATGACGGCCACCTTGCCGCATGACTTGTCGCCCTGGGGCATGTTCATGGCGGCCGATATCGTCGTGAAGGGCGTGATGCTCGGGCTCGCCTTCGCCTCGCTGGTGACCTGGACGATCTGGCTCGCCAAGGCGATGGAACTCGCCGCGGCCAAGCGCTCGGCCGGCCGGGCGCTGCG